>NWBJ01000079.1:18355-20303 GCA_002633115.1 Muribaculaceae bacterium Zag1
AGAAAATGCGACAGGTGTCGCGATTGAACAGACCTCCCTTATTCTTGAATATCTTCTTTACAATCCAAGAGGTGGCTGACCCGCAAAGGATAAGCTTCAGGTTGCCCTGGGCTGCTCCCCATCCGTTCCAGAAAGCCTCAAGGGCTGGCACGAGGTCGCTCTTTGATGTCTCCATCCACGGCAATTCGTCGAGGAAAATCACTTTGGGCCCCTCGGTAATTTGTGACAAATAGCGACGCAGTTGCTCGAAGGCTTCTTGCCAAGAGGTCGGAATAGGCAGGTCTTGCCCTGAGTATACGGCCAAGGCATTGGCGAAGTTGGCGAGTTGCTGCTTCTTGGGTCGCCTGTAGAGGCCAGTCATGTAGAATGAGTATTGCCCTTGGCACACGTTTTGCACGATAAACGTCTTGCCTACGCGGCGACGCCCATACACCACTACCATCTCCGACTTAGGCGAATCTATGTATCTCCTAAGCATCTCCATCTCTGCCTTGCGGCCTATCACCAGTTGCTCCATATCGATTTGCGCTTTTATGAATCACACCGCAAATATACGAATATTTTGACGACTGTCAAGACGAAAAAATACGATTCTCCGTCAAAATCAGTGCTAAAAATGCTAATTTTGACGGAGAATCGTGTTTTTCGACTTTTTTATCGTCAATTCTGATGATAGGAGGCTATCTGCCTATTCTGGCGATGGGGGTTCTCAGCTGATGCCGGCGGCGTTGATGATTGATTGGAGGCGGCTGAGGTTGGCGCTGGTATTGGCGGCGATTACGCCTGATGGTTGCAGCATGTCTAAGGGTTGACCGTTGGGAAGGCTGATCGACCCTCCAGCCTCGGTGAGCACCAGCGAGGCTGCAGCGAAGTCCCACGGACTGAGCTGGTACTCGAAGTAAAGGTCGACGCGACCCATTGCTACGTAGCACAACTCGGGGGCGGCTGCGCCAAAACGCCGCAGGTCGTTGCATTGCTTAAACGCCTCGAGAATGGCCACGGCGCACTGGTCAGAATATTCCTTATGGTACACTGGCAGAGCCGTGCAGAGGATTGAGTCGGCAAATGGGCGGTCTGACACGTGGATGGGCTTATCATTGAGCCACGCACCACGGCCCAGCTCGGCGCTGAACATCTCGCCAGTCCTCGGCAGATACACCACCCCAAGGCGCATTTCGCCCCGCAGTCTCAGCCCGACGGCGATGGCGCATTGGGCGATGCCGCGGCTGTAGTTGGCTGTGCCATCGATCGGGTCGATGATCCATACGGCCTCGTGGTTGAGGTCGTGGCGGTCCTCCTCCTCGCAGAGGAATCCGCAGCCCGGCATTGCCTCAGAGAGATGGCGGCGCAGATACTCCTGTACGGCCAGATCTGACGAAGTGACAATGTTGGTGAAGCCGTCCTTTTGCTTCACGTCAAAATCGGCAGCCATGCACCCGGCAGCCCCTCTCACAATCTCTTTTAGCTCTTTGAGTTCCATATCTCTATCAGTTTTCCCTACCAACGTCTCCCCCTCCTCAATTATTGTGAATCCTCCAAAATTCACCTCTTCCCCCATGCTCCAATTTGTCGGGACAGTGCCGATTGAATATATTCGATGATTGTATAAATATGTGAAAATGAATGTCGAAATGTTAAGTTCGGAATAAAAAACGGCCTTATTCCGCTAAGATACCTCGCTGGGAGCGATTTTAGCGGAATAAGGCCGTTTTTATCCCTAAGTTTGTCAAAAATGATAGTTAATGTAGTCCTGTCTTTTGGGTCTCAAGTTTTTTTGTTTTTAGGCTTTACAATCATAGTTTAAAAGATGCTTTGCTTAGGGCAAATTGATTCTTGGATTTTGTTATTTAAGAAAATAGTCGTAAATTTGTGCACAACCAAAAAAAGCTGGTGACATGGAGACAAAGCAGGTCTTTGAACATCTTTTATCGATAAATTTATTGCTAAA
>NWBJ01000079.1:20365-20536 GCA_002633115.1 Muribaculaceae bacterium Zag1
GGGGGATTAGCGGCCGAGGTAGGATTTGACGCGGTTGAGGATGTTGTCGACGGTGAAGCCGAACTTCTCGTCGAGGACTTTGTAGGGGGCTGATGCGCCGAAACGCTCCATGCCGTAGACCTCGCCGTGGAAATCCTTGATCATGTAGAGGGTGGTGGGCAGACCGGCGGT
>NWBJ01000079.1:20574-22318 GCA_002633115.1 Muribaculaceae bacterium Zag1
GGCGATATTCCTCGCTCTGCTCGTTGAAGAGACCGATTACCGGCATCGACACAACGCGTGCGGGGATGCCCTCGGCGTCGAGCAGGGTGGCCACCTGGCAGAGCAGAGACACCTCTGAGCCGTTGGCTACGAGCACTACCTCGGGATTCTCGGGGTTCATCACCACGTATCCGCCCTTGGCAGCCTGCAGAGCCTCTTCATAGCGGTTGCCGCTGGCAGCGGGCAACTCGGGGATGTCTTGGCGGCTGAGGATGAGGGCCGATGGGGTGTGGCGATTCTCCATGGCGAGCTTCCAGCATACGGTGGTCTCGACAGCGTCGGCAGGACGCAGAGCCATCAGTGATGGACGGCCAGAGAAGTTGTGCACTTGCTCGAGCAGACGGATCTGTGCCTCTTGTTCGATAGGCTCGTGGGTCGGGCCGTCTTCCCCTACGCGGAATGCGTCGTGGGTGAGGATGTACTTGACGGGGAGCTCCATCAGGGCAGCCATGCGCATAGCGGGCTTCATGTAGTCGGAGAACACGAAGAATGTGCCGCAAGCTGCGATCATGCCGCCGTGGAGCACGATGCCATTCATCAAGCAAGCCATAGTCAACTCAGCCACGCCAGCCTGGAGGAATGCTCCGGTGAAGTCGCCGTGGGTGAGGGCGTGGGTCTTCTTGAGGAAGCCATCGGTCTTGTCACTGTTGGCGAGGTCAGCCGATGAGCAGATCATATTCTTGACCTTCTCGGCGAGCACGCTCAGCACCACAGCCGATGCCTGGCGGGTAGCGCTGCCGGGCTTCTGGGTGATCTTCTCCCAATCGATTTCGGGCAGACGGCCAGCGAGGAAGTCGTGGAGCTGAGCCTCGAGTTCGGGATGCTCTTTTGCCCAAGCGTCGTGGATGGCGCGGCGCTCCTTGACGATGCGGCGCAGCTCCTCGGTGCGCTTAGCGTATAGCTCTTGCACCTCGGGCGAGATAACCCAAGGATTCTCGGGGTCGAAGCCGAGATTCTTGATTGTAGCGGCATAGTCGGCACCCGACTTGCTGATAGGTTGGCCGTGGGTTGAGCACTGGCCCTCGAAGTTCTTGCCATCGGCGGTGACGCAGCCGCGTCCCATGATTGTGTGGCCGATGATGAGGGTCGGCTTCTCGGTCTCGGCGTGAGCCTTGGTCAGAGCCTCAGCGATTTGGGCGGGGTCGGTGCCATCAACCTCAAGCACATTCCAGTGCCATGCGCGATACTTGGCGGCAACGTCTTCCTTGTCGACAGCATCAACGTAGGTCGAGAGTTGCACCTTGTTACTGTCATAGAACATGATCAGATTTGACAGGCCCAGGTATCCGGCGAGGCGGCCAGCGCCCTGCGAAATTTCTTCTTGTATGCCGCCGTCAGAGATGAAAGCGTAGGTCTTATGCTCGATCCAAGAGCCGAAGCGAGCCTGGAGGAAGCGCTCAGCGATAGCGGCGCCAACAGCCATAGTGTGGCCTTGACCCAGAGGACCGGAGGTATTCTCGATGCCACGCTCAACTTCCAGCTCGGGATGGCCGGGAGTGGGCGAGCCCCACTGGCGGAACTGCTTGAGTTCGTCGAGGGTGAAGTGGCCAGCGAGAGCGAGAATGCTGTAGAGCATGGGCGACATGTGGCCCGGGGCGAGGAAGAAGCGGTCGCGTGCTATCCAGTGAGCATCGTCGGGGTCGGTGACGAGGAAGCTCGAGAAGAGCACGTTGATGAAGTCGGCGCCGCCCATGGCGCCACCGGG
>NWBJ01000080.1 GCA_002633115.1 Muribaculaceae bacterium Zag1
GTAACAAAATTTGAAGTAGAAATTTCACCCATTCCCCGGCAAAAATTTGGTGTTTCCAGATTTTTGCCGTAGTAACTGTCATATCAGCCGATTCACTTTGATTTTTTTGTATTTCTTGCCGATGTCGAGGAGAGCGGCATTTTGGTCCTTGATAATGAGCTCGCCGAGCTGCAGGTTGGAGATGGCAGAGCGCAGCTCAGCGAGCTCGCGCCCAGTGACGCCAAAGATGCCCTTAAGCACCGAGTCATCAATCGTCTGCTGCTTCATAATGAGAGGGTATTGCGCATTGGCGTAGAAGTCGAAACCTCCGCGATTATTGGCGCGATAACTAGCCATATCTTGCGTGGCAAGGATAATGCTAAGCCCCTTGTTGCGGCCAACGCGTATCAATTCGCGCAGCGGACGATTTTCAAAATCCAGTTGGCGCGGTCCTCGGTGTCAAAAAGCCGATTGCGCACCAATTGCGATAGCACTGCGGTGATGCTATCCTCAGTCTCAGCCTTAGGCAAAAGCCCACGATAGGCGTGGAGCAATTTCTCAAATGTGATAGGCGCTTTCTGATTATGCGCATACGCCTTGACGATTGCCTCGCTGAGGCGACTGCTCATCTTAGCGCTCATCACCACATTGTCGAGAGCACCCAATGCAGATGCCAACTCAGTAGAATAAATGTTCAATTCTGCTTGCGATTTACCTCTGAAATCCTTGAATGGATTGAATGGCAAAGGCTTATCCATGGGGTCGAGCAATGCGCTGGCATCAGTATCGAAATAAGTGAGCCAACGCCGATTGGCAGGGTCAGAAAATTCGCCTTTGTAATCAAAGAGCAGGAAATTTACCGGATAGGCGGTCTCTGATGACAGATTTCGAAATTGCTGAATAATCACCGAGATAAGATTTGACTTGCCCGAACCCGTAGAACCAGCTATAATAATCTGAGCATTAGGAATGCTGCGAGAATTGAGGTTGAGGTCGGCTTCCATCTCATCCTCGCCATCATAATGGCCTATAATAAGATCAAGCTCTGGAATCGAGCGCGACAATCCACGCCCCGACGATGAAGCGAAGAGAAAAGAATTGAGATTGGCATCGTCCATCAGGTAATTGAATCCTCGCTGGGCCTCATAAGCTATGATGCGAGATGCTATGCGAGGCTCCTCCCAATCGTCAACAATATCCTTGTAGCGCAGTTTGATCAGAGCCTCAAATAGAGCCTTGGTGTTATTGCGGTTGAAGAATGTCGAGTAGAATCTATTGTTTTGCCGCGAGAGCTGCGTCTCCCTGACTTCGGCCAGATTTCTTGGCTCAGCCATCGAGAATCCCGCTATCATGCAGATTCTGAGTATCTGATTGCCAGTGAGGGATGGCATCTTGCATCCCTCGGGAGCATTCTCAAGACTCAGACGCGCCTCAATTTTATCCTTGAGAGGCATCACCATATCGAGCAGCCCTTCGGCTTGCCTCAAATCATCGAAATTAAGTTTCATGGTCAATCTCTGTTAAGCGGGGTTCCGAAATATCCCTCCACAACCTCGGTGCGCTGCAGAGCCACATCGCGTTGCAGCGTATAGGTCTTGGAGATGAAAGCCTCAATTTGCTTGTAGTCTGAATCCTTGCGAATCTCAGATGTGGTGCAAAGCAGGATAGTCTGGTCGGCGAGCTGTGGGAAATACTCTTGCATCAGAGCATCGCGGCTTTCATTGTCGAGCACACCCATCACCGTGTCAATCATCACGGGCGGATTGTAGTCGCCAAGATTGCGCAGAATCTTTAGCAACACCTGTATGAAGATTTGCTTTGATGCCGCATTGAGTTGAGTAAGCGAAATCTCATTTCCAGCAGTATGGAAAATCTTTATTGAGAAATCCTCAAGATTCTCACTGATTTCCACTCTCTGTATATGGCCCTTGTATGACAGGAGCAGGATGTTGAGCTGCTCTTGCATCTGGGTCTCAATCTGTTGACGCTTGCGTTGGAGCAAAGTTTTGGCTACATCGTCGAAGAAAGGACGCAGTTTTACCAGCGTGTCATACTTCAAATCAGGCTCTTCCTGAATCTGTATGTCGTATCTATGGATAAGATTGTCGAGCCTCTGAATCTCGCTGGTAAGAGTTTCAATCTGCGCCTCAATGCTGTGTTGATTCTCTGCTTCAGTTTCATAAAGAGTAATGACCTCTTGGTCATTGCCATCGATCGACTGCTGCAGGAAATCGCGCTGGCGACGCCATTCGTTGAGATTGGCCAATTTTGTCTCGCATGCCATTTTCCCCTCGCTCAGATGCGGGAAAGTGTTATGGCCGCTTCCATTGACAAGCCCAACGAGCGCAGCCACGTCTTCATCTTCGAGCAGAGCATAAGGGTCTTCTTTGCCATGATTTTGGTGTTGGTCAAGCAACCGCGAGATGATTTCCTCTTCGTTGGCTCGAGCATCTAATAGCTGCATTTGGCGCAGCAAGTCCATCACCCGATGTGTGATATCGCGCAATTGCTTAGGCGTTTCAATAGGGTCTTTCTTAAGGCTCTCCTTGATACGCACGATATTGGCGATTTCTTGCGAAAGCTAGGAGGCCAACTTAGGCAGGAAGACACTTCCTTCGATATTCTCTACTAAATCTTTTGCCTCAGTGCTGTATCGTTCGGCGCTTGAATTAGCTTCTGCGATTTTAGCATCGATTTCAGAGATGCGTTGGCGAGCATTGGCGTTGTTGCGGGCTCCCTCCTTGGCTGCATCATAAGATTCTTGCATCTCTTGTAATCGACGCGATGATTGGTCTAAAGCCGCTTCCAAAGAGGCTTTGCTTTTTATCTTTTGTTCCTTTTCGCTACAAAGCTTTTCGTATTCTTCCCGGTCCCTTTGGGCTTGTATTCGCTCGGCAGCCTTCTTTTGGTGGAGTTTTTCGGCGGCATGCTTCAACATCAGGTACTTGTTAAATCCCATCACATTCTGGATATTATCCCGTATGATTTGGGAAAACACTCCCTCCTTAAGCAACTCGCTGCTCTGCATGGCATCGAATAAGAAGTATTTGCTCAATTCCTGCGGCAGGTTGGCCTTGATGATCTTGTTGAGCATTTGCTCATATCGATGCCTTTCGCTGGCCGGGGTCTGGGTGCCATAGCTTACAACATTACCATTGAGGTTGAGGCGCACATTCTCAACTGGCTTTCTTGACATCACTCGATATGTGCGCTTCAGATTATAGCGTTGCTCTGTGCCAGCCACCAGACCTTTAAACGACAGGTCAAGCACGATTTCAGGTTTCTCAGTAGCGATGGCTCCAGCGTTGAGCAGTTCTTGAAATTCTCGCTCATTGTGAATATTCAGCCCATACAGGGCCCCATAGATGGCCTCGAATAGAGTGGTTTTGCCGCCTCCATTCATGCCGCCAATCAAGATGATAGGGCGCTCTGCCTCGACCGTCAGGTCGAGATCAAGGTCAAGATAAGTCTTATAGTTGTGAGCTTTTACGCGAGTTATGATCATTGGGTAGAAGTTGGGAGTTGGTTTAAGGCATCATTGAGCACTCGCTCTACATCGGCATCAGATATCTCTATAGCATCCACCTTTTTGGCGTGGAAGTTTTTCAACACCTCGTCGCGAAGCCAATCACGATCGATGCAGTGGCGGTCGCACAGGTCAAGGATAACCTCGAGGTCGGCTTCGCGTATGCCATAGTGGAGGAAAGTATGGTCGAGTCCGCCGCGCTGCGAGCGCGGCTGTTGGGCAGATTGTTTGGGATTCTGGCGAGGCATAATAGTCAGGATTTTTTGTAATCAGAGGGATGAAAGGCCATCCAACCGGTTATGTCATCGGTGTTTTCGATTGTACCAAGTGAGTACCGCCACAGGTTGCCATCTTGGATTAAGATTCCGCCCATCAGGTTGGGATTATTTGGGTCCTCCATATAGGCAACGAGGGCGTTGTGCTTGGCTGCGGCATAGGGGTCGCTGCCGTTGGTCTTGGTGTCGAAGATAAATACTTGGCCGTTGGCCATGCGCAGCACAAAGTCGGGATAGAACAGGGCTGGATTGTCGCCCTCCATATAGGCGATGGCATAGTGCTGCATGCCATCGTCGCCGTTTTTATACCACCAATCAATGTACTCGCGATTGTCCTCCAGGAATTGCTCAAACCTTATCTCGGGTTGCGAGGCTTGATTCATCCTATAGAATGGCTGCAGCGCATGGGCCTGGGCTTCGGGCACAGTGCGATGTGTCGAGGTATTGTAATCGCGTGTCTCGGGCACAGCCCAAGGCACCTCCTTAAAGGCTCTCGTTTTGGCTTGCTGACGGCGTATCCTCACCTCAATTAGATTATCGGCCAAGGCATCACGGATTATCTCTTCAAACTTTGGCCGATTCTTATGGTAGAGTATGACCTTTACGGCTTCAAATTCATTGAGGCCAAACAGCTTTTCCATTATCTCAAGCACATAATTGTGAAGAGATTCCAGTGTAAGCTTACGCTCATAGCCATTGAGCATGCCCCAGAGAAATTGGTTGAACTCTCGATCAAGCTCAGTGGCATGTTGCGAATATTTCACTCGCTTATTGCCCTCGATGCTAATTATTTCGTTGCCTTCAAGGGCATCGCCCTCCACCTCGACATCTTTGAGCAGGGATATTTGTATTTTCTCTACGTCAAAGTTGATGCCGCGCTTCTCGGCGGATGCTCTGTTGGCTTCGATATCTCCAAATAAATCTTTGCGGCCCATAGTCATTCGTCTTCAAATAGTTGGAAATCCAGTGTCTGCTGATGGGCGTGGCCCAGAAGTTTCTTAGCGAAGTGTTGTTGCAACAACTCCCCGAAATTAGGCAGCAGACGGTTACGCTCCTCGCTGAGACGCTCGCGGTAGACAGATTTGAGAGTCACATTCTCCAAGCCATCTTTGATATAAGCTGTTTCGTTTTTGGCGAAATAATCAATGTCATCGGCCACGATGCTGATTTTGTCTTTGCTGAGGTCGGTATAGACGTATCCTTGGTTGAGCTGCGGATCCATGTAATGCTTATGCTCGGGCATACGCAGGATGCGACCCACTGTCTGCATCGTGAATTGCATGCTCTCCATCTTGCGGAAAATCAACAATACTGCGGCTCGGGGACAGTCCCAACCCAGAGCTATGGCTTGCTTGAAAAGCAGAGCCTTGGTAAGGTTATCCTCTCGCTCGATGCCATCGAGATTCTCCTTCTCTTTCGAGAGCCAGATGCCGAGCAGGGCATTGGTTGTGGTGATATCGTATTTCACCTCGAGCACAGTCTTTACGGAATTGATGATGCGAGTTTCCTCCTCGGTTACCTTCTCGCTGCCATCATTGGGCAGTTGAATTAGCAATAACGGATTCACTCGGCTGCCTTGCTTGCGGTATGCTTCGGCCAGTTCATCTCTTTTTGCCAAAGCATGGTCGATGAGCAACTCGGTAAGACCGTCGACATCTTCGCGAGTGACATCGAGTGCTGGATTAAGCACTATGCCTTTCTTGATCATTTGCTCAGCGATGACATCGTTGCGTTGTACTGTCACCTTCTCGTGGAGGTCTTGCTTGTTGGGCGTGGCAGAGATGCGGATTTCGAGTTTGGGATTGATGCGCCTGAGTACCTTTTGCGCCTGTATTGCCGAGGCTCCGGCGTATAGGTGTTCCTCATCGATAATGACGATGATGGGGATATCTTCCTCCTTGGTGCGGTCGGTAAGGTCATAGAGCGAGGCTGCGCCTTCGCTATCGCGAACCAGTATGTTTTTGTCCTTATTGATACTCTCCCAGTTGACAAATAAGATTTGTCCTTCGGGTAGGTGGTCACCTACCGAGTGGTTGCAACCATCGTAGGTTGTGGCTCGCAAGGTATGGGTCTCGTCGAAGAAAGCTTTCATCTTCTCGAGGCTCTGCTGATGCAGCTTGTTAGGGGCAACCCAAATGTATGTAGGAGGCGTGAGCGTAGGGTCGCTGTCTATTTCAGTCATCAGCTGAGCCATAGCTTCGCTGATCATGACAGTCTTTCCCGAGCCAGTTGGGGCTTGGAATATCAGCTTTTTGCGTTCGCCAGGAGAGTGGAGCAGCTTCAGGGCCTTCTCTACAAGTTCCTTGATGGCTTGCTGTTGGTATTGTAGTTTCTTAATCATTGTGAGTCAAAATATATACGTTGCTTCAGGGCCGTGCTACGCACTACCATCCGGTTCCTCCTCTTCATTGGGATCAAACAGGAGTTGCTCTATTCCTTGAGGGCAGGGTGAGGGGGTAGCGGTTGGCTTCTGTGATGGCTCTTTGGGATAGAGTTTCTTTTTGGGGAGGACATGGCGATAGGCGGCATAGATGGCAGCGGGGAGGGCGCAGAGGTTTACCTTGTCGGCCACGGCGGCAAACTCCTCATCGTAGGCGTAATTGTCGGGCGAGAATACGTAGACGATGATTGGCGAATCTACGGCTTGATGCTCTAATATCTCAGCTACAGGGTCAACGGCTCGCTCATCATAGAGAATCAGCATTTGTTTCTTGCCATTGCAGAAGAATCGGGCCACCTCGGCATTGAGTTTCTTGCCAAAGAATCGAGCCTCTTGATACAAACCATGCTTGATGCAAAGCAGGTCTGTGGCAAGGTTGACCAATCGGCGCATATTGGCCATGGTCTTTTTGCGAGGCACAAAGTCGGTCCTGTAGTATCTCAACGAATTGTTATGTAGGCCATTGACGGCTACACCCTTGGGAGTAGTATAGCCATTAATGACGCGCTTATTACGCTCATAAGTTACATTCTCGCAGATGCCATTCTCGTTATTTGTCACGAGGATGCATTGACGCTTACCCCCATCCTCTGCATTAAGCTGCATAGTGGCATGGAGAGTAGTGCCCGAACCTGCGAAGAAATCGAGGATGGTAGAGGTGACAGCATGAGAAATTAAATATTTGATAAGTTCAGAAGGCTTAGGATTTGAAAAAGTATCCTTTTCGCCAAAGAGATTTAGAAGTTCATTTGACCCATCACCTGTTTCTGCTACACTATAAAGAATTGACCTACTTTTTATTATTTTTTCTTTTTGACTTTCGGGATTATAGTAAGTCTTTTCGTATGGGATGCCCCTCCTCCATTCTATGAGGTGGTTTTTAAAAATTTCATCCATCCTTTTCTCTCCAACTCTCCATCTTCCAGGCTTCTTATCTGGAGCTATTGGGAAGTAGTCTTTTCCGAAGGGATCTTTTATTGGGAAAGCCATACTGGGACGATCTTCCTTATGAGCCGAACTTCCCCATTTTTCTAGTTTAGTAAGATTGTATTTTCCTCTCTCATCTTCAAATTTAAAATCCTCTTCAGATTTAGATTCAGATGGATCTAGCCAAATAAAATTGGAATTAGAATATACTGCCACGTATTCATGTTCAGTGACAAAGTAAGCATCAGTCTGACCTCCTCCACTTTTTTTCCTCCATATAAATTGACCTCTAAGAAATTCTTCCCCAAATATTTCATCGCAGAGCATCTTCAGTTGTGCTTGCTCATTGTCGTCTATGGATATGAAGATGACGCCTCGGTCGGAGAGGAGGCGCTTGGCAAGGCGGAGGCGCTTTGACATGAATGAGAGCCATTTTGAGTGGCGATAGCCGTCTTCGCGGTCGACATATTGGTCGTTGTAGCAGAAATCCTTGTTGCCAGTATTATACGGTGGGTCAATATAGATGACGTCGATTTTGCTCTCATGGGTGTAGGTGAGGGCGGTGAGGGCGTGGAGGTTGTCACCCTCGATGAGGATATGGTTGGGGCTGTCGGGCGATGAACCGGCGATATATCGCTCCTTCACCTCGGTGAGCACTGGCAGATTGTCTTCGAGCAAGCGCTCGGCCTCTTCGGGCTTGTCCTCCCAAACGAGGCCGTATTTGGGCGTGGTGCGCAGCATCTCAAGCAGTTGGCTGCGCTCCTCGGGAGTAAGGCCCTCGATGCTCTTGATGCGCTCTATCAGATGGGGTCGGTCGATTGGCATTTAAGGCATTGCAAGATTTGACCAGCCGACTCCCATGGCCGGGCCATTTTTCATTATTCATTTTTCATTCTTCACTTTACACAAAGCGTGGGAATCCTCACTCGTGCTCATCCCACATCGTGAGGCCTTCGCATTGCCCGAAACAGGAGGATGAGCAATGAGAAGGGCCCCACGCATGGAATATATATGCACCATAGCTACCCATCCCTGGGGGACAGATAGTCACGCGGTGGTATATACCACAATAGGGGCATCTACTCACTGCCAGCCTTGCCTGTCTCTTGAAAGTTGCGAAGTTTCACGATGACAAGAACTAAGCGCTAAAGTAAACGCCGGTATGTAAAGTCAGCGCCAGGGCTATGGCTCGCTCTCGAGCCGCGCCAGCCTCCAGCGCACCACAAAATTACGGCAAAAATCTGGAAACACCAAATTTTTTGTAAAATTAAACCTAAGCGGGGCCAAAAGGAACTATCGATTTGATTTTTGATTTGGGTTTATAGAAAATTATCACTACATTTGCGTATAAAATCAAATCTAAGATATGGGACAATTTATCAATGTAGGAAATACCCGCTTCCGCAGAGCGCTGGACAGCAAATATGTTGACAAGACTCAACTCATTGCGGCCGTCAACAGCACCCTCTTTAAGGAGTGGAATATGAGTTGCGTCACTCGTTGCCGTCGGTTTGGAAAATCTATGGCAGCTTCGATGCTGTGCGCCTATTATGATAAGTCGTGTGATTCCAGGGAATTGTTCAAAGGATTGTCTATTGCTAAAGACCCATCCTTCGAAAAGCATCTAAATAAGTATCCCGTAATTTTCATCGATATGAGCATAATCATATCGAGATTCGGCCATGATGCGGATATAGTAGATAAGATGCAAAAAGAGATAAGCAATGAGCTTCTAGAAGCCTACCCCGAGGTGAAGATGCGCGATGAGGATGACTTAATGGATTTGATCTTAAGAATCGCCAATCATACCGGAGAACCATTTCTTATGATTATAGATGAGTGGGATGCGATATGTCGTGAGTTCAAAAAGAGCGAAGCCCCTATGGACAAATATATCACTCTGCTCCGTCGCTTTTTCAAAGGCAGCAACGCTCCGCAAGCTTTCATAGGAGCTTACATCACCGGGATTCTTCCTATAAAAAAATACAATACCGAATCGGCTCTTAATAATTTCTGGGAATACACTATGTTATCCCCAGGAGGATGGGAGAGACATTTCGGTTTCACTAAAAAAGAGGTGGAAGAATTGTGCAATGACTCTGTTCTTGATTTTCAAGATTTGGAGAAATGGTATGATGGGTATCGGATAGGAAAAGAACGATCAATGTTTAATCCTAATTCTGTGATACAAGCCTTGGTAAAGGAATCTTGTGAGAATTACTGGGGCCGTACTGGAGCATTTGACAAAGTAGCGCATTACATACAAATGAACTATGATGGCCTCAAAGATGCAGTGATCTCAATGTTGGCTGGAGAAAAGTGTCCAGTTAAATATACCAGATTTACCAATGACCCGAAGCGCGTAGATTCTAAGGATGACGTGCTTACCATGTTAATCCATTTAGGTTATCTCTCCTACGATCCTGACGAACGCAAATGCTATATTCCCAATCTTGAGGTACGTGAAGAAATGGAAAACGCTATTCGCGAGAGCAAATGGGAGGAAGTGGTCAAGACCATTGATGCATCTGAAGCTTTGCTTCAGGCAGTGCTGGATGGAGATGCAGAGACGGTAGCAGCCGGAATAGAACAAGTGCATCAAGATGAAGTCAGCATTCTCTCTTATAATAATGAGAATAGCCTGGCTTGTGTCATCTCTCTTGCATTTTATGCAGCCCGCAATAATTATATGCAATATCGCGAACTCCCAGCTGGTAAGGGATTTGCAGATATAGTATTTATACCTTGGCGAAATGTTGATTCTCCAGTGCTTTTAATTGAACTCAAATATGACAAGTCGGCACGCACCGCCATCAATCAAATCAAAGAAAAGAACTATCCGGACAAACTAAAAAAATATGTAGGAAAGGTACTCATGGTTGGAATCAACTATGACCCAGATACCAAGAAGCATACCTGCTCGATAGAAAAGGCATAGCGCTATGGATTACGAACAGTTAATATTTATACCCGCCGTGATAGGAAGCTTAGCCGAAAAGCTGGGCCTTCCTTTGGCTACTGTTATCGTAGGGTAAAGGATTCTAATATAATAGATGGGTACCTCGTACCTGGGTATGATCCTCTACATACATTTAGTCGAAAGTATATCACTGACGAGGTCATAGACTTCATGAAGGAGAAAGGAAACGGCATCGCAGCCCTGCATTGCCGCAGAGATGAATACCTCGCTGAGGAAATTCTCTTGGACAAGAAGGCCAGCTGAAGAGCTGCGCTCTGCCATCTCCAACCTGCAGCTGGGCGAGCTGATTATCAAGGACCAAAATGCCGCCCTCCTCGACATCGGCAAGCCCTACAAAAAGATCAAAGTGAATCGGTTGATATAAATATCCATGGTAAAAATCTGGNNCCAGATTTTTACCATGGATATTTATTCTCGAGGTCACAACTCTTCAAGAAACTCATCTAAAGGGGAGCCTTGAATTTTCCCTTCTTTTGAATCCTTGATTTGTTGACAGACATCTTGAATGGCTTTATCCAATTGTGTTTCCTCGGTCTTTTGACGGGAGCTGAGCTCAGAAAGAAGACAATCATAAATATATACTGGGCTCTGATAGTAAAGGCCCGTCTCTGGGAGCTCGAGCTTGCGGAATGTCTCCGAACTCATAAAAGTATTGATAGCCTCTTGCAGGGCCATACACTTCTCCTTTACCAGTAGTTGTATCACATCGCTGGCATTTCCCTCGATTTGCAATTGTAATTCTCTTTCTTTGGTCATGATACCAAACCTCCCCCATTGCGTTGACAAACTCAGGTAATATCCTCTACGGCCTCATCGATTGATAGGGTGTGAAGAGCCTCGTAATGCTTCAACAGAAAGTCAATACCAAGGTATTGGCTCAAATAGGCATGAGCGGGCTGGAGCTTAAACTGAAACCGCGTAGCGAATTCACTTATGCACGCTATTATATAGTCTGTCTTATTGCTTAATTCTCTATCCATTATTAAATCAGAGTGAAAAAGAGTAATGTATGGTGTAAAGTCAGCGCCGGAGCCTATGGCTCGCTCTCGAGCTCCTCTGGCCTCCAGCGCACCACAAAATTACGGCAAAAATCTGTAAACACCAAATTTTTGCCGTAGTAATGTCCAAAATTTCTACTTCAAATTTTGTTACATTCAAAGAATGTCAGTATTTTTGTACAGAAAATAAATGTGAAACAAGAATCCCCTCCCCGCTACCCCGTAGGGGTTGTTTCATCTAGCCACCGAGGGCTCCCCCTCCCCTCCCACAAACCCATAGGGGTTGTTTCATTCACTGGAATTAATAACACCATTATGGCAAATACCTATACCAAAATATACATTATGGCCGTTTTCGCGGTAAAATACCGCCGAGCGCTGCTCAACGACTACGTCCAGGACCAGGTCTACAACATCATCACGACCGCACTGCGCGACATGAAATGCATCCCGATAGCGATAAACGGTACCTCTGACCACATCCACATCCTCTACACCCTCAACCCCAACCTAAGCGTCTCTGACACCGTAAAGGAAATGAAGAGGCAATCCTCCGCATGGATTAACCAGCAACGGAATTTCCTGGGCAAATTCAGCTGGCAGGAGGGCTATGGAGCATTCTCCTATTCCCATTCTGCGATAGAGAAGGTGAAAGCATACATAGAAAACCAGAAGGAACACCACTCATCCAAAGCCTTCATGCAGGAATATCGCGGGTTGCTGGATAAATTTGAGATCGAATACAAGGAGGAATACATCCTCACCGATCCAATGTGAAACAACCCCTACGGGGTAGAAGGGAG
>NWBJ01000081.1:0-71582 GCA_002633115.1 Muribaculaceae bacterium Zag1
AAAATTTTGGACACCCTATTTAATATGTTTGTGGCTTTAATACTAAACTCCAGCTTTTTTGTCGGCTCCCATGTTGCAGAAGCGTCAACCAAAATCAGATTGGATGACCGAGAAGAAGAAAATCTTGTATAATAATGTTCTCCTCCGACAGAAAATTGCCAACCTTTAAGAGGGATAAGAACTAACGACAGAAATTGTTTGATAGTTTGATAATTACTTGTATCTCCGTTTTTTATCCGCAGCTTATTTATTGTGTATCCAATTTTGTAGTCTGTTGAAAACCAGTTAGTGAAATATCCTTTTAGTCCAGGTTGCAAAACGATAGCACTTTGTCGATAAGAAAGTTTCTGTCCATCACGCATAGCGGAAGAAATTACATCAGCATACGAAGCATCGAGGCTAATATGAATTTTCCCTGACATCAGTCCTTTACTTATATTGCCATTTACATTAAAACATCTGGTGTCATTGCTGTTCAAAGTAAATGTATTGAGTATGTAGTTATTTAAGAATATCTGGTCATTGATTAGGGGATAGCTGTTCCAATCGTATTTCCCGATGATGTTGAAGAAAAGGGACTTTATTGGATTCCTATATCTCAAGTTCACGGCTGCAGAACGATAATGGTAAAAATCGGTGGTAGGAACAGCCAAATACAGGTTGCGGAAATTCTGCATTATAGCTGCCGGGATATGGCAAGTAGCCTCTGGCGGTTCCAAAGAATACTTTAACTGGGCTATTGCATCCATTCGTGCGTTAAGTTTATATCTGACATAAACAAACGGGGCAATAGATAAATGGCATTTCGTAATATTTGAACCCGTCTGACCTTCATAGATATGATTGGTCTTTAAGCCTATTGGTAAAGACAAAGTTACAAGCCAGCGATAAGAGCTATATGAAGCCTCCGGTGCCGCATACACCCTCATTAAAAGAGATTGGAAATCGCACTCGGTTACGAGAGGCGACGCTATACCATCAAGATTACTTTTCAAGTGGTGATAATTAATGTCAAGATCGCCACGGACATATATATTCCATTTGGCTTTCAACCAGCCATATTTAAGTTCGGTAACAGATCTAAAATCCTGGGTTGTCAGTTCCTGTTCAACCGAGGCATCATATACAACATCAAGTCGGTGAGGGTGATAATAGTACCTGTTGCGTGATGATACGGAGAGCAAGTTTCCGGATACACGTTTTACCATTTGTAAATCATTGGTGAAATTGAACTCCGGAATATATGCTTTTTGTGACAAGGACAGTGTTCCGCCGACAGCAGACGAAAAATCTTGCCAATGAGCATCGATATACAGATTGTCAGTGAGATACATGGCCGGGGTGTTGATGGCAACAGTGCCCTGTCCATTTAACCAATGCGAATAGCTTTTCAAAGAATTAGTCTCGATGAAACGTGGAATGTATTCATCCAAATAATTTGTTTCATATCCCGACAGATTGTCAAGTCGGTCGGATTCGTAATTAAGATTGAATCTGACATCTTTTCCTTTGTCAAGATGCCATGAATTTGAGCTGTTGGCAAGCACGGAGAAATTATCCCTTGTACGGTTTTCGGCAAGAGGAGCGGAAGATGTGCCGAGGTTGATATAATCAGGCCATAAATAATCGATATAATCGCTGCTGAACAGATTTGAGACCGTATGTTTATGACTTTGCGATTGTGGATTCCATCCCGTATTATTTATCCGAACGGTTTCCATGTTCTGCCATTTCCCTGAAATGCGCATGGCAAAAGCAGATGCATTATACAGAACTGGCGACAGACCGATCCCTCCATCCAATATAGCAATCCATCTGTGTCGAGCCTGTTCACGAAGTTTGATATTAATACCTGCCTGCTGTGAAAATTCAAGACCTTGCAAAGCCTGAATGGGCTGATGGTTTTCCATAACCTCCACACTTGCCACATCAGACGGAAGTATATTCTCGGTAGCCAGACCATACTTCCGTCAGCAAAGTCTGCTCCGTCAATATAGAACTTATTGATAGGCTCTCCATTGTACTTTATTTCTCCGCTTTCTTCCACTTTTATACCGGGAAGTCTTTTGAGAACATCGGCAATGTTGCGGTCAGATTCCTTGGCATAATGACTTAAGTAATACACAAGTGTGTCGGAACGTTGCTCAATGTCGGGAGCAGTTACAATCACATCATCCAGCTGTGTGTGCTGAGATTCAAGATAAACTCTTACCGGTGATTTTATGTCTGATATTCGGATTCTTTTTTCTGCATATCCCATGAGATGAAACACAATCACAGAAGCAGAACAAGAAGCATCGAAGTCAATGCTGAACGATCCGTTATCGTCAGAAAATGTGTAGGCAAGATTCTTGCCGGCTTTGTCTTTGACTTGAATTATAACTCCGTCAACGGCAGCTTCGGTATCTTTGTCTATAACGAAGCCCTTGATTTTTGTGGCTTGTCCATATATATGTGACAAAGCACAAAATATCATTATCAGAGTTATTAAAATTCTCACAGATATTATAATTAGTATTTTTTCCAGTCGGTTTCAATATAATCGAAAGTAAGGGACTTGGGCGAGGTCAGATCTGTTCGGGGTTTCCCGTCAGGAGTAGTTACAATCACTTGAACTCCATTTGTTGCTTCCATATATCCAGTCGGGTTTATATCGAATCTGTTTTTTGTTTTGTAAAAATCGACTCTTGATGTTTTGATGAAATCGACCTCCGGGATAGTAATGGCGCGGTCTGCATTAGAGTTTATTCCAACACATATGAAGGAATATTGATTTGAAGCATCTCGTACCTCCATAATAAATCCCGGAAGGCCACCGAATTTCCAAGGACCGTCGGCAACAGGGATTTTATCAGTGTAATAGGCGATGTAATCTCTGCCTCTGAAAGAGCATTTGGCACTGTTGCACTCATATCCCAATACTTCTTTTGTTTCATCGGTCATAGTCCATTCCTGTGAAGGAATCAACTCCTCAAAAAGAAACCAGTCGGTTGCAACCCTATCAGTATTGGTGAACTTTCCGGCGGGATAGTTCTTATAGATTGAGAAAGACTCTCCGCCGACATAACGGTTCGGGTTGGCTTTTATTTGATCAGTAGTAGATATCTGAAGCAGGGAGTCTATCTGCATGCCACGGTAACTCGTGAATTTCGACAGCCCATAACCCACCTGAAGTATCATACGGTCTTCAACGCGCGATGTGACATCGGTTGTGTCACGAAGATAAGAGTAATCAAACATGAACTCCATTACCGCATCACCAATCTTCTTATGGCTCACCGGTGTAGCGGAGTTAACTTCCATCTGACTTCCGGCTCTTACGGTAATTGATTGCTGGTTTTGGGCGGATAATTCAGATATTCCCAAAGATGCAATCAAAACAATTGTAGCTAATTTTTTCATTACGTATGCTCTATTAGATGTTTGCAAAGTTCGAGATGTATTTTGGCAGGATGATTATTGCTTGTCAACCTGCTTTAACCTAATTCTCGGTGCAAAGGTAATAAAAATTACATTACGTTTGTTATCTAAAAGCTCAAAAAAATCACCAGCACAGAGCATTTTAACATCTAATAACACTTTATTTGGCCTATAAATTAAAGAAGACTGCTGTTTGCTATTAATAATTTGCATACACTTCATATTATTGACAAATTATAATTTGTTTGGCTAACACAGCGTTATTTCGTAACTCTAAGTCCAGAGAATTATAAATACTCTTTGGTGACATTTGTTATTAAGACAGTAAACGAGTATAGCCTTGATTCGTTTCGGCTCAAATAAATTGCTTTAAAAAGATTAGGGAGGACATAACCGTTATAATGTTTATATGGTGTATTCCGTGTGGCTAAAACTTATAATGTATTCTGTTTTTGTCATCTAAATGTATCAGTTATAATGTTTTAGATGTTAATTTACATTAAATCCTTGTTTTTGTTTTTGATTTACATTACGATTGTTATGTAAATTTTGTATCTTTGCAGTACAGTTCCGGTTCATAGGAGGTGGCGAAGCGTCTTGAACAAGGCATTTCGTTCTGACATAACCAAACTTAACTTACGCTGATAACCGACATCCGATCAATTAATATAATGTTCAACAATTCAACACATTGCGCTTATGAAAAAGACTCTCCTCTTTTCTGGCCTGTTTGGGTTATCAGCACTCATGCTTCCCGCCCGTTCCCCCGGTGGATTCGACGACGGCGTGAATGTCTGGTTCAGGACCGCACCGGTCAGTAGTAATTTGCAAGGTCGCTACCACTGGTTTGACTTTGCGGGTGATTCATTATCGCTGTATGCGTATAACCGCACCGCCGGGACTTACGCATTCACGCAGGACAGGAGCCTTGTCAAGTTCCTGAATTTCAATCCTGCGATTGATTTCTCCAAAGGCGACTCCCCGAAGTGGGGCGACCTTTTCCGCTCAAACCTCACGCAAGCAACCATCATCGGGGTGTTTGCGCCTTATTCCTTTACAAACGAGTCCATACTCTATGGTGTCGCCAGCGGCGATGGCGGGGGGCAGCCTTGTCACCAACGACAAGATTGTGCGCCCAGGCTCGATTGCGCCGCTCGACTACGGTGATGCCTATGGCGAGGATCTCCGGCATACGGGCAAGGATTCCGTGACGCTGGACATTTTCAAGGAGCACGCCACCAAGGTACTGACCTATTACCGTGCGGCGGCACCCAACACCTCGGTATGGGGCGGCCCGAACGGAACGCTGACCATCGGCGGGACATACAGTGCCTCCAACGAGCATTTCAACGGTCCGTTCGATACATCCGCCTTCGGCAACAACGCTTTCGAGGGCTACACGCCGGAACTGCTCATCTACAACCGTCTGCTTACTCCCGGTGAGAGGCGCAGGGCGGAAAGCTATCTTGCCATGAAGTACGGCATCACGCTCAACGATTCCTATCTCGACGGAGACGGGAACCTCGCATGGGACAGGGACGAGGCCGGCGCCTACCATAACAGGGTGACATCGGTGGCACGCAACAGCGCATGGGATTTCCGGCAGCCGGTTTCGGCGACCTCCTACGAGGAAGGGCCGCTGTACGCATCCCTCCCGGAAAACGACAGCTATCACAATGCGAACGCCTACGGACTTCCGTCAGAGGCGCACCTGCTGGTCATGGGACGCGAGTACGGGAACATCATGCCGGACAAGGGCTTCCTGTTCTGGGGCGACGACGGCGGCTCGCTGGAGACATACACCTCTCCCAACGACACGCTGTGGCATATCATGAACCGCACATGGCTTGTGAAGACGAACATGCCTGTCACGGGTGACACCGCTACGGTGCGCTGGACGGGAAGCGGCATGACGGTCACTTCCAAAGGCTTCCTCGACATGATAAGCCAGGAGGCGGGTACGGCAGGCAAGGCCGTGACACCCAATATGGTTGACAACAACGGATTCATCGAGTTTTCCTGCCCGTCCGCACACCCGATATTCGATGTCGGTTTCAGCGGTTCTGGGGACGAGGAATGCGCATACGGCTTCCGCTTCGGCAATGACGGCACAGTCAGGACTATTAGCGGCGGGCAGGTGTCCGCAGCTTCCGTGGGCACGGATGCCAGCGGCGGCGACATTTCCGTGACGCTCTCCGACGGCGTGGCCAGCCTGCGCATCGACGGCGAGGGTAAGGAGGCTTATACCGTAGTGATTCCCGACGAGGCGAAATCTTCCGCTTTGCACGGCATCATCAAGGCAGAAGCATCCGAGACTCCGCTGGTTCTGGCTTCCGTCCGCACCAACGGCGTTGCCGAGACCGGCTACTTCGCCGAGCTGAGCCATAACCTCACCCCTGAAAAGGAGTTCTACCATTACAGCCGCCAGCGTACCGTCATGCTCATAGACCCTTCAGGGGAAGGGCGTTTCGACACGGGCACGGCCACTATGGTGAAATGCTCCACGCCTGACATCACCAGGGGCAAGACGATGTTCCATAACATCCTGTGGGATGCCGACGGCAGCGGTTCGGACGTGTTCACCTTCGCCTATTTCGACGGCATATCCGCTGATGTGGAGGCGCATCCCACGACCTGCCTCGACGGTGTTCCGCAGAAAGACGGCTATCTTGACATAGGGATAAACATCGGCACTCCGATATACAAGTATGTCCTTACGGTCGATACCGTTGCAGGCATGAACAAGGATGATGTTGTGGCAAGCGGCAGCTTCATGGGCGACACGCACAGGATTGACAACCTGGCGACCGGAACCTACACGCTGACGGTCACACAGGGCGGTGGCAATGACATACACGGCAAGGGGAACCTGCTGTACTCCACCTATTCGCACACCGACCGCCGGTTCACAGGCGGTGAGATTGAATGGACTGTAACCGAGACCGGCTCATGGTACCGCATCGGGGCGGAGCCGTCCGTGGTCGAGGACATCACGCAGTGGGGCTACGATGTGCGCGGCGACAAGGCGTATTTCATCATCGACGGATATACGAGCCTGACGCAGGGCGTGAACATCAAGCCGGGTGACACCCTCGGACTGAAGATCAGCGGCATATATGTACGCTGGTACCATAACGGAGTGGAGGTTCTCAAGAAGAGCGCGTGGACGCTGCGCCTCTGGAGGGTCTGTATCAAGTACGGACGCGGTGAGACGCATATCACCGACCTCACTATCAACGGGCTGCCGGTGGAGGACTTCGAGATAAACGGCAACGTACAGATAGAGACCCCGAAGGCCAGCACGGTGGCATACACGGTACACATCGGCAACGAATGTGACCCGTCAGCACCCAACGGCATCGAGCCGAAACCGGATGTTGTCATAGGCGAAGCTGAACATGATGCACAGGATGCCAGCCAGTCCGAGAGAAACAGCCAGCTCACGGTACACGGGGAAGACGGCACGACCGGCATCTTCAATGCCGTGCTCGACCGCGGCAAGTCAGGGCCTGCGACCATCATGGTGTTCGACACCACAGGCAAACTCGTACATGAAGGACAGATGGAGGGTGATATCGTGAAGACGTCGCGTTTCCGTGTTCCGGCTACAGGCGTATATATCGTCAAGGCCATCACCGATGACGGCGAGCACACGCAGAAGATTCTGGCAAAATAACAAAAACCACATTATCAAATACAGCTAATACGTTATGAAACGGTCATATATCATAGCCGTTGCTTCCGTCATATTGTCGGCGGCATGTCTGGCGGGGATATTCCTGTATCCCGGCTCGACAGCGGACGCCATGCCCCGGCAGGAGGACAGCGGCACCAACACCAGCATAGTGGCAGACGCTTCCGGCGCATCGCCCGGAACGGCGGCTGCAGAAAGCGGCACACCTTCTCCGCAACAGAAGGAAGAGTTTGCATCCAATAATACAAAGACAGAAGAGTCTGTCATCGGAGGAAAGACGGAACAGGCCGAAGGAAAGGACGGCACGGTTACCGCCGACGGCTCCGTCCATAAATATTTCACCACGGCACAGTCGGACAGCATCTCCGTGGCCGGCGGCACTCTTGCCGTGGCAAAGGGCCGGCTGCTGCGCCCGGTAAGCCTCTCCATCTGCGCGGTGGACAGTGCGGCATTGCCGGAACTTGACTTTGCCATGTGCAATGTCACGGGCGAGAGCGACGGCTACCGCTTCCTCCCTCACGGCACTCACTTCACGGAAGAGGGTGCCACCGTGCGGCTGAAGTATGACCGCACGAGGATTCCGAGCGGTTACACGGAAGACGACATCCGCACGTTCTACTACGATACCGAGAAGGGCCACTGGGTGGCTCTCGACCGTGTGAGGGTAAACAAGGAGCTGGCATACGTGGAGTCCAGGACCACCCACTTCACCGACATGATCAACGGTGTCATACAGACACCCGAATCTCCTGAGACCGACGGCTTCGCGCCGACCATGATGAACGACATCAAGGCGGCAGACCCGACGGCAAAGCTTAACATCATCGCACCGCCGACGGCGAACAACCGCGGCTCGGCGAACATGCAGTATGCATTCGAGATGCCTCCGGCACGTAACGGCATGGCTCCGTCACTCGCCATAAGTTACAACAGCGATGGCGGCAACGGATGGCTCGGACAGGGCTGGGACCTCTCCGTACCGTCAGTCACACTCGATACCCGCTGGGGTGTTCCGCGCTATGACCTGACAGACGAGACCGAGACATACTCGCTCTCCGGCTCCATGCTCTCCACTATGGATGACAACGGCGCGATGAGCGTCGCACACCGTGGCGACAAGATAGCACGCAAGGCAGACCGTCAGTTCTACACCCGTCAGGGCGGCGACTTCTCACGCATCATCCGCAAGGGCGACAGCCCTGCGAACTACTACTGGGAAGTGACCGACAAGCAGGGCGTGGTATATACCTACGGCGGCGAGGGCGCCGTGCTCAAGGGCACGATAACAGACCTCTCCGGCAACACGCGCGAGGTGATTTCCGAATGGAAGCTCAAGAAAGTTGTCGAGACCCACGGCGACTGGATAGAGTACGAGTACACGGCGGCTGACGAGCCTGTGCGCGGAGGACTGGTGGCAAAGGCCGTCTATCTCTCCAAGGTCAGTGCGGGCAATGCCGAGAGCACCGAACCTCATACCGTAGTGACGCTTACCGGCAACAAGACCAAGAGGCAGAAGGCCAACAACGCACGTTACGGTTATCTGACATCATCCAACAGGCTGCTTGAGAAGGTTTCCGTCAGCTTCATGGGCGAGGAACTGCGCAGCTATACGTTCTCATACGTCGATGGCGCGTTCCACAAGGACTTGCTTGAGGGCGTCCGCCAGTTTGACGACCAGGGACAGGAGTTCGCGTTCCAGAAGTTCGACTATTACGATGACGTGCAGGCGGCAAGCGGATATGTGCCGTTCAAGGATGGCGAGGAAACATGGAACACGCACAATGACGGACTGGATGCAGGGTTTATCAATCCTTTGCAGGGAATTGATATGTTCAGCGACAAGCCTACCGCACTCGGCGGCACGACAAGTTCTTCTATCGGAGGCTCTTTCTATGCCGGTGTTGGTATTTATGACGGCAGTTCGTCCACATCTTCCACTATCGGTGGTAGTTTCAGCTATTCCAATGACAATTCAAAGGGTCTTTCCACCTTTGTGGATTTGAACGGTGACGGCTTGCCCGATAAGGTATATAAAGATGGGGGTTCAGTCTATTACCGTCCGCAAATTAGAAACAGCAATAATACTGTTGAATACGGAGAGCCGATAAAGGTAATCGGAATATCCGGCTTTTCATCTTCCAGCAGTAATACTTACTCCGGCGGTGCCGACGTAAAAGCCGGATGGGGCCCTGCTGTAGCCACCATTGGTACAGATGCTTCTAAAACCACTACAAAAACGACTGTTTATTTCTCTGATATAAACGGTGACGGTCTGATAGACCTTGTATCAAACGGCAAAGTGTATTTCAATCATATAGAATTTGACGCACAGGGCAATGCTGTTCCGACATTCACTCTCAGCAGTGCCGATACGCCGAGTCCGATTATTTACGACCCCACCAAGATTGATGTTTCCGTCGGGGCGGTTGATCCGGAAGAACAGGCAGAGATTATCCGATTGTCTCCGATGGAAGATGCCGTCCGTGTATGGGTCGCACCAAGGAACGGTATTGTAAGCATATCCGGTACGGTTTCTCTGATTGCTCCGTCCGGTGATTATGATACAGATGCGTATGGCAAGGCCGACGGTGTACGGGTAGCCATCCAGAAGGGTGATTCCGAACTGTGGAGTCAGTCGATTTCCAAAGGTGATGCCACTGCGCATAATGCTACGGCACAGGCTGTGCCTATAAACAAGGGCGACCGTATCTACTTCCGTGTACAATCCGGTACCGAGGAAATGAGTAACGGTGCATTTGATGAGGTAGCATGGCATCCGGTCATTACATATTCAGGTACGGAAGAATTTATGCCAAATGGCTATTCCACAACTGTATATAAGCCAGAGGAAGGCGCATTGTACTTTGCTCCCACATCATTAAGCATAGACGGTGGAAACGAGACAGTAGAAATTACCGGAACTTTCAACAAGCCCCAGACAACGGATGACATCACATTAAGCATTATCGGATTCAATGACAAGAAAGATGGCAATGGCAACGATAATCCTGCTTATGTGGAAAAAACAGTGTTTGTAAAGACATTCGCATGGGATGAAATTCACGACGGAGAACTACCTGTCACGCTCGACAACAGCGATGGACTTACCAACTTCCGCTTTATGGTAAGTGCCCAATCCAATGTACGATGGGATGCGGTAAAATGGTCTCCGATACTGTCTTTTACAGATTCTTTGGGAACTCGGCAGAACAGACAGGTTTCCCCGGACTATACCATATATGCAAATCATCTGAAAGACGCTCCGTCGTTTGTTTCAAGCACGGCTGATACCGTCATATATGTAAAGCCGGTTGTCACATTCTCAAATATGCTCTATAACGGAGAGCTGACACTCACGGTAAAGACTGTGGACAGGCTGCTCGGTAAGAAAAAGTTTGCCGTGACTGCCGGTGCTGTGGCGAATGATTCCATTGCCATTTTGAAATCTGACATTGGTACGGATAAGATATGGTTTGAATTATTCTCGTCCGACAGCTATGTGGGCAATTCCATTTCCGATGTATCGGCTTTGGTAAGTTCTCCAACGGCCCTTACATACCAGTCTGCCGGTGCGAACCTTTATGCGGTTAATATTCAGGCTGGATTCGGACAGTTATACCGTGGCTGGGGAGGCTTCGTCTATAACGCATCAGAAAACCGTTATTCACAGCCAATCAATGAGTCTTTGCTCGTTTTGCCTCAAGATGAAAATGAGCAGCCTGACCCATTGACAATGGCGTTCATACCATTAAGTACAGACTTGAATAAGCTCGACCGCTGGAGTGGGCAGCGCGAGGAAATATATGTTACTGCGACCCACATGGGTGCTGCACGCCTGACGGAACAGGATGTCGTGCTTACCAATCCGTTTGAGAATATCGGAAACGTGGCAGGATTGACGGGCGAGCATCTGCAGGGCACCGGTGCTGCGGCAATTTCGCAGGAAATGGTAAGCCACAACAATGTCGTACAGGGTGGTGCCATATTCACATACAATGACGCCAATGGTGACAGTAAGACCAAATCCATGATGATAGACCTGAACGGTGATGGCTATCCTGATATTGTAGCCGGTGGAAAAATCCAATATACCAATACTCTCGGAGGTATCAGCGGAGAGGTGCTGGAAGGCATGGGAACTATCAGCAGCGGCAGTAAGGCACAAGGCTTTGCACTCGGTAGCGACCCGATTCTCTCTGCGGTAGCGACAATCAAACAGATTGCCAACGGAAAGAACACCTCCGCCAATCAGGAGTCAAGCAACAAGGCAATGGGTTCTATTTCCGCTTCTCTCAGCATCCCGCCATCGAACGAAGACTGGAATATTGAGAATTTTATTGATGTGAACGGCGATGGCCTTGCTGATAAAATTATATCAGGGAATAAGGTTAGGCTTAATTTGGGATATTCCTTCACAGAGCCTATCGACTGGGATATTGACCGCATACAGGGCGGCAAGAGCCAGTCTTATACGGCAAATGTCGGTGGCGGATATAACCAAGGTTCAAGTAGCTTCGCCGGCGGATATAATATAGTAACTTCCGCGAATGAGGAACAATACAATCTTACTGATGTCAATTCAGACGGATTACCCGACAAGGTTTGGAAATCCGGCAATGGCATCATGGTCGCTTTGAATACCGGCGTAGGATTCGACACTCCGTTTGTATGGCAAGGTGCGAACGCATTAAGCAAGTCGGCATCCACATCCGAAGGCGGAAATGTCGCATTTACAGTGTCTATTCCGATACCTCTTCCTTTTGGTCCACCATTAAAAATATCTACAAATCCCGGTGTTTCGTTGAGCCACAGCATCAACCGTACAAATTACTCTTTGCAGGATGTTGACGGCGACGGCTATCTTGACATCGTAACTTCTGATAAGGAGAGCGAGCTTACCGTTACACGTTCCGCCATCGGCCGCACCAACATGCTGAAGTCCGTCACCAACTCCATCGGCGGACGCTTCGAGCTGGATTACGCACACTCGACCCCGACCTACGGGCATCCCGGCGGCAAGTGGGTTATGTCGGCACTGACCGTCGATGACGGTATCCATGACGACGGCCCGCTGATGAAAACGGCATTTGAATACTCGGACGGTTTCCGCGACCGCCACGAGCGCGACTTCCTCGGCTTCGGAAAGGTTATCACCAAGAGCCTCGACACAGAGAACGGCGACGGCGTATATCGCCAGTCCGTTCAAGAATTTGCCGTTGACAACTATTACAAGTCAGGCAACCTCGTGGCCTCATACGTTTCCGACGCATCGGGCAACAAGTTCACCGAGACCGTCAACGAGTATGACGCTTACAGCATGACCGCCAATGCGGACAGCTACTCCTTCACCAAGCAGGATGTGATTTACAGCGACCGTGCATCGGCTTTCGTTCCCCTCCGCTACACCGCCAACAAGCAGTACGAGGGCACATCGCAGGGCATGGTTATCTCCGAGGCATGGAACGAATATTACCTCAACGGCTACCACGGAGAGCTGAAGTCCTACCGCTACAGCGACAAGGGCAGCCTCGGCAGCAGCGGTTCGGGCAGCTATGACTATGCGACAAATATCCAGTACACCTCAAATGCCGACAGGCACATCTTCGGACTTCCCACGAACGTGACCGTTGTCGGCGGTGACGGCTCGATGTATCACAACGTGTCGGCGACCTACGACACGAAGTACCCGAACCATCTGACGCAGGTGTCGCAGCAGCTCGGCAGCGGAACGGCTGTCACCGACTACAAGTACGACCGCTACGGCAACATCATACAGAAGACGCTTCCGGCCAACGGTACGGGACAGCGTATGTGGTACAAGTACCGCTACGAGCCGGAGATGAACATGTATGTCGAGCGCATCGACGACGCATGGGGCTACCGCAGCGAGGCGGGCAACTTCGACTACCGCTACGGCATGGCACTGGAACGCCGTGACCTCAACAACTTCTACTATGAGACGGAGCTTGACAATATCGGCCGTGTGACCAAGGTTCGCGGACCTAATGAGCTGGCTACAGGTGTTCCTTACATCATCGCATTTGAATACCGGCAGAAGGCAGGTTTCAGCGAGACGGGTATCACCGCCCCGGCATACGCAGTGACCAAGCACTACGACATCCAGCATCCGAACGATGACCTTGAGACCGTGACGTTCGTTGACGGTTTCGGACGACCTGTTCAGGTGAAGAAGGACGGTGTCGTGACTACGGCTGCTAAGGGTTCCGGCGCATCCGACCAGAACGTGATGATTGTCAGCGGACGCAATGTCTATGACGCTTTCGGACGTGTGGCTAAGGCTTACTATCCCACTACCGAGGGTATGGGCAGCAAGACATCGTTCAGCACCGCGTTTGACAATGTGACACCGACCGTGACGGTCTATGACGTGCTCGACCGCGCGTTGTCAGTCACTCTGCCTGACGGTTCGATTACCAAGACTTCTTATTCGCTGGCTGGCAATAATCTTGTGGCCGATGTAGAGGACGCTCTTCAAAACCATCAGATTACCCATACCAATGGTAGTGGTAAGACTGTCAAGACAATCCAACCGAGCGGCCCCGACGGTGAGATTACCACCACCTTTGAATATGACGGCATCCAGCGTCTCGTGAGGGTGACGGACACCGAGGGCAACGTAACGACATCCGTCTATGACATGGGTGACCGCCGCACTGAGGTCAACCACCCGGCAAGCGGAAAGACATCGTTCACCTATGACCCGCTCGGCAACGTGCTCACCAAGCAGACGGCGAACATGGCGGAGGAAGGCAAGATGATTGCCTATACCTACGACTACCATCGTCTGACGGGTATCAGCTATCCTGACCATCCCGAAAACAATGTGAAGTATTATTATGGCGGACGCAATGCCTCGCACAACCGCATCGGACGACTGATGATGCGCGAGGACGGAACGGGTGCCATCGAATACTTCTACGGCAAGATGGGTGAGGTGACGAAGACACGCCGCACGCTTATCGTGCCCAACCAGGCGATTGCCACATACGTCACACAGTGGACTTACGACAGCCACAACCGCCTCATGGAGATGATTTATCCCGACGAGGAGAAGGTTACTTACTCCTATAATCTCGGCGGTCTGCTTGAGAAAGTGCGCGGCGAGAAGTCATACGGCTATGACTACATCACTAAGCTGGGCTACGACAAGTTCGAGCAGCGCAGCTACCTGAAGTATTGCAACGGTGCGGAGACGTTCTACACCTACGACAACCGCCGTCGCCTGAGCAACCTCGCGGTGAACAGCGGCAGCACGGCCATCATGGATAACGACTACACCTTCGACGCTGTAAGCAATGTCCTTTCGGTGGCGAACAACGCCTCGCTCCCTGCCAGCGGCAACGCCGGCGGCAAGATGTCGCACGCCTATACCTACGACGGGCTGTACCGCCTCGCTTCCGCTACAGGTACATACACCGGAGCAGACAGCAAGTCCGCATCCTACACCCTCGCCATGGGCTATGACAACATGCACCGCATCACTTCCAAGAGCCAGCATCTGACCCAGGACAACGTGCAGTTCAACGGCAAACTCAATGTCGGATATGACCTCACGTACACCTACGGTACGGAAGCCGGAAAGAAGTTCCAGCTTGCAAGTGTTAAAGACGTGAATTATCGCACGGAAAATACTCCGGGAGACAATAATATCGAAAATAATCACGTATATTTGTATGATAAAAACGGAAATCTTATATATGTGAATACCGGACGCATGATGAACGATGGACATAACGAGACCGGCACGGGTGAGCGCAAGCTCATCTGGGACGAGGAGAACCGTCTGCTTGCAGTGGACGACAACGGCTTCGTGTCCAACTACTGGTATGATGCCGACGGCGAGCGCACGGTCAAGACTTCCGGCGAGAGCGATCAGGTGTATGTCAACGGAGTATTCTCCGGCGGCTCTACCAACACCGCGAAGTTCTCACTCTATGTCAGCCCGTACCTCGTGGCTAATCAGGGCGGCCGCTACACCAAGCATATCTACGCAGGTTCGCAGAGAATCGTGTCGAAGATAGGCGACTTCGCCTCCTACGGCTCTGACCCGCGCCGCATAGAGTATGCAGGTGCCAACACCGACGGTCTGTCAGTTGACTACAAGGCGAAGTATGCCGCCCAGCAGCAGGTCATCAAGGACAACTACAAATTCTTTGATGTGCCGTACAACGGCGAGGACAACAATGACTATGTTGACGGACAAGGTTTCTGCTGCAACGACGGCTCCATGGAGGCGGCGATGGCTCGGACGAAAGCGCAGGCACACGCGGCTGCAAGGTCTTTCAAAGCCCCGGACAACTACGAGAACCTGCAGTTCTTCTACCATCCCGACCACCTCGGAAGCTCCAGCTTCATCACCAACCTTGAAGGCGAGGTAGTGCAGCATATCGAGTATGTGCCGTTCGGAGAGGTGTTCATAGAGGAGCGCAACAGCGTATGGAACACGCCTTATCTCTTCAATGCCAAGGAATTTGACGAGGAGACGGGTATGTACTACTATGGTGCAAGGTACTATGAGCCGAGGCTGAGTCTTTGGATGAGTACGGATCCATTAGGAGAAAAAAATCCACACCTATCTCCCTATAATTTCGTTAGCAACAATCCTCTTAACAGAATTGACCCATGGGGATTAACTGATTATGAAGTTGATGGAGAAACCCGAACGATACAAGATGGTCACAATAATCTTAGAATGACCGTAGGAAATGCCGATTTCGCTAAATTACAAAAAGCATTTGGCGAAAGTATGAATTCTTATGAAAGTCTGATGAATAATTTGTCAGTTAAGAATGGATACACTACCTCTGGCATATATCGTGATAATGAATCATCTATAGGATATGGTATCTTAATAACGGCTCATAGACCAGGAGGGCAATCTTATTCAGAGTGGTCTATAGACAGCAGATCCACATATTCTCCTTATTTTAATGTGTTAGAAGGAGCTGGTGCTATAGCAGACGCTTCAATTGGACAATTAAATAAGATAAATGTTGGGAATAATGGCAAATGGTATTTTAAACAGAAATCCGGTAGAATTTTTAATGGAAATCAATATGTTACAACGATTCCTGCTAAAATTAAATACGCGAGCTTCATAAAAGGGGCTAATAGAGTAGGTGGAGTTGTAACTATTGCCTCCTCCGGATATGATATATACCAAGGATATGTTCAAGATGGAGGTCGCTATGGATACAATGCTCAAGTTCAAACAGCAGGTGCTATAGGTGGATTTGCTGGTGGTGTTGCAGGAGCTAAACTCGGTGCTGCAATTGGTGCAGGCATAGGTGCTTGGTTTGGTGGAGTCGGCTCTGTTCCTGGCGGCATAATTGGAGGTTTTATTGGCGGTGCATTTGGCGCATTTGGTGGTGATTATTATGGTGAAAAAGCCGCAAAAAGTATATTAAAATGAAGCAAGTAATATTTTTTTGGAATAGATTGTATTATGGCATTTTCGATTATAATCGGCTAACACAAATATTTATATATAAAATATTTGTACGCCTACTGTTTTGTTTTAAACATAAGCAAAATGTAGTTAGACGTGATAAAATAATCATTCTGAATAAAAATGCTATTAGTGCATTATCTGATACAAAATGTAGTACAGTCTTAATGATTGCTGATGTGACAATGTTAGCATTCACGGCCCTATTAATATGGACATTAATAAATTTAATGTCTATGTTGCTACCGTGTGTGTCTTTAATCCTTGTGGACAAGACAACTTTCTGCATAATCACTGCAATACCTTCTTTAACGATTAATTATTTTATTTTATGGAGAAAAGATAAGTATCTTGAATATTTTGAGGTTTTTCAGAAGACTTCGCAAAAACGAAACATAAGATGGAGCTTTATAAGCATGATGTGTTTATTGTTGGTCTTGACATTTTTTATACTTAGTCTCTGTGTAATGTAATGACAAAAAAGCGATAAACCTATTAAAAAACTTAAGGAACTGTGTTATTTTGAAGCACAGTTCCTTTTGTGTGCTTCAATTGTCAAATAATTTTGTATAGATAGGTTATTTCAAAGCTGGATTCAAGCGGATAATGCAACCGATGAGTAATCCATGTTTGTTAATTGTTTAAATTTCTCTTTGGGTGACAAGTAGCCCAGTCTTTTCCTTGGGCGTGCGTTGAGCTTGTCCTGCACCCATTGGACTTGCTCTGGCGTGATGGTAGCGAAGTCTGTACCCTTCGGGAAGTATTGCCTGATGAGCCCGTTGGTGTTCTCGTTGGCTCCCCTTTCCCATGAGTGGTAAGGTCTCGCGAAGAAGACGAGCACTCCCAACCTCTCCGCCATTCTCTCGTGAAAACTGAATTCCTTTCCGTTGTCAGCCGTGATTGTGTGTATTAAGTCCTTCACTGGTGAGAGTGCCTCTATGGCAGCCTCCGTCAGCGGGGCGGCTTCCTTCCCGCTGAGCAGTCGTATCCACACGAGCCCCGTCACCCTGTCGTTGATGGTGAGCAACGCTCCCTTGTGGTTCTTCCCTATCACCGTGTCTATCTCCAAGTCCCCGAACCGCACCTTGCGGTCGACGATTGAGGGACGTTTCTCTATGTCCACCCTGTTCCTGATGACGCCCCTGCCAGCGTTCCGCTTGCCACGGCTGGCGTAGCGCCTGCCCTTGTGGCGCAGGTGCGTATGAAGATCGCCTCCACGTCTCTTGTCCTCCCACACATACTTGTAGATGGTCTCGTGGGAGACGCTCTCCTGTCCCCTGTCACGCAGGAACCCCGTTATCTGCTCGGGGCTGTAGTCCTGCCTGAGCAGGATGGTCACCGTGAGCGCCAACTCCCCCGTGAATCTCTCGTAACGCTTGCGGGAAGACATGCGACGCTCATACTTGTGCTGGGCGAGCTCTGGGCGGTACTCCCCAGTGCGGCCATCGGCGTTGCGCCTTATCTCCCTGCCGATGGTGCTCCTGTCGAAACCGATGGCCTTGGCTATCTCCCTCCGGGTCTTACCCTCTCGCAGCAAGGCGAATATCTCATGCCTATGTCCCTCGGTCAGATGTTGTTTCTTCATTGTTTGCTCTTTTTTGCTCCCTTGCAGACGCAAAGATAAGGATTTCCATTCAAAAGGGCAAGCGGAAAAGGAAATTTTTCCCTTCTTTTATTATCATGCCCTGATGACATCTTGGGGCTCCTACTCATCTCCGCATCCTCTCATCGGTTGCATTATCCGCTTGAATCCAGCAAATGATGTAATTTATATTTCAAGAAATCAGCGTTTTGCGGATACTTACGGTATATTTAACTCCCATAAAATAAAAATGTCCCGCTGGGTACGCTAATCTTACGGGAAGCGGGCGGGATTTGTCGTTGCAAAGGTACCGCTTCTATTCTAATCCAGCAACATCTTTCGAGAGAATAGGCTTGGAATCAGCAATAAAACTAATTTGGAATATTGTCTTATTTCCAAAGCGGCTCGTTTTCCCAACTGGCAGGAAAGCCCATCGCCGCCACATCAACCATCGGGTATTTTGCTATCAGATTCTTTAATCCTGACACAAAATGAGATTTGCCATTTATGGATTCCATCCAATATGCAGTGCAGCATAAAACCGCATATAAACGATTAGAGTCAATATCTGTATGGCTAATCCAACTTCCTCTGATTTTACCGGTCATTTGCGGTGTAGCGGAAAGGCTACGGTTCCATATACGAGCATGGTGCGCACAACAATTTCTCAAAGAAGCTATGCTACGCATCCAGCTTTCCAGTATCTCATGGTTGGGCAGGTTGAACTCACGGGCAATGGCCTTCTTGACTTTTTTATCTGAAAAGTTGTAGTACAATTTGGACAAAGTGCCCAACGAAGCAAGCTCCAGTGTTTTCCATGCAAGAGGGAATGCCGGCCTTATGTATTTTTTGAAATGCGCCTTAATAAAATCTTCACGGGAGCGTTCCAGTTCCCTGTCAATAGCCGAAAGGTTCTGTGCAAACAGGCGTTCATTAGCCGAAAGATTTACATCCATAAACCAGAACGGTCCGTATGTCAATGAGAAATGTTGGATGACTTTGGCACGCAATGCGATTTCAATTTCTTGTATTGCCGCAAATATGAGCTGCCTTAACTTGGTATCAAACTCATATAAGGCAAATGCGTTCTCCAGCGTGCTTCCCGGTTTGAAATGATGAGTATCCTTATCGTCCTCCATCGGGCGGAGATAAGCAGCTATCCGGAAATAGCTGACAATGCCTAACTTTCGCAAGGCTTCCTTTTCATCAATAATGCTTAATCCATTTGTCTTGAGCCGACCAATGATGTCTGCTATGGTTAACGCAGGTTTAGAATATTCTGTTTCCATATAAAAATAAAAGACCCGCCCTGGTTCGCTGTTCTATGGGAAGCGTGGCGGATTCTGTCGGTACAAAGGTACTGCTTTTATTCCAATTCTACAAACTTTTCAAAGAAAAACTGCCGAAAATCGGCCAAAAAAGCGTTTTTGAGGTAATAAGCAGCGTATCAAAGGTCGTAATTGGAGAGCTTTTCCAACGCCTGCCGCCGCGTCTCGTCGATGAACTGAAGCAATACTACTGGGTTGATGTGTCTCCGCCCCATTCGCACCGACAGGTGCAGATGCGGACCGGTCGAGCGGCCTGTGCTGCCGCTTATACCCACCACATCACCCGGCCTCACGCAGTCTCCCTTCTTCACTCGCCATTCGGACAGATGGCAATAGCTGACCGAGAAATTCCCGTGCCGCACGGTGACATATTTTCCGGACACCCTGTCCTGTCCGGTTTTCACCACGATGCCGTGCATCATAGCGTAAGTCTCACACCGGTCAGCCCTCAAGTCCAGACCGTTGTGTTTCCTGCGCTTTTTCGTGAACGGGTCAGTACGCACACCGAAAGGCGATGTAACATGAATCTCTTTTAAGGGATAGGACACGCTCAGGTAGCTGTCTATCCATTGTTTCCGCATGGAAGCGGTATCGGACGACAAATCTTCCACCGCCTTTTCCGTCACTTCTTTTGTTTTCCCTGCCGTCCCCTGTTCGACACGCTCGATTCTATAACGTGCCGTGTGGGGCGTTACCGTATGGAACTGTGCCAACGCTGTCATGCTGCAGCACAGTCCCGCTGTAATCAATAATATCCTTAACATGGTGCAAAGGTAATAAACCTATATAAAACAATATCATATTACATTGCATATTCAGTTGTAACAAATATCATACTCTAAAATCCTGTAATACTCATTTTTATGTTGTCAGAGTATGAAAGCAAGTATGATTGTAGCGTCTTATATTAAATAAGCATAAACCACAATACAATCATACTTATAAATACCTCAGAATCGGAACAGCGCATATAATTTTGCGGAAACGACAACCCATAAAAATTATAAAAATGAAGATTCAGAGATTTCAAAGCGAGGAACTGCCATACGGCATACTCGGAAGATTCGGTCTGACACAGGAGATGCTTGAAGACCTGCCACAGAAGGCGATAGAGGACATTCTCGACGGCCGCCGTTCCCCGGTGCTTCCCATCCATGTCACCGGCGAAAGCGGAGAGGAAATCCATGCCCGCACCCGCTTCGCGTTCATCCGCATGGATGACAGCAGCGTGGATGTGGTGTTCTACCCGCAGCTCAAAGCCGGACGCCTTGACCGTTTCACGGAAGAAGAGCGCAAGGCACTCCTTGAACACCGTCCCGTCATCGCCCCCGTCACCACGCCCGAGGGGAAAGAGATACAGGCTTTCCACCAGATAGACCAGGGCACCAACCAGATTATCTACGTTCCCACACCCGTCATCGGCCGCAACCTCGAATACGCAGCCAACGAGATGAAGCTCACCAATGCCGAGCTTACCTGCCTGCAGAAAGGACTGCCCGTCACCGTCATGGACGGCGACAACCTCTACACCATCGGCATCGACCTCAATGAAAAGACAGGCGTGCGCCTCACGCATGGCGACGAGAAGAAATGGCGCGAGGAACAGCGGCAGGGCTTCGGCAGATACAACTTCGGTTTGAACGGCTGCTGGGTAGCCGACAGCGAGGGCAACCTCGACTATGTTCCCGAAGCATCCTACACCGAGGAACTGTGGGAAGAGATGCGCAAGCGCAACAACATGACACTCAAACACTAAACCGCAAACGATATGAAACACGAACCCGAAGAGAAACTTATCGAGAAAGTGCAGTCTGGCGAATACGGCTGGAAAGAATACATCAGCCACCACTCACGCGAGCTGTCGCAGGAATACGAATGGTACTGCCACCGCAAGGGGCTTGACCCGAACCTTGAGGAATCGGCGGCCGCCTTCATGGAAATGAGGAACGCCCTGCTCGACGAGGCACTGGAAAACGGAAACGCATAAACAAGACCACATCATGCCTATAAGGACAAACACCAATCCGCGTCCCCTTGAGCTTACGCCCGAACTGCAGGATATCCTGCTCCGAAACGGGATGCAGGCTCATGTGGCCGCAAGCAGCAACGGTTTCGCCTTGCTCGTGCAGGGGCATGATTCCCCGTTGCTGAACTATCCCATCACAGAGAAACAGCTGAAAGCCCTTACCGACTGGGGCACCAACACCGCCAACCGCAAGGCATACAACACATTTGCGAGCATTGTCGCCGCAGACTTCGACATGCCGAAAGATTTTGTCCATGCCCGCAACGCCAACGGGCGTGTGGCGATGGGACTTCACGGCTACCGCGTCGGCGTGGGCGAATACGGCAGGGTCGCACCGTACCGCCGCATTCCCGTACCGCCGCACCACATGATGGGCTGGTCGTTTTTGGGATGGACACCGAGGATGCAGGAGGGATTCCACCTGCGCCGCATCGGAGGACAGCTCTACTATCCCGGCGCACCGATGGTGCCGAACCGCCCCGACGGGCGCATGAAGCCCGGAGAATTGCAATCCGGCGGCTACGGCTTCTATTACAAGGGCTACAACACCGCACCCGTGGCGGAGAAAGACGTGCTTGCCGAACTGCAGACGGTGATAACCCCTGTCAAACAGCCGCAGAGACCGACCGCACCCGCTATCCCATATAAGGAAGCCATCACCTCCGATGTCTATTTCTCCAACGAGAAATGGCAGGAGGTGCTGGCAAGCCACGGCATACTGGTGGATGCGGAGAAAAAGACCGTCACCATACAGTCCTCGGCATTGGAAGCGGACTTGCAGTACAATCTCTCCGATGAAGAGTTGGCTGTGCTGACCTCCAACTCCATCAAAGACCAGCCAATAGCCAAACGCCTTGAGACACTTAACAATGTCATCAAGGAGGACTTCGCAGATGCCGTCACCATGGACATGCTCAACAGCGACAAACTGATAGACATCAAACTACATCCCGAAGTGCAGGCTGACCTTGACCGGCAGATTACCCGACAGAACGAATATTACCGTCAGGAGACGAATGCGCAGGAGTATCAGGTGGAGCGAGAGCCGTCGCTCCGTGACAACCTGCCCAAAGGCGGCGTGGTCATGGACGGTAACGACCTGAGCCTCATAGATGAGAACAAAGGCTGGTTCCGCGAAGGACGGCACGGCCGTGAAGTCACCGTCGATGACATCCGTGTGGAACCCGTGCAAGGCGAGGGCGAGGCGAAATACCGCATGACCGCCGTCATCGACGGCGAGGTGGTGAGCCACGAGATCTCGCAGAAACAGTACGAAAAATTCATGGCACTGGACGACCTGCACCGCATGAAGCTCTTTTCGAAAGTATTCAAGGAGGTGGACATGAAAGACCGCTATCCCGTGGGTCTCGGCACGAAAATCTCTGCCGCCCTGCTTGCCGGAGCCGTGGTGACGCATGACCTCCTCCGAGGTCCCCGTCCCATGCCCGACATCTATGTGGAAGGGCACCGAGGTCCGATGCCGCATGTCTATTTCAAGCCGGGTGTCGATAGCCCCGCAGATGTGGCGGCGCGACAGTTCGACGCCATGAGGAACCTTCCCGACGACCGTGTCCCCGGCATGGGGCACGGCCTTTAACAATAACACGAACCAACGGCCATGTCAGAACTAACATACGACGATTTCAAGAGCAGGGTGAACATCCAGGACTTGCTGGTGGACGCCGGCTACCAGCTCAACCGCAGGGACGGCATGCGCTATCCCTCCTACGTCCGTATCGGCAGTGACGGGAAGCGCGTGCATGGCGACAAATTTATTGTGACCGCCAACGGCCTGTGCTGCTTCCAGCCCCCGGAGATAAAAAACTACAATGTCATCAGCTTCATCAAGGAGCACCCGAACCTTTTTGCTGAGTACCGTCCCGGAATGTCAACCGACAGGCTCGTCAACCTTGTCTGCAACCGCCTCCTGAACCATCCTGTGGCCGAACGTGCGCCACGGGACTTCGGGAGACAGCGCGAGGCACGCCCCTTCGACATCTACGAATACGAGACGCAGGCGTTCGTCAACGGCGACTGGGACTCGCAAAAGCGGTTCTATCCCTACTTCCAGAACAGGGGCATCAACCTCCAGACCCAGCGGGCCTTCTCCGACCATTTCTTTTTGGCTACGAGAGAACGGGGTGACGGCAAGAAATACACCAACCTCTCGTTCCCCTTGTCACTCGCCGCAATGCCTGGCAAGGAAATCGTGGGACTGGAGGAGCGCAGCCGCCCCAATGCCGAGGGCAAGACCGCCTACAAGGGCATGGCGGCAGGCAGCAACGCAGCGGAAGGCCTCTGGATAGCCCGGCTGGAAAACAACCGCAGCGACATGGGCTTCACCCGTCCCATCGGGGCGGCACAGGATGTCTATTGGTTCGAGAGTGCGTTTGACGCGATGGCCTACTATCAGATAAAGATGAACGAGCCGGGAAATGTGGGCTACCACGACCTCGCCAATGCCGTGTATGTGTCAACCGGCGGCTCACCCACCAAAAAGCAGTTCTCGTCGATGATAGAGCATACACCCGAAGCCATACATCATCTTTGCTTTGACCGAGACCGTGCCGGACGGATGTTCGCGGTCAACTTCGCCCTTCAGAAAGACGGGAGGGTGTTCACCTCCCACCTGACGCAGGACAAGGAAAAACTGGTCGTCACCGACTTGACCAAAGGCTTCAAGCGTCACGAACTGCCGATGGAGCCTTTCGATTTCAGGGACGTGTGCGACAGGTTAGGCATCGACAGCCGTGGAATCAGGTATGAACCCTGCGACGGCCGGTACAAGGACTGGAACGACCAGCTGCTTGACAAGCCCATGGAGAATGAGGAAACGCAAACAAGAGGGATGAGACGATGAAAACACGGACACAGCCAACATACAGTTTCGGGACGATGATATTCCGTCCCCGTGCGAGGCAGTACCTCGCCAACGACCTTATCATCACCGCCGTCTGCCTTGCCGGGCTTGCCGTGGCGGGCATCGACGGCGTGTTCATGGGCAACATCCTCCTGTGGGCGTCACTGGCAATCGCAGCCTGCCTCGTGTACCGCTTCCTCTATCTGCGGAGCATGAGATTTATCATCACCGACGAGCAGTTCATCTACGAGCACGGCGTGTTCCGGCGTACCCGCGACTTCATGGAACTCTACCGCATCGTGGATTTCCGGGAAGAGAGCAGTTTCTCCCAACAGATATTCGGACTAAAAACGATACAGATATACTCCGGCGACCGTTCCACTCCGCGCCTTGACATGACAGGCATGGATATGAGTGCGAACCTTATCCCCTTCATACGTGAACGTGTGGGCGCGAGCCGCAAAAGAAACGGAATATATGAGATTACCAACCGCTAAGATACTGACCGTCATCATTGCCGTCCTTGCCTCCCTGCAGGCGAGGGCGCAGCTTGTCGTGTCCAACCCGTTGGAATGGCTCGCCCTCGCAGAAGGGAACGAGGCCATCAACGGGCAGGTGAAAGACCAGACCGACGCGCAGACACGGACGGCCGCCCTGCAGAACACCATCGCCGCCGAGTTCACCAAGATACACGAATGGGAGAAGAAATACTCCGGCTACCTGCAGACCGCCTCCGGATTCGCCTCGTCGCTGAAAGCGTCCGCCACACTGTACGAGGACGGCGTGCGCATCTTCATCACCTTAGGGAAGCTCAAGAAAGCCATCGGCTCCAATCCGCAGGGCATAGTCGCCACCATGTCGATGAACAACCTCTACCTTGAGACGGCAACGGAGCTGATCTCCGTCTATACGCTGCTGAAGGAAGCCATCGCCACCGGAGGAAGAACGAATATGCTCACAGGCGCGGAACGCTCACAGACGCTCTGGGCATTGTCCGACAAACTCGGTGCATTCTCCAAGAAACTCAACAGGCTGTACCTGAGCATACGGTATTACACGCTCACGGACGTGTGGAACAACATCACGGCGGGAATGTTGGACAGGGACATCGGCACCATCGCCGGTGACGCCCTCGACAGATGGAAACGGGCTGCAAGAGCCATAGAGTAAGGAGGAAGCCATGAGAAAAGCGACACTGACAATACTGGTTATGCTGCTCTGCATCCTCAAAGCCGCCGCACAGACCGACCCCACGCTCGCCGGGATGATTGTCCTGTACACCGACAAGGCGGAGAAGCAGCTCAAATCCCAGGAGAAGGTGATGCTGCTGCAGACCACCGGGCATATATGGACAAAGGAGGAAGTGGAAGCCACGACCGATTTCCAGCGGCAGTTCAATGACTACCTCGACTCGTTCCGCTCGGTAATCAGCTATGCGGCACAGATATACGGCTTCTACCACGAGATAGGCAAGCTGACGGAGAACATGGGCAGCCTGAGCCGGCAGCTGGAGAAGTCGCCCGAAAACGCGCTTGCCGTGGCGCTCACGCCACGCCGAAGCTCCATATACCGGGAACTGATACTCGGCGGCATCGACATCGTGAACGACATAAGGCTGGTATGCCTCTCGGACATGAAGATGACGGAAAAGGAACGCATAGAGATCCTTTTCGGCATACGCCCGAAGCTCCGCCTGCTGAACCGCACCCTGCGCAGGCTCACGCTTGCGGTCAAATACACCTCCCTGTCCGATGTGTGGCGGGAGATAGACTGCAGGGCGAAGAGCTACGATGTGGACAAGTGGAAAATCACGGACGAAGCCTTTGAACGCTGGCGCGGCAACAGCAAGATAAGACCCCGTAAATGAGAACGGACAATGAAAGGGAACAGGAATAAAAACGATAAAACGCAACAAGGCTTATGAGGATAGGACTGACAGATGTTGACGGGCACCACTTCCCCAATTTCGCACTGATGAAGCTGGCGGCCTGGCACAAGTCGAAAGGCGACAGTGTCGGATGGACCGACGCGATGTTCGGGAGCGGCTATGACCGTGTTTACAAGTCAAAGATATTCACGTTCTCGCCGGATGACAACACACCTTGGGACTGCGAGGTCATAAAAGGCGGAACGGGGTATGACATAAAGAGCCGTCTTGCCCCGGAAATCGAGGCATCGACCCTGATGGACTACTCCATCTATCCCCAATACGCCTATTCCATCCAGTTCTTCTCCAGAGGGTGCATCCGCAGATGCCCGTTCTGCCTGGTGCATGACAAGGAGGGCGGCATACACCCGGTGGAACCCGTGCAGCTGAATCCCGTAGGACAGCATATCGAGGTTCTCGACAACAACTTCTTCGCCAACCCGGAATGGCGGTCAGCCATCGACTACCTGCTGAAGGCAGGGCAAAAAGTCAACCTGCACGGCGTTGACGTGCGCATCATGGACGAGGAACAGGCATACTGGCTCAACCGGCTCCGGCTTTACAAGTCCATACACATCGCATGGGACTTGCCGCAGATAGACCTGACCCAAAAGTTCATGGAGGTCACGCGGTACATCAAGCCGTGGAAAATCATGTGCTACATCCTTGTCGGCTTCAACTCGACGATGGAGCAGGACATGTACCGCATCGAGCGGTGCCGGGAACTTGGCATCAAGCCGTATGTGATGCCGTACCGGGATTTTGACAACAAGACCAGACCGTCGCAGTATGCGAAGGATCTCGCGCAGTACGTCAACAAGCCGATGCTTTTCAAGTCATGCAGTTTCAAGGACTTCTCGCCCCGGAAAGGCTTCCGTTGCGAGGCTTATTTCCATACGGAGAATACGATAACACACTAAAAATTACAGATATGGGCAAATGGGCAACAATACTCAAAGGCGGCAAATACATCTTCAACAATCCGGCGACACGCAGTCTCGGAGGGGCCGTCATCCATCCCCAGCGCACGCTTGCCGGCGCGGGGACGGCATTGAAGTCAGCCACGCTCGGTGCCGGCGTGGGCTATCTCGGCTGGGAGGCACTCGTCAATGACAAGCCGGTCGTGAGGACGGTCGCCGACATAGCGATAGGAAAGGACAATGTGGATGCGGTGGTGGACACCACGGGCAACGCCGTGGACAGCGTGCAGGAAGCCGTGCGGGATGTGAAGGAGTCCGTCTCCGGGCTGAACGGTACGGTACAGCAGGCCAACAGCACATTCGGGGGAATCTCCGAGTTCCTGAAAAACGTATGCGGTGGCAACGGTGCCGATATGTTCGGCAACTTTTTCTCCAACATAGGTAAAGGCAACGTGTCGGGACTGAGCATCGTCGGCCTTCTCGCCGCCGGCCTGATGATATTCGGACGGTTCGGCTGGCTCGGCAAGATCGGCGGCGCACTGCTCGCCATGATGCTTATCGGCAACAACTCGCGGGTGGCGCAGGTACAGGAGCATCCGCAAGCGGACAACAGGCAGCAGGGAGGACGGCACAGATGAGCAATCTCCGGACATGCTTAACATGACAACAAGTAAACATATAATAAGGATATGGAATATACACAGGAAATGAACCTGCAGTCAGAGAGCGGATACTGCATGCCGTTCAATGACAGGAAAGAAGAAGTGGTGCTGACCCGTGCCTACGGAAAGCAGGAGGACGGCAGCTTCAACCACGGCATAGACCTCGCCGCCGACCGCTATGTGCTGCGTGCGGTGGCCGACGGCATCGTCACCGCCATCGGCACGGACAGGGAGCACGGTCTTTACCAGACAGCCCGTTACGGGAAATACGACGTGACCTACGGCGGCATACGCAACGCGATGGTCGCCTTCGGCAAACGTGTCAAGGCCGGGAGCATCCTCTCCATCAGCGGCAGCACCCTTCATCTGGAAGTGAAATATGACGGCACGGAGATAGACCCCGTGGAGTTCCTGAAGATGCTTTTCGGGAACATGAAGATGTCCGGCACGGACAGCGGGATGCCCGATTTCGAGACCCTCGACATGGACATCCCGACGGACTATGACGAGAACATGGAAGAGATAGAGGGTCTTATGGCGAGGTTCTATCCCGAATACCTGATGGAAGTGGCGGGAGGACTGTACACCGTGCCCGACAAGACCGAACAGTCGCTGCGCAACATCTTCTCCCTGTCGGCGGCACGGAGCTATTTCTATGACGCCATACCGTCGATGGCCAATCCGCTCGGACTGACGGAACGGTCGGTGCCCATCGCAGCCAAGGTACAGAACCTGCTTATCGGGGACTTTCTGAACTACCTCGCCCTGCGGCACCGGATATTCCTGTCGGTCATGGATGAAGCGAGTAAAAAAAAAGCTATGACGAAGCCGTCGCCACCGCCGGAATCATAGACCCGCTGGCCGACCTGGACATAGACGTGCGCAGCTTCGACATACAGAGGCTTGTCACCGTCTATCCCGACCGTTCCGGCATACGGTGGTGGACGAAGGCATGGTTCAACGGCTCGGAAGACGGCGAGGCGGCCGTGGAGATCGGGCGCGAATGCGCGATACAGTTCCTGCTTGACCGGATAGACAAGGAACGGATGCTTGAGGAGTATTATCCCAAACAGATGGAGGTTTACCACAGCGCCATTGAGGAAACCAAGGAAAACTTATTGAAACAACTTAACATATCATAATGGCACAACCCCGTAATACAAAAAGGCTGTCGGAGGTGGAATACTGCCTCGGCTGCTATTTCAACACCTATTTCGTGCCGGTCATGAAGCATGAGAAATCGGTACTTCAGGCGGCACAGGCCAAAGAGGTGGCGGACTATTCCAATTCGTTTGCCGGCATCATGCGCACCCTCGCGCAGTCCTCTTCCTCCGCAGGCATACCGGGTCCTGACGACACCATGCAGTACCTCCGGCTCACCGGGAAGGAATGTTCCAAGACCGCTGAGGACTATGTGGGGATGTGCAAGGACAGCATCCTCGGCAACAAGGATTTTGTGGCCGACCTCCAACGCCTTGCCGGAGAGTGGCGCAACGCGGTGGTGGCGGAAGTGGGTCGCAAGCGTTACGACGAGCTTTCCTCCAGACTCGGCACGGATCTGGCACTCGCCTACGTGGACCACCGCATCGAGCAGATGATGGTTGACCGCATGGTGCGCGACCAGATGCCCAAGGGTTCTTTCGACTATATCATCCGCAAGGGCGCGTCAGGCAGCCTTTTCGGTCTGTCCCAGGAACTGATGAAGTCCCCGCTTCAGCGAGAGATAGAGGAACGGGGCGAAGCCATATACAAGCCGTCAAAGGCAGAGAAAGGCGTGGCAAAGGGCGTTAGCTTCGCATCGGACGTGGTGGCCTTCGGAGGCGTGTACTCGTGGGGTGCGCTTGCCAGGTTAGCCGGCGCGGAGGTCGTATTTTCCGGGCTTGAGTCCGTGCTTGACAAAAATCAGCAGAAAAAAGGGCTGACCGTCGATCAGTGCGTCAGTACGGGACTGTTCGGAAACGGCAGCACGCTGTCGGATATCCGCAAGGACAGCTGGCGCATCAAGACTTACGAAAGCGGCTACATCCAGTCGGTCAACGGCACCCTGTCGAAAAAGATGCCCATACTGAAAGAAAAGCCGGCATGGGAAACGGACTGGAGCTTCGGCAATCTGTAAAACCCTTTCCAAAATCAGGGGAAAGGCTTTATCCCCCTCAAATTCGATGCGATGTCCTTTACCAAGCCCAAGACAGTTGACCGGGGCAAGAATTTCTCTGCCGTGCCGTCCGTCATCGCCCCCGGCCATGAGCAGGAATATCTTGACTGGAAAGCGCAAAATGACAGGGAGCAGGCACAGAAAAAGCAACAGCCGCCACAGCCCGCAGAAGAGAATAAGGAAAAACGTGAACCGGAAACGGCAGGCGGCAACACTCCGGGCGGTGAAAACGACGGTGAAGAAAGGGAAGATGAAACACAGAAGCAGGACAACAGCGACGGCTGGGCGAACCTTCTCCAGTCGGTCGGTCTGGACGGCATCGGCGACATAGGGCGTAACCTCCCCTACGTGATAGCCATGTTGCCGGATATGCTCGTGGGGCTGTTCACCGGCAAGACAACCTCCGTGAACCTCAGAAGCGGCATGATGCCCTTAGCCTCCATCCTGGTAGGGATGTTCGTCAGGAACCCGCTGCTGAAGATGGTGCTGATAGGCATGGGCGGTGCCAACCTTGTCAACAAGATGGGCCATGAAGCAATCGACCGTAAGTCCGAAAACAACCGGCCTGCCGTCCGTTACAGGCAGTATGACGACGAGGAGCTGAACCCGCGCATATCCGGTGCGGTCATACGCGGCAACACGCTGATAGCCACTATCGACAACGTGCCGTGCTCGGTGACGCTTCCCGACAACGCGGCGCAGGCATACGCCGCCGGCGCACTGCCCCTGAACACGCTTGCCAACGCGGTGCTTGCCCGTCACGACCGCATGAGGGCGATGGCGGAAGACAACTACCGCAGTATGGAGATCGAGCAGGAAAGACAACGGGAGCAGAATCAGGAACGCGGCATAATCCTCAGATAAAAAACAATATATCAAATATAGCGATGAAAGAAAAGACACCTCAGGAACAGACGGCGGCCGCCAGACAGGTGGAGCTGCTGTCCAACGCCCTCAACGGGGCATCGACGGAGGGGTACTGGCTGAACGTGTCGGGACGCCTCTCTCCGAGAATCTATCCCAAGGGAGCCGTGCTCAGCCCGTTCAACAGCCTTACGCTGATCCTCGACGCTGACAGCCACGGCTATTCCACGGCACTGTACACCACGTTCTCAGAGGCGAGGAAACGGAACGAATCCGTGCTGAAGGACGAGCGTTCCGTGCCGATGAACTGGTACAGGTGGGACTCCTACGTCAACAAGCATGACGAGAAGGACATCATCTCGCGCGATGACTACCGCAGCCTGCCTCCCGTGCAGCAGGAGCAGTACAAGGCCGTGCGCAAGCGTGAGATACACGCGCTCTTCAACGTGGAGCAGACCACGCTTCCCCATGTGGATGAAAGGGAGTTCGGGAGACTGCGCCAGCAGTTCGGCGGCATTACCGACCGTGGCAACATACTCGCCGAGGAACGGCAGACCCGGTCCGCTGTAAACAGGTTCCGTGAACAGATTTCACAGAACCTCGTGCCCATAAGGAAATCGACCACGGGAACGGCTACATACGACACCGGCAAGGATGCCGTCTATATCCCCGACCAGAAGCATTTCGGGAACTACATGGACTATGTGCAGGAACTGGTGCGCCAGGTGGTGAGTGCCACCGGGCACCGTGAACGGATGTCAAGGGAAGGCATGGTGATGAACGGCGGCAAGGCACCTTCGGGTGACGCCCTGCGCTACGAGTGCCTTATTGCCGAGATAGCCTCCGGCCTGAAGATGGCGGAGTTCGGGCTGCCGGCGAAGCTGTCGCCCGAAAGCCGGGGCATGGTGGAATACTGGACGGAGGAACTGAAGGAGACCCCCTGCCTGATAGATGCCGTGGAGAGCGACGTGAACAATGCGCTCGACATCATCCGAAAGGCGGAACAGGGGGAACGCATGGAGTCTGCCCATGACCGCAACAGGCAGCAGACCGAGGAACTTCGGGAACAGAAGGAAGGGCGTCCGCAGGTATCGGTGGCGGACGCGCTGGTGCTGCAGGACATCCTCCGCAAGGGAGGCATGGAAATCAGCGACCGCAACTTTCCGGGAGGACAGGATGACAAGCGCGAGTTCCTTGCCCGTTTTGAGGGGCTCGGGCATTACGACCGGCTGACGCAGGACTCGCTCACCAATGCACGCCTGCAGCATGACGACCCGGAGCTTGTCAATATCGCCTACACCCAGGCTTCCGGTGCCGCCGCACGCATCCACCGGCTCTGTTCCGAATGGATGCCTCAGGAATGGGAGGAAAAGGGCGCACACGTCATAGCCGATGACATCAACGCCGTTCCTGACAAACGGAGCCGTGAGTTTGTCGTGGTTCTTGACAGGAACACAGGCATAGCCGATGTGGTGCTTCCCACCTCCGCACGGTCAGGCGGCGATGTCGTGATGCCCAACGGCGACCGCCGCAACTACTGGCTGTCCCCCGACGAGGTGATGACGGCCGACGAGCGCAGGGAGGCCGGCGCGAGAGTGGTGTCGCACACCATTCCCGGCTTCAACAAGGAGAAGATAGCGGCGGCGTTGGCGGCGCAGGGTGCCTCTTATGCCAGGTTCTTCAACAAGGACGGTCAGTTGCGCTATCATCCCGACGATTCCTACTTTGCGGACAAACAGGTGTATTCGGCGAAACTGGACGGAAAGGATATCCGAAAAGTATCTGACTTCGATGTCAGCGAGGCAGTCAGCCGCGCCACGGAGGTGCGGTTTGAGCGGATCCAGATGCTCCGTGACGATGCGGGCGGCTGGGCGTTGTACCTTAAGCCGGAAAACGGGCCGTCGTTCAGCATACGCCCGGACAAAAACGACATCAACCGCTTCTTCTCCACCGTCAAGCAGGATGACCGCGTGGCGGCGGGAGCTGTCCGCAACGAGCTGGCACAGAAATACTATGCCCTCGCACAGGCAAATCCCGACCTGAAGGTTGACCTGTTCGGTTCCGTGCCGGAGGGCATCGATCCGCTGCGCATCAAGCGTGTCAACGTGTTCAAGAGCAAGGATGACAAGATACTGTGCGTCCCCGTAATCGACGGCATCGACAAGGTGCAGCCCCGTGAAGTGAGCAGGCAGCAATGGCAGAGGATGTGGGTGGCGGAGGATGTGGCGCAGTACAAGACCAGCCTCGCCGCCAACCTGTTCGCCGACCTGCTGATGCAGAAATCGGAGGAAAAGGCCGTAGAAAAGCAACAGGACGAGGATGCTGCGGTTGTCCGTCCCGATGTGGCTGCCGTGCGTCCTGAACTGCAGCAGTATGAGGATTTGAAGGAAAAACATCCCGGCATCCTGCTTCTGTTCCGTAACGGTGACAATTACGAGGCGTACCAGGATGATGTGCCGACGATGGAAAAGACATTGGGGCTTGCAAAGACAGAATACGGAGGCCGACGGGAAGGCAGTCCTGCCTTTAAGGTGTCTTTTCCGACGGAAATGTTGGACACCTACCTGCAGAAGCTCGTGCAATCAGGGGCAAGGGTGGCTGTCTGCGACGCTTTGGAAAACAAATCCATGGACAGGAAAGCCGGGATGTCGCTCCCGGGCAATCCGGTCAGGGAAACTGAAAACATGGAACGTCATACAGGATTAAGAATGTAAGTCTATGGCAGGAAAAAATCAGGCATACGCGGAAAGATACGCGGAATTTGCGATGGAGCAGATGCGTCTGTACGGCATACCGGCCTCGGTGACACTGGCACAGGGCATCCTTGAGAGCGCAAGCGGCCAGAGCCGTCTCGCGCAGAACGAGAACAACCACTTCGGCATCAAGGCAACGCAGTCATGGATAGCCAACGGCGGCAGATACGGACTCTATACCGATGACAAGCCGAATGAGAAATTCTGCAGCTACGACAGCGTGGGCGATTCGTATGCCCACCATTCCAGATTCCTGAAGGGAAACTCACGGTACGCATCGTGCTTCAAACTTGATGCTGACGATTACAGGGGCTGGGCGCAGGGGCTTGACAAAGCAGGATATGCCACGGCGGGAAAATACGCGCCGGCACTCATATCCATCATCGAGAGCAACAACCTCCAGCGGTATGACCGCATGGTAATGGAAGAGATGAACGCCAAGGGGCTGAAGCCGGGGCAAGGCACTCCGCAGATGCAACCGGCCAATGCCAACGGTACGGAGCAGGGCTATTCCTTCCCGTTGAAACGTGAGGAGTTCCTGTTCGTCACATCGCCGTTCGGTATGCGTACAGACCCGACCGACCCGTCAAGAAAGCAGATGCACAAGGGTATGGACATACGCTGTGACAACGAGGCTGTGCTGGCCACGGAAAAGGACGGCAAGGTGGTGGCGGTGAATGACAATGCCAACACTCCCGGAGGAAAATCCGTCACCGTCGAGTACGCGCGTGAAGGCGGAATAAAGGTACAGGTCAGCTACCTGCACCTGAGTTCCACATCCGTCAAGGTCGGCGATACGGTGAATGCCGGGCAGCAGATAGGCGTTTCGGGCAATACGGGAACCCGTACCACAGGGTCGCATCTACATTTAGGTGTTAAGCAGATTGCGTCTGACGGAACCGGGCGTGACATGGATCCCGCCGCCTATCTCGCGGAGATAGCCGAGAAAGGGAATATCCGTCTCACCGCCATGCACGACGGACAGAACCTGCTGGCAAAGTACAAAAGCCAGAACCCGGACAGTCCCGTGATGGACACTTCCCTTTCGCCGGAGGAATGGATGAAGAAGCTCCTGTCCTCCGAGGACAGCGGCATTGGCATGGGCGGTTACGGGCAAGACCCGGTAATTGAAATGGCGATGACGCTATTCACCTCCCTGATGGCATTGGCCGTGCAGATAGACAACAGGACGGAAGAGGAACAGATGGCTGTGGCAACAGCTGCCGCAACGGACAGACGCATCGACCTTACGCCGCTCGTGAAGGGAATGAGGGAGTGTACGCTCATGGTGAAAGAAGGTGAGACACCGACATTGTCCGTGGACACCGGCACAAACCGTTTTTCGGCACAGCTGACGGCGGCGGACATGAACCGTCTGAACCTTGTCCTGTCGGACAGTACCCTGACCTCCGAGGAAAAGAAAGAGCGCATTTCGGGCATTGTCGGCAACATCGCACTTAACGCGCAGCTGTCGCAGGATTACCGCCAGGGAATGTCACAGCATACACCGTCAGAGAATATTTCAATCAGATAACAACAAACCATTAAAACAAAACAGTATGATAAAAGTACAGGCAACAATCAACGGCGTCATCAGCAAATCGGCTACAGTCCGTACAGCCGGTGACGGAAAAATGTTCATCGGCTTCCCCGTGAAGCTCACAGTCCCCGGCTCAAGAAACAACATGCCGGGCAAGGAACTGACCGTCTCCGCAAGCAAGGACGGGGACGAATCGGAACTGACCGCTTTTGCGGCCGGGACACGCATAGAGGCGACAGGAACGCTTACCTTCAGAAAGACCGGCGACAACCTCTATTTCAACTTCCATGCCGACACGATAAACCTCAGTCCCGAATCGAACAAGGACGCCATCGAGGGCATGCTGGAGTTCAAGGGAACCGTCGGCAAGGGCGTCGATGAGAAGACCGACAAGAAAGGCGGCAAATATGTGTCGTTCTCTGCATATTCCACGGAGAAGTCCGGGGATGCCCTGCAGTTCACATGGGTGCGCTTCATCAAGTTCGATTATGTCAAAGAAGCATTCCTCGAAGCCAAGGCGAAGATACACGCTACCGGCAAGCTGACGGTATCGGCATACAACGGCCGTATCGACCTGGACTGTCGTATGGAGGAGGTCAAGCCGTGGGAACGCCAGCCTTTCACACCGTCAAAGGACAACGAAAACCCACCGTTCTGATATGGCATACAGGAAATTCAACGGCAACGGTGACGGCCAGAGTGCCGAAGACCGCGCCCTCGACAGGTTCGCGGATCTGATGGTTGAAAAAATCAAGAGTCTGCAGTCCGACTGGCAGAAGCCATGGTTCACCGAGGGCAGCCTGAAATGGCCCAAGAACCTGAGCGGCAGGGAGTATAACGGCATGAACGCTGCGATGCTCATGTTGCTGTGTGAGAAAAACGATTACCGGCTTCCGGTGTTCTGCACCTTCAACCGTGTGACCGGACTGAATTACTCCGTCGGCAAGGACGGCAGCCGCAAGCCGCTGGTGGATGACAACGGTGAGAATCTCCCGACCGTCACGGTAAACAAGGGAGAGAAGTCCTTTCCCATCTTCCTCACCAGTTTCACGGTCGTGAACCGCGAGACCAAGGAAAAAATCAAATACGAGGATTACAAGAAACTCTCCGATGAAGAGAAAAAGGAGTATAACGTCTATCCTAAGCTGAACGTATATAATGTGTTCAATGTGGCCCAGACCAATCTGGAACAGGCGCGGCCGGAACTGTACGCAAAGCTGGAGGAGCAGAACAGGCTTAAGAGGCCGGCATCCCTTGACGGGGAGAAATTCTCCTTCCCGGCAATGGACGAAATCATAAAGCATGGCCTTTGGTTGTGTCCCATCAAGCCGACGCATCAGGATCAGGCATACTATTCCATAACAAGGGATGAGATTGTTCTGCCGGAAAAATCCCAGTTCATGACCGGCGAGGCTTTCTATGGTACGGCATTTCACGAGATGACCCATTCGACCGGCTCCGAAGGACGTCTCAACCGGTTAAAGCCCACTACATTCGGCTCGAATGATTATGCCCGTGAGGAACTTGTGGCCGAACTGGGCAGTGCCCTTGTCGCCTCGCGCTACGGCATCGTGAAGAATGTCAAGGATGAATCAGCGGCTTACCTCAAGTCATGGCTCGACAGCCTCAAGGAATCCCCCGAATTTATCAAGACGACCCTTCAGGACGTGCGTCGCGCCACCTCCATGATAAGCCATCGCATAGACCTTGTCCAAGGACAGATAGACAGCTATCAGGCCATTCCCGGACACACGACCGAGTACCCCGATGTCTATGATATCGACAATGACGGCAACACCACGGAGGTTGTTCATATCGAGGACAGGCCTTTCGACATGATGCGTGAGGACGAGGAAGTGCCGTTCCAGGGGACGCACCGCAGCCGCTGAACAAACATGGCACACCTTGTTGCAATCCGCCGGGGCACTTGTCTTCGGCGGGTTGTTTTTATGAGCATAAGGCATTAACGGCCGTTGCGTTTGTTGAACTCTTCCCAGTCGTATTCGTCCATATCCGGCTTCCAGAACGAGCGTTTGCGTCTGCGACGCGGTTTCCTGCGCTCCCGGAAGCCCAGGACTCCCGACAGCCACCATCCGGCCAATAGTAGAAGTATAATATCCATATCCTGTTGTTTTTTGATTGGTGATTCCCATACTAAAGGTACAAAATAATTCTCATATACACAAGTTTTTAGCGGATTATTTTTAAGGGAAATGACCGGCTGGCAGAATTATAGAAGTCCAACAGATGATTTCACATTTGAGGGCTATTTTATTTCCCTACATTTATGCTTTCAATCTTTTTTTCGTACTATATGCGTGCTTATTCTATTAAAAATGAGCCGATTCCTTGTGTAATTGCGGAAAAATGACTACCTTTGCAACCGTGGTTGAATCAACCGCCGTTGCAAATACGAGTGAGATATGAGATTTTATAACAGAGAAAACGAAATAGCCGAGTTGAAGCGTATATGCAATCTGTCATTTACGCACAACTCCCGCATGACGGTTTTGACGGGTCGCCGGCGCATCGGCAAGACGAGCCTGATAAAGAAAGCGTTTGAGGACAGCGATGCCCCGATGCTGTATTTCTTTACCGGGCGCAAGGCCGAAGCCGCCCTTGTGGATGATTTTGTCCGGGAGATACACGACAAACTGCACGGATATGTACCGGAGGGTCTGATGTCGGTGACAGGAGTGCTGAGACATCTGTTTGAACTTGCAAAGACCGGGAGGTTCACTCTTGTCATTGATGAGTTCCAGGAGTTCATGACTGTCAATCCGTCTGTATTCAGCGACCTGCAGAACCTGTGGGACAGCTACCGTTCCGACACAAGGATGAACCTTGTCCTGAGCGGTTCTGTCATGTCGATGATGCGTCGGATTTTTACCGATGCGCATGAGCCGTTGTTCGGACGAGCCGACAATATCATCAACCTGCGGCCTTTCAGGATAAAGGTCGTGAAGGAGATTCTGAAGGATTACAATCCGGAATACACCAACGGGGATCTTCTGGCATTGTATTCCATAACAGGTGGAATCCCGAAATATATCGAGCTATTATGTGACAACAGCCATGTGACGGAAGAGTCCATGCTTCGCTTCTCCGTGTCGTATATGTCTCCCTTTATTGACGAAGGACGCAATCTGCTGATTACGGAGTTCGGACGTGATTACGGCACCTATTTTTCCATTCTTCTTGCCATCGCGCAGGGACGCACATCCCAGGCTGAAATCACGGCGGCTCTGGGCGGAATGGCTATCGGCGGTCATCTTGAACGGCTGGAGAACACCTATAATATAATATCGAAATTCCGTCCGGTCATGTCGAAACCAGGGAGCAAGAACACCGTGCGTTTCCGCATAAGCGACAATTTCATGCAGTTCTGGTTCCGTTTTATAGAGCGCAACCGTTCCATGATTGAGCTTGACAACTATGGCGATTTGCGTGAAGTGGTCATGCGGGATTATCCTACCTATTCCGGACTTATGCTTGAAAAGTATTTCCGGCAGAAGCTGGCGGAGGAAGGCGGATTCCGCGAAATAGGTTCGTGGTGGGAGGCCAAGTCAGGGAAAGAAGCCAATGAGATAGACATAGTAGGCATACGGACAGAAGGAAAATCAGCACTCGTCGCCGAAGTGAAGCGCAATGCCCGCAACTATGACAACAAGTCGTTCATGGCTAAAATCGAGCACATAAGAGCCAAGATATTATCCGGATATGAGATAGAATCTCGGCTTTATACCATAGATGATATGTAATAAAACGGTAAGGTTCGTCACCCTGTAGGTAGTTCTGATCGAATCAAGTTCCCTATTCTAATTATAAAGACAGCCCCGGCCATCACGGTCGGGACTGCCTGCAAAAAAAATGAAAAAGTTAGCTTTTAAGCTCTCGTCTGTATCATGGCAAGAAAAGCCTCACAATGGCGTTTCTGTTCGCTTTACCCGGTGTATAGTCATCAATGCCGCCCTTTGAGAAAGTCTTGATCATATCCTCCTTAATGCCTCTTTCTTTCAGGCATCCGGCGATGAAAGAAGCCCTGAGAGAACCGAGATTGGAGTTTATCATTTCCGTTCCGGTGGCTTTGTCGGCCGCTCCCGTGATTTCAATTCCAAGGCCGTATTTCTTTGCGACACGTGCAATCTCGTCGATGTTCACCATCTGTGATTCTTCCACAAGATTGTCGGTACCGAGTTCAAAGAAGAAATAAACCGGTGCGCCGAGAGGTGCGTTCCCGTCTGCGGCATCACCCGGATATCCGTGCATTCCGCCGCTGCTGTCACCGTCTGTCGCGTTACCGTTCCCATTGCCGGACTGTGATTTGCCGGACTTGCTGTCTGTCGCAGCGTTGCCGTTTTTACCTTCACGGATGCGTTTCCTAAGCGAGTTAAGTCCGCTGTAATCATTCATGACATAGCCTCCGGCCGAGGCACTGCCGTTGTCGTCAGTGCGGTCAAAATATCCGGCATACCTGTCAAGAAGCCCCTCGATTTCCAGAATCTTGCGGAGTTCGGCAATCAGTCTGAGGTTCGCCTCGTTTTCTTTGGCCAGTCTCTCGTTTTCCCTTTCCTGTGCGTATGCCAGGGCTTCCAGCCGCTCGTTTCGGATGACATAAGGCCGTGCGTCCAAGACCTTTTTCCAGCCCCTGTTTTTCCCGAAAGTCCACGACACTCCGGCGGAAAGCGTCAGCAGGTGGTCGCCGATTTCCCTTGCGGAGCCAAGACCGTCGGCATCCTTGAACGTGGTTGCGTTGCCTATTTCGGCTGTGATATGGAAGCCGTCGGCAATGCGGAAGCGTCCCTGCACGCCATAATTGAAGGCAAAGGGATTGCTGTCGGCATCGCGGTTGTCAATCACTCCCACGCCGACAAAAGGAATGATATCCCACCGGCACTCCTTGTCGCCCATAGCCAGGGACGGCATCAGGTTCACGAGCAGGTCGGCATGGTAATGGCGGTACTGCTGGTCTGTCAAAGCCCCGCTTTTCCACTCGAAGCCCTGAAAAACGAGACGGTTTCCCACCGAAGGCGTATGCCATTTGCCCAATGAAATCTGGAGGGCGGGCCGGATTCGTCCGAACAGGTCGTCGCATCCAAGCGGCGAGCCGATGAACGAGGACGCGCCTCCCGAAACGTTGACAAACCAGTTATCCTTCCATGACGGGATGATTGCGTCGGAGAGGTAGGCGGGCTTCTTGCGGAGCGAAATTTCCTTTTGTCCGGCTTCGATTTCTTTCAGTTTCATCTCTGCGTGGCTGACCGCATGGGCATCCGCGTCAAGCAGTGCCGCAAAGGTCACGAGCATTGAAAATAAGATTTTCTTCATCGTTTGAATTTGTTTAATTGGTGTTACTTCATTTGCGTTTTACAGATTTTCCGCCTGCCGGACGCATCATTTTCGCCGCACGGAAGAGGCAACGCCGCGCCCAAAGCAGGTCGTCCTCGTCTTCTTTCCGTCCCCAGGGCAGGTCGCTTCCGCCTCCGCCGCCTCCGTGTCCCTCGGCGAAAGTCGTGGCTCCGTCCACATATCCCGCGAACAGCATCCCTGCACATTTCAGTATGTCCTCGCCACGTTCCGCAATGTCTTCGAGCAGCGTTCCGTCAAGCGCGGAACCGGCATCGCCGAGCTTCGGCAAGGTGCTTCTGAGGCTGCTGATGACATCGTTCACAAAAGCATCTGCGATGCGGAAACGTATCTGTCCGGCAAGGTCGCCCGATGCTTCGCGGATACTCCTTTTATAGTCCTCCGCCTGCTGCCGGTATTCGTTGGTTTTCTCCCTGGATTCTTCCTCCAGCTCCCGGTATTCGGACAGCCTGCGGCTGGCTTCTGCGAGCTTCTGACGCTTGTCCGTGAGGGAATCAAGCACTTTCTGATAGTCTTTTCCGAGCCTGTCAATGTTTTTCTGCAACTCGTCAGCGTCACCTTTCCCTGCCTGCAGGTCGGTTGAAAGCTGCACCATTTCCTGCTCCAATTCAGCCTTGCGGTTCTCCAGATTGGCTATCATCGTGGTCAGTCCCTTTACCCGCCTTTCGGCGTGGGAGACCTCAATTTTCAACTGCTGCAGCAACGATTTATCCGACTCGATCTGTGATTCAAGGTCTGCACATTCCCGGCTCAGCATACGCCTGTATTCCTGCGGAGGGATATTCCTTGCCCCGGTCTTCGATATGTCGGAGCCTCGCACCAGTCCCCATTTTTCATTCACTTTCGCAAATTCATCATGAAGCGAGCGCATATAGTCCTTGTAGTCATACAGGTCTTTTCCGCCGAATATTTTTTTGAAAGCGAAGCGTCCCTCCCTTATAGGAAGCAGCGTGCAATGGCAATGCGGATTCGTCTCGTCGAGGTGTACGACAAAGCCGGCGATGTTTTCCTCGCCCCATTTTTCGGCAACAAAACGATACACGTCCAGTGCCCATTTCTCGATGTCGGGACAGCGCTTGATATGGGAATTGTCGGCATCTTTATTGAGATTGACCGTCTGTTCCCCGAAAGCCAGCTCGTGCATTCTCGCACGTGAACCTCCGAAAATGAAGTTCACCACTGTGCGGAATTTCGGCTCCGGTAATCCCTCGTTAGGGTCTTTGATGCCACGTGCCGACAGAATCTCACGGATGCGTTCCGGAATGGATTTCTTCTTGTCGATAGGAACAATTTTACCGTTCACAATCTCGAAATTCAGGCGGTCGCGTGTGCGGTCGTAGGCACCATATCCCGATGCCCGACCCCATTTCTTATCGTCCCAGTTGCGTTTATGCTCGTCGCTTTGAGCTTCGGAGAAACCCTTTGCGACCTTCAGATCCATGACTTGTTTTTGTGAATTTGCCATGATTTTTTTAGTCGTTTTTTCGATTTGCCGGAGGCTTTTTTGAGCCTTACGGCACTGTTGTTTCTGAATTTTGCGAAGAAAATTCTTCCATAATCTCACAGCTTGCTGCCGCTTTTTGCGGTCTGTCCCGGTTTTCTGCTGAAAATCCGGGGTATTATGCTTCCCGACAGCCGCGAAGCGGCCTTTTGGGGCGCAGCCCGTCCGATAATGGGGCGGCAAGCCGCCGCGTTATCCCGTATGCGGAACCCCGTCCTTCCCGACTTCGGGCGCAGCCCGTCCCGGCTTGCCGAAGGCGGCGGGATTGGAGAGGACACCGTGCCTTATAAAAGGAGAATAGTATTCGAGGACCACGGCAAGCAGACGCATTGTCCTGTCCGGCAACGACAGGGGGAACTCCGTGTTGTCGCAGCGGTCATCGACCAGCTTGAGCCCGCCGATGGTGAGCAGGGTGAATAACCTCGCGAGGTCGGAGCCACAGTCGTCGATGAAGAGGCAGCGCAGCGCATCCGCCACACGGTCGTCCTTGGGAAAGAAACCGGACGGATGCAGGACGAGGTGGTTGACCAGCCGGAGCAGCCGCCGTCCGATACCGATGTCATTGGAGTCTTCGGATTTCAACTTGTCGATGTCCCGCTCGGTTCCTGACATGATTGACTCCAGCATCTCCGCCATTTCCTCCAAAGACATCGCGCCGAAGATGAAGCGCAGGCGGTCGCGTTCGTCACGGGTCGGCAGCCGTGCCGGTACAGGAGCGTCAGTCATGCCGACGGGAAGGGATATGACCGTAGCCTTTCCCCGGCGTTCCAACGAAACGGTTCCCGTCTTTTCCAAAGCAAGGAAAAAGTTGCGCACGTTGTCGCGCGACCATTTCCAAATTGCGGCAAGCTCGCTGTACGAGGTCACAAGCTGTCCGGCGGAAAGAAAAATCTCCTGACCGGAAGCCGTCACCGTGCCGGGCTGCCTGTTCATGTGTTCCAGCAGATAGACAAACGCGCCGTAACGGGACAGCCGTCCGCCATCCTCCGGCCTGTCTTCCTGAAGACAGCGGAACAGCTCCAGGTTTGCGGTGAGACAAAAAATATTCTTTGATTCCATATTGCCCGGTTTATGATTGTATGCCATCCTGTTCTTGCTCCTGCTCAATCTCCACAAACTCGGCATCCTCGATCTCGTCATTGAGCAGGTGCTTCTGTCTGTGTGCAGGCTTTTCGCGCAAAGCATAGTTCCCTGACTCATTCCAATCGAAATACAATTCGGAAATCTCCACCATGTCTTCATGGCAGTCCGGGCGATCATCCCATTCAGGCAGGAGCAGTATGTTCCTGAGCAGACGGGACGGATAGAACACCGTTCCGCAGAGCAGCACTCCGATAGAGACGCCGAGAGGCATGAAGTGCGGGATAAAAAGGCACGCCAGCGAGAGAACCATGCCTACCCAAAGGACGCGACGCTCCTGAAGGAAATAGATGCACCTCTCGCAAAGTGGATGGGAGAACATCGCGAAGCACAGCATCGATGACGGGATAAGGTCATAGTGGTTCCGGAAGATTGTCAGATGGTAGAAATGGAATGCCAGCAGGAAAAGCAGCAGCATCCGCGTGTACACTTTCCTGAAGGCGAAGCTCATCGCCATGTCGTAGTAGAAGCCGAGCATGGCAGGACGCCTGCTCTTGTAGAGGAACGGCACGACGAGGAAAGTCGGAAGCAGAAGCGAGTAGAGAATCTTTATCAGCATGGTAAATGTTGTTTGAATTTGAGTTGTCGGTTATAAATCGGAAAGTTCAAGCCGGATGAATCCGTAGGACGCGCGGTTTATGATCTCGCTGATGTCATCGGCGGTCGCGGCATCCTTGTTCCACCGCTCCCTGAAACGGGCATCGCGCTTGAGCGAGCGCACGGCCTTGTCAAGGTTGTATTCGGGGATGTCCCAGACATGGCCTTTCCTGTACAGCCCGTGTTGGCGCAGGGCCACCAGTGTCAGCACACGGCACCGCACCTCATGCAGCTCACGGCCGACCTGAACCATCAGGTTACGTTCCCTGTCGGCTTGAAGCACGGTTATCCATGTGTGTCTTGCCCGGATTATTCCGACAATCCTGTCGTATGCGGTCTCTTTCATCGTTCAGACTTGTCGGGCGTGTTATTTCATGAAGTCGCGCAGCAGGTCTTCCTCCTTGCGTGCGAAAACGACCTTGCTTTTCGATGTCTGGTCGTTAAGCTCCGCCTGCAGGTCAAGCCCGAAACTTTCAAGCGAATCGTAAAGCGAGGCGTAGATAGTGTCACAGATGCCGTTGTCATCGCTGATGCCGTTGACCTTGTACAGGTAGTCGAACGACGGATTGGAATAGGCGCAGCACTGGTGCCCCATGACCGTCGCCTCTGACGGGATGACATGGTAAAGGATTGTCAGCTCCATCTGGTCGTCGAACTCGTCGAGCAGGTCTCCCACATCGCACGGCTTGGGCAGCTTGAACTCAAGGACGGCCATGCCGTCGAAGATTTCGGCACCGGCATAATTGGAGCGTGACATGAGTGCTGGCATCTGCATGGAGATATAAGTGAGGAACCTTTCAATTTTATGTTTCAGCATAGTCGTATCTTGTTTTTATGTCGGTCATAGATTGGTAATCGTGGTCTTGATAAGCAGCGAGGGAAGCTCGTCCGTGTCGATGGGGAACTGCGGATTTCCGAGCTTGTCCATACATTTGGGCGTTTCCGTAGCCAGCACCTGCATGACGTCGATCTGGGCGTCGCTCATGAGCGAGAGGGAGAAGCCGTCAAACGATATCCAAGGCTGGAGCAGCATCCACAGGTAAGCCGCCGATTGGTCGCCGCCCTTGACCTTGCGGTTGTTGATGTCGTTCACGCATTGCAGGGCATTCTGCAGCAGACGCCGGTTGTTGCGCATCGTCAGCAGTATCACGACTTCCGAGGTCGTGAATGACGGCTTGTCTCCCTGGCACAGCCCGATCATCTCCTTCATCAGTGCGGACGAGCCGTCGCGGACTTTGGCGAGAGGGATGTCGCCGAGTGTCGGCAGGTGGCTGAGGAACGAGCGGAAAGCCCTGTCCTCGTTGCGCAGGAACGTGAACAGGTCACGCTTGTCCCGGAATCCACGCCGTGCGGCATCGTCGAGGATGTCCTCGTACCTGCGGATGGTGGAAACATTGTCCAGTCCAAAGACCGGCACGGAATCCATCGAGGCGTAGAACCTGTGCGCCGACATCATGAACTTCCTTGAGAGCGAGTCAAGCCCCGGCCTGTTGACCGCCATGGCGAAGTCGAGGTAATCACGGAGCGAACGCCTGCGGCTGTCAACGAGCGACACCAGTTTCTCCGTGATGGAATCACGCAGGGAGTAATAAGCCGAATCGACAGCCGCGCGGTCAGTGTGTACGCTGTCACGGAACATGGCGGCGCACACCGAATCATCCAGCGTTTTCCATTCCTGAACGGAAGAGACAAGTTCCGGGGTCGAGAAAGCTTTGTGTTCCGGGATGGAGTGCAGGAAGGTTTCGTAGCCGGCCAGCGCATCACCGGCACTTGGAAAACTTCCCGTTTTCGGGGCATCCCCCTTGCAGCCGGAAACCGACAGTGCCAGCACGACTGCCGGAATGAGAGCGGCAATCTGCCGCAATCTTGTGGTCTTTGACGGATAATCTGTCATATCAATATCTGTTTTTTACGCATCAGCGGTTGTTTGATGCCGCGAAAGTAGAGTATAATTCCGACATATAAGTATAATCGCAGATTTATTTATATTTAATTGAATTATCATACTCTGAATATGATTTTTATAAATTGCTGCAACTCTTGGGATTGCAGAAGAAAGACATTGAAAGACAATCTGTAAATGCGCGCAATCATACTCTGTTTTTGCCGTGAAAAATCTGACGGCGCGGTCAGAAAATCATCTGTGGATATGACGGAAAATCTTTCATTTGCAGGCTCAGTCTGATAAATAATCATAAATATGGCGTCGGAACGGCTGATTTTGGCGAGAGTCTGATGAATTGTCGAATTATTTGGCTAACTTTGCAGCCGGAATCATACTCTTACATACGATGGCAAAAATAGGATATATCATGACGGCTCCCGGTTACGATGACTTCTCTGCGGACAGCGGATGGATGGAGGACTTCGGCTGCGTGGAGATCGTGCGTGAGGAACTGTTGTCGGCTGACAATGCGAGGACGCTGTGGGACAGCCTCATGGCGCGTATCCAGTTCGGGGATACGGTCGTCATTCCCAGGCTGTCGAATGCGTTGCGCGGCGCGAGGCAGCTCGTTTTCTTCCTGGAATTCTGCCGGGTGAAGAACATAAGGCTGGTGTCCATCCGTGACAGGATAGATTCCGGCAACGAGTTGTTCCCCGAGACACGGACGAGCGACGTGCTCACCGCCATAGCCATGCTGCCCCGGGAGGCCAACGCAATCCGCAAGTCCTCGCGCCATATAAGCAGGATAAAGAAACATATCGAAAGCATCAGCGACAAGGTGATGAGCCGTGTCGAGCGCAACAAGCGTGTCGTCAATATGTATCTTGAAGGATTCCCCATCGACGAGATTTTCGAGAAGTCGGGGTTCCGCAGCCGGAGCAGCGTGTTCCGTATCCTGAACGAAGCCAACGTAGAGCTTGACCGCGGACGCTGGAAGGGACCGCTCGGCCCAAGGAAAAAGAAAGGGGACGGGGAATAGCCGGATGAAGAAGATATTGTTCCTGCACGGGTTTACCTCAAGCGGAAGCTGTGATATGTCATTGGCATTGCGCGAGGCATTGACCGGAGAGGCGAAAGTCCTTGCACCGGACTTGCCGCTCTATCCGGAGGAGGCGGTAGCCCTGATAGAAAGGGAAATCCGCATCCATCGCCCGCAACTGGTTGTCGGGTCCAGCTGTGGCGGTTTCTATGCAAGGATGTTCGTCAGTGCGCACAGGAAGGTCATTCTGATAAACCCGTACTTTGTCATGACGGAGTTCCTGCAAACGAGAATCGGAACGCACCGGTACAAGTCTCCGCGTGCCGACCACCGGCAGGAGTTCAAAGTAACGCAGAGGCTTGTGGAGCATTTCAGGATGATGGAAACGATACAGTTCGCGGATTATACTCCACGCCACAAGCGGTATGTCTATGGCTTGTTCGGCACACAGGACACGCTGGCGCATTTTCGCCCTGTCTATGACCGGTTCTACGTCCATGCCAAGGAATTTGACGGCGGTCACACCATGACCGCAGAGAATGTAAAAGAGGTTCTGGCACCGTTGGCAAGAAAAGTACTAAGGCTGCCAAAGACGGGAGAATAAATAAAAAGGGACTACAGGCGAAAGCACCTTTAGGAAGCCAATCAGCGAAAGCACAGGCACATAAATCCCTGTACTCTCGCCGATATTCAGATTTAATCCGTCGTGTCTAAAAAATAGCCCAGCTCGTCATCCTTCAGATTTTCCGCTGCGTATCGGTCGGCTTGTTCCCAAAGTGACTGGTACACTTCCGCAAATTCCGGCTTTGTCCCATGGTATTGCCATATCTTGTGGTTGAGTACCAACACCAGTTCCGTGAGATACTTGTAATCACCTTTCCACTCCTCAAATGCACGTCTGAAGGTGTCACGGACTGCCGGAAGTCCGAACCGGTCTGCTATGGAGAAATCACTCCAAAAAGTTGTCTGCAACTCATAGCCGTTCTCTCTCATAAATTCTCTGAATGTCATATCGCCATTGTTTTAGTGAGTAAATGTTGTTTTTCCCTTTCGTAGCATCGTTACTTCCGGGACTGATTTGATTATGCCGCCCCACAAGGTGGCATGGTTTCCCATGCAAGGTTTCACAGCCAAATACTATTTCCGCCAAGCGGTAAATGGAGATTTTGCCGTGAACCGTCCGGCCTGACCTTGCAGACAGAAACTGTATGGCACGTACCTTCGCGGCATAATTCAGATCTGTCACAGGGAAGCAGACATGCGGATATGGCAATGCCTTGCATAAAGAAGCTGAAAGCGGTAAAAGAGGATGCTCCGCCGGATAAATGGCGTAGAGTTTATTATAAAAGGACTTTCAGCACCGGAAGTGTCATAAAAGAGGAAACAGCCTCCCGCCGACAACCGGCAGACGGCAAAAACAATCAGTGTGATACAGCGGAAACAGGCAGGACGGATTTCTCCACCCTGCCTGTCGCTTAGGTTTCATCATCATGCGGCTGCTTCTTCCGGCTTCGTTTCTTCGGTGGTGGCGTTTGCCGTGCCGTCCGTTTCTTCCGTTGGCTTTTCCTTTGCCACGATAGCGGCTTTCCGTTCTTCGATGCGTTGGTGCCGCTTCTCGTAGATTTGGTTATATCCGCTTTCAATCTCGGCAAGCTCGTCCGGCATGTGCTTCCGTGCGAAGTCAAGCATAAGGTCTGCCGTGGCATTGTTCCTGTATGCGTCCTTGAACTGCGCTATCAGATAATCCCTGCGTATGACGGCTTTTGCCTTTGCCGTCAGATTGGCGATGATGTTCATTTTGTCCTCGTCATTGAGGTATGGTATATGTTCCTCGGATATGCCGACCTGGGCGAAGTTCTCTTTGCGCAGACTTGACAGCAGGAAGAAATAGACCATTCTGTCCTCGTCAGCCCCGAACTTGGCTTCCGCCACATCGATGTTGAGGATTTGCTTCTTGGTGTCCTCGATAGTCTTTTCAATGGCGATTTCCTTATTGCGCCTGTCCTGTTTCTCCAGCTTTTCCACGGGAGAAAGTGGCTGTCCTTGTGCCGTATCGTCTGCGGTGTCGTTCTTCTCCACATAACACAGCGTTATGTCATTGCTCCCTATCTTCACATAGAGCGATATTTCGCCGTTTTCGCTTTGGCTGTGTATTTCAGCACATTTTTCCTCGTAGTCGCTCTGTTCCTGTTCGTAATCACTGCATGCGGCTTCATAGGCTTCCCCATTGTCGTAGTCCTCTTTTTCGGGTGCATCGGGTTTTCGGGGATAAGCCGTGCCGTATGGTATGTTACCCGCTACCTCATGCCCCATAGCCATAAGACGCTCCACGGCGGTAAGGTTGTAATTGTATGTATCGTGTCCGAGCGTTGCGGTGGGGTTATCAGCCAATACCTGCAGGGCTTTCTCCACAAGGTGCGATGCGTTCATTTCGGCGAGGCAGGTGCGGTTTGCGCATTTTCCGCAGCCCTCGCAGAAAAGCGACATGTTGTTGGTGTTGTGAGGGCATGACAGGCACAGGGTCTTGTCAAAAGAGTAACGGTCAAGGTCTGTGGTGTACTGCCGTTCAATGTTCCTTGCGATTTCAGAGGCTTTCTGTCCTCGCCAACTGCTGTATGTAACATCTTCTTTCAAGTGCTGTTCGTACACCTCACGCTGTATGTCCTCACCGTAACGGCAGATTTCACTTGCCACGCTGACCGTGATTTCGTCTGTCTCAAGCAGAGAGGCGATTTCGGGGATAAGCGATGCGAATTTTAGCCGTGTACGGATATATGCCTCGCTCTTGCCGAACTGCACGGAGATAGAGGATAAATCGTGCCGTCCGCTCTCCATGAGCCGTTGGTAGGCATTGGCTTCCTCCATGGGTGTCACATCTTTGCGCTGGAGGTTCTCGGTGATGGCGATTTCCTCGGCTTCCTCATCGGAAAGGTCGGAGATTATGGCAGGGATTTCCTGCATGCCGACAATCGTTGCAGCACGGTATCTGCGCTCGCCGAACACGAGTTCATAGCCGTTGCCGTCTGCTGCGGGTCGCACGGTGACAGGCTGTAGCATTCCCTGCTGACGGATGCTGTCTGCGAGTTCGTTCAAACTCGTCTCGTCAAAGTGCTTGCGTGGGTTGAAACCGTTGGGACGGATTGCGGAGATTGCAACCATTGTGATGTCCTTTACTGCTGTCTGATTTAATGTTGCTTCCATTTTTCTTACGATTTTATGGTTATTATTGAATGTTTAATTTTCCCTTTCTTCAGTTCCTTTTTCCCGGAACCGTTTTGGGGTTTTACAGATGCAACACACGGCCGTCCATACAGCTTCATACGGCGGCTTTTCTTGCCAAATACTCTCCGCAGGAGGAAGATTTTGCAAGAAATGCACTTCAAGCCGTCGGATCAAGCGGGACTGCCGAACTTCGCATCTGATAAAACCAAACCGGTGACGACGGGAAAGAGACCTGCAAGACCGGGTATGCGGAATGGTATAAACGGAAAGACACCGTAAGGCTATGAAAAGGTGGATATGGGGTAAAACAGGTTATGCCGGGCGGTATGACCGGCAGGATATAAAAGGGCAGCCCTGCGCTGTCCGTGAAGAGGGATGTTCCCTCTCCACGGGCGGATTACCCTTGAGAAATACTGCGTTTACGCATTATCGCTCCAAACGGTCATACAGGTTAATGACAGGAATATTCATCGCCCTTGCCCTGTTGCAGGTGTAGAATGTGCCGCCACGACGCCGTCCGTTATAACAGGCCACAATACGGCTCGCATGGCTTAGCATGAAGTCATTGCGCACAAGCAGACAGCCTTTGTAATACCCCTCGCTCAGCAGTATGCGGAAATCCGCCTGCCGCAAAACGGCATGGTAGCGTTGTCGGTCATTCTGGTTCCACATTCCGCACTGGTCGCGGAATGGTATGACGGCTGTGAGCGTGATGTCGTTGAAATCCCTTTTTGCCTGCAGCACACATTCTGCCGCCATAAGGTCGAAGCCCAACGCCATGCCGCATATATAATTGGTGACACCCTCTCCGTGCCATTCCCTTATAAGTTCCGTCAATGCAGCCTTTACGTCTGCCGTTCCAACATGGGGAAGGGAGCGGTGTCCCGTAAAGGCTGCGGAATACCGCCTGCTGACGGCTGTAAGATTTGCGTTACTTTCCATAGCGGTAATGTGTGCGTCCAAGGAATATGCCGCCCAGCACGTTTGCCCCGAACGCTTCAAGCTGATTGGCAAACAACGCGTAACTCATGCCGGTGGTGATGATGTCGTCCATGACCACGACTTCCTTGCCGAAAAAATAATCATTGTCAAACTCTATCACCTGTGCCGTGCTGACAGTCTTGTCGTGGCGGTGTTCATGCACTGCGAGCCTGTCACACGATATTCTCACGTGCGGAAAGCCGTTGCGGATGCCTGTCAGTTCGTTGACCCTCTCACAGAACCGTCTGTAACGGCTCTCGTTCTGTTCCTGCGTGCTTGCAGGGACACAGACAAACACGATGTCCTTGGCTCTGTCTCCATACTCCTTGCTGATGTGGTCGGCTGTCATCCGTGCCACTTTTTCACATGCTCCGTACTCCGCATCCTTGAATGCCCATACAAGTTTTCGTGCTTCCACAGCGTCCTCGCCCACGTTCTTTATACGCACGGGGAAATATTTAAGGAAAAATGTTGTCTTTTTCTCCAGCTGTCTCTTGACTTTCTCATCAATCACCTTTGCCATAGTCTGATATGTTTTAATTGTATCATTTCCCTATTTTCGGAAGCATTCCGGCTTGCCTCAAGGGATTTTTCTGCCGGCAAAGGGGCATGGACACAATAAGGCAAATCAAGGTTGGGGAATACGCTCCATGAACATGGAGGAAGATTCCACATAAGGCTTGCCGTCCGGGATTTTCCGTTTGGCAGGGCCTGCCGCTACCTTTGCAGAAATAATCCGTAGAGGCAAGACGGTATGTATGAAATCATGGCAGGCAACTATAACAGGTCAGGTCCGGAGGATAAAACAGGTGGATGAACCGGCGGAATAAAACAGGAATGGGCCGCGACGCGCTATAAAGGGATTATGCCCCCTGCGTTGTAAAAAGGAAAACTCCCTTTGCTCCGGTTGGGAAGGCAAAGGGAGAAAGGTCAGGGTTGATAGTTTCGGATAAGCAGGGCGATGTTGTCACCCTCGGCAATGACTCCCTTTATCTCGAAATGCCGCTGCAGCTTCTCAAGGTCACAGAGCCAGAGCATGCCGCCGCCGATGTTGCACCGTACCGTGTCAAACTCGGTACGGTCAACCAGACTGTCGCACTCCATGATTTCATCGACAATATCCTTTATCTCAATCAGCGTGAGGTTTTTCCTGACACTTTCGGGATTATTTTCGGGATTGTCGGGCAGCAGCATATTGGCGATGATGATATTGTCATTGCTCCTGCGGAGCGATAAGACAGGCGTTTTCTCCACCACTTTGTCGCCGTCAAAGTCAAAGACGGATATGTGTGCGGCTTCTGCCTGTCCGCTCAAGATTCTCCGTGTCGCCTCGTTCTCCATGGCATGTATGCTTCCGCTGTCCGTCATTTCGCCGTCAACAAACAGCCCGAAGGTCGCAAAATTCTTTATCTTCATATATTCTTGATTTTAAGTGATAGACTGGAGTTGTCATTCATCAAAGCCCCATTCCGTTATCTCCAGTTCGTCATTGTCTTTCATTCCGGCTATCGGGTCGCAGATGAACGTGCCGAAAAAGTTTACCGCCACGCATCCCCTTTTCAGCGATGCAGGCTCCGAGCCGTCATCGTCACAGTGGCGTATCTGATACCACTGTTTGCCTCTTGGCAGTGTCTCGGCTGTTATTCTGAGGTCGATAAACTCGCCCTCCACTGAAATTCCGTTCTCAAGCACCAGTGTCATGGGTGTCTTGCTTTCCTTGTTGTAATCGAATGTCATAATCTTTTTGTTTATCGGTTATTACTTGTTCAGCCTTTTTATGGGCGGCTTGTCCCAATCCGTCTCGTCATACTCATAGGTCGTGTCCTCGTCCTCATACTCGTTTTGGTCATAAGAGACACGGATTTTTCGGGGAGCGTAGAAATGTCTGAAGGCACTGATGATTTTTTCCGTCAAAGTCTTTCCTACCGTGCCGACAAAGTGCAGCTCAAGCGTCCAATAGTCGAAGCTGAAATCCGCGAGTTCTCCGCCGTATCTGTCATCTGTCTTGTACAGCGTCACCGAAACGTAGCCGTTTGCACCGCTCTGCAGCTCCACAAGATGCCCGTAATAGGTAAAGCTGTCGTTATTTGACTGACCGGACTTGGTTATCCGGTCAATCAGTTTTTGGATATAGTTGTATCTTGGCTGTCTCATAGCGGTATCATTTCATCGACCGTCACCGTATATCCGTAACCGTCTTCCGTTCTCCACTCCTTGCACCGTGGCAAGTCAATCAAAGTGCTGCCGTACCGCACGTTGAAGTTTTCCTGACAGTCGGCAATCTCCTGTTCAAATGCTTTCATCGCATCGTCAAGTGAACGGTATAGGGCGTGTCCGTCGGAAACGCAATCCTGCATTTCAATCAGCGTCGCAAGCAGATAAAATTTCTGTTCCATATTCATGCGGTTTATACAAACGGTATATGCCGTCCGTGTTTGTTTAAGTATTCAAGCATCTCTTTGGCTTCAAGATGTGAAGCCATGTTGCGGTCATCGTGTCCTGTTTTCTCGTCCGCGATAACCTTGACACACTCCTTTATGAGCCGCCACAGCGATTGCTGTAATGTACGGTGCATAGTGGGGATGGCTGCTGCGAACAGCTTTGGGTTGAAACTGTAGGAGTTGAGAGCCGTTTCCACCTGTTTTGCAAGTTCCTGTTCCTTGTTTGGTCTGTTGTCCATAACTGATGATTTTAAGTTTTACTTTTCCCTTTCTTCCGGTGTGTTCCGGCATCCTGGGATTTATTTTACTGCAAACACGAAGCAGACGGCAGGCATAAAGACAAGGCTGACACGAAAATACACTCCGCAGGAGGAAGATTTTCGGCAGTCACCGACAGGCCCGGCCTTGGCGGATTGCATGGCGGACTTAACTTCGCGGTAAAATAATTCAGGGGAGGACGGTAAACCGAATGGAAAAATTTGACCATTATAAAAGAGCTATAACGGTGACGATATAGAAATGGTGGGTATAATAATCCAAAAAGGACTGGATAATAATTAAAAAAGTGTACCGTTATTGGTGACTGAGTAGTACGCATTGTTTTCAAGCGCAGCTGATTGAAAACTGGAAAACGAAAGGCACAGGCACGGGTGGGTCAGATACCGGTCTGCCTGGCAAACCAGGGAATGACTCTTGCCGTTTGTTGCCACATATGGCATGTGTCATGTTTGCCGATAAGATTGCCTGCAAAAAAGAAGCGTGATGCCGGTTAATCCGGATCTCGCTCCTGATGTTTTGCTGGGAATATTACAGACATACCGCTTTCATAGGGTCGGGAAGCCTGTGCAAAAGGGATTGTTAAATCGGAGAAAATGTGTATATCGTTGCCCAACCTTTATAAGACTTTTGGCAACAAGGTATAAAAGTGAGTACCGTGCAACGGGGATTAGTTCATTTTCATCTTCCGGTATTGAGCCGGAGACATATCTGTGTGCCGATGGAAAAAGCGGCTCAGGTAGGACTGGTCGGGGAACTTGAGCGCGTATGCTATCTGTGTTATGGAAAGGGTAGTGTCCATGAGTCTTTCCTTTATCTCGGCAATCAGCTGTGCGTCTATAAGTTGTTTGGGCGTGCGTCCGGAGGTATGCCGCCACACTACTTTATTGAGATAGCGCTGCGTGATGTTCAGCCTGTCAGCATAGTAGTCGGCACGGTGATGGCTGACTGCCTCCGCCTTGACCATACGGATGAAACGGTGTGCGATCAGCTGGGTGTTGGAGAACCCCGCGCCAATCTCGATACGTTCCTGTATCGTGCCGAAGTTCCACATCCAGAAGCCCTGTAGAAAAGTCTTCTCCTGCATTTCCCGGAATCTGATGTCAGCTTCCTCGGCAAAAAGCATACTTGCCATATCCATCCAAAGCAACAGCTCGCGCCATGTCCGCTGGCTGCGGCTGTCGGGCGTATGGATATATGTGGGATGAGCCTCATTGTAGTCGAAATAGATGTGGTCTATCGGCAAGGCTATCTGGGTCAGCAGTTCAGATGTATAGGTGAACACCCTCACACGAAAGTCACCGGAACGGTCATGACAATGGATGATGCCGCCGGAAATGAATGACAGTTCCATCTGCGGCACAAGCCGGTATGTGTCCGTTGCGGTCTCCAGGGTGGCGGTTCCGGACACCACGGCCATATATATTCCGCAGCGGATGCGCAACGGATTGTCGGTCAGTTCCGAAAAATCAGTCTCGGAATACCTGGCCTGTGATGTGCCGGACGGTTGCAATATCATTCGTTTTCAGCTCTTTGATGTCATTTCGGGTGCAAAATTAGCAATAAAAATTGAGATAAAATGCCTTTTGTTCCAAAAATGAAATATATTGGCTAAACTATGCAACGGCCTTTTCGCTGAAAACTAACTAATTTTGCACCCGAAAAACAACGATATGAAATATGACAAGGGTTGAAAAGGTAAATTCAAGGATTTTTCTGGAGGGCTTTCTCGGTATGCTGAGCACATTCGGCCCGTTTGTGATGGATATGTATCTTGCATCATTTCCGGAGATAGCCGCATTTTACAGAACAACACCGTCATTGGTGCAGATGTCGCTGGCATCATGCACTGTCGGACTTGCTGCAGGACAGTTTGTATTCGGCATCGTCAGCGACCGCTACGGGCGCAGGATTCCGTTGCAGCTCTCGCTGCTTCTCTTTCTTGCCGTCTCAATGGGGTGTCTGTTTTCACCGACAATAGCGCTTTTCGTCTGCATGCGTTTCTTACAGGGTCTGGCAGCGGCGGGGGCTGTGGTTATCTCCCGGTCGATAGCCGCCGACTGTTACAGCGGCGAGGCACTGGCACGTATGTTCGGGATAATCGGTATGATAAACGGAGTATCAACAGTACTGTCGCCCATGCTCGGTGGCTTTGTCATCGGTGCATACGGCTGGAAGTCCGTATTCATCACATTGTTCGTAATCGGTCTGATGATGCTTGCCGGCACGGTATGGCTGAAGGAATCGCTGCCTCAGCGGAACCGTATCAGTCTGAACTGGATGTCTTTGTTCAATGATGTCAGGAGAATTGCCAGGAACGGCGGTTACATCATACCGACGATGCAGTATGGATTCGTCATGGCCGTGATATTTGTCAATCTTGCTTCCGGCCCCTTCATAATGGACGGATACGGTTTTTCAGCCGAACAGATAAGCCTGACATTCGGGGGCAACGCCATAGCCCTCGGCATCGCGGCAGGCTTAGTCTCCCGTTTCAAGGATATGCGGACAGTAGTATGCTGCTCCAATACCGGAATGGTCATGGCTTCAATGCTTCTGGCTGCGACATTGCTTTTGCATCTGAGTTTTTGGGCATACGAGGCTGCCGTATTTCTCCTGTATCTTTTTGTTGGAGCTTTATGTACGGCGACCACTACACTTGCGATGGACTCGGAACGCCGGAATGCCGGAATAGCATCCGCTTTCTTCGGAGCGACCGGTTATGTGGCCGGCGGCATTGTCTCGCCAGTTGTGGGAATCGGAAACATATATGTCACTGCCGCCGTGCTGTTTGTCGGCCTGACCTCTGGCAATGCCGTTCTCACGCAAATCCTGGACGGGACAATTCGGAAGTATTATAAAACAGCCGGACAATAAAAAAGGGGCAGCCGTTAGAATATAACAGGATAATTGAGTGAGGGCAAAGAACCACAATGTATAAAAGGGAATTTCTGAAATAAAAAATCCTCTTGCGTTAGTCTTTTGCATAATTTCCCCATGAAGGATTTTTTACAAACCCTCATGGAGAAATCAGCCTGTCACCGGTCATACCGCTTTATTGAAAGCCGTTCCGAAACGGCCTGTTTTCCAGCCGTAAACCTTAGCCACATACGGATAGAGCGAGCGTGTCTTTTTGCGGAAGCCGGCTTCGTCTATTTCACGGTTGTAAATCATTTCACCGATGCGTTCCGCCTCGTCCATGTCTTTTACCACACGGTAAAGTACATAGTGTGTGCCGTCATGGTGCGTGAGGCTGCCACGGATATTGAAGCCGTCACCGTACCATTCGTTCTCATCTTCCGACACGTTGAAGATGCCGTTGATGTTATGTCCGAGTATCTTGTAGCCCTGCCGTCTGCCGTCCCAAAGACCGAGGTCGGCAAATGCTATGACAACGCCGTCAATCTGTTTGTCAAGGTTCATGCGCTCGTCCGACAGGAAGTCATTGACAACATCAGCCCATTCCGCATCGCTGACTTCGTAATCGTCATCATCGAGTATGTCACGCTGCGAGTTCTCGTAATCTTCTCTCGCCTTGTCATCAAAAAGGTAGTCGCTTGACCATATTGTCTGTTTCATATCCGTATTGTGTTATATAGTTGCCTGATTGTATATTGACGGTTCGCTTGTCACATTATAGACATACTGTCCGCATCTTACGAGAAGAGCGTCATTGCCGTAATAGAGCTTCTTCATGCCCCTTATCGAGCCTGTCCGGTGGAAATTGGGGAAGCGGCTGATGCCACATCTCCTGCCTTGTTCTGTTGTCATTCTTTTTGTACGCATATCTGAAATCTGTTTTAATTTTTATTTCCCTATCCTGGATCCTTCTTTCCGAAGCCATCCGCAAGAGGTTTATCTGCGCATTACAGGGGCATCGTCAAGGGGCGAAAGGCAAGGTTTTCAAGATGATTTTTCGCCCATGCCGCAAAATCTCGCCGAAACAGCGCATGACCTTTCCCGTCGCTCCCGGATGCCGAACTTCGCGCCGTAAACCTCGGTCGGTAGGCCTTGAGAAAGAACTATAATAAGACTGGTATAACAGGGTTATTTATATACAACAGGCATTTTTGACCGAAGGGAAAATCTCCGGTGTATTCTCCTATGTATAAAAGGAATACCGGCAGTATGATGTATAAAAGGGAATCGCAGGTTTCCGGCTGATGGACATATAAAACAGGATGTCGGCGGTATCATACGAAAATGAAATCCCCCTGCCCGGTTATCACAACCAAACAGGGGGAAAGGTCAGATATTATATAAATCAGGCAGCGTAATCGGTCGCTCTCCTGCCGGGTATCGGCGTGGTGTCGGTCTCATTCACCGCATCTTCCTGTTCCGGCCTGTTGTCCTTAAGGCTCTCGTCAATCCGCTTCTTCAGTTCGTCACATTCCTTTTTCAGTGCGTCCAGTTCGTCCTGTCTGCCCCATGTGCGGCTGACGATGGACTGCAATGTGGGAAGCTCGCTTTCCAATTTGGCTATGCGCTCACGCTGCTGCTTTATGATAGAAGGCAATTTGTCAAGCGTGGCCTGCGGATAGAGTGCCGTGTCTGCAAAGCCCAATGGCAATGCACCGGAAATTCCGTAACGGTATTTCAGACCGCTTTTGCCCTCGACAAAGAAAGTGTTGCGGTCAAATGAACCGTTAAGGTTACATTCGCTCTTTACCAAAAGGTCAAGCCCCATGTAGGAGCCAATGGCGGAATATGCACAGCCCCGGTAAGTCTTGGCTATCCTGTGAAGCTCGCGCCCGGTCTTTTCCGCCGTGTCCTCGCCGGTCGAGAGCAGGGAAACGATTTTGTCACCGCTGTATGATGCCACATACTCAAGGTCATCTTCCATACGCTGTATAAAGGATGCCGCCTTTTCCGTGTCCTGTCCGTTCTGCGCTATCTTGCGCTCCGCACGGCCTCGCTCTTTCTTGAATATGGCAAACTCTTTCTCCAGCTGCATGATTTTGTTGTCGAGCTTCGCCTTGTTCAACAGGTCGGTATTTCCCGAAAGGATTGCCACGAACTCGGCAAAGTTCATGCCGTTGTCCTCGTCCATGCTGTCCTCGTCGATGCGGCGCACGGCGATTGTGCCGTTGTTTATCTGATTGATAAACATTTGCTTGTTCTTTAAGAGGTTGAACTTATAAGCGTCAAGTGTCTTTTCCGTGCCGTAGATTACCACATCCACGGTGTTGTTGCCCCACAGCTTCACGGTGTTGCCTTTGCGCACAGCCCTACCGTTGCGCTGTTCCATGTCGGCAGGTCGCCACGGTATCTCAAGGTGATGCACCGCAACAGCCCTCTGCTGGGCGTTTACGCCTGTTCCCAACATGGATGTCGAGCCGAAAAGCACACGCACCCGTCCTGCGTTCATGTCGGCAAACAGTTTCTTCCTCGCCCTCTCCGTGGTGGCGCACTGGATAAACTGTATCTCGTCAGCAGGGATGCCGAGCTGCACCAATTTCTCCTTTATGTCGCTGTATATGTTCCATTCGTTAGGCTTGTATGTGGAAAGGTCGCTGAAAATGAACTGTGTGCCACGGTTTGCGTTTGAGCGCACATAATAGTCATAGACCGTCCTTGCGCAGATGGAAGCCTTGTTGTTTTCATCGTCATGGAACTTGTCGCCGAGCAGCCTCATGTCAAGAGCCATCTTTCGGGCCACGTTGGTAGCAATGAGCATTTTCGCCTTGTCGAGATTGTCGGGTTCGGGTGTGTCGAGCCCCAGATCCGTCCAATTTCCGGAATTTGCGAATGACACAAGCCGTCCTATCATTTCCTCCTGTGCGATTGTCGGCGCATGGGAAAGGAAGCACACGTTCTTTTCCGGCACATCGAGGTTAATCATGTCGGCGGTGCGGTAGTCCGTTATCTCACGCAGGAAAGCGGCGAGTTCCGGCACTTTGATATAAGTGCGGAAGCGTTCTTTGCGTTTGATGCTTCCTGTCACGTTCAGCTCATAGTCGGCGCATTTCTTGGTGAATATCGCCGCCCATGCGTCAAAGCAGCTTATCCGTTGCCGTTTCAGTTCAGCAGGGCGCATATATTTGAACATCACATAAAGCTCCGTAAGGGCATTGACAACGACAGTTCCCGACAGGAATGTTGCGCCCAAATCGCGCCCTGTCCGCTTCTGAATGTCACGGATTGCGAAAAGCAGGTTTGCAGCCCTTTGTGAGCCTTTCGTGTTGCCGATACCCGCAACCCTCGTGTGGCGTGTCTGAAACATTAAGTTCTTGAAAATGTGGCATTCGTCAACGAAAATATGGTCTATTCCCATTGAGTGAAAATCCACCGTGTCATCCTTGCGGCTGTTGATGCTCATGCGCAGGTTGGCGAGCTTCGCCTGCAGGTTTTCCTGCCGTTTCTCAAGGCCGCTCTGCATCCTGCCGCTACGGTAACGCATGGTGCTTTCCTCCAATACCTCAAGACTACGCTCCACATCCTGCAGCTCTTCCGAGAAAATCTCAAACATCGTTTCATCGGACTGCGGGATTTTTGCGAACTGGTCGTGTGTCAAAATGATGCAATCCCAATTATTGTTTTGGATTTTGGAAAACACCTCTTTGCGGTTGGCTGGTGTGAAATCCTCCTTGCCGGGATAGAGTATCTTCGCTGACGGATAAGCCTTTCTGAAAGTGTCGGCTATCTCATGCACGTTGGCTTTCAACCCGATAATCATAGGCTTGCGCACAAGTCCGAGACGCTTCATTTCGTAAGCAGCAACGCACATTATCATGGTTTTTCCAGTGCCTACCTCATGCCAGCAGATGCCGCCGCCGTTCTGTTTTATCATCCAAATGGCATCCTTTTGTGACGGATAGAGTTCATCGTAGGGGAACTGCTCAAAGGACAGTCCGGGGAATGTCTGCGCCGAGCCGTCATAATGCGGACGGACATAGCAGTTGAAACGCTCGTTGTAGGCTCTCACAAGGTCATCGCGCACCTCTATGGGCTGGCTGTCGAGCCATGCATTGAACTTGCTGCGGATTTCCTGTATCTTTGTCGCCGCTTCCTGTATGGCTTCCTCGTCCGGCACACGCGCCTTGTCGCCGTTACGGTACACCTCTTTGGTGATTTCGGGCACGGTGTCCTGCAGGGCGTGAACAAACAAGTCCTCGCCGTTGTAGTTGCGGACTGAATATGTATGATAAGCCACAGCCGAATAACCCTGCAAGGAAACAACATAAGTGTCGTTCACATCGAAATACATAACCGTGGTATCGGTCTCGAAAAGCTCTGTCGCAAAAGCGGCATACAGGCTTGAGTCAATCCATCGCTCGCCCATATTGATGTCAAGCTCCTCATAAGGGATTGCTTCGGGTGTCGCTTCTTCCAACGCTTTCAGCGAGGCTTCCGTATAATCCTTTTCGCTGCCCTCAAGTTCCTGCAGCAGCGACATGATTTCCTTGTGCTTCGCAATCACATTCCCGGCAATGAACTTACCTTTGTTCTCCCATTCTCCCGATATGGGGTTGTAGAATATTTCGCCTTTTAGGTCGTCTATGGCTTCCGTCTCGCTCCTGTCCGAGCTTCGTGCGATAAACGGCATATCCACCTTGCCGTAAAAATTGAGGCTTGTCGCCAACGCTTCCATTGGAGAAAGCACGGTCATGGTGTCTATCTTCTTGAACGCCACCGGCTCACGCATGATGTCAGCCTTGCCTATGGTATCGCCCGACTGCATTTCAATGGTGAACACCTCGACACCGAGGCTGTCAAGCATGATAAACTCCTTGTTGTCGTTGTCATGGAAATATCCCCACTTGGCTACGAACTTGTCATATAGGGCGTTAAGCCGTTCCCGCAGTTCAGGATGTTCCTGTTCTTCCTCACGCTCCTTGTTTGACAGCTCAAGATAGGTCTCACGGATAGGGAAATAGTCGTTTGCCCTTTCTTTCGCCGCTTCTATATCAGCCATAGGCACGAAATCCACGGCTACATCGGCATAACGGCTTGACTTGCGCATCTTGAGGTTGCCGAGCTGCCCCTCGAACATCACCATTGCGCCGTCTTTCATCCACCATGCCACGGTGTCGGTGTATGCACGTTTGCCCATATCTTTGGGCTTGGCGGTTATTTCCTCACCGAAAAGGTCAAAGAGCGACATCTGCCCCTGTGCGGTGTCCTGTCCGTCACCAGTGAAAAGGCTCTTGCGGAAGAAACGGCTGAAGTCCATTTTGAGCAATGCGGAGAAGTATTGCCGCATCATCGCTTCCTCACCCTGCCACTGGTATTTCCTTACATACTTGCCAAACTGGTTCATGGAAATACGGCTGTCGGTGGCAAGTGCCGTCTTGGGCTGCATGAAAAGTTTGTTGGCATATTCCGTCACGATACCGTCCGTGCCGTTTTCCCTGCCTACCTGCATGAACAGCTGCTCACGGTGTGACAGGGTTGTTTTCCGTGTGTGCTTCTGGAACACCAACAGGTCAGTGCCTACCTCTATGCCGCCGGTCTCCATGAAGATGTTGTCGGGAAGCCGTAATGCGGTTATGAGGTCTGCATGGTTCACAAGGTACTCGCGCACGAACTTGTTGCCGGGAGTGTCGGCGATGCCCCTTGAGGTCACGAAAGCGAGTATGCCGCCCTCGTTGAGCAAATCCATGGACTTTATGAAAAAGTAGTTGTGTATGGTCTTGGTGGACTGCTCGTATATGCCGCCCTTTTTCCACATATCGGCATCGAACACACGGAAGTTTCCAAACGGAATGTTTGAGGCGATGACATCAAATCCCTTGTCCTGCAGGTCTTGTTCCCCGATAGTCTCATATCCTGCGCTTATCGTGGTGGCGTTGTCATGGAGAAGCGAGAGGATAAGCCCTGTGATGGTGTCTTTCTCAAAAGCGTATGCCCTTGTTCCCTGCATGGCGGTTTTCAGAAATCCGCCAATCCCTGCGCTCGGCTCAAGGAAAGTGCGCATCTGCATACCGTTGTCCTTGAAAGTGGCGTGTATCTGTGCCGCCACGGTGTCGATGATGAATTGCGGAGTGTAGAACGCCGTCAGCACGGATGACTTTATGCTGTCAATGAGGGCTTTGTACTCCGTAATGTCGGACTTTGCAAAAGCAAGCAGGATTTTCTGCAAGCGTTTCATAGGCTCTGCCATGCCGTCGGGCATGGGCTTGTCTGTGCCGATGTTCAGCACCTCTTTGATGCCTCCGAAACCCGAATAAAGGGCTAATGTCTTTTTCTCGCTGTCAGTGGCCTGTCTGCCCTGACCGTGTACTGCCAAAGCTGTCTCTATGGCGTTTACGTTGTCGGCTAATGCCTTTTTCTTGTTGTATCTCATATCTGACCTTAATGTTGAAGATTTATTTCTTCCCTCTCTTCCTGCTCCTTTCGGAGCCGTCCGCGAGGTGGTTATCTGCGCAACACAGGGGCATCTAAGAGGCTTTAGGGACAAGGTTTTCAAGATGATTTTACCGCCTGTCCGTAAAATCTCGCAGAAACTCCGTACAACCTTGGCTTATAAGCCCGGATGCCGAACTTCGCGCCGATAACCACCGGGAGTGACGGTTCCGGACAGAAAAAGATTTTTCTATAAGTGGCGGAGAATTTCTATAAAAGGTCTGATTATAAGAGGCAGCGGCGGAAGTCGCGGGACAGGCCGCAGCACAGGCACGGCAGCCCGGAGTGCAGGGGAAGTCGGGGCGAAGAGCGAACCGTGGGTGTCACCGACAGGCTGTGTGTGGAAGCATTACACACTCTGCCGGCCCACGCTCGCCCTGTGCCGGAGGCCGCCCGGACTTGAACGGAACGCAGGGTGTCGGCGTGCCGGGCTTCGCGGGTGTCCTGCGGTGCGCCGGCGTTGATGAAAACAGTAAAAAGGTGAATCGGCCAAGCCGGACGATCTTCTTTATAAATGAGAATATCGCATTATAAAAGTAGGCGGGCGGAAGTCGCGGGACTGGCCGCAGCACAGGCACGGCAGCCCGGAGTGCAGGGAAAGTCGGGGCGAAGAGCGAACCGTGGGTGTCACCGACAGGCTGTGTGTGGAAGCATGACATACTCTGCCGGCCCACGCTCGCCCTGCGCCGGAGGCCGCCCGGGCTTGAACGGAACGCAGGGTGTCGGCGTGCCGGGCTTCGCGGGTGTCCTGCGGTGCGCCAGCGTTGATGAAAACAGTAAAAAGGTGAATCGGCCAAGCCGGACGATCTTCTTTATAAATGGGAATATCGCATTATAAAAGCAGGCAGGCGGAAGTCGCGGGACTGGCCGCAGCACAGGCACGGCAGCCCGGAGTGTAGGGAAAGTCGGGGCGAAGAGCGAACCGTGGGTGTCACCGACAGGCTGTGTGTGGAAGCACGACACTCTCTGCCGACCCACGCTCGCCCTGCGCCGGAGGCCGCCCGGACTTTAACGGAACACAAGGTGTCGGCGTGCCTGGCAGCGCCGGTGTCCTGCGGTGCGCTGGTGTCGATGAAAACCTATAAAAGGGAAGTTCAAGGGAACAATGCCTGCCGCAGATGTTTTTCCGCATGGAAAGGGACTGCCGTATGTCAGCAGTCCCCTTGTCACGCTCAATCTTCCCAATCCACACCGGCATCATTCATTATGCCCCGCAGTATTACTCGGCATCGCTCCGTGTCCGCTTCCTGTATCATGGTGCGGATGCTGCTCTGGTAGGTGGTGGAGTATGCGAGTTCAATCAGTTCCTCGTCATTGACAGTCAGTTTTTCTTTTTCCATAGTCTTGCCGTTATCTGTCAGTCGATTTTTTCCAGTTCGGTTTCAGCGACCAGCCGTCCGCCACGCCATAATGTGATTGTGCCGGGGACGAAGCCCATGTCATCGTATGCCACGTGTCTGAGATAATTACGGTATTCCTTTCCCGAAAAGTTCCTGCCGCTGAGATTGCGGAATACCATCGGAATCGAAATGCCGTCACTGCTTGACAGGACGGTTTTGCCGTCCTGTCTGATTTCGTCCATGACTGCAACGCTGTTTTCAAGGCTACTTCTGTCTGAAATGTCTTTAAGCACTGTCATGTCCATGGCTCTAATCCTTTTTCCGATGAATGATGATGCAGTCCTCCACCTCTGTCGGTTTGCCGAATAACGGGGTGCTGCTGAAATACGGCTCGGTTCCGCCTTCCACGCTGTCACCGATGGGCACAACAAGCTCGATGCCCTGTTCGTGGCAGATTTCGTCAATCTGCTTGATTTCGTCCTCTGTCAGGTTGCTTGCATCACCGTTCACCAGATAAGTCAATGCGTAAGTAGGAATTTTCTCAATGTCTTTTTCCATTTTCTTTTAAGTTTGAATGTTAGACTTGTGGAGTGGCTTTTTCCCTGCCTTAACCGGGCTTGCGGGTCGGCCGCTCCTGTTTTCTTGCGGCATCGGAGGATGGTGGCCATAAGGGGAATTAGGCAAGGCCTTCGAACGGAGTGTGCCTTGATGTTTGCCCTGCCACCTCCAATTTCGCCGCAGGAAACGGACGGGCGACTGCCGGATAAATGAAATGTGGTATAAACGGTTGTCATGTGCGCACAAAGGGATGTAGATGACAGATAAACGGAATCGCAGGACTATAAAAGGATGAACGCAGCCCGTGAGCAAAAGAAAAGACGGCCGTAGCCGTCTTTTGATGAGAGAGGGATGGGAGCGTCACGCCGCTTTCTTTTTGGAAGCCTTGCCTTTCGCCGGCTTTTTCCCGTCGGTTTTCTTCTCGGTGGACAGTTCGCTGACGGATGTGGCGACGAAGACGATGCGGTTGTGCTTGGTTCCGTCCTCCGATGTCCATTCTTCCGGGCGGATGAATCCTGAAATCTGGACGAGCTTGCCTTTCTTGAGAAGCTCGAAGGTCGATGCTTCTTCGGACTTGCGCCAGCACTCGCAGTTTACAAGGGCCGACCTGCGGATGGTCTCGTCACCGTTGGTCTCGGTGCGGCTGACTGAGAGGGGGAAACGGGCAACCGAGCTTTTCTCGAAGTTGCGGATGTTTGCGTTGACGGCTACATAGCCACTGAGGTTGAACGAGTTGGTGTTGTTTGTTGAAGTTGCCATAACTTTAAGTATTAAAGAGTTAAACATTTAATTTTTACGATGCAAAAAGATGACATGGGCATAGGGTAGCACCAGCGGAAGGTTCGGCAAATACTCTTTTTGTCAAGCCTGCGAAAAGAAAAAGGAAGATTTGTTGAAAGCCGTTGGTCAAAGGTGGCAACCGTCCCGTAGGAGCATCAGTCTCCGCCATGATCATAACTTCGCATCAGGAAAAATAATTGTGTATGACTCGCCGTAATACTGTTGTGGCAGCTTGACGACACCATACTGTCCCAGATGGCTGTACGTTGAAGCAATTCCGTATAAGTTCGTAAGCCGGGTATTGCACGCCTCCCTCTGTCATGACGTGATACTGACGGTGAAACGGATACCCGGACGGGACTATGTATGCGTGTGCGGCTGTCCGTGGATGTATAGGCCGCTGCTCAGGAAAGGCAGTCCTATGGTTGGGCCATACGGGAGAATGGATTATTGAAAGGATGACGGGGAATGCACCGCAGTCTTTAGCGCATCCGGCGAACGCTGACAGAATATATCCGGCGGGAAAAGGGGAAAGGCATGAACAAAAAAGGCGATGCACGGTCAGATCCGCCTTCAAGGACGGCACGGCTTGGCTGCATTGGCGAAGCTGGCTGCCATAAAAATGAAATTGGCGGGTATAAAAGGATTTGGAATCATCGGCGTAGCCTATGGAATGATAAAAGGAGGCCTTCAAAAAAGAAATAAAACAGGAATACCGGGACAGTGCAGTCCGAGCGTATTGCCCGGACTGCCGTCACCGTGCCTTGGTGCAGTCAGTCGAAAACAATCACCTCGTCCCGATGTGCTGCTATCTCTTCGCCGTTAGGAAGCCTTACAACGACCTCTGTGCCGTAGTCTCCGACAATCTGTCCGTCACAGATGCCTTGGCTGTCTTCGAGCAGGGTGCAGTATGCGCCGATAATGTCTGATGTTTCTTTTGTCTCATACATGGTTTTGTCTGTGTTAAGAAGTTTTTGGTTTTTATCCCTTTCTTTCCGCTTGGGCGTCGGGGACTTGAATATTACAGTGCCTGTAAAGGTGGCGCACGGCAGACAAGGCAAGGTTTTGGAGGGAAAGATTGAGCGGAGCCTCCATCTTGCAGTGACAAACACGGCGTGCCTGACCTTGACGCTCTGACGGCGGCTTCTACCTTTGCACCGTAATATTCTGCCATCCCGACCGGCAAGCAGGAATGATAACTCCGTATAGAAATGGTTGTGCCGTCATATTCCTGGCAGAAATATAAAAAAGGATTGGAATGTGAATTTACAAGAGGGAAATCGGATTCGCCTCAAAGCGAACTCCGTGATGTAAAAAGGACATGGCTGTGGATATTCGCGCCACACCCTATGAAGGTGCAGGCAGGGCAAAGCCCCGCCTGTCCGTCATGGTCAGACTAAATACCATGAGGCATCCTTGCAGTCTTTGTTCACAACTGTATGGTACAGGATTTCATCTACGCTGCCTAATCTCCGCCAGCCGTTGTAAATCCTTTCCCCGTCAAGGTCGATAACCGCCAGACGGCAGTTGTCCACTCCATCTCGGCTCCGTTCAGAGTCAAAAGTGATGCTGATGCCGTTGCCGTAGGTCAGGTACAGCGAGGTGTAGTTTACCGTTATAGACGGTTTTTCCACAGGGTTGTTGCCGTTGAAATATCCTGCGGCAAGCAAAAGCTGTTCGGCGAATTTCACGGCTTCGGCGGAGTATTTCTTCATGGCGGATTTGACAGGGATTTCATCATGGCTGTTTCCGATGAAGTTATAAGGCAACGCCCTGTTGCTATACGAAAGCAGGAACGGCTCATGATGCTTCTCCCTGACAGGGAGATTTGTCGCCAGATATTCTTCTTTGGTAATGATGTAGCTCTCGGTCATATCCTCATTCATATAGATGCAGTAGGCTCGCTTCGCCCGTTTCCGTTTTTCCTCATATATCCTTTGTTCCATAGCGTCCATGCAGTTGTATCGGTGTCTGGGTACACGCTTGATGGCATTGACAAAGGTGGGGGTCTTGCAGTACCCGAACTTTTCTGCAAATTCGGGTACTGTGCCTATAAAATCATATCCTTTCCAGTTGTATCTGTTCATATTCCTGTCGCTTAAAAATGATAGTCAATAACGCCTCCGACATATAGCAGGGTGCCTGCCTCAAGGTCATTCAGGCTTTTCATAAACTCTCCCGATTTTTCCGAATAGGAAGAACATCCGCTGTTGTCATCATAGAAACGGCTTCCGGCGTCAAGCGGATTGTCTATCGCTTCTTTCAGATGATACAATGTGCTCCATTCACGGATATTGCCTGCGGTTACGAGTGAACATTTCTCGTTTATCAGTTTGACCCATTCCTCCAGCCATGCTTCCACTCCGCCGTTGTAACGGATTGTGTTCTCGTCAATGAGCGTGAACATCCCTTCCGGCAGGATTTCGTTCACGAGACATTCTATACGCTCCCTGCGGTCATCATCGTCAATATCCGAACAATAGTCAAGGTCTGAACAGTCCCCTTGTTGCAAGGTGTCCTCATTAAGGAGAGCGTCTTTTTCTTCAACCTTTTCGGTCGTTATCTGAAAAATAGTTGAGTGCATAATTCTGATTTTTAATGTTATTATTCCAGTTCTGTTGTCAGGCTGATACAGTCTGTAAGGACAAAATCCCCGCCCTCAAATTCAGCAAGCGATTTAAGGTCTTCAATGCCGTTGCAATAGAAGAATACCTTTTCATCGGTGGCTTCGTCAGCATCAACAGATAGCTTTATTGTTACAGGCTGTGGCTCGGTGAAACTTTCATCTTTCCACACGATTTCACATTGCGCATAAAGCGGTTCTTTCTCATGTTCAGCACAATAATCAGCATGGAGTTTGTCAATGTCCGTTTTCACTTCATCGACATCGGAGAGGACAACTCCATAGCCGCAGTCATCACACCAGCCGTAGATAAAGGCTTCATCCGTATAGTTACGGAAAGATTTGTCATTGGGGTTAATCATGGCTTCGCAAGCCACGTGCATACCGCCGCATTTTGTACATATTACTTTCATATTTCAATTTTTTATTTTCCCTGCCCTTGAAGCCTTTTCGACTTCGCCTGAAGGGATTGTTTTACGTGCGGTTCTAACGGGGGAGGCAAGAACAGAGGGCAAGGAACCGGGAATGAAATTTTATGAAATGCCGTAATCTGTGATTTCGGAAAGTTTCCGTCAAATTTCATCTGAGGTAGCCACGGCGGTACTTGAACGGCGTTCGTCCACCGTAACTTTGCACGCGAAAACAACCCGTGGCGCAGTCGTGGCAAGCATCGCATATCTCTACAAAAGGATATTGCTTGAGTAAAACAGGTGCTGTCTAAAATGAAACTATAAAAGGGCTGCCACCTACAAGGACAAAGCCACCCGCTGTGGATAGCGGATGGTCTATGCTTCGACTGTTATTTTTGAGTTCTTTTGCTCATCAGAGTGAGTTGGCTGGGGCGGTCTGCAAGCCAATACGCATCGCTGTCAAGGTAAACGCATCTGCCACCGTTCCAAGGTTCCTCGAAAGCCAGTATCTCATACGGACCGAACACCACGCCGTAATCGTTTGTGAATGCCACCATGTCGCCAACTTCCAAATCGTTGTCTGTGGCAATAACCTCTGAAAGCCTGTTATAAAACACCGCGCCTTCAGCCTCATGTTTTTCTCTCCACTTCTGAAACTCCTCTTTATGGCTTCTCGTTGGAGGTATTGGTGTTAATTCCGAAGCCAAGACCTCCGCTTCCGAGTAGTCGCTTGCAATTAAGATGATGCTGTCCTCATATAAATCTTCAGGTGCGGAAATCACTCTGTAGCCGCCATTGGATTTGCCGTTGTCGGGGTCATTCCAATAAAGGAGGTTGCCGTTCTTGATAAAATCGAATCTGCTCATTGTCTGATGTTTTTTAATTGTTGTTATTTCCCTTTGTTCGGTCTGTTTGCGACCGTAGGGATTTATTTTCCTGCTCTAAAGAATGAGGCAGGGGCAATCCTGCAAGGCTGATACGGAAAATACGCTCGACAGCGGAGAGGAAGATTTTACGGATCACCCGCGATGACAGTCGGCATTGGCATGATTGGAACGGTCCGATTTACCTTTGCAGAAAAATAGAATCCTCCACAGGTCGCACAGATAGGGCTGTTGGAATCGTTATAAAAGGATGAACCGGTTATAAATGGAATGACCTGTAAATGGTCTTGAAGAAATCCGTTTCTGTTATAACAGGATGTTACCGGAGGCAGACGGCGGCAAAAAATCCGTATCAGCAACAAGCCGACACGGATTTCAGTATTAAGGAATAGGAATTTTCAGACATATATCTTTGAAAAAAAATCAATCAGGAATTTTGTACTCGTGGATATGGCAGTAGGCATCTGCGTATTCTTTTTGCCATTGTTTCACAATCGTATCGACATCCTGCATTGACTGGACTTGCATATCGCAAATATCCTCCAGCCATTCATACATGCTTTGCAAATTTGGAAAATACTCGGTGTAGTATTCTTCTTCGGGGGTACACAATTCTACGACAAATCGGTCTTGAAAGTATCTGCCTTCTTCGTCATTGGTACGGTACAATGCCATTCCAGGCTCTTCCGACCGATAATAATAGCTTAATGTAGGATACTTTTTACATACCGTATCGAACATCTCATTACAGGGAGACCAGGCAGTTTCTGTGTTGAAAGTAAGCACCCTGCCGTCAAATTCCAAGTTGTACCAGTTTCCACGGCAAAATACATTTTTCCAGTTCTCCCCAAGAGCATCTACAAGACATCCCAGCCATGCGGTTCCAAAACCATTCGGAACGGATGGCTCTTTCTGCTTCTGCAATTCATTCATCAAATCATAGAGGCTTTTTACTTCCTTCGCGTCGCCCTCTATTGCATACGCTGTTGAACACCAGTTAGGCATAATAGTAAACTTAAATTGTTAAACTTGATTTATTCCCTCTTATTCAAAGTCTTTCGACTTCGCCTGAAAGGGCNNGTTTTATGTGCCGTTTCAAACGGAGAATGAAAGGACGGCCAACAAGAAATCAAGGATGAAATTTTATGAAATGCCGTAATCTGTGATTGCGGAAAGTTTTCGTCAAATTTCGCCGAAGATAGTGAGACGCTTCTTGTGCAGCGTCCTTGTTCCGTAACTTTGCACATGAAAACAAACTTTCGCGGAAATCGCAAATGAAGGATTGAATCCGATACAAATGGGGCAAAGAATACCGTAGGTATCTGGATAACCAAGATGCAGCAAATGGCAAATAATAAAAGGAGGCCTTCTAAAAAAAAGGAAAAAGGTCTGTAACGAAACAAGTCAGAAGTCGTGTTATATATACACGGACTGACTGACTAATATTTTGACCGGAACAGAAACGGCTCTGTGAATATGAAGAGCCGGGATGCAGTCGGAAAAGAAAATAGGTCAGAAGTCATGTACTATATATACATGAACTGACTGACATATATATTGACCTGTTCATGTATATGTGAACAGTGGCAGGTGCAACAAAGAGGGGAATTGGAATAATTTAAGTTGGAGAACATGAAGATTTGCCTTGTTTTTTTCTTTGAAGGCAAAAAATTATCTCCAATGAAACGATAAATAACACGAGTTCGCGATAGACGCTCAATTATAAATCGGACTAATTATTTTTGGCGAATATGTTACCTCTATGTTAGTCGCAAATTTATGTTATTTTGGATTACACTGATACACAATTAGTTACAAGCGAATTTATAGAGGTCTGCGAAGTATGGCGAACAAAGTGGTAGGTGAGCTTTACGTAACTCATGGGAAAGATGTTTTTAAGTTATTAAATCGCCCCCTTTGGGGGCTCGGCTGGGTGAGTCATCATCGCCATCCCCCACATTCCCTACGGTCATGTGGGGTTACGGCTAGCACG
>NWBJ01000081.1:71646-79187 GCA_002633115.1 Muribaculaceae bacterium Zag1
GGGGTTACGGCTAGCACGTGCCCTTTGGGCACTCTGATGATGGCAGCCCTTGTAGCTGCAAAGATAGTGTTTTTTATTGGAATTATTGTTAAGGGGGACATAGAAAAATCAAACCTTTCCGAAAAAGCAACCCTCATCAGCACTATACTCTACCGAGCCTTTATATCCCTTATATTCCAGATAATCCATGGTGTTTATATGGGTGGTATAGTCATCTAATGAGTAATGGTAATCAAAGATTCGCCAAAAAATGTCGAGAGGAGGGCTATCGTTCGGAGGGTGAAATTGTGCTGGCCGCTGAGCCAGCGAGTAATTTCATTAGGGCGTTTCCCTAATGCTCTGGCCAATTCAATCTTGCTGATGCCCTTAGCGGTCATCAGTTCCTCCAATCGGTCAGAGAGCCCCATTGTCAAAGCCACCTCTTGTTTTATAACAGGCGACACCTGCGAGGCCATCTCCCTCAATGATATTTTTGTGTGCTTCATAATTTAAAAGTCTTATCTGTTTCAATTGTGTTTTCTGTAACAGTAATGGAGCCATTAGCCACTCCTTCTTTTAAGAGCCGATCAAAGGTTTGGAGGGTTACTACATATCCTCGCAACTCATCATCTTCTTGATACTTTTGAGTCTTCTTTACGCCTCCGTTACCCAGAACAATAATCTTATCGGATATACGGACACAATAAAGACGTAATTTTGACCTGTATACAGGAAGTGCGCAAACACGATCACTCCATTTTCCTTCATATCGGAACAATCTCTCAAGAGCACCCTTATCCAGCATGCTCATAAGCACCGAAATGATTCGCTCAAAATCCTCATTATACTCTGAACTCTCTTTGAATTTAGAATAGAAACGTTCTATTTCACTTTCTTCCTCGGAGGTGAATTTAAGTGAATACACTGTACAATGGTCAGATTGGTCAAAGACCACAAGTTCTGCTTCGTTCATAAAGCCAGTAGTTTTAATTCTAACTGCAAAGATAACGATTTTGTTTTACATAAATGTAAAGACAATCAAAAAATTCTTTCTCTTGATGAGTTTTTGTTAGGATAGGGGAATTTCTTTGCATTATTTCACATAAAAATATGAAGTAGAAAAATATATTTCCTGCTCCATATTTAATTGGGGGCCAAGGAGCTGCTTCTTTTCTCTTTGCAGAGGCGATACGTATCTGCGGACAATAGCGATGGTGACTGCTATGTGTAAAAAGGCAATCGACACCATCCCCATCCCGGCGCGGCCCGTAGGGTCGCCTGTGTGTAGGGCGCGGAAGGATGCCGCCATACGGATACATAAAGATACCATCGGCTGACCGGGCCCGCGAGGGCGCCAGGCCCCCCAGATGGTGTGGAATTTGGGCAAAGAATTGGTGGAAAGGGGGGAAAATTAAAAATTTTTGAAAAAAATTGGTGAAAAATTTGTGGGGAAAGGAAAAATGGTGTAAATTTGCGATGAGGGAGGGGCAAGAGAGCCCTGAAACTCGCCTTCGCGCGACCGGCAAGCTGACCGTGGCGGGAGGGTAATGACATACAAAGGCGTTTTTTCCAACGCTGTCTTCTGACGTGAAAACTTAGGAACTTTTCAATTAGCTGGAAGATAGTGCAGTAGGGGTAACGTCCAGGGTAGATTATATTCGCCCGGTGGCGAGTTGCAGTCATGCGACCCGTCATTTGGGTAATTTTTATAATCACTACGTGGGCTGACCGGACTGCTTGTCTTAGCTAATGGGCATCCTAAGGCCTTCACTGAGAGACTAGCAGGATTGAGCAGTCCACTTTTATTATGCAATCAAGTAAACAAAATAATCTACCAATCCAAATGAAACAATTCTTGACTCTCTTTATGGCCATTCTGGCCATAGGCTGCGCTTATGCCCAGCAGACTGTTGTCGCAACTCTCAGCAAAGCCTCAACTGGCGAAGTTACGCAATACTATGGAGCTACTGGCTTAATTGATGCTTATGCAGATGCAGAAACAGGGGATGCAATTTACTTATCACCAGGTACTTTCCATTCTGTAAATTTGGGAAAGGTCATAACTATTTGTGGCGCAGGGATGACAAAAGTAACAGGAGAGGAGTCTACTTCTACAGGAACCACCATAGTAAACGATTTTACTATAAATTTTGAAGCCGATTCCTTAGGGAATAAGTTCAGAATGGAAGGAGTAACTTGCTCCGGTATTGTGACTATTAACGGTTTCCATGGTGGATTGTTCTTACGTTGTACTTTTGCCAATACTATAAAAGACTCTAAAGCTAAAATTATTAGTGATTGTTCGATAATTAATTGCGTTTTAAACGATTGTCAACTATCTTATGCCAGCAATGGAATAGTATTCCAGAATTCATATCTCTATCAAACCCAATTTAATTCTGGCACCCATTCCTTCGACTACAAAAATTGCGTACTGGAGGATGAAAACACTAGGTTTCAGACTGTTTGCAGTGGTTCTTCGTTCACAAATTGCATCATTAAGAGCAATAGTACGTCTTCTTGGCCTAACAGTACTTTTTATAATAATATATTTGTTGGAGGATTTTCACTTGCCAGTTCTTCAGTTGGGGTAGACAATTCTACTATTTCCGCTGATGACTATGACTCCTTATTCCAAGACGGCACTTTCTACAAACTAACCGATACCGCTGCTGCCACCTATCTTGGTACCGATGGTGAGCAGGTGGGTCTTTACGGCGGTTTCCTCCCCTTTGAGACAACACCCACTAATCCTCAGATTGTGAGCCTGACTGTGGATTCGCAATCGACCAGCAGCGGAACCCTGCCTGTCACCATACAAGTGAAGTAATATGCGCAAGTCATTATTGCTGACACTGACGATTTTGGGCTTGGTCATTGGCTGGGCCCAAATCAATTATACCTACCATTATTGGTTCGGCAACGACTATGATGGCGGCAAAGATGGCACGCTCACCAGCGAGTCGTCAAGGGTAAACGTAGACATAGCCTCCCTCCCCGAGGGCGTGCATGCCGTGCATTTCCAAATCTCAGACGGCGATACCCTGAGCAGCGTAAAGTCGTGCTTCTTTTTAAAAGACCACTGACTTCAGCGGCATCTTTACCCTGAACGCATATATTGATGATGAACTCTATTCAAGCCAAAAGGTAACAGCCAACAATGGAGCCATCAACCTAAATATAGATGTAGAGAAGCTATCAGTCTCGCTCCACACCTTGACGGTGCAAGCCGTGACAGAGACCGGAGCATTGTCCTCGCCCTACACTACAATGTTCTTCCGCCAACCATCTTATCAGGAAGGCGCCCAGCTCAAGTTATACATCGATGAGAAATTCCACTCTGAATATGACTTGAAAACCTCATCAGGCATAGTCAATCTCGATGTGGATATCAAAAGCCTGAATGTGGGCCTTCACAGCATATTGGCTCAAACATCTTCTGACGACGGCACGCTCTCGGCCCCATATTGCACATATTTCTTCAAGATGCCTTCGGTATCATCGGGCGGTACGCTTAACACCTACATCGACGAAAAGCTGCAGGACTCGCGCCAGGTGAGCGCCGACGACGGGCTGATTGCCATCGATTTCGATGTCAAGTCGCTTCCGATCGGCCTCCACATACTGCGCGCGCAAATCAAGGGTGATGACAATATCTGGTCTTCGTCATTCTCAAAGTTCTTCTTGCGAGTGCCAACCGACGAGGAATATCAGAATATGATGTGCTACTATACCTTCTTCATCCCTGATGAGGAGGGCAATGTGACTTATGACTATGGGACATTTAAGAAAGGCGGGACTTATGCCAATGGCGGTTTTTCGTTTGACGCTGATGTGAGCGACTTGGACGAAGGCGACTACCATATCCTCTGCGCCCTGGTTATGCCCGACGGCACAGTCAGCAGCATCGAGACAGCATCGTTCAAGAGAGCTCCGACTTATGACTACATACCGAGCGAATATCCCGAGATATCCAATCTTAAGGCTGAGACCTCAATGGCCAGCGGCGTAACCCTCACCTGGGATGGCACCGACGAGGCATTCGAGGCCATACTTGATGCCGCTCGCGCTGAGGGCTTTGGCGATAGCCAGTTGCCGTGGTTGGCCGGATACAGGGTGTACCGCAATGGCGCAAACGACCCATTGAATGATGGTCTGCTCACCGAGACAACATACAATGACACTACGCTCGACCTGTTGGAGGCCAATTACTACGCCGTTACTGCGGTTTATCAATTAGCCGATGAGTCGCTGCATGAGTCAGCGATGTCGGATACCGTGCACGCCACCCAGCGGCTTGAAAAGCCGAGCATCCGCTATGCAAGCCGTCAGATTTATATCGAGGGCGCATACCCGGATTATACCCAAATCTATTATGCTGTCTATAGCTCGCAGCAGAGCAATCCTGATGTAAAGGTCGATGGCACTATCTATCAAGACCCATTTACACAGTCTACCTCGGGCTATGTCTATGCTTTGGCATCGCTCGGCGGGTATTTTGATTCAGAAATAGTCGAGTATAGCTATGTGGTATCATCTGTCACCTGTGTGGCACCGACAATCACCGTGGACGGCACAACCATTAAGCTTGAATCCTCCACAAAGAATGCCGCCATATACTATACCCTCGATGGCACTAATCCGACCTCTGCTTCAACGAAGTATATCAATCCATTTACTGTGACTGAGAACTGCACCATCAAGGCCATAGCCGTAACGGATGATTACTTTGATTCTGCGATTAGCACTGAGGTGATTGATTCGTTCTATTGCTCGGCTCCTACGTTTACTGTCAATGGTGCCAAGGTGACAATCGCCTGCGAGACAGACAGCGCGAAAATCTATTACACCCTCAACGGCACGGAGCCAACCGCTCTCTCTGCGCTTTATGAGAATCCATTTACGGTAACCGAGAATTGCACCATCAAGGCAATTGCCAAAAAGACTAACTTCAATGATTCAGAGGTTAGCACCCAGGTAATTGACACATTCAAGTGTGAGACCCCGATCATTTCTGTAAGAAACGGTGTGGCGACCATAACCTGTGAGACCGATAGCGTAGCCATCCACTATACCATCGATGGCACTGATCCTACCGCACTCAGCGACATCTACAGCACGCCTATTGCCGTCTCTGGCGTTTGCACCATCAAGGCTATTGCCGTAAGGGCTAACTTCAACAACTCAGAGGTTGCCACTTACAATTATGACGAGAACTCTGTGACCTGCGTGCCCCCAGTGATTACCATATCTGGCAATACAGTAACAATCACCTGCGACACCGACATAGCCAGCATCTACTATACTCTTAATGGCGATACCCCGACGAGCGCATCGACCCTGTATGAAGGCGCATTTACTGTCAGCCAGAACTGTACCATCAAGGCGATTGCCATAAAGACTGGCTATTTCGATTCCGATGTGGCCCAGAAGGAGGTTAATTCCTTCTATTGCGCCGAGCCGGAGATTACAGTTTACTTAGGCACGGTAACAATCACCTGCGAAACTGACAGCGCAAGGATTTACTACACCCTCAATGGCACCGAGCCGTCGAGCGCCTCGACTTACTACTCAGGCAGTTTCTCTGTAAGCGGAAGCTGCACCATCAAGGCTATCGCCATTAAGGCCAACTTCAACGACTCAGATGTCGCCATTTGCAACTATGACAAGAGCGCTGTGACCTGCGTGAAACCGGAGTTTACTGTAAATAGCGGCACGGTGAGCATCTCTACTGCCACCAGTGAGGCGAGCATCTATTACACCACTGATGGCACGACCCCGACGAGCGCATCGACACTGTATGAAGGCGCATTTACTGTCAGCCAAAACTGCACTGTAATGGCAATTGCCATGAGGGAGAGTTATTTCGATTCCGATGTGGCAACCCAGGTGATCGACACATTCCAGTGCGCAAAGCCGACATTCAAGATGGCCGATGAGGATATGGTAGAGATTAGTTGCGCTACTAATGGCGCTGCCATATACTACAATATCGGATCGAGCAGCGACCCGGATATGAATTCAACGCTGTATAGTGGTCCATTCCAGATTGCGGATAATAGGATGATCAAGGCGATAGCCTATGCCGACAATTTCAACCCCTCAGAAGTGGCAACCTTCTTGCCAAATGCGGTGGAGTGCGAGGCACCGAGCATCAGTTATGATGGCAGAATGGCTAAGATTACCGCTGAGGCTGGCGCCACCATCAGCTATACGCTCGATGACGGAGCGACCACGGTTTATGATGGAGCATTTGACATCTATGGCGCCAAGAGCATCAAGGCTTGGGCCTCGATGGAGAATTTCAACGACAGCGAGGTGACAGAGTATGTCGTGCCGGCTTACTTCGATGGCGAGACCGCTATTGTCAACGAGGCTGGCCAGTTGAGCAAGGGCTTTGAGTGGGCTGCCGATGAGCTGGCCGACCTGGCATGGATTAGGCTGCAAGGCACAGCCAATAACAGTGACTTTGTGCAACTCATGGCCTTGACCAGTCTCGGCGCAGTGATCTGGGAATTGGAGGATGTCGACGTGCCAGACGGCCTGTTTGATTTCAATCCCAACCTGCTGCTCTATGTGAGCAGTGACGACCTGGCTGCCAAGAGCGGCGTGCGCAACGTGGTGGTCAATGGATACGCCGAGGCTATCGAGCTCGACGAATCGGGCAATTTCTATTGCCCCGAGGAGTTTACGGCTTATGAGGCCCGCTACACCCACGCCTACTCGATGACTACCGCCATGAATGGCGATACGCAGGGGTGGGAGACTCTGGTGCTGCCGTTTGACGTGCAGACCATCAACCATCTCGGCAACTCTGGCACGGTGACGGCCAAGGGCGAAATCAGACCGTTTGCAGCGTTTAGCAGCACTGATTACTCGCAGGCTAAGCCTTTCTGGCTGTACAGCATGAATGGCCGTTGGCAAGCGGCTGACCAGATTGAGGCATACACGCCTTACTTGATATCGATGCCAAACAATATAGAGTATATCGACGACTATATCTTGGCTGGCACGGTCGAGTTTGTGGCCGACAATGCGACATTCCCAGTCACTCAGGATGCTGAGAGTCCGTGCGGCTCGATGCGCTTAGTGGGCACCACGATGAGGCTTGGACAGGACGACACGCTGGCTCCGATCAACCGCTATGACGACAGCATGGGATATGCCGAGGGCTCGGCATTTGTGCCTGAGCTGCGCGATGTGGAGCCGTTTGAGGCCTATCTGACCGATGCCAATGGTAGCCGCCTGAGCAGTCCGATTCGCTTGGCCCCCCTGGGTTGGAATAGCAATAGTCTGCCGGCTGACTTGATCAATGATGCCCTGTGGCGCGTGTATAGTTACGATGGCGTGCTGTATATCAGCACGAGCCGTGCGCAGCGCATCACGATCTACAGTCTGGCTGGACAGGCCCTGCGCATCCTCGATGTGCAGCCCGGCCTCAACGAGGTCCACGACCTCACCACCGGCATCTACATCGTCAAGGATACCAAGGTCTTCGTAGAGATGAAACACAAGTAATATAAGTGCGATAGCACGAATCTTGTCTGTTAACCCCGCATGGA
>NWBJ01000081.1:79210-82322 GCA_002633115.1 Muribaculaceae bacterium Zag1
CCATGCGGGGTTAACAGACAAGAGACGTGCTACGCACTAGCCATCCGGACACACATCCATTTGGATATCAGTAGGGGATGGCTTCGTAGGCGGCGAGGGCTTGCTGGAAGCGGGCGTTGATGTCATCGAGGGAGTAGAGGCCATCGGCGTTGGGGGTGAGGCCGGTGATAGGCACTGGCACTACCATAGGCGCATTCTCAACGAGCAGGAGCGAGGGGTCGCGCAGCTGGTCTACAGTCTGGTAGACCATGTTGACGGCTACATACTCCTTGCCGTCGGGGCCTTCCCATTTCTCAAACACCATCTTGCCACCGATAGGAGTCTGAGCCTCGATGGCATTGGGCAGATCCTTAACCTCGATGCCGAGAGCGGCGGCCACGCTGCCGATGTTGCTGTCATGGCCAACGAGCAGACAGAATTTGCGAGCATCAGAGTTTAACTCATCGTGCATATACTCAATCAGCGGATGGGCCACATTGGCTGCCACGATGGGAGCGCAGAAGAGCATATCCTGATAGGCGTCCTTGACCTCGGCTATCTGCTTCCATTGCTGGCGAGTGAGGGGATGGCCAAAGCCAGCCTTCAGACTGTCAGGCTCCTCGTAATATTGCAGCGTCAGAGCATCAGATACCGAGCAAGCATCCTTGAGCGAACCGCTGGCAAATGACGGCTCCTTGCCTTTCTCCAGCTTTACCTTGCAATTGTAGTCATTGAAGCCTTTGAATTTGCCCGCCTTGGCAGCCGGTGAGGTCTTGGCATCAATTACCTCCTCGATTAGGGCGTAGTTGGGTGCGATAGCCTCATTATAGGCTACCACGCCTCCCTCGCCACCCATGGCTGCAATCTGCTTTTGGGCCTCCTCGACAAATTCGGGACTTGCCTTGGTGAGGCAAGGATTGAACACTGGATCCATCTTTGATGGCGAATACTTATGATTGACGCGCAGATTAGCCACTGGCATGAATCCCGAGGTGAAATACTGGGCCGTAGCGATGCAGCGTTGCATCGAATTGGCATAGACCTCAACCTCATCAGCAGTAGGCACATAGTTGGCTGGGAAGAGGCCCTCGCCAATGAGCCAGTCGCCGAAGAATTGTCCCATCAATGTCTCGCAAGCGCCACCGCGCTTGGTGAGTTCGCTTGGGGCGGCTGACCATTTCACCCACTCGTGGGGAGTGAGGTCGCCGAGAGTGCTGCCGCGTCCCGAGAGAGGCGAGCGTATATTGTGACGGCTAAGTACCACAGCCTCTTTGAGCTTGTATTTGCTGTGGAAATCGTCAGAGCGCTTTACCTGCGCAGCCATAGGCAACGCCAACAGCGCAATCAGAATAATAGAGAATATCTTTTTCATAGCAGTTTTTTGTTTTAGGTATTTGGTTTTAGGAATATAACCGTTGTTGGCACCAAAGGTGTAGAAGCGGCGCGGTATCAGAAGAGGATTTGGACGCGGACCTGGAAGGCGTTGAAGTCGGCGCGAGGCAGATCAGAGGCATTCCAGCGGTGGGTGTAGGCGTAGTTGAAACGCACCAGCATATAAGGATTGATATAGTAGTTGAGAGTAGCCGACAGGGTGTTGACGCGGCCGCCATAGATGCCGTCGCAAACCACGCCGTCATCATCAATCCATTGCGCCTTCTTATCTGAGAGCGAGCTGTAGTTATAGAGGGCTACGAACTCAAACGAGCCGGGCTTAGGAGTAGCCAGTCCGCAATCGCTCATTGAGTATCCGTAGTGCTGACCCAGAATCAAGCCGCGCAGGATCACATAAGCGCCTTGACCAGTGAAGTTGTGCAACCCGTCGTGCATATTCACGCGGTTGAAGAAATATTGAGCCTCGACTGCCAATGGGCCCTTGGCTACAACCAGCTCGGGAGTGAATTTCCACATGTTGCGAGCATTGGTCAGGTCGACCTCGGCGGCTACGACACGGTCAACGCGGGTCGGGAAGTTGCCTGCCATGGTGAAACCCTCGTGAGGCATGTCTTCGCCCTCGGTCTGCGGTGCCACATAAGCACCAGAGATACCGATTTGGAATACTGTGCCATCGTCGGTGTGGAATGGTCGGGCTACCAAACGCGAGCAGAATCCCCAGCCTTGATGATTCATCTCATCAGGGGTCTGCTTGATTGACTTGGGTTCGGCATGAGCCGAGAAGGTGCCGAAGAACTGTTGGCCGCTGTATACGCCCATCACGCCGATCTGTCGGGCAGCGTTGAATAGAGTATTGCTCAGCGGTTCCTCAAACGATGCCTTCATCGATGAGCTGGTCGATGACTGCAGACCGTATTGATGGGTGAAGTTGCCCACTTTTACCAACCAAGTAGGGTTGAAAGTGTACTGGATGAAAATGTCCTTGAGGCCAAGGGTCTGCATCGAATAACCGATGTCGACTTTTCCGCTCCATTTGCCGTATGTGGCCTTAACGCCCATACGGACATCCGGGATAGCGGCTCCATCTTTGAACAACTCGCGGTCAGGACCGGAATAAAGAGCTCCGTCGACCAGCACGCGGCCGGTAGGGGTTACTTTGAGTTGGGGCTCGTCAGCTTGCGCACTGGGTGCGACCGATGCGGCCAGCAATAATGCCAGCCCGATTGGGTAGAATGCTTTCATAATAAATTAAGAATTAAGGGTTGAAACTTGTGTGTATTTTAGTTGATTGTTGTATTTCCCTCAATGATGTGTGCTTTACTTTCTCTTCTCGCTGGGCTTTACTTTTCCCTCGGCTTTTTTCTGGGCAAATTCAGCTTTGGCTTTGGCCAGTTGCTCCTGGAATCCGGGGTCGGCATGGAGGCGAGCCACTACGCCGGCGCCAACGATGCGCCCGGCATCGACATCGCTCTGGAAATGGTAGCCGCAAATCACTCGGCTTTGGCCCATCTCGTAGCCTCGGTCCAGAATCTCATCAATGCGGTCAGGATTGATCTCAGCGAGCACCAGGGCTGTGGCCCAGCCGATAGAGGTATGGCCTGATGGGTAGGAGCCGTTGGTTGACAGAGCAGCTTGGTCGTCGGGCAGGCAGGTGTCTTCGCCAAAGTAAGCGTAGGGGCGAGTGCGCATATAGTATTCCTTGGCATCGCGGGTAGCCAAATTGCACAAAACGGAGCATTCC
>NWBJ01000082.1:0-12818 GCA_002633115.1 Muribaculaceae bacterium Zag1
TGAACACCCTACCCTACGGGGTAGCGGGGAGGACGGCACCCAGAGCCCGTGGTGAGGATTGAGTGGTAAAACCAAGGGGTGAAATGAAATGCAAAAATCCCTTAAGTGTATTTTTTGAGCACATTTGGGAGGAGGGCGGAGCAGGCGTCCTCGATGAGGTCGAGGGCGTAGTCAAAGGCGCGGGAGTCGCCGTAGTAGGGGTCGGGGACGGTGGAGGGACGGGGGCGGATGGTGGAGTAATCGGTCATCAGCTTGACTTTGGCGCGGGCCTCGGGGGTTGGCGCCATGCGGCGCAAGGCGCGCACATTCTCATCATCCATGCCGATAATCAGGTCGAAATCACAGAAATCGCTCGGCCTGACCTGCCGAGCCCGATGGGTGAGGTTGAGGCCGCGCATCGCCGCATGGCTGCGCATGCGCCGGTCGGGGAGGTCGCCGACATGCCAATTGCCGAGGCCGGCGCTGTCGACCTCGATCTGGCCTTGCAGCCCCCGATCCTCGATCAGTTGCTGCATCACCCCCTCAGCCGCTGGGCTGCGGCATATATTCCCCAGACACACAAACAATATCTTCACTGGTTTCTTCTCATCCTTATTCATCTTGTTGTCTCCTTTTATTTTCTCTTTCAATTTAAACAATCAAAGTACGTCATTTTTACCACATTTCCAAATAATGTGGTAAAAATGACGTACTTTTTATGGTTTTTACTTTTGGTCATCTCCTGCTTTGGGCTTGCGCTTGCGGTGCCAAGGGCGCTTTGAGCGCTTGGGTTTGGTGGGGGCATCGGGGTGTGCTGAATCGGCGGGGGTAGGAGAGGGTTCAGGATTTGCTGTTTCGGTAGTGGGTTTGGGGTCCTCGGCTTTGGGTTTCGAGGGCTTGCGGCCTGAGGAGCGGTGGGAATGCTTGTCGCGGCGGGGCTCTTTGGGGCGTTTTTCTGAACGAGGGGTCTTTCCGGTATTGGGGGCTTCGCCCAGGTCTGGGTCGAGCGGCAGGCGCTCGATTTCTTTCTCCAAGAATTGCTCGAGGCGGCGGAAGCGGCCCAGGTCGCGCTGCGTCACGAAGGTGACGGCACGGCCGTCGCTGTCGGCGCGAGCCGTGCGCCCCACGCGGTGCACATAGTCCTCATGGTCATGAGGCAAGTCGTAGTTGATCACCAGGGTGATGTCATCGATGTCGATGCCTCGCGCTACGATGTCGGTGGCGACAAGCACATTGATTTTGCCGGCGCGAAATGCCAACATGGTGGCGTCGCGTTCGGCCTGCTCCAGGTCGGAGTGCATCACGCCCACATGGGCGCGCTTGCCCTTGATCGACGAGGCCCGGCGCTTAAGCTCAAAGTTTAGCTCCTTGACCTTTTGCTTTGACGAGGCGAAGATCAGCACCCTTGAGAAGGGTTCCTCCGACAGGATGCGGATTAGGGTGGGGAGCTTCTGCGGCTCGTGGCAGATAACCGCCTGCTGGCGTATCTTTTCGGCCGGCTTTGACACGGCCAGTTTGATTTCGGCCGGGTTGCGCAGTATCTTAGACGCCAAGGTGCGTATCTTTGGGGGCATCGTGGCTGAGAATAGCAGGGTCTGGCGTTCCTTGGGCAGGTGAGACACGATCTGCATGATGTCGTCATAGAATCCCATGTCGAGCATGCGGTCCGCCTCATCGAGAATGAGAAATGCCACATGCGACAGGTCGACATACCCCATGCTCAGGTGGGCTATCAGTCGGCCCGGAGTGGCTATCACCACGTCGGCCCCCTGTGTCAGGCCTCGGCGCTGCCGCTCGTAGCCCTCGCCGTTGGTGCCGCCGTATATGGCGAGGCTGCTGACGGGCATGAAGTAGGCGAAGCCCTCCATCTGCTGGTCGATCTGTTGGGCCAGTTCGCGCGTGGGGGCGATCACCAGGCAGTTGATGGCGTCGGTGGGGTATCCCTCTTCGGCCATGCGGTCGATTACGGGCAGCAGGTATGCGGCAGTCTTGCCGGTGCCCGTCTGGGCGATGCCAATCAGGTCGCGCCCTTGGGCTATGATGGGGATGGCCAGCTCTTGGATGGGGGTGCACTCGTCGAAGTGCATATCGTAGAGGGCGTCGAGTACAGCGTCGTTTCTGAGGATTTCGTCAAATGTCATGATGGTCTTTGGTCTTTGGCTTTTGGCTTTTGGAAAAGTTGGAGGGCTTTGCCGGTCCTTGTTGTCTTCTTTGGCTTTTGGCTTTTGGTCTTTTTGGTGGGCAGCCTCGAGCTATGAATCGTCAAATGGAGGAATGTTGGCGCAAATTTACGAAATTTTTGAGATATTATTGGGATTTTAAAAATTATTCGTAAATTTGCACTACCAATAGTTAACCGAAGATACTATACCGCCATGAATTCACTCAAGACAGCTATGCATAACGCTGGAGGACTAGTTATGGCCCATCTCGGCGCAATGATAGCTGTTGTTTTTTGGGGCCTATCGTTTGTGTCCACAAGTTATATTATGGACAACGGTGGCCTTACGCCTACCGAGGCTTATGTCTACCGCTTTATCATTGCCTACGCCTTGGTGGTCTGCATTTCCCATAAGCGCCTAATGTGCAACAACTGGCAGGACGAGGGGCTGATGCTGCTATGCGGCATGAGCGCCGGCTCGATATATTTCATAGCCGAGAACACTGCCCTTAAGATGACCCTTACGACCAATGTGTCGCTCTTGTCGAGCACGTCGCCCTTGGTGACGGTACTGCTCGTAGGCCTTATATATAAGAGCGAGAGGCCGGGGCGGGGGATTATCATCGGTTCGCTCGTGGCATTCGCGGGCGTGGTGTTTGTGATATTCAACAGCTTCCTGGGCAGTGCTATGTCGCTAAAGATCAGTCCGCTTGGCGACTTGCTGGCGCTGTCGACGTCGGTGTGCTGGGCATTGTATTCGCTGATCCTGAAGCGGCTGAATGTGGTGTATGATGCGATGTTCATCACTCGCAAGACATTCTTCTACGGCATCATCACGGCCCTCCCCTTCTTGGCTCTGGAGCCCTCGCTCGAGAGTCCGCTTGAGGTGCTGTCAAACCGCTGGGTGCTGGGCAACTTGGTGTTTCTGGCTCTGGGCGCCTCGATCATCAGCTTCTTCCTCTGGGCTCGCACCATCGACAAGGTTGGCGCTGTCAAGGCCAACAACTACATGTATCTGCAGCCGGTGGTGACGCTCGTTGCATCGGCCATCATATTCCATGATCCCATCACGGTGCTCGGCATCACTGGGTTTGTGCTCATCCTATTCGGCCTCTGGCTCGGCGACTACCTGCAGGCCCGCATCGCCGCCAAGCGCGCCATGGCCGCTCCAGCCCATAACCCCGCTCCCGACCGCAAGGAGGCTATAGACCGCAAGGACATAAGTGCGCATAAGGACACGATTGCACTCGAGGACTTGGACGTATCAAAGCCTCTACGCGAACCTCAGCGCCAAAAAGAAATGTAGGCTCAACATTATTCTGGCGAGTACCCCTCGATACGGAATTCTTCCTCGCGCGATTCATCGGTATAGAAGGTATATCGATAGCTGAATCTCTGCTTCTTGATGCGCCTCGACCCCAAAGGGATGACTTCCTCGCCCGTGGGGGAGAAATAATCACCATCGCCCCATACCCATCTGTACTCAATGGGGACTACGGTATTGCCCTGCAGGTCGATGACGCCATTTTTTCGTTGTCCTTTATCATGCCTATGATTATCTTTTTACCATTTCGATGGCTTGCTTGCCGGTGATGCGGTCGATGGTCATTTCAAGCATTACTACGCGGGAGAAGCCTTTTGCCAATTCTTCGTCCAATGCCTTTTCGTCGGGATTGCATCGACGACCAATGATCCTTGCCGCCTCAAGGCTGGCAGCCTCATCTTTGATGATGCGGATTTGGCCAAAGACGATGACGCTGCGGAAATAGGTGGTGAAACTCTCGGGGTGCACCTCGTCCTGGTCTATGACGCAGAATGAGGCATTCCCATTCTGGCGTATCAAATCGAGTTTGTGGCCCTCTTTTGCGCAGTGGAAGATTAGTCTGTGCCCATCCACGGCATGGCTCAACGGCACAGCGTAGGGCATCATATCCTGCCCGCACAAGGCCAAAACGCCCGATGTCGTGCGCCGCAATATCTCCATGCACTCCTCTGCTGGGAGCTGTTGCTTGAACCGTCTCATCTTTCTTTCCATCAGTGTGCCATTTTTAGTCCTACAATAGATAGAATTAATGTGGTTATGAAAAACAGGCGCCAGAATGTCGCTGGTTCATGGAAGAAAACGATGCCGACAATAACTGTGCCCACGGCACCGATGCCTGTCCATACAGGGTAGGCTGTTCCGATGGGAATAGTTTGCACAGCTTTGGCCAACAATACCATGCTCATGGTCAGCATGATTATGAACCCTGCGCCCCAGGACCACCATGCCGCGCCTTCCAGGCCCTTCATCTTGCCAAGGCAGAAAGCAAATCCTGTCTCACAAAATCCGGCGATAATCAGTATAATCCAATTCATGTGTTTGATAAAACATCAAAATTCTGGAGGTATAAACCGAATGAGAGATTCGGCGTCCTGGATAGGGTATGGGGTCATATAGAGAACACTCTTGTTAAGAATTCTATTAGGTCGTGAAGATTTTGATGGGTACAGAAGGTTATACCGCTCATTTTATTTTGGGTGCAGGATTCAGCAAAGAAAGATATTCCGTTGGCACCAATGCTGATAGAGGCCAAAGCTCCAGACTCGGCCAGAATAATATCTTCCCTCATGCCTCACGAGTGAATTGGGCTATTTCGTAGCAATACACGAATAGGGGGTTGTCGCCTGATGCTGGGCTACCCTCCATGCCTTTGGCCAGATAATGCTTCTCGGCTTGTCGAGCGATGGTAGGATTGTCGGCGCGACACCATACATACCAAAAATTATTTTTTGGTACCTTGTGATAGGCCAACTGCTCCTCGAGATTGCCAGTGATGCCAATGAAGTAATCTCCCCAATAAGGCTTGGAGCTTCGAGCCAAATGGCTATCAATAGTTTCTATAATCTTGTCGTAAGTCATAATGTCATCATTTATACCGCAAATTTACCACTTTTATTTGTAAACAACAAATATTTTGTGAGGTTCACGTCAAAGTGGCTTGGGGAAATTTTGGGGGAGGGAATCACCAAAAGTGGGTATTGTTTGTTAGTATAATATTGAGTAATTTTGCAATTCGCAAAATAAGAAGCTATTTAAACAATGAGATTGTCGGAAATGCCAATCGGCTCAGAGGCCGTAATTGTCAAGGTATTAGGCCATGGAGCGTTCAGGAAGCGCGTCATGGAGATGGGTTTTGTCAGAGGTCGCACCGTGAAGGTGCTGCAGCAAGCGCCGCTCAACGACCCGGTGAAATACTCAATAATGGGGTATGAGGTGTCGCTGCGCCGCAGCGAGGCCAGCATGATCGAGGTCGACCCAGTGAGCCTGCCGGGACAAACACCCAGAGAGCGCGAAGAACAGCACGAGGCGGTAGAGCACGCCAAAAAAGAGACAGTAATTAATGTGGCCCTGATTGGCAACCCCAATTGCGGCAAGACCTCGCTATTCAACATCGCCTCGGGAGCCAAGGAGCATGTCGGCAACTACTCGGGCGTGACAGTCGACGCCAAGACTGGCCATTTCGACTACAAGGGCTACCGATTCAACATCGTCGACCTGCCCGGCACATATTCGCTCACCTCATATTCGCCCGAAGAGCTCTACGTGCGCAATTACCTGCGCGACTATTCGCCCGACGTAATCATCAACGTGGTCGACGCCTCAAACCTCGAACGCAACCTGTACCTCGCCACCGAGCTGATTGATATGGACCGCAGTATGGTCATCGCCCTCAACATGTACGACGAAGTGCGCGAATCAGGCGCCATACTCGACTACAAGATGCTCGGCGAAATGATAGGCGTGCCTATGGTACCCATCGTGGCAAAGACCGGCGAGGGAGTCGACAAACTCTTTGACGCCGTGATCAAAGTCTACGAGGGCAAGCACGAGGCTGTGCGCCATATCCACGTCAACCTCGGCGCTGACATCGAGAAGATGCTGCGCCAACTGATCGATGCCATTAAGGCCGCTCCCGACATCGGCATGCACTTCTCGCCTCGCTACATAGCGATCAAGCTACTCGAGGGCGACCAAGAGGCCAACCGCATAATCGGCAAGACCCCCGAAGGCGAAAAGATACTCGAGTTGCGCGACCAGCTGCTCAAGCAATTCAACATCGATCACACCGATGCCGACATACAAGAACTGATAGCCGCTGAGAAATACGGCTTCATCGCCGGCGCCCTCGCCGAGACCTACAAGGCTGGCGAGAAGGACACCCTCACCCGTACCCATGTGATTGATGACCTGGTGACCAACAAACTGTTTGGTTTTCCGATCTTCTTCCTGATAATGTTCTTCATCTTCTGGGCCACCTTCGCCATCGGCCAGTACCCGATGGACTGGATTGAAGACCTGGTGGCGTGGCTCAGCCAGGTGGTCAACAACCTGATGCCCGACGGCATCCTCAAGGATATGATCGCCGATGGCATCATCGGCGGCGTGGGCGGCGTGATTGTGTTCTTGCCCAACATCCTAATTCTCTATTTCTGCATCTCATTTATGGAGGATTCGGGCTACATGGCCCGAGCGGCATTCATTATGGACAAGGTGATGCACCGCATAGGCCTGCACGGCAAGTCGTTCATACCCTTGGTGATGGGCTTTGGTTGCAACGTGCCAGCCATCATGGCATCGCGCTCAATTGAGAGCCGGTCGAGCCGAATAATCACCATATTGATCAATCCCTTTATGTCGTGCTCGGCGCGCTTGCCTATCTACGTGCTGCTGATTGGCACATTCTTCCCCAAGTGTCCCGCGTTGGTATTTATGGGACTGTACATACTGGGCATAATCGTGGCGATGGTCACGGCAAAGATGCTGAGGAAATTCTACTTCAAGGCCGACGAAACCCCATTTGTGATGGAGCTGCCCCCTTACCGCATACCTACCTTCAAAGCCTCGATGCGCCACACCTGGGCCAAGGGCGAACAGTATCTCAAGAAGATGGGCGGCATCATCCTCGTGGCCAGTATCGTGGTTTGGGCCCTCAACTATTTCCCCATCCGCGATGGCAAGGATCAAGCCGAAATCTATGCCGAGGTGGCACGCGAGGGTGAAGAGATTTCACCTAACGATTCATACCTCGAGATGGCTGGCAAGGCCATCAACCCCGTGCTGTCGCCCTTGGGATTCCACTGGCGCGCATCAGTCGCAGCCCTGGCTGGCGTTCCAGCCAAGGAGATTGTGGTGAGCACCCTGGGCGTGCTGTACGCTGGCGATGAGGCCGAGACCAATGAGCGTCTCGGCGAACGCTTGGAGAAACCTAATCCCATAACGCATAAGCCGGATTTCACCCACGCCAGCGCATTGAGCTTCATGATATTCATCTTGCTCTATTGTCCTTGCATAGCCACCATTACAGCCATTGTCAAGGAGACGCACTCGTGGCGCTACGGCGCATTCAGCATCGTCTACAACACCCTCGTGGCTTGGGTCCTCGCCTTTGTGGCCTACCGCATTGCGCTCCTCTTTTAAATGAAAAATGAAAAATGAAAAATGGCCCATTGAATGAGGAATGAAAAATGAAAAGTGAAAAATGAAAAATGGCCATCCGGATGGTATTTTTCATTTTTCATTCTTCATTTTTCATTTTTTTTGTTGCACAAAAGGCGGGAAATTGTGTAGAAGAAATATTTAAAATGTTTAAAAATCTGTAAATGGATGAAAAACTTGGCTTAGAATTAGGTTAATTGGAGAGAAGTTTGTAATTTTGAACTCCCAAAAAGCTAAGAACCATGGCTCACGACATAATACACCATCCTATACCTAAGGAATTCGAAGACATCGCTCCCTACACAGATGCCAATTTCAAGCAGAAACTTGAGCAGCTGGTCAAGGAGCCTGGCGTAGAGCATGCCGTAAGGTACATAATGCCGGATGTTGACTACAAGAAATTTACTGAAGACCTGCTCAAGGTTGATACTCAGGACGATTTCCAGCGCTACGTGATGGGCTATCTGCTGCAGAAACTTGAGAAGCAAACCACCGACGGTATCTCGATCGATGGCCTCGACAAGTGCTGCATCCCCGAGCATAGCTATACCTTCATTACCAACCATCGCGACATCGTGCTCGATGCCTCATTCCTCAATCTTTGTTTTATTCGCAACGACATGCCCATCACCCAAGTGGCGATTGGCAACAACCTGCTTATATATGAGTGGATTACCGACTTGGTGAAACTCAACCGCAGCTTCATCGTGAAGCGCGACGTAAAGATGGTTCAGGCACTCGAAGCTGCCAAGCAGCTCTCGGCCTATATCCACTACACCATCAACCATCTGCACGAGTCAGTGTGGATCGCTCAGCGCGAAGGTCGCGCCAAAGACAGCAACGACTTGACCCAGGAGAGCCTGATTAAGATGCTGTCGCTCGCCGGAGGCGGCACTGTCAAAGAGAATCTCCTCGCCGTCAACCTCTGCCCGGTGTCGATTAGCTACGAGTACGACCCCAACGACTATCTCAAGGCCCGCGAGTTCCTGCTCAAGAGGCGCGACCCGCAATTCAAGAAGAGCCAGCACGATGACCTATTCTCGATGGAGACGGGCATCCTCAAATACAAGGGCCGCGTGATGTTCCGGCTCGGCGAGTGCATCAATCCGCAACTCGAGAAATTCCAGTCAGACAACCGCCTGGAGATTATCCGCGAGACTTGTCGCCTGATTGACAATGCCATACATGCCGGGTATGAGATTTACCAGTGCAACTACATCGCTTATGATGAACTCCAAAAGACCGACCGTTTTGGCGAGCATTACAATCAGGGCGATGTTGAGAAATTCAACGCCTACATCAACAAGCAGCTCGACAAGGTGGATGTGCCCGATGTGACGCCCGAAGAGCGCGAATACATGCGCCACATGATGCTGACGATGTACGCAAACCCACTGAAAAATAAGCTTCAGCAATGCGCTTCCCTCTCCTGCCAATCATCATAATACTGATTGTCAACGCCGCAATAGACCTGTACATCTATTGCGCGCTGCATAGCTATTGCCGCAAGCGTCTGTGGCCGCGCATCCAAGCGTGGTCGGCTGTCGCATGCGCCGCAGCCCTGATTGTGGCTATATGTCTACCCAAGCGCGGGGGCAGCGACGACTGTCTGCGCGCAGCCATGTGGATACTCTATGCCTATTTCTCGGTGTACGTGCCCAAGATACTGTTCTTGGTCGGCGATGTGTGTTCGCGCATACCGTGCATCTGGGACAAGCACCGATGGCAGTGGATGTCATGGGTCGGATTCGGAGTGGGCTGCGTGTTCTTCCTGGCCATGTGGTGGGGCGCGCTCGTCAACCGCTTCAGCATCGATGTCAACGAGGTTGATATCGAGGTGGCTGGCTTGCCGCGCGGCTTCGATGGTTTCACAATTGCCCAAATATCCGACCTCCATGTCGGCACCTATGGCAACGACCCAGACTTCCTGGAGGACTTGGTGGCTGGCGTCAATGCCCTCAATCCCGATATGATAGTATTCACTGGCGACATTGTGAATAGGCACAGCCAGGAGCTGATACCATTTGTCGATGTGCTGTCTGAACTCAAGGCGCCGTGCGGAGTGTACTCGATCATGGGCAACCATGACTATGGCGACTATTGCGACTGGGATACCCCCGAGCAGAAGCAAGCCGACATCCGGGCCCTGCAGAAGATGCAAGCCCAGATGGGATGGCAGATGCTCAACAATGCCCATGATTGGATACATTGGCGCGGCGATTCGATTGTGCTGATCGGCGTGGAGAATGTCGGCGACCCGCCATTCCACACCTACGGCGACCTCAAGATTGCCTATCCCACCATTGGCGACCGCCATACCAAGATACTGCTGTCGCACAATCCTGCCCATTGGGACCTCGATATCCAAGACAATCGCGGCAGCAACATCGCCCTGACCCTGTCGGGCCATACCCATGCCATGCAGATGGAGCTGTTCGGCTGGTCGCCCTCGATGTGGAGATATGAGCATTGGGGCGGTCTGTATGCCGACGACCACGGCCAAAAACTATATGTAAACATCGGAGCTGGCGAGGTGGCCTTCCCGGCCCGCATCGGCGCTACGCCCGAAATCACCCTTTTCACCCTCAAATCCTCACAAAAGTGATTGACATACCCGCTGAAATCGCGAGGCGCTTAGACCTGAACCAGCGCAACGTGGAATCAACCATCACCCTGCTCGACGAGGGGTGCACCATACCGTTTATCAGCCGTTACCGCAAGGAATGTACCGGTTCGCTCAACGAGGTGCAAATCCGCGACATCGAGACTCTGTACCACCAGCTGCAAGAACTGCAGAAACGCAAAGAATACATACTCGACACAATCGAGAAGGCTGGAGCCCTAACCCCGGAATTGCGCCAAAAAATCGAAGACACGGCCGAGAGCAGCGTCCTCGAGGACCTGTATTTGCCATTCCGGCCCAAGCGACGCACTCGCGCCACTGTGGCTCGCGAGAAGGGTCTGGAGCCTCTGGCCAAAATTATCATGGCGCAAAATGCGCGCGACCTCAACGCCTCGGCTCGCAAATTTGTCAACGACAAGGTTGACAGCATCGATGATGCCATCGCTGGGGCCAGCGACATCATTGCCGAGTGGGTGAGCGAGCACGCCAAGGCGCGCGGCTGGGTGCGCCGCAAGATGGAGCGCACAGCCACCATGACCGCCAAGATACCCAAGGGCAAGGAGGCCGAGGCCGACAATTACCGCAACTACGATAATTTCCACAAGCCCATGAGCCGCTGCAGCAGCCACCAATATCTGGCGCTTAAGCGTGGCGAACGCGAAGGGCTCTTAAAACTGTCGGTCGACATCAATGATGACGAAGCGCTCGATTATCTCAACAACATATTTGTGCGCAAGGGGGCCGCGCCCGAGTGCGCCGAGGTGGTCAAGGGAGCTGTGGCTGACAGCTACAAGCGCCTGATGCTGCCATCGATTGAGAATGAGGTCGAGGCCATCTGGAAAGAAAAAGCCGATGCCGAGGCGATCAGCCTCTTTGCCGACAATCTGCGCCAACTGCTGATGGCTCCGCCGCTGGGTCACAAGCGCGTGATGGCTGTCGACCCGGGTTTCCGCACGGGCTGCAAGATCGTATGTCTTGACCAACAGGGCAATCTGCTCTGCCATGATGTGATATATCCGCAGAGGGAGCGAGTGAGCTCGTCGCTCAAGGTGGCCAAGCTGGTTGGCGACTATCTGATTGATGCCATAGCCCTGGGCAATGGCACCGCCAGCCGCGAGACCGAACAATTCCTACACGTGATCCACTATCCTCGCGAGGTGCAAATCATAGTGGTGAGCGAGAGCGGAGCCTCGGTGTATTCGGCATCAGATGTGGCTCGCGAGGAATTTCCCGACAAGGATGTGACTGTGCGCGGAGCCGTGTCAATCGGTCGCCGACTGATCGACCCGCTGGCTGAACTGGTAAAGATTGACCCTAAGTCGATAGGCGTGGGCCAATATCAGCACGATGTTGACCAAGGGGCTCTCAAGGATTCGCTCGACTATACGGTGATGAGTTGCGTCAACCAGGTGGGCGTGAATGTCAACACCGCCTCGCGCCAATTGCTGGCTTACATCTCCGGCATCGGCCCGATGCTGGCCAGCAATATTGTGACTTACCGAGCCGAGAAGGGCGACTTCCACTCGCGCCGCGAACTGATGCGCGTGCCGCGCATGGGCGACAAGGCATTTCAGCAGTCGGCGGGATTCCTGCGCATACCCGGTGCAGAATCGCCTCTCGATAATTCGGCAGTGCACCCCGAGAGTTATCCCATCGTGGCTGCAATGGCCAAAGACCTGGGCGTAGGGGTGGCGCAGCTTGTGAACAATGCAGAATTGATTGACAAAATAGACCTCCAGCGTTATGTGACCGATACCGTGGGACTACCCACGCTCACCGACATAGTGGAGGAACTGAAGCGTCCCGGCCGCGACCCGCGCGAGCAAGTCGAGGAATTCGGCTTTGACCCCAACGTAACCACCATCGACGATATCAAGGAGGGCATGGAGCTCAACGGCATCGTCAACAACATCACAGCCTTTGGCGCGTTTGTCGATGTTGGCGTGCATGAGAGCGGACTGGTGCACATCTCGCAGATGGCCGAGCGCCGAGTCAATAGGCCGCAGGATGTAGTAAAACTCAACCAAAAGGTAAGAGTGCGTGTGCTTGAGGTGGATTACTACCGCAAACGCATTTCGCTCACTATGAAAGGACTGAACTGATGAAGAAAGCCATACTGTGTCTCGGCTCGAATGTAGCCGATGCCAACCAAAATATAGCGCGAGCCTTGGAGCCGCTCAAGAGCCAAGGCTGCGAGGTGCTGAAGACAACGAATGATTACCCATCCGCTTCGGGATATTCCAACCGCGTGGTCGAGGTAGGCACGATGCTGGGGCATGAGGAGCTCAAGTCCCTGGCCAAGCAAATCGAAATTCTCGAAGGGCGGCAGCCGTGGATGAAGGAGGCCGGCATTGTGCCCATCGACATCGATGTGGTGATGTACGGCGGAGCCGTAGTGCGTCCCCTTGATTACGTCACCCCGTATTTCACCGAGGGTTACAATAAATTATAAGGATACGGCTGTCGTCACGACAGCCGCACCCATTCTATGTTTAATTCATTATTAGCTAAGTGAAACAACCCCTACGGGGTAGGTCTGAGGGTGTACTAACTGGGCTACCCCTACGGGGTAGGTC
>NWBJ01000082.1:12939-17024 GCA_002633115.1 Muribaculaceae bacterium Zag1
GAGGGTGTACTATCTGGGCTACCCCGTAGGGGTTGTTTCATCTAGCCTAAGTCGTACCCCCTACCACCAACCCCGTAGGGGTTGTTTCAGGGAGATTAGTGAGGAGTAGAGTAGTATCGCAACAATCTGGTGCGGAGGATCAATTCGTAATTGGCTTGGATGCGCTCTGAGGTGGTGCGCAGGGCCTTGGATTTTGATTGCTCATACTCGGTGGGAGTAGCGCGCCCGATGTTGTATTTCTCCTGCATGGCCACGAAGGCGGCTTGCGCTGCCTCGTCGGCTATGATGCTCGATTGCAACTTCTCCTGCGACCCGATGGCTTGGTAATAAGCTTGCTGTATTGCGCGGAACAATTGCTGCTCGGCCTGGTCGAGTTGCAGTTCGGCGTTGATTTTCTGCACCTTGGCTTGCTTGACCGAATTGCGCGTGCTGAGCGCGTCAAAGATTGGCACGGAGAGCGAAAACCCGAAGTAGGTGCTGTAATTATGCTTCATCTGGTCGCCAAATGACTCGTTGGGGTATCCCGAAATCTTGTAATAGCTGCTGCCAACGCCCAGGTTGAAATACAGCGAGGGCATGTAGCCGGTCTTGGCGAGCGCGATATTCTTGTCTGAGGCGGTGATGCCCTTGCGAGCGGCGATGATCGAGTGATTGTATTGCAGCGCCAAGGTGTAGGCCTCATCGGCTGAGATTAGCATGTCGGAATCGTCGGCGAGTGGGGCAACCTCGAAATCCTCGGGGGCAATGTCGAGCATCAGCAATTGCAACAGGTCGATCTTGGCCATAGTGCAGTCATTGTCGGTCTGGGTAGCATTGAGCAAGTCTGATGCCAATTGCGACTTGGCCTCGAGCATGTCAACCTCAGGAATCTTGCCAGCCTCGAGCAGCGCCTCTTGGCGCGTGAGTTCGTATTTCGAGAGGTCGACCTGTTGCAGGGCCACATCATTGAGCTCCTTGCAATAAAGCACCTGCAGATAGGCGCTGATCACATTGATGGTGATGTCCTCCTTTGCAGCCTCGTATTCTTCGATCACTTGCTGCAGGTTGGCCTTGGCGTAGGCCACTTGGCGCGGAGTGTTGAGGCCGTCGAATAGGGGAGCGTTGAGCGAACCGTTCCAACTGAATGTCGAGGTGTTTCGGTCGGCGTAGGTATTCTCGGCGGTGAGGCCACGGCCGATGTTCCATGACTGTCCGGCAGTGGCAGAGACAGTGGGCAGGTAGCGCGACTTGGCGGTTGTCACCGACTGCTCGGCTTGCATTCGGCTCACAATCTGCTGCTTGACAGTGAGATTGTGCTCGGTGGCATAGTCTATGCACTGGTCGAGAGTCCAAGTCTCGGCCGCTGCGCTGAGCGATGCTGTCAAAAGCATTAGTAGTAATAGCGTCTTCATAATGTAATTTCCACTCATTACTTATTACTCATTACTTATTACTTATTACTTATTACTTAATCTTCGATTTTGAGGCCCCGGAGCTTGGCGTCTGAGGGGATGCCGGATTTGACTTCGATCTTAAGGCCGTCGCTCATGCCGGCGGCGAATGGTATGCGCTCAAATTCTTGCGGTTGTTCCTTGGTCAGCACGTAGACAAAGGTACTGTCGCCCGACCACTCGACTGTTGCCTCTGGCACTGTCAGCACATCTTTGGCGCTCTGCAGCACCACTGAGGCATTGGCGCTGTAGCCAGCGCGAAGTTCAAGGGTGTCATTGACCTCGATAGCGGCCTTAATTTGGAATGTATTCGAGCCATTCTCCTCAGTGCTTTTAGGCGCTATGAATTCGATTACTGCGTGGTGAGAGATGTCGGGGAGGGCGCCGATGCTAATCACTGTCTCCATGCCTGGTCGCAACATTCCCACCTCGGTCTCGTCGACCTTGCCCTCAAATATCAGGTCGCGCATGTTGGCCATCTTGGCCACGGTGGTACCGTCGTTGAAGGTATTTGATTGGATAACCGAAGAACCAACCTTGACCGGCACATCCAGGATTTGGCCGTCGATGGTGGCGCGCACCAGGGTGTTGCTCTGCTGAGCATTGGCGGTAGAGATGCCGTCGCGTACGATCGAGAGGGCATCGATGGCGGCATCCATCTCTTGCTGGGCCTTCATCCACTCGGTGTATGACTGCTCGTATTCCTCGCGGCTCACAAATTTCTTATCATACAGCCCCTTGGTGCGTTCATACTGGCTTTTGGCCAGGTCTAATGACAGTTGGGCAACGTCGACGCGATTCTGGGCCGAGTTGAGCGATGATTCCTCGGGGATAACCTTGATCTTGGCGATTATGTCGTCTTTGCGCACAAAGTCGCCAGCCTCGACGCACAGCTCTGAGATGATGCCTGAGATTTGAGGCTTGATTTCGATTTCGTCGCGCGGTTCGATTTTGCCGGTAAGCACGGTCGAACGCTCGATGGTGGCCACCTCTGGTTCAACAATATTGTATCTCACCTCTTTGGGTCGCGAGTTGATGTAGAGATATACAAATGTGCCAACAAATACAGCGGCTACCAGCACCCACATCAGAATCTTAAAAATCTTTTTCATATTGGTTTTTGGTCTTTGGTATATAGCTTTTGGAAATATTAGTATTGGTTTTTGGCCTTTGGTATTTAGCTTTTGGAAATATTAGTATTGGTTTTTGGCCTTTGGTATTTAGCTTTTGGAAATATTAGTATTAGAGGAATGTCATATCAGGTTACTGTAGGCGATGGTATTGTTTCCAAAAACCAAAAACCAAACACCAAAACCAAACACTATTTGTCGTTTAGGGCTTCGATGGGTTTGATTTTCATGGCTTTGTAGGCGGGGATTGAGCCGGCTGCGCCGCCAAGGATTAGGAAGAGGAGCATTATGGTCACCGAGGCCACAAAGGTGATTTGGAAATTCACCGCATCGGGCGAGAAGCGTTCTCCCTCTGCAGCATAGCCTCCTAATGAGTGGGTGGCAATGGCCAAGATGCCGACTGCGAAACATATCCCGGCTGTGCCGGCTATGGCGGTGAGCACAGCGCTCTCCTGCAGAATTTGCCAGAGGATGGTGCGAGGCTTGGCGCCGATGGCTCGGCGGATGCCGAACTCCTTGGTGCGCTCCTTGACTACGATCCACATGATGTTGCCCACGCCGATGATGCCCGCTATAAGCGAACTCAATCCCACGAATAGGAAGAGTATATCCATGCCTCGCAGTAGGCCCTCGGCCTGCTGAAACATCTCGGAGATGTCCCAGAATGCGATAGCATTTTCATCATCGGGGTGAATGGGGTGCTCGATGCGGATGGCGCGTATGATTTGGCTCTTCATATCGCTGGGCGTGTAACCCGGCTTGGATATCATGGTGAGGAAATGGATGCGGTTGCCCATGTTGTATGAGCGTCGCATGGTCGAGATGGGGATAATCACTGCCTGGTCCATATCGCCGCCCAGGTCTATATCGTTGCGTTTTTTGATGATGCCTACCACGCGGTAGAAGATATTGTCGCACTCAACATATTGACCCAGCGGGTCGGCATCGCCGAATAGATTGTTGGCTGTGGTCTTGCCGAGCACGCAAACCTTTGATGTCTTGTTGACATCGGCGTCGGTCAGGAATCGGCCATCCAGTATCTTGGGCGCCATCACCTGGGCGTAATTTGGCTCGAGGCCCATCACGCTGGCGCTGTAGGTCTTATCCTTGTATTTAGCCGTGCTCGAGTTGGAGATGATGGGGCTCACTACCTCTAAGCCGAGGGCCAAACGGCGGATATTGTCAACATCGGTCTGGGTCATGCCCCAGTTCATGCCCTTTTGGTAACCCTTGTATGGCATGGTTGTGCGGTTGGGAAAGCAGATGGCGCTGTTGGTGGCAAAGCCCTCAAAGTTGGCCAGCATCAGTCCTTGCAATCCGCGGCTGCCACCCCAGAGCAGGGTGAGCATGGCGGTGCCCCAGAAGATGCCAAAGGCAGTGAGGAAGGTGCGCGTCTTGTTGCGTGCCAGCGTTGCGCCTATTTCTTTCCAAGAATCAGAATCAAACATGGGATGGCTTTTGGTTTTTGGTCTTTGGTTTTTGGAAACAAAAGCATGTGGTTTTTTGGGCTCATGCGCAAAAGTCC
>NWBJ01000083.1 GCA_002633115.1 Muribaculaceae bacterium Zag1
CACGGACTTTTGCGCATGAGCCGTATTTTGCGCTCAAATCCCAGTATTTGAGATATTGATTTTTATTGGCAGAGATTGAGGATTTTATGTAACCATCAGCCCCACAGAGGTAGTCATCCCATCCTAATCCTTGATATACCCAGAGGCTTGAACCCTTCTGAGTACCTTCTGCATCGCCGTATGTATCTGATGTGGAATGGCTGGTGGTAGCGGAACCATCAACACTACCATAGTGATAGCCACCAGTGTTTGCGTAACCTACCAAATAATTTTCCATGACGGTATTGTTATCTGTAGTAATGCTGCCATCAGAAGCAACGTTCTTGTATCCCCAGACACCGAAGTTCATGTTGACTTCCTGAAGAGCCTTATCTGCGCGGCTCTGGTTGCCAACTTTCATGGAGAAAGTCATGGAGGATTCCTCTTGGGAGGAGCCCTTAGCAGCAGAGGTGGGATCGACCACGCCTTGCTCGCTGCATGCGGCGAGGCCCAAGCAAAGGCCAAATACCGCAATAAGTTTTTTAGCTTTCATGATTGTTGAAATTTGTGAATGATGTTGATTTTGAATTAGTCCCCTGCCCCCATAGAGGGGGAAGCCCCCAGCCTCATAGAGGGGGGAGCTGCTGAGTGGAGGATTGGGTGAATGGTTTTGTTTTGTTATAAGCCCCCCAGCCCCCTAAAGGGGGAGCGGCTGTGTGGGGGATTGGGTGAATGGTTTTGTTTAGTTATAAGCCCCCAGCCCCCTAAAGGGGGAGTGGAGGATTGGGTGAATGGTTAGTTTTATTTGTTAATATTTATATGTTGGTTGTAATTGGGTGAATGGGAAGATATTACCATCGGCTGACTGGGCCCGCGGGGGCGCCTGGGCCCCCCACTGATGGGGCTCCCTCAGCAGGCGGTAGCCTCCCCCCTTTAGGGGGTTAGGGGGCTGGGGGCTGCCTTTACATTCCAAACTCATATTGGATGGAATCTTGGGGGGCGACGTAGGGGTCGAAGCCGGAACCGGCGCCTGAGGAGGAGCTGGTGGGGCGCTTGAGGGTGTCCATGTCAATCTCGATGGTGATGATGCCGCCATGGGATTGGCGACGCACCTGGTCGGTGACATCGTAGGCATAGACCGAATCGGTCGAGTTGCTAAACGACAGGTCGAGATAGACATGATTTCTGAGGTCAGAACGGCTGCCGGCATACTGCGGATTGTCGCGGCTCTCGCTCCAGCACTCCATGTCACAGAGGCCAAAGGTGGTGAGCTTGCCGCCGAAGATGTCGGCATCGCGACCATCACGCGCCGTGAGCCCCTTTTTGAGGCGCATCGGATAGGCGACATGACCCGGTGTGTCGTGGGTATGGCCCGAATTGACCTTGACACCGGCCGACATATTACCCAGCACCGGATTGTCGGCGAGCGAGGTGATGCGGCCGTTGTTGTTGTACACCGCCACCTGCACTAAGTAGATATACACCAGCGGGTACATGTTGGCATAGATGTATTTGACCCATGCCTGCAGTTCTTCGTCAAAATAGTCATAATCTTCAAAATTAGGTGAGATATAGAAGCCGTTAAGTTCGCCGGCATAGAATATTTCGGGATAGTTGTGAATCGAACCGGCAACCGGCACGGCGTAGCCGAGGCGGCTCACCGTGGTGGTGGCATTGATGTCGTAGGGGTCGGCATCGTCGACCACCAGCACCTGGGTGCCATCATCGCTGTCGATGTTGCTGTAGACCACCATATCGTGGTAGCCGATGCTGTACTGGCGGCGGAAGCGCGTAGAGTAGAGCGTGGTGCGCGACATCGACTGGTAGCCGTCGGCATCGGGGTCGGTGCCAAGGTACATAAAGAATGCCTCATAGTTGGTGGGCTGGGGATAGGACAGGTCGCCGTAGGCGCTGATGTCGTCGGCGTCCCAGCCGTACCACCACTCGTTTTCCCAGTCTGGCTCGATGCCCCAGATGATCTCGATTTCGGTGATCACCTCGCCCAGCATCACCTGCCCATTTGTCAGTTCCGCCAGATGCAGCGGCGGCTCGATGCGACAGCCCACGAGCAAAAGCAAGAGACAAGCCCCCCAGCGACCAGCCCCCCAGCCCCCTAAAGGGGGAGCTGCCATGCGGGCGATCGCCTGGCGACAAGAGGATAATATGAGGCTAAAATCTTTCAAATCAACACTAAACAGTTTTTAACCACGAAGGGCACGATACACAGATTACGCAGATGTCACACAGACCAATTTGATGATATTTGCTGGGATATAATTTCACAGAGGCGTAGATACGCCGACAGATTCCACAGATCGCCATCCGGATGGAATCTGTGCCATCTGTCGGTGCAATGCACCTCTATGAAATTGTCTATAAGCAAATACGCTATGTTAGGTCTGTGTGACATCTGTGTAATCTGTGTATAAATTTTACCTATTAATTATTTAGACATTAATATTTTCCTCGCTCAGCAGCTCCCCCTTTAGGGGGCTGGGGGGCCGTGCTATTTTCTGCGATAATAAAGCACATCAAATGTCAGGGTGATGCCGGCCTCGGTGGGGCCGACCCAGGTGAGCTTGTAGTTGCGCCGCTTGAAGTCCTCCTTGAGGCCATACCAGCGGTAGTAGTACAGGCCATCCTCCTCGCCCGTCAGGGGATTGAAGAATACATACGGGTCATAGCGAGTATGCCATACGCCTCCGGCGATGTGGAAGTCGAGGCGCCAGTTGCCCTTGCCGAGCGGCAGCTCGTAGCCGAGCTTGACGGCTCCGCCGATGCCCTCGCCCTTCCAGCCCTTGTATTTGTCAAAGCCGATGCCATACTTGGTGGCATTGACGTAGGCGGCTGCATAGAGGCCAGTGTGCCACCAGCCGGGATTGAAATAGCGGCGCACCTCGAGGTGGTAGTCGCGTATCTGGAAGAATTTGCACTTGCTCCAGCGATGGTAGTACGGCCACATAAATGCGCCGCGCACGGTCCAGTTGCCATGCTTGGGATACCACTCCACGCCGACATTGACCATCGGCGCCCAACCAAAGTTGGGCATATAAAATGCGTCGTACAGCAGGTTTGAGCTGACCGACAGCATGTGCTTCCGTGGTCGCGGCAGCATGGGCAGCACGGCCTCGGGAATCTGCTGGGTATAGTCGATGACCAGCTCTTCTGGCTCGGGGATGACGTTGTAGATGCTGGTGATGGGCACCTTGGGGTTGGTGCGCTTCATCAGCAGCACTATGCGTGCGGCGCGCAGCTCAGGGAAGATGTCGCGCAACAAGCGGCGCCATGTCGCGCCGCCATTGACCTTTTGCAATCGGCTCTTGATGGCGCCATCGTTGTCGTGGCCGCACTCGTCCATGATCTGGCGCAGCAGCTCGGTGTCGGGGTCATTGCGCTGCTCCATCATCCATAGCAAGCGGGGGTAATCCTCAGGCGTAGTGGTGGTTAGCCAGTCGACAAGGGCGACAGAGTCGCACTTGCTGGTGACAAAGTCGCGCAGCGCCTTGGCGCGGCCCACGGAGAGCCGCACATTGTTCCAGTACGGGCCCTCGGGCGAGGCTGCGCCTCGCAGCTCGATGCCCACCAGCGCCAATTGGTAGGCGTTGGCAAAGGGCAAGACCGACTCGGTCAACTCCCTGACCCACGGGTCGTTGGTGTTGAGTTCGGTGCGGTTTACTATGAAGATGGTGCTACCGGCAATGCGGTTGAAGGTCGAATCGGGCAGCTTGTAGAGCTGCAGGTCCTCTACGTCGTCGACCAACCTGACATACATAGGCAGGGAATCGGTGAGGAGCCACTTGCGGCCCTCCGTTTCCGCTCCAGCCATGGGCAGCGCTACGCAGGCGCTCCACAGGAATATGATGACTAAAAGTATGTCGTGACGCAATGACGTAGTAGTAGTTTTTGTAGTTTTTAGTTCTTTCGATAGTTCGATTCTTTCTGGACAGTGTGGCAGGGAGAGATGAATGGGCCATGCCAACGGTGCAAAATGATTAGAAATATCTTTTTTGTAAATCGATGCAAAGATACAACAATAATTCTAAACCCCGACAAAAAAATTTCGTCTTTTTTTATCGACCGATAGATTTTTTAAGAATTGGTTGGTAATTTAAGTTAAAAACGCCCCCCTGTCAGGCATGCAGGGTAGCGTAGTTGATGATGGTCGTGGTTATTGTGTCTTTAGCCAGGCGGCTATTGCAGACAGGACGGTGGGGGAGATGGTCTCGGTGATGTCGCGGTATTCGGTGGGCGAGCCAGTCTTGGCTGACTGGAATAGATGATTGAGACCAGGCAATGTCTGGATTACATCGCCCTTCTTTGTGGCCAGATAGGTATGCAGCGCCGAGATATTTGGCGCAGCCAAAACCTGCCTGTCAAGGGTGCCATACAGCGCCATCACTGGGCAGCGCACATTCATCAAATCACCCATAGGGTTGTAATCCAGGAAATATTCCATCCACTTGCTCGATGCGCGAGCCTTAGCAAGGGCCTCATTGACTTGCGCATCGGTGATGTCGGGTTGCAAGTAGCGGTACTGCTCGGCGAGCACCTTGTCGCCCGAGATGGCTGTGCCAGCCAAAGCCACCACAAAATCGACCTGTTCAGGGTATCGCCCAGCCGCCATAAAGCCGATTGTGCCACCCTCGCTATGGCCAAGTATGCCATAGCGCTTGGCCACGCCTCGCTGGCGCAGCATCTTGACCGCCTCCATGGCATCGAGCATATTGGTCTCGGTGGTGAGGTCGGCATTCAGGCCCTCGCTGCAACCGATGCCTCGGTCGTCATATCTAAATGTTGCAATGCCCTCGCGAGCCAGATAGTCAGCGATTACGGCAAATGGCTTATGCTGCAGCAACTCCTCATCGCGATTTTGCTGGCCGCTGCCCGTGACCATCACCGCCAATGTCTTTGGCGCACCACCCTGCGGCAATGTCAATGTGCCGCACAGGGTTGCCCCGTCATAGCCCACAAAAGTCACCTCCTCGGTAGTGTAGGGAAATGGCGGCTGGGGCGTCTGGGGGCGGTCAAGCTTTTGTTCGCCGCTGGTCAGGTTGAGAGGGAGCGTGGCAAATCCCTGCTTGAATTTGCCTCTCAGCTCGCCATCATGTATCGCGCCGCGATAGGTGGCCATCAGAGCCGGAAAACCAATGCTGATGGAATCCTCCTTATTATAATACACCGAGCCTGGGATGCCGTAGGCACCCTGGTCGGGACTGTCCATCTTGACCGAATCGGCGCTAAGATGTAGCACTATGGCCAGTTTCTGGCCATTTATATTTAAATCGCCTTGCCAGGCTCCAGTAACAATCGCAGCAGCAAGAATCGCCTCTATCATATAGTTAGTCAAGGGTTATGCTTATCGGGCAGTGGTCGCTGCCCATGATTTTGGTGTAGATCTCGGCTGAGGTGAGGCGGGGCAGGAGGCGCTCGGAGATGAGGAAATAGTCGATGCGCCAGCCATCGTTGCGCTGACGCGAACGCATCTGGTAGCTCCACCAGGTGTAGACCTTTTCGGTATCGGGGTGCAGGGCACGATAGGTATCGACAAAACCGGCGCCGATCAGCTGCTCGAGCTTGGCGCGCTCGGGGTCGCTAAATCCGGTGGTGCCGCGATACAGCTCGGGGTGCTTGAGGTCGATATCATTGCGCGCCACATTGAAATCGCCGCAGATGACCAGCGGCTTAGACTTATCTAATTCTTGCAGATAAGCGCGGAAACGATCCTCCCAGTCGCATCGAAAATCGATGCGCCGCAGCTCAGCCTGAGCATTAGGGGCATAGATATTGACCAGATAGAAATCCGGGTATTCGAGCGTCAGCGCTCTGCCCTCGCTATCGTGGTCGGCGCTGCCGATGCCCTGGCGCACGCTCAGCGGCTCGGTGCGGGCCAGGATGGCCACGCCCGAGTAGCCCTTCTTTTCGGCATAGTGCCAATACGAGTGGTAACCGAGCTCGTCGAGGTCGATCTGGCCCTCTTGCAGCTTGGTCTCTTGCACACAGAAAAAGTCGGCATCCATCTGCCGCACAATATCGTCAAAGCCCTTGGTACGGATTGCCCTGAGCCCATTCACATTCCAGGATACAAATTTCATGATACAGGTATTTTATCAAAAAACACCTGGGGTGTGGGTATGGTTTAATAACTGGCGCAAAGCGCCACGATTTAGCACCGCGCCTAAAGCGCGGCGAACCGTGGCGCCCTGCTCCTCGCCTATCACACCCAGCGAGCAGCTTATGCCCAGTCTGGTATCAGGCGAGTAGTGAGGCACCACGATTTAGCACCGCGCCTAAAGCGCGGCGAACCGTGGCGCCCTGCTCCTCGCCTACCACACCCAGCGAGCAGCTTATGCCCAGTCTGGTATCAAGCGAGTAGTGAGGCACCACGGTTTAGCACCGCGCCTAAAGCGCGGCGAACCGTGGCGCCCTGCTCCTCGCCTACCACACCCAGCGAGCAGCTTATGCCCAGTCTGGTATCAAGCGAGTAGTGAGGCACCACGGTTCGCCGCGCTTTAGGCGCGGTGCGGGAGTTAGGGAGCCGCTGCGATAGCGGCGTAGGCGGCGGTTAGGCCGGGGGCCGTGGCGGTGACGGTGATGGGGCCGGGGGCGCCAGAGGATTGCACGATCAGCATGGCTCGGCCATACATGGCGCGGCGCTGGTCGGCCTTGAATCGCTCAAGCGAGATGGGGCTGCCATTATCCACCCCGGCATTGAATCCGACTCCATTGACCGCAAAGGTAATCTGATCCTCAGCCCAGGGGCAGAGATTGCCATCGGCATCGACCACCTCGGCGGCGACATAGCTCAGGTCGCGGCCATCGGCCGTAATCTCATGCCTGTCCGGCGTGAGCCGTATGGCAGCCGGTGCTCCAGCCGTGTGGCGAGCATCGCGAGCCACCTCCTTGCCATCCTTGCGAGCAATGACCTCGACAGTGCCAGGCTCGTAAGTCAGTCGCCACGAGGCGTGCAAGTCGTCGGTACCCAGCCGACGCACTCCCTGGGATTGCCCATTAAGATACAGCTCCACCTCATCGGCATTGTTGAAATAGCACCACATATCCACCTGCTGCCCCTCCTGCCAATTCCAATGCGGAAACAGGTGGCACACCTGCGCATCAGGGCGCCATTGGCTCTGGTACATATAATAACTATCCTTAGGGAATCCAGCCAGATCTACAATCCCGAAATAGCTGCTGCGCGCTGGCCAGCCGTAAGGCGTTGGCTCACCTATGTAGTCAAAGCCAGTCCAGACAAACTGCCCAGAGATGAAATCGTGGTCGCGCACCATGCGCATAGTGCCCTCGTGGGTGTTGCCCCAAGGCACATGGCAATTGTCATAGCTCGAGCACGAAAATGTCGGGTCAAAGTAAGGAATATCCCAGCGGTCGGGAGCCAGCACCACGCTGTCAGATGGCATGCGATAATACCCGCGTGTCTGCAGAGCCGACACGCTCTCGGTGATGATAAACGGCTTGCCGGGGAATTTCTGCGGCACCGACGGCATCCACTCGTCATGGTAATTATACCCGATGATATCTAGAGCGCCTGATCTAAACAGGTGATTGCCTGGCTCTGGCTCATTGCAACCAGCGGTGATGGGCCGAGTAGGATCTAAGTCGCGCACATGCTGCGCCAGCTTGCGGGTAAGCAGCGAGTTGACGCTGAGCTCCCCACCCTCGCTTGCCAGCATATCGGCCGAGTGGCCGAAATTGAGAATCAGATTTGCTTGCTCCAGGCTGAGCGTATCAGCATTGGCATCGCTCCACTGCTCCAGCACCTCGTTGCCTATGCTCCAGATGATGACCGAGGGGTGGTTGCGGTCGCGCAGTATCAGATCGCTCAGGTCGCGCTCGTGCCACTCGTCAAAATACCGGGCATAGTCGTTGGCGGTCTTGTTGCGGCGCCACATGTCAAATGTCTCGTCCATCACCAGAAATCCCATCTTGTCGCACAGGTCCAGCACCTCAGGGGCCGGAGGATTATGGGTGCAGCGGTAACCGTTGGCCCCCATCTCCTTGAGTATCTCGAGCTGACGCTCGATGCCCCTCGTATTCACCACAGCGCCGAGGGCGCCCAGGTCATGGTGCATGCACACCCCATTGATTTTCATAGGCTTGCCATTGAGCGAGAAACCCTTGACGGGATCAAACTCGTAAAATCGCATGCCAGTGGTGACAGTATAGTGGTCAAGCTTTGCGCCAGTGGCGGCATCCTCGACAGTGGTATCCAAGGTATATAGATACGGGTCAGCTGGGCACCACAGATGCGGATTGGCAAGCGACAGTGTTGACACCACCTCGCTCCCCTGCCCTGCCACCGATGCCTGACAGGCATCAGCGGTAGCCACAGTATTGCCATCAGCATCGATGAGGGCCAGGCGCAATACGATATTGCGCTTGCCATCAGCCAGATTATCAACCGTGGTGACCACATTGATGACGGCATTGGCGGCATCAACATCGGTGCGCACACATTGCCCCCACAGGGGTATTTGCACATCTCCCAGTGTGCGCAGCCACACATTGCGATAGATGCCGCAGCCGGAATACCAGCGCGAATTGGGCTGGTCAGAATTATCTACCTTGACAGCCACCACATTTGGCTCAGTGTAGCTGAGGTATGGGGTCAAGTCATAACTAAATGACGCATAGCCATAGGGGCGAGTGCCAAGCAGATGACCATTGATATATACCGACGCATTCATGTAAGCGCCGTCAAAGTCGATGTAAGTGTGCTTGCCCTGAGCCGCAGCCGGCATCTCAAATGTCTTGCGATACCAGCCGATGCCGCCGGGCAGCGCCCCGCCGCCAGTGCCCGAGGGATTGTCCTCAGAGAAGTCACCCTCGATGGCCCAGTCGTGAGGCAGTGAGAGGGCTCGCCAACCCGAATCGTCGTAGCTGGGCTGCGCAGCAGCCGGGTCATCGACCAGCGCAAAGCGCCAGTCGCGGGTAAACAGCACCGCTCGCGGGTCAGCGGCCATCCCGCTGATTTGCGCTATCACCACCGATAGCGCCAAAATTGCAAACCTAAACATAACCTGTAATTTTCTCGATAATATCGATAGTATCGATATATCGATACTATCGATTTGGTCGAGAATCCTCGAGAATTTTCGATAACTCTCGAGAATTCTCGACCAAATTACAACTTTATCTCTTGCTGATTGCCATCATAAGCCACCTCGATGCCCTTGGCTTTTTTGTTGTAAGCCACGGGGGTGTCGGGGCTGATCTTGACGATGTTGAATCGGCGATTCTGGAGCATGCCCGGGAATTCGCCATTGCGGTCGCCAATGGTCAGTGTCGATGAGGCATCGTCATAGCTGATGGGTATCTGGGCGTATTGGCCTTTTTCGTAATTATAGTTGGTATTCTCGTCCTCATAGAGGGTGAATTTGCCATTCTCGCCAGCGTAGACAAACAGGGTGATATCCTCAGCGGGCTTCTCGTCGCTCCACTGCATATCTGGGCCGACCGGCACGATCGAGCCTGAGCGCACAAACAGAGGTATCCTCTCATAAGGCGCTGCCACGGCGAGCTTCTCGCCACCCTCGCTCTGCTCCTTGCCGCTGTAGAAGTCATACCATTTCGAGCCCTCGGGGAAATACACCTCGCGCTCGCGAGCGCCATACTCATACACCGGAGCCACCAGGAATGCCGGACCAAACATATATTGGTCGCCCAGGTCGCGAGTGTTGAGGTCGGCGGTGAAATCCATCACCATGGGTCGCATGATGGTATAGTCGTTAAAGTGGGTCATGCCAGCCATCGAGTAGAGATAGGGCATCAGGTCGTAGCGCAGCTTGGTATAATACACGATGCTCTGGTAGGCAGGGTGATTCTCGGGAGCCAGGTTGTAAACCTCGCGGTATGGCCATTGGCCATGAGCGCGGTACATAGGCGCAAATGCGCCGAATTGGAACCAGCGGCTGTTGAGCTCGCGCCATTCTTTCAGGTCGGCATTCTCGCGGCCAGTCTTTTGATATTCTTGTTCGCCAGCAACATAGCGATCCTCAACGCAGAAACCGCCGATGTCCATGCTCCACCATGGAATACCCGATGAGGCGAAGTTGAGGCCGGCCGAGATTTGGGCCTTCATGTCCTCCCAGCGAGTGGCGATGTCGCCGCTCCAGGTGGCAGTGCTGTAGCGCTGCTGCCCAGCAAAGCCCGAGCGTGTAAGCAGGAACACGCGCTTGTCGGGGTCAACCGAGCGTTGGCCGTCGTAGATGGCCTCGGCATTCATCAGGCCGTAGGCGTTGAAATACTCAGCCGAGGGGCCGAGGGCAGTCGGGCCGCACAGGTCTTTTCGGTATTGCAGGTCGGTGCAGTCGCGGATATTGGGCTCAGAGGCATCCATCCACCAGGCATCCACGCCGAGGGGGTAGTAGCACTCATACATCTGGTTCCAGAACAGTTTGCGGGCATCAGGATTGTAAGCGTCATAGAACGAGCCGAGATAACCCGGGCCCACCCAGTCGAGGATACTGTCCTTGATGGCTTGCTTGTACATCCAGCCATTCTCGTCAAATTGCTTGTAGTGGTCGGTCGAGGCATAGAATTTAGGCCAAACCGATACCATAAAGCGGCCGTGCATAGCGTGGATTGAGTCGATCATGCCCTTGGGGTCGGGAAAACGCGCCTCGTCAAACTTGTGGCTACCCCACGAATCCTCGCGCCAGTGCAGCCAGTCGAGCACGATATTGTCGATAGGAATCTGACGCTTGCGAAAACCAGCCAGGGCGCCGAGGATTTCGTCCTCGTTGTTGTATTTCTCGCGGCTCTGCCAGAAACCCATTACCCATTTGGGCATGATGGGGGCTTTGCCGGTGAGGGTGCGATAGCCCGAGATCACATCGTCCATATCTTGGCCGTAGACGAAATAATAATCCTCTTGGGGTTGCATTTCGCTCCACCAAGCGAGTTTTTCTTGCTCGGCATTGTCGACAGGCGCATAAGCGCGCAGACCGCAATAGGCTACGTAGCCATTGGGTTCCCACTCGATGCGGATAGGCACGCGCTTGCCCTTTTCGAGGTCGATGGTGAATTTGTAGCTGTTGGGATTCCAAGCGGTGCGCCAGCGCTCAGGCACCACCTCTTTGCCATCAATGTATATCTTTTGATAGCCGGAATAGTACTGGTTGAATCGGTAGGTGCCAGTGGCGAGTGGTTCGATTTCGCCCTCATACACGATGTGGCTGCCGTAGTAAGGGAAATCCTTGGGCAGGTTGATCACATGGGCGAGGTCGCCACGGGTCAGATGCTCAAAATAGATTGAATCTTCGCGCTGCACCAGCGGTGCTTTGCTCTTGTCAGCGGGGGTGTAGGTGCCGGTGAGGGCGCCTTCTTGTCCCTCTTTGTCATAGAGCTTGAATACCTGGCCGAGCTGCTTGTAGGCCTCGGGGTTGCCAAAGCGGCACAGCGAGTAGCTGTCCCACAGCACACCGTAGTTGTTGGTCGATACAACAAATGGCACCGACACCTTGGTGTTGTACTGGAATAGCTCTTCGTTTTTGCCCTTGTAGTTGAATTCATCGCTCTGGTGCTGACCCAGGCCGTAGAATCCCTCCTTGGGATCGAGCGAGGCCCACTTCTGGCCTACCGAGTAGGCATCGGTGCCCTCGACCGAGATGGGTTGGAACGAGCGGCTGCCCGGGTCCTCGGCCAGGATGAGGTTGCCCTGGGCATCATAGAATTGCACGTCGCCCGACTGTTTGTCGATGCGAGCCTCGATTTGCGAGGTGCTGACGATCACCTGGTTGTCGCGCTCGTTGACGTCAAATTCGGGGGTGGCTGCCTGCGGCACCACCACGAGCGACTGCTTGTCGGCAAATTGTTTGTCAGGTGTAGCGGACACGCGCATCAGCTTGTCGCCGAGCACTTGCACCCTCACCTTTCGAGCCTTGTCGGGAGAGGCTTGAGCCAAGTTGACCACCACGCCATCGGCGGTCTTCTCCACTTTGCTTGCGCAGCTGGCCAGCAGCAAGGCGCAAATAGCGAATGAGATTGGTTTAAGTTTCATGGCTGAATGTATTGTGACATTTAGAATTTTCAACAATGCAAAATTACAACATATTCTGCCAATCCCACCGACAATAATGTGATTAAAATAGAAAAAATGTATATCTATGGGCCAAAATGTTATCAAAAAGTGGCAAAAAACGTATCAGCGAGGGACAAAGCCCCTCTATAACCATAAAACCACAAGGACATAAAGCCATAAATTTATGGTTTTGTGCCATTGTGGCTTTATTGCACCCGGGGGCTCTGCCCCCGGTTCGTGTCCGTTATGGCGGCTACTGTGGCGCCCACTGTGTGGGCCGCGCCATATTCCCCCGCCAAAAAAATTTGGATATGCCAGGGATTTGTCGTAAATTTGTGGGCCAATCATTAAAAAATACCCTGCGATGCGTAAATTTATCCTTTTTGCCCTATCCCTGATATTCATAGCTGTTGGCGCCGTCGAGCGCAAAGTGACAAAGCTGCCGCTCCCCAACGAGATTGTCACCAACAAGATCAATGCCATACTGCGCACCACCGACGGTCTGATGTGGATCGGCACCGCCTCGGGCCTGAGCCGCTTTGACGGTTTTGGTTTCATCAACTACCAGGCCGTGCCCGGCGACAGCTCTACCCTGCAGTCAAATTACGTAGCCGCGCTCGCCGAGGACCCGCGCGGGCGCCTTTGGGTCAAGACAGATGTCGGTTTTAGCGTCTATGATTTCGCCTCCGAGCAGCTCAGCAACAATGCCGACGCGCTGCTCCGCGACATGGGCATCGATGGCCGCGTTGACCATATCATCGCCGACCCCGACCAAAACCTGTGGCTCTATGTCAGCGGCGGCGACAGCGCCCTGTATGTGCTGCGGCCCGATGATGATGAGGCCAAGAGGGTCGCCGAGGGCGATATTATGACCGAAGGGAATGTCTCGGGCCTGGCCGTTTGCGGCAAATATCTGGCTCTGGCCAACCGTATGGGGCGCCTTATACTCATCGACCGCCAGCGCGGCACCATCGCCGGAGTCATCGATGACATCATGCCCGACATCGACCCCAGCAAAGAACCAGAAATCCAAATCTATGCCGACCGCGATGACCTGCTGTGGTTATGGACATCCCAAGACCTGTGGATTTACGACTTGCGCAACCGCAAGCTGGTTGACAGCCAAGAGGTGAAAAAACTCGCCAAAGGCATCATGCGCGTATTCCTGCAGGATGCCGATGGCAAGATGTGGATTGGACGCGACCACAAAGGATTGGTATTTCTTGAGAAAAACGCCTCGCGCGGGGCCATCACCAGCACCGACTGCTCGATGCCCGAACTCGACAACCACACAGTGACCTGCCTCTACGAAGACCAAAACGGCACAGTATGGATTGGCACCTACAAACATGGCCTGTATTGCTACAGCCACGCTGCCAACAAATTTGACCTTTCGCCCATGCCCGATGTCAATGTTATAGCCCCAGCCTCAGACACCGAGGCGTGGTTGGGCACCGATGGCGACGGCCTGTGGCTTTGGAACAGCGATACAAAGGCCCTGCGTCCCATCTCTGACCCCGCCGAGAGCAACGACTACAGCGCCATCACCGCACTGGCCCCCGATGGTCATGGCGGCGTATATGTTGGCACTTATGGCCGAGGCTTGAAGCATTACGCCAATGGACGATTCACAGGGGTCGATGCCGAGCATTTCGGCGATGCAAATATCTGGTCGATATTGCCTTATGCTGATGGCTCATTGTGGATTGGCACCCTCGGCCAGGGCCTGAAACGCTATGACCCCAAGAGCGGCAACACCCTGCTGTACACCGTTGCCCACTCTGGGCTGCCGAGCAATTTCATTGCCTCGCTCACCACTGACAAAGATGGCCGCATATATATGAGCACAGATAATGGCGTGGGCATACTCAACCCAACGACCGGGCGCGTGACCAATATCGATAGAGACCGACTATCAAGCCCTTACGTCAATCAGGTGCTATGCGACAGCCGTGGATACGTATGGGCGGCAACTCGCAACGGCCTAGACCTGTACCTGCCATCGGACGATTCGGTAAAGAATATCAATTTGTATCTGGCCTCGCCCCAACCCCATGTGCTCGGCCTGGCCGAGGACAAGGAGGGGCACATCTGGGTGTCGGTTGGCAGTCTGCTCTGCTGCCTCACTCCCATAGATGCTGAGAATCTGAATTATGGCATATACGTATTCAATAATTCTGATGGCTTGACCCTCAGCGATTTCAATCAGCGCTCGCTGGCCGTGCTGCCCAATGGGGTGCTGGCCGCTGGCGGCTTGTATGGCGTGTCGCATTGCCGTCCGTCGGAATTGGCTTTCAATACCGCCGCGCCGCATGTCAATTTCACCAATCTGTCGATCAATGGGCAGCGCGTTGCCCCGGGCGAGAAAGTCAACGGCCATGTGGCCATCGACAAGTCGATATTGCTCTCGCCCACGGTAAATCTCTATGACACAGATAATAATTTCACTGTCTATTTTGCATCCGACAATTATATAGTGCCAGAAAAGACACGATTTTACTATCAGCTATCAGGGTTTACTCCTGACTGGACGCCCTGCCCGGCTGGCAGCCACTATGTGACATTTGCAAATCTCGCCTCGGGCAAGTACAAACTGAGGGTCAAAGCCATCAATTCTGACGGCGTGGAGAGCGTGACGCCAGCCGAACTCGAAATCGTGGTGCATCCGCCTTTCTGGCTCTCTGTGTGGGCATATATATTATATGGTGTATTGCTGGGCACACTGCTGGCTGGCATATACATATATATAAGGCGCCGGGAGCAACAGCGATTCTTGGCCAAAAAGCAAGAAGAAGAGATTGAGAAGCAAGAACAGATCAATCAGATGAAGCTCCGCTTTTTCACCAACATAAGCCACGAGCTGCGTACACCGCTCACGCTGATCATTTCGCCGCTTGAAAAGCTGATGAAGGAAATCCCTGACCCAGAGATACATAAAAAGCTTAGCGTCATGCACCGCAACTCTACCCAGCTGCTGTATCTGGTGAATCAGATACTTGATTTCCGCAAGAGCGAAATGTATGGCTTGCAGCTTGAGACTTCTATGGGCGATGTGGTGGCTTTTGCGGCAGCCGCGCTGCGCAATTTCGAGCCTATGGCTGAGAGCCGTGGCATCGCCTTGTCGTTTGACACAAATGTCAAGGAGCTGAATATGCGATTTGACAAGGACAAACTGGGCAAAATCCTCACCAACCTGCTCTCTAACGCCATGAAATTTACCCCAAATGGCGGCAAGGTCAAGATGACGGTCAATGCCAACGGCGAGAGGGTAAGCATCAGCGTGGCTGACACGGGCATCGGCATCAGCGATGCCGACAAGCCGCACGTGTTTGAGCGTTTTTATCAGGCCGAGCGCAGCAATACTGGCTCGTATGCCGGCACGGGCATCGGCTTGAATATGGTGTGGGAATACGCCCGGTTGCATGGTGGCTCGGTGAGGGTCGAGGACAATCCCGAGGGTCAAGGTGCTGTGTTTGTGGTTGATATACCAATCCAGCAGGGAGCAGCTGAGCCGGCTGAGAATGCCGAGACATCAGAGAGCGCCGAGGGCACTCCCGCCACTGACCCAGCCGACAAGCGCCCAGTGGCACTGGTGGTAGATGACAACCCGGATATCGTGGACTTGCTGAGCGACAATCTCAAGGCTGATTTCCGCGTTGAGTCGGCCACCAACGGCAAGGAGGCCTGGATCAAAATCGTTGAGCAAAAGCCGGATATCATCATCTCGGATGTGATGATGCCTATCATGGACGGCATCGAGCTATGCCGCAAGGTCAAGAGCGATGCCTCGACAGCCCAGATACCTATGATCCTGCTCACCGCCAAGCAGGATATGCAAGCGCGCATCGAGGGCCTGACCATCGGCGCCGATGACTATCTGACCAAGCCGTTTAATAATGAGGAGCTGTTGCTGCGCACCAAGCGCCTGGTGGCGCTGACACGAGGCGGAGCTCGCCGCCAGATACTCGACCCGCAGCCGTCAAATATCAAGATTACGTCGCTTGATGAGAAATTGGTAGAAAAAGCTGTCAAATATGTCGAGGACAATATGGAGCGCAGCGAACTGTCGGTCGAAGAGCTGGCCCAGAATGTGGGCATGAGCCGCGTGCATCTATACAAAAAGCTGACGCAGATCACCGGCAAGACGCCGGTGGAATTTATACGCATCTTGCGCCTCAAGCGCGCCGCGCAGATGCTGCGCGAGTCGCAGCTCAATATCTCTGAGATTGCTTTTGCCACCGGCTTTGGCAGCCCCAAATATTTTTCTAAATATTTTAAGGAGGAATTTGGGATATTGCCCAGCGCATACCAATCAACATACGGAAAATAATCACCGCGGCCCACACAGTGGGCGCCACAGTAGCAGCCATAACGGACACGAGCCGGGGCCACAGCCCCCAACGATTGGCATGGCTCGGCATCTGATGCCGGGGGCACAGCCCCGGCTGGTGTCCGTCATGGCGGCTACTGTGGTGGGCCACTGGGTGGCCCACACCCATATTATCACTGGGTGGCCCACACCCATATTATCACTGGGTGGCCCACAGGGCTACAGTATCGCCGGGTGGCCGGCGATGGCCTCAGCCAGGCGATTGAGATCCTGGCACTCGCGGCGTGTGATGGGCGGCTTGCCATATTGGTATGCCCATGGGCTGATGAGCAGCAGCTTGCCGGCTGCGCAGCAGTCAAAATCGCGCCCTGGCGGCTTCCAGAGCGGCGGGAAGCCGCAATCGCATAGCTCTATCACCGGGTATCCCTGGTCTTTGGCCCAATTGATCACCTGGCGCTCGCGCTTTGATATCGCGGCACTGACCAGTGTGCCGCCAGCCTCGCAATGCTGGCGCCAATAGGCAAATTTGCGCTCAAAATCAGGCTCCTTGTCGTGGCTGCGCACAATCACCGCCTCACGGTCAGGGATATTGAGCAAGAAATAATTGCCATATATCTCACAATTCTTGTCGGCTATCTGATAGCCGTATTTGGTGGTAAATAGCTCGGGATTTTGACGCTTTAGCGCCAAGCGGCGAGGATTGTCGGCAATATACACCTTCCAGGCATCAAATTGGCCCTCGCGATGGATCCATTTGTCATTATACCCCTCCTCAAATATTCCGGGATGCTCGGCCAGGCCATTGAGCTCGCGATAGGCGCGGTTGCAACCAATCTTAAAGCCCCTGACAACCGAGCCCAGAGAATCTTTTTCATCAGCAAATGGGTATTTGATTTTTATGAGGATATGGATATGGTCGGGCATAATCACATAGCGGCACACCTCGACATTGGGATAATAATAGGTGATGCGCAACAGCTCGGCGCGGCGGATTCTCTGCCCCAAGGGGCTGAGCTCGGTATATGGGATGGGACCCATTTTTAATCTGCCAAAAAGCGGCAGGCGGGGCTCGGTGACAATCGTGATGAGATATGAGCCGGGGCGCCGATAATCGTGGCAAAATGCCCGCTTATTCATATTTGGCTGCTGGGGTGGCTGTGATGGCATAGGGATATGGCATTAGAGTGATTGATGCCACAAAGATAGGGATAATATTTGACACCCCCAATAATATCTGGCCATTTTTGAAAAAATGGCATCACGCCCACGCAGTGGGCGCCACAGTGGCCGCCATAACGGCAGGAGCCGGGGGCACAGCCCCCAGGTGGGGCCGTTATGGCGGCTACTGTGGTGGGCCACTGGGTGGCCCACATATAGGGCATGAGATGGGGATAAATGGGGGGTGTGCACAAAATGGGGGGTAAAAAGAAACATTTTGGGCATATCGAAATACAATAGGCGGTGGGTCTCCTATCTTTTAAAATACCCTATAAATCTAAATAAATCCTAATTTTGCATTGTCAATTTGGACTGGTCGAGAGCGGCCAGCGGGCCATAAGGGCATAAAGCCACAATGGGCAGCCAGCAGGTGCCAGATTGATACAAGGGCTATAGGCCATGAAGAGCAGCGAGGGCGCTGAGGCGCCCGGGACCACAATGGAAACAACGAAAACAAACAATTACATGTCAAACTAATCATTCATTATCCATGGTACAAAACCTGAAAAACAGAAACCGCGCCACACTGTGGCTGCGCAGTGCCATGATGACATTGGCTCTGGCCCTGGGCATCGCAGCCCAGGCCGAGCCCATTGTTGTCACCGGTACTGTCACCGCCGCGGTTGATGACGAACCCCTAATCGGGGCCGCGGTGCAAGTCAAGGAAACCGGTGCCGGCGTCACCACCGACATCGACGGCAATTACCGCATCAGCGCCGAGATGGGCCAGACCCTGACGGTTAGCTACGTAGGCTGCGTAAGCCAAGAAGCGAAAATCACCTCCGACCACATCGACTTCGTGCTCGAGGACAACGCCGCCAAGCTCGAAGAAGTAGTAGTAGTCGGCTATGGCGTGCAGAAAAAGAAACTCGTGACTGGCGCCACCGCCCAGATGAAAGGCGATGACATCAGCAAACTCAACACCACCAGCCCCCTCCAGGCCATGCAGGGCCAGATGCCGGGCGTACAGATCTCATCAACCTCGGGCCAACCGGGCGAGAGCATGAAGGTGACCATCCGCGGCCTTGGCACCGTGGGCAATTCGGGGCCTCTGTATCTGATCGACGGCGTGGGCGGTGACATCTCAACCCTCAACCCCGCCGACATCGAGAGCATCGACGTGCTCAAGGATGCCGCCTCGGCAGCCATCTACGGAGCCCAAGCCGCCAACGGCGTGGTGCTCATCACCACCAAGCAGGGCAAAGAAGGCAAAGCCAAGGTGACATTTGACGGTTACTATGGCTGGCAGAGCGCTGCCCGCAAGACCAAGATGCTCAATGCCCAACAATACATGGCCATCATGGACGAGCAAGCCGTCAACGAGGGCAACGCCCCATACGACTGGGCCAACATGACCAGCATCTACGATGCCAACGGCAACCTAATCGACACCGACTGGGTAAGCTCAATGTTTAACGACAACGCTCCGATGCAGAGCTACACCATCGGCGTAACCGGCGGTTCGGCCACCAGCACCTATTCTATATCACTCGGCTACCTGAGCCAAGAGGGCATCGTGGGGGGCAAGGGCCATAGCGATTACAGCCGCTACAACTTCCGCGTCAATAGCGACCACCAGCTCTGGAACAATCTGCTCACCGTGGGCGAGCAAGTAAGCTTTGTCTACACCAAAAAGCAAGGCGTAAGCGTGGGCAACCAATACAGCAACACCCTGCGCGGAGCCTTCACCACCTCGCCTATCGCTCCCATCTATGATGCCGACGGCAACTACAACGCTACCGACGACAGCGACTGGTACGCCTACGACGGCAACCCCTACGCATCGATGATGCTGTCAAGCAACAACCGCACCAACGCTGCCACATTCTCAGGCAACGCCTACGCACAGCTCGAGCCCTTCAAGAATTTCAAGATCCGCACCGTGCTTGGCGTACTGTACCAGACCTCGGAATACCGTTCATACACCCCCATCTACCACCTGTCGCCCTACAGCTATAGCGACCACACCTCGGCCTCGCAGAGCATGTGGCACGGCTTGGGCATCACCTGGACCAACACCGCCAGCTATGACTTTGAGCTCGGCGACCACGCATTCAACGTGCTGATCGGTATGGAGGCTTACCGCTACAAAGGCACCAGCCTGGCCGCATCTACCCGCGACCTGCGCGACGGCTTTGACACCTGGCAATACGCCTACATCAGCAACGGCACGGCCGCTACCACCACTGACGGCCTCTCGGCCAGCGGCGCTCCCGACGACGAAAGCCGCACCGTCTCCTACTTCGGCCGCTTGGGTTGGAACTGGAAAGAAAAATACATGATCAACTTTACGCTGCGCTCTGACGGTTCTTCGCGCTTTGCCAAGGGGCACCGCTTTGGCTACTTCCCATCAGTATCGGCTGGTTGGAATATCACCAACGAGGAATTTATGGAGAGCACCCGCTCATTCCTGAGTTACTTCAAGCTGCGCGCAAGCTGGGGCCGCGTAGGTAACCAGAATATCGACAACTACCAGTATCTGGCACCCATCACCACATCGGGCACTCACTATTTCTTTGGCGAATACATCGGCGCCGGCGGCACATACAATGACTTTGCCTCCATCCTCGCCAACAACTGGGGCGCATACCCAAGCCGTCTCGCCAACGAAGACGTAACCTGGGAGACCTCAGAACAAACCAACATCGGTTTTGACGCTACCCTACTCCGCAGCCACCTCGGCGTCAACTTCGACTTCTATATCAAGAATACCAAGGACTGGCTGGTACAGGCTCCTATCCTCCAGACCACCGGTACCGGCGCTCCCTTCATCAACGGCGGCAACGTCAAGAATACCGGCGTTGAGCTCAACCTGACCTGGAACGACAACATCGGCCGCGACTTCAGCTACAGCCTCGGCGTAAACGGATCGTACAACCGCAACCGCGTGGGCGAAATCCCCACCGAAGACGGCATCATCCACGGCTCGACCAACCAGCTGTATGACAATACCCCTGAGTTCTACCGCGCCGAGAATGGCCACGCCATCGGTTATTTCTGGGGCTACAAGGTAGCTGGCGTGTTCCAGAGCGAACAAGACATCCAAGACTGGATTGCAGCCGGCAACGGCGTGTACCAGTCAAACCCGCAGCCCGGTGATGTGAAATTCTTCGACATCAACCATGACGGCGTGATTGACGAAAACGATAAGGTCGACCTTGGCAACGGCATGCCCAAATTCACCTTTGGCTTCAACGTCAACCTGTTCTACAAGGGCTTTGACCTGGGCGTGACCGCCACCGGAGCCGCTGGCTTCAAGATTGCACAGAGCTATCGCGGCCACAACAACCAGACCAACAATTACACCACAGCCATCCTCAACCGCTGGACTGGCGAGGGCACAAGCAATTTCTACCCCCGCGTGACTGAGAACAACTACAACTACGGCGACTTCTCAGACCTCTACCTGCAGGACGGCGACTATCTGCGCATCAGCAACATCACCCTCGGATACGACTTTGCCAAGCTGATCAAACAGAACTGGTGCTCACAGGCAAGAGTGTATGTGCAAGTGCAGAATGCATTCACCTTTACCAAATATGACGGCATGGATCCCGAAATCGGCTACGGTACCGACAGCTGGGTATCGGGCATCGACCTCGGCTACTATCCCCGCCCAAGGACATATCTGGTGGGAGTCAACTTAGCTTTTTAAGCAATCGAGAATTCTCGACCCCGAGAAAGATTGACAAGAATCGACAGGAATCGACAATATCGACAGGAATCGATATAGTGGAGGAAATCGAGAAAATCGAAAGAATCGAAATTAATCGAAAATTAAATCAGCAATGAAAAAAACAATCATAATACTCGCCGCGGCTGGATTGGCTCTGAGCTCTTGCTCAGAGAGCTTCCTCGACGTCTCGTCGAAGACCGAATCCACCACCGGCAACTTTTACCAAACCGAGTCAGACGCCTATCGCGCCCTGCTCGGCTGCTACGACGGCTGGCGACAAGTATCGTCAAAGATGTGCGTAGGCTTCTACATCGCCTCCACAATCATGGGCGACGAATGCTACGCCGGCGTTGGCACTGGCGACGCCCGCAACTACCAGGCCATCGACCGCTTTGACATCAGCGAGGCTCCGAGCTACTCTGGCACCCTCTACGGCTCCAACGACGGTTCGAGCGACTGGGGCAACTACTACGCAGCCGTATACCGCTGCAACGAGCTCATCACCCACGACGAGCAAATCGCCTGGACCAGCGAGGCAACGCGCCAGCTCTACCTCGGCGAGGCTCGCGGCTTGCGCGCCCTCTGCTATTTCGACATGGTCAGACTGTGGGGGAATATCCCACTGTTCCTCGAGCCAGTCGACGAGAACCGTCCCCAAGCCGACCCCAGCGAGGTGTACGAGGCTATCTTTGACGACCTGAAATTCGCCATCGAGAATATCCCCGCCGACGCATACCCCAAATCGCAGGCATCGAGCAACGACGGCCACGTGACAAAATTTGCCGCCGAGGCCATCCTCGCTCGCGCCTACCTATTCTATTCCGGCTACTACGGCCAAGAGCCCACCAACTGCACCAAGGCTGAGGCCCTCGCCGCTTGCGAAGACGTGATCGCCAACAGCGGTTGCGAGCTGGTTGAAGACTTCAAGACCCTGTGGGCCGCTGCATCGCTCGTGCCTATCGAGGGCGAAAAGGGTTGGGACAGCTCAAGCACCTACGCTGGCGAGGCCAACTCAGAGGTAATCCTGCAGATGAAATTTACCGGCAGCCAGGACTACAACGGCAACAACGATTCCAACCGCTGGCAGGTGATGATGGGCATCCGCAACATCAACTTCTCGCCCTACGGCAAGGGCTGGGGCGCTTGCACAGTGTGCCCGACATTCCTTGAGAAATTCCAGAGCGGCGACAAGCGCCTTGAGGCATCGGTGATCGACCTCGAAGGCGAGGGAGTGACCAAGCTGGAGACCTTCCAAAACTCGCACTACAAAGACCAGCGCGAATACACCGGCTACACCGTCAAGAAATATTCGCCTCTGGCATTCTCCGACGGCACCAGCGCATCGCTGGCCGACGGCTCGGGCGACTTCCAAATCACCAACCCGCAAAACTGGGTGATCGTGCGTCTTGCCGACGTCTATCTGATGGCAGCCGAGCTGGGCTCGAGCCGCGCATCTGAATACCTCAACGCCGTGCACCACCGCGCCGGCCTGACCGACAACCTGGCAGTGACCAAAGAGAACATCATGAACGAGCGCGCACTCGAGCTCGCCTTCGAAGGCCACCGCTATTGGGACCTGCTGCGCCAGGGCATCGACGTGGCTGCTGAGACAATCGCCGCCTCATCGGGCATGACCTACAGCGGCGGTGCCGAAGACTATGTGACCATCTCGGCCGACCGCATCCGCGCCACCAAGGGCCTGAGCCAAATCCCCGGCGGCCAGATCACCCTCTCAAATGGCACATTGGTACAAAATGCAGGATGGTAAGAAAATGAAAAATGGCGCATCGAGAATTCTCGAAATTATCGACAATATCGATTAAATTTTAAGCTATCATGAAAAAATATCTCTATATAATTCCGGCGCTGGCCGCGCTCGCCGCTTGCTCCCCTGCAGAGTATGACCTCGGGGCACAGGACGTACAGGTCGGCGACCTGGTGGAGGGAATAGCATTCAAGGTTGAGCCGGATGCTACTAATCCCAATATCATCCACCTCACCAGCCTCATGCCATCAAATTACTCAGTGGCTTGGGAGCACCCAATGGGCCGCAGCACCAGCTCAAGCTGCGACGTCAGCCTCCCCTTCTCGGGCGACTATGAAGTGACTTTCGGAGTTGACACCCGCGCTGGCTGGGTGTGGGGCGAGACCTACACCTTCACCGTAGCTGAAAACGACTTCGGCATGCTCTCCGACGCTATCTGGACCAACCTGGCCGGCGGCGTCGATGAGAATGGCAACGGCAATCCCAAGACCTGGGTGCCTTTGGATAAGGCTTATGGAAGCTACCAAGGCTCCAGCCCCGTCGGCTATATGAATCCCGACGACATCATGAACGATGGCACCGGCATCACCGATATCACCATCGGCAACTGGTCGATGAACTGGGATCCCGGTTTCCAGTCATGGCTTATTCCCGAGGATGACCCCTACATGGAATCATCGATGATCCTCAGCCTCGACGCCACCAAGGGTTGCGTGGTCGAGGTCAACAAAAACACCTCGAGCGGCATGACCTCAAAGACTGGCTCATTCGCCCTCAATGTGAGCGACACATCGCGCCCGACCATCACCTTTAATAATACTGACATGCTTTATGCCGCTTGGGGCGAAGGCGTATGCTCAAACTACAGCAAGGACATCAAGATCTTGACCTGCGACGAATATGTGCTCCAACTCGCCACAATGCGTACCAACTCAGAGGGCTCATGGTGGATTGTCTGGAACTATGTATGGGAAGAGGTGAAGAACGGCAACGTCGTCATCCCGAGCGACGACCCAGAGCTCTTGCCTACCTATTCGCCTGAGCTCCCGAGCTATGACGACCTCGCTACCGAGCTGTTTACCATCTCGGGCGACGAAGCCACCTATGTAGCATCGCAGACCACCCTGCTCCTCGACGAAGAGAAACCTTACGACCTGATTTGGTGGAATCCCGCCACTGCCGCTTGGGAGTGGATCGACGGTTACGGTTCAACTTGGGCACCAGAATACAGCGACGAGTATTTCTCGCTGACCCTGACCCAGGCTGGCAAGGCCGAACTCGAAACCGAGGCTGGCGGCTCAGTAAGCACCACATTTGAAATCGTGGGCAGCACCCTGGTATTTGCCGACGAGATCACCCTGCTCGAGGCTGGCAGCCACAAGGTGAGCGGCACAGAATTTGCCGTGATGAAGTGCAGCGCCGATGACAATGAGGTGGCGCTTGGCATCCCCGTTGAATACGACGCCGACGGCGTGGCCAACAAATACCTCTGCGCTCGCATGACCATCAAGCCCGTAGGCGGCTCGACCTCAGGCGCAACCGAACTCAAGGTTGACAACTCAAAGATCGCACCCTACGTTGAGGCCTCTAAGTATTTCCGCTTTGAGTTCTACAACCCATGGGCTGGCAAGGACGATTCGGAATGGCTGGTGGATGTCACCAAACTGAAGTTGAAGAAGAATCAGACCCTGACCGTGAAATTCTCGGTAAGCGGCATCGACTGGACTGGCACCCCAATGGCTGCCCTCTGCTGCAACATGGACGATTTCAGCTGGGAGCCCACCTGCTTCACCAACTTCCAGGGCGTGACATTCAACACCGCTGGCGAGAACACACTCTCGCTCACCAACAATACTGGGTCGACCTACACTTTCTACGGCAATGGCTGTCTGACAGTCTGCATCGAGCTTGACGGCTACGCTTCAAGCCTCGACATCGACAATGCTGTCGTCAACGTAACATCCCTCACAATAGAGTAAGCACCGCTTCCTATCCTCCCCTCCCCGCTATTCGACTCATGTCGAAATTGTCGATTCCTGTCGAATCTTGTCGACAAGAATCGACAGGAATCGACAATTTCGACAGGAATCGGATATTCGACAGGAATCGACAAATTCGACAAGAATCGGATAGCGGGGAAAGCAAAGAGGCTATCTCTATAGATTTTCAATAAATCTCCTTTAAATCAGAATTCTGATGAAAACAAAAAATATCCTATATCTGTCGATAGCGTTGGGGCTGAGCGTGGGATTCGTCGCTTGCGACGATGATGACGACTATACAGCCTACACCACCCCTATCCTCAACGAGAATTCGGTGGTGACCGGCAGCGCCGATGTCACCGCCACCACAGCCGAGCTCCACGCCACCGTGAGCGGCTTGAGCGGCATGGCCGATGGCGCCTACAAAGTAGGCTTCAACTACGGCTACGAGAGCGCCTCGCTCACCAGCAGCGTATCGGGCACATACAGCGACGGTGCCATCAGCGCCGAACTCACCGGCCTGACCGAAAACACTGTGCTCTACTACCAAGCCTACGTGACCCTCGCAAGCAAGGTCACATACACCGGCGAGGTCAAGAGCCTCGTGACCACCGACTGCGTGGTAACCACCGCCGATGCTTCCTCAATTGACTTTGCCGCAGCAACAGTGGGCGGCTCGGCTGCCAATGCCACCACCGATGCCTCTTACGGTATTGTAATCTCATCATCAAGTGACGAGGAGGCTGTGCGCGCTGGCCTGATCATGGCCGCTCCATCGCAGGCAGCATCTTTCAGCTTTGAATACGCTGGCTTGGCCCCTGCCACCACCTATTACTATGCCGCTTATGCCGACCTCGGCAGCGGCGTGGTATACGGCTCGGTGAAATCATTCACCACCGCAGCATATACCGTGGATCTGGAAAATGACCTGGTTGACCTGGGTCTGTCAGTCAGCTGGGCTCGCTACAATGTTGGCGCTCGCTCAGAGACAGAGCTTGGCGGTCTGTACGGCTTTGGCGATGTGGCTGGCGTGAGCAACTCGATCGACCCAACCGACTTCGCATCAGCCGATATCACCCTCTCCTCTCTCGACATGGCTACCGTCGCTTGGGGCGGTGTGCAACTGCCTACCGCAGCCGACTGGGAAGAACTCTTCAACCTCTGCTCCACCGAGTGGACCGAGCAAGACGGCGTGGCTGGTTACAAAGTGACTGGTCCTAACGGCAACTCGATCTTCCTGCCCGCAGCCGGCTCGCGCACCCTCAACGAGGTGAGCCAAAGCGGAGTGGCTGGCGTGTATGCTACCGGCTCGGTCAACTCAGGCAACAACCAATACTCAGTGGCTTATACTTTCAATAGCGGAAATGCAAGCCGCACATCAGTGCCAGTGTATGAGGCCCTGTCAGTGCGCCCCGTATCTACTGCCCGCAATGTGGTGTTCAATCCTGAATATCTCTACAAGACCTGGGGCATCGACTATAGCGATGGCGTAAGCTCGACATTTGCTGGCCCGGTATATTTCTACGGTACCGATGACAGCTGGCGCACCATCAGCAACAACGAGCCCGTGGTTGGCGACAGCTGGGCTTGGGAGGCTGACTACACCAACACTTGGGCATTTGGCAACTGCACGGGCGAAATGACATTCAGCGCCGATGGCACTGTCAGCGTCACCTACCCCGACGGCTCATCGCAGAGCGGCACATTCACCCTCAACCTCGATGAGAAGACCGTGACAGCAACTATCCCGCTGCTCACCCCTGACAACTTCCCCGACCAGTGCAGCAACCTGCAGAACGAGCTGCGCATCTTCTCGCTCACCGACGAGACCCTGCAGATTGGCTACTATCGCGACAGCGACCCGTGCCTGCTTAGCGTCAACTATATCCCCAACACCCAGAGCCGCAGCTACTCGGTGAGCCTGCTTTGCGTTGGCGCCGACTGGGGCGGAACATGTGGCGACGTGGTTGACTCGCTTAAGGGCTCTGACCTGTATGGCACTCATACATTCCACTACGACGGCTCTTGCAACGGCGCAATGGTATTCACTCTCGACTTCGCTGGCCTGAATGCCGCATTCCCCGAGGCTGTGATTTACATCAAGGAGATCCGTTGCGACGGCCAGGCCATCGACTTCGACGGCGGCAAGCTATTCTATGGCGACATCGAGGACAATGGCAACTACCGCATCGAGTTCTTCAACATCTGGGGCAAAGGCTCAAATGACGGCATAGTCGAATCGCCCTTCAGCGACACCGTTGGCGACAGCGACCCGAACTTCAACTTCGCCGAATCGCTCGAAATGGACTATGTGGTGCTCAATCCCACCTACACTCCCTGCCTGATCACCATCAACCCGAGCTGGGGCGGACCGTGGGATTACAACCAGGGCGCAACCACTGGCCTGTGCGTGACAGCTGACAACAAGCTCGGATTCACAAACCCGACCTTCGACATCACTTATGAGTCGACCGAGCATGCCGATGGCTCAATCATGACCTTTATCCAGACCGACAATATCTGGGCCGACTTCCCCGGCGTGAAGGCGCAGCTCGACCATATCTACCTTGATGGCGTGGAGCTCGCCGGCTGGGATGCTGACAAGATCCTTAACGTGACCGCCGATGGCGGAGGCGTGCACCACCGCCTTGAGCTCTGGAACATGTATGGCGAGACCTCCAGCAATGGCTGCGCCTTTGGCGAGCCCACTGAGGGTGTAATCTCTGAGCTTGGCTTCTCACAATCCATGCGCATAGTATTCACCTTTACCAGCCTATTCTAAAACAAAACGTAAGCACGTAAGCTTTACGTAAGCACAAAGTAGATGTAATCAAAAAAAATTATTGATTATCGTATAGTATGTAATTAACTGAATTTTAGAAATTTAATAATAATATACTCTAGGTGTGCTTACGTAAAGCTTACGTGCTTACGTTTAAATCCCAAAAACAGCTATGAAATATCTCAATATACTTTTGATGTGGGCCTTTGTGGCTATGGGCCTCACCGCTTGCAGCGATGACGACATGTACGAGGCCCCCGGGCGCCCCATCGAATTCACCGTGGGCAGCACCGAGATGAGCTTTGTGCGCACCGGCGCCACTCGCTCGCTCTATGTCGAGGCTACCTCGACGCCCTCAGTATCCACTACCGACACCTGGATACACCTCACCACCCCCACCCTCAATGGCGAGAGCGACCGCATCTACGCCATCTCGGTGACTGTTGACGAAAACAGCGGCTACAACGACCGTACTGGTTCGATCAGCGTAAGCCAAGGCTCAAACAACGCTACCGTCAAGGTGACCCAGACCGCTGGCGAGGGCCTCATCATCGACATCACCTCAAAGAGCCTTGAGGCCGCTGGCGGCACATTCACCGTAAACGTGCAAGCCACTGCCGACTACACTGTGGAGATGCCATCGTGGATTACCCGCAGCGAGAGCCGCAGCCTCGACAGCTACACTGAGCAATTCACCGCTGCCTCCAACCGCAGTCTCGACCGCTCGGGCGAAATCGTATTCACCCTCTCGAGCGACAACACCATCACAGCCGTGATAGCCGTGGACCAGGCTGGCGTAGAGGCAACATCTGGCACCCTCGCCAAGGATGTGATCAAGCAAATCAATGCTGGCTGGAACCTGGGCAACACCCTCGAGGCTTGCAACAGCGCTGACCTGACCGGCAGCGAGACAATGTGGGGCAATCCTACTGTGTCACAAGCTTTTATCAATGCTGTCAAGGAGGCTGGATTCAATGCCATCCGCCTGCCGGCCGCTTGGCACTGCCACATGGCCGACATGAGTACCTACACCATCGACCCGGCTTGGCTGGCTCGCGTGCAAGAAATCGTTGACTATTGCATCAACGCCGACATGATCGTGGTGCTCAACACCCACTGGGATGCCGGTTGGCTCGAACTCAACTGCACCTCGGCTCAGAAAGAAGAGGTAATCGCCGAAGAAAAAGCCATCTGGACACAGATCGCCAACCAGTTTATAGACTATGGCGACAACCTGCTCTTCGCCGGCGCCAATGAGGTTCGCTCGCTGCGCAGCGGCTCAGAATGGTGGGGACAACCCAACGCTGACGAACAGGCAACCCTCGAAGAATACATGCAAGTATTTGTTGACGCAGTGCGCGCCACCGGCGGCAACAACCTGACCCGCAACCTGGTAGTGCAATGCTGGTGCTGCAACGGCTGGTACGGCCTCAATGGCTACAACATGCCCGAGGATGTCGAGGCCGGTCACCTGATTTTTGAGTATCATTTCTATGACCCGATGGCTATGACCCATGCCAGCGATGTGGCAAGCGCCACCACCACTTGGGGCTATCGCGCCGGTTACGTATCGGCCGACGATGGATACCAGGAGGACTTCATCGACGACTATTTCGCACGTTTCAAGAGCGAATTTGTCGATGCCGGATATCCCGTGATCATCGGCGAATACGGCACCAACTGCTGGAGCCTCGAGGATGAGACCATCATGGCATCGCAGGCCTACTACCTGGAATACATCAACAAGGTGGCCAAGAACAATGGCATCGCCACATTCTATTGGGACAATGCCACGGGCAATATCGGCAACTTCGGCCTCTTCTCGCGCGTCTCTAACAAGGTCAACAAGCAACACCTCGTCGACGGCATCATGCTCGGCGCCGCCGAGGGCACCTATCCCTATTAAGAGACCATAAGGACATAGAGACCATAAGGACACAAGAAACATAAGGACATAAGTTTCTTGTGTCCTTATTATTTATGTCCTTACGCCTCTTATGTCCTTACGGTCTTTTTTATCCTTATGGTCAAAAAATTATTTGGTGGATTCAAAAAAAATTCGTACCTTTGTGGTCGATTTTCCGCAACGGGCTCAACTAAGCGCATCTGGGCCATCGCCCATCGAGGCCGCCCGCCGGGCTAACACATTTAAGTGCAACAATTTACAATGTTCGTAATCGTAGAGATTAAGGGACAACAGTTCAAGGCCGAGAAGGACATGTATCTGTACGTCCAGCACATCGACGATGTAAAGGAAGGCGACAAGGTCGAATTTGACCGCGTATTGCTTGCCGACGTCGATGGCGAAGTGAAAGTTGGCGCTCCCCTCGTGGAAGGTGCCAAAGTAGTATGCGAGGTGGAACTCCCCCTCGTGAAAGGTGACAAAGTGATCGTCTTCAAAAAGAAGCGTCGCAAAGGCTATCGCCGCAAAAACGGCCATCGCCAACAGTTCACCAAGGTTGTGATCAAAGACATAGTAGCTTAACCCTTTAAAATCCGTAGACAATGGCACATAAAAAAGGCGTTGGTAGCTCTAAGAACGGCCGCGAGTCAGAAAGCAAACGACTCGGCGTGAAAGTATTCGGTGGACAGTTTGCCCAAGCAGGCAACATCATCAAGCGTCAGCGTGGCACCCAGCACCACCCCGGCAAGAATGTCGGCATGGGCAAGGACCACACCATCTACGCTCTCGTTGACGGCACAGTGGTATTTACCATTGGCAAGGAAGGCCGCAAATACATCAACATAGAGCCTATCGCACAACCAGAAGCATAACATGTCATTGCTGGTCATTAAGACCGCAAGGACATAAAAAACATAAGGACATGAGGCAAGCGTTTCATGTCCTTATTTATTAAACGTAAGCACGTTTATTAAACGTAAGCACGTAAGCTTAACGTAAGCACACTGATGGATATAATTTTTATCTGATATAAAATTTACCTTAGGTGTGCTTACGTTAAGCTTACGTGCTTACGTTTTTATTGCGCTTTGTGCCAAATCCATTTTGGCGCGGATTTGCTCGGTGGCCAGATTGCCGATGCTGCCCAGATGGGTGTGATGCACCTCGCGAGTGGGCTTGTACTCTCCGCGCTGCACGGCCTCGCCCACCTGGCGATAGGCATCGCGGAAAGGCACTCCGCTAAGCACCAAGCGGTTGACATCCTCGACCGTAAACAGGTAGTCATAAATCTTGGCATCGAGGACATCCTGCTTGACCTGGATATGGCCCACGATGAATCGCATCATCTCCAGGCAGTCGAGAATCTGCTCGGTAGCCGGGAACATCACATCCTTGAGCAATTGCAAGTCGCGATTATACCCGAGTGGCAAGTTGGTGGTGAGCATCGACACCTCCATGGGCAGCGTCTGCAGCAGATTGCAGCGACCGCGCAAAATCTCAAACACGTCGGGATTTTTCTTATGCGGCATGATCGACGAGCCAGTGGTAAACTCGTCGGGCAGGGTGATGAATCCGAAATTCTGGCACATCCACAGGCAGGCGTCCATGGCAAATTTCGACAGGGTCGATGCCAAGCCGGCGATAGCGTAGGCGGCGCAGCGTTCGGTCTTGCCACGGCTCATCTGAGCCGCCACCACATTGTAGTTGAGGGTTGAGAAATGGAGCAGGTCGGTGGTCATCTGACGGTCGAGTGGAAAACTCGACCCGTAACCGGCGGCTGAACCCAGGGGATTCTGGTTAGCCACCTGATAGGCGGCAGCGAGCATGTGCATGTCATCGACCAGGGTCTCGGCATAAGCGCCAAACCACAAGCCAAAGCTCGACGGCATTGCCACCTGGGCGTGGGTGTAGCCAGGCATCAGCACATCTTTGTATCGCTCGCTCTGGGCTTGCAGCTCGTCAAACAGGGCGCGAGTGGCCTCGGCGATTTTGCTCAGCTCGTCACGGAAAAACAGCTTGATGTCAACCAGCACCTGGTCGTTGCGCGAGCGGCCAGAGTGTATCTTCTTGCCGATGGGGCCGAGCTGCTGGGTGAGCATAAACTCGACTTGCGAGTGCACATCCTCGATGCCATCCTCGATTACAAAACGCCCATCATTGATATCGGCCAGGATGCTCTCCAAACCAGAGAGCAGCTGGGTCAGCTCGTCGGCGGTGAGCAGCCCGATTGACTGCAGCATCTTGATATGCGCCATCGAGCCCTCAACATCATAGCGGGCGAGGCGCAGATCGAGCTCGCGGTCGCGGCCCACAGTGAAATCATCGATACGCTGATTCTCGTCGTATCCTTTATCCCATAGCTTCATAATTAGTGAATAAGTAATAGTTAATAGTGAATAACGGAGCCCACAGAGGGCGTGTCTGGATAGCGGCTACTGTGGTGACCCACTCAGTGGGCCACATCATTTGATGCCACGCAGCAGCGCGGCATAGCGGGGGATTGCGGCCTCAAATTCAGAGAGGAGCACATACTCGTCGGCCTGGTGGCTGCGGGCCGATTGGCCCGGGCCTATCTTTAGTGACGGAAATGGCATCAGAGCCATGTCGCTGGTGGTCGGCGAGATAAATGTCGAGGCCCCGGTGGAGATAGCCGCCTGCACCAGCGGGTGATTGTGGCGGATTGCCGAGGCGCGGATGCGCGTGCTGCGCTCCTTGACATCTGACTCGAGAGCCGACTGGATCATAGAGACCACCTCCTCGTTGGTATACGCGTCGGTGGTGCGCACATCTACCACAAATTTGCACTCGGGTGGCACCACATTGTGCTGCCATCCCGCCTCGATCTGCGTCACAGTGATTTTTATCGGCCCCAGCAATGCCGAGCATAGCGGAAAATGAAAATTCTGCAGCCGCTCGATATCGCGCACAGCGCGATACAGGGCATTGTCGCCCTCGTTGCGGGCGGCATGGCCCTGTATGCCGTGGGCAACGCAGTCGAGCACCACCAGTCCGCGTTCGCCGATTGCGGCTTGCATGTCTGTTGGCTCGCCAACAATCGCCATGTCGATATCGATGCCCTGCTCCTTGATGTAGGGCAGAAAGGCGCGCATGCCATGCTCGCCCATCACCTCCTCTTCGGCAGTGAGGGCCAAGAGCAGATTATAGCCGAGATCCTCGTGGCGCAATTGCTCAAAAGCGCCAAGCAGGGCGATCGCCGAGGCCCCGGCATCGTTGCTGCCCAGACCGTAGAGACGGTCATCCTCGATATCAGCCGCATGGGGGTCGCGGGTATAGGCAGCCGAGGGTTTGACGGTATCGATATGGCTGTTGAGCAGCACCGTGGGGCGCCCGGGGAGCCACGCATCGCCGCGCACCCACAGATTGTTGTGGAGGCGCTGAGGCGCCATCCCCTGCCCGGCCATATAATCATATAGCATATCGGCGCGAGCCGTCTCTTGGCGCGAGATGCCCGGTATCGATATCAATTTTTGCAATAGATGTATCATATCAATGTAGATTAGGGATCAGGCCACACAGTGGCCAGCACAGTAGTCGCTATCCAGACACAAGCCAGCTGACGCTGGCCATCAGTTATATGTAGCTGCGTGTCCGGATAGCGGCTACTGTGGCGGCCACACAGTGGCCGCTATCTATCCATTATCTTTGTGGCGCCGATGCTGACAGATTTGACGCCGGCTGAGATGGCTCGGAAAGCGTTGTCGAGCTTGGGGATCATGCCGCCCGATATGGTGCCATCAGCCTTGAGCTCGGTATAGAGGGCCGGGGTGATTTCCTTGATGAGCGAGGCCGGGTCGGCAATGTCGCGCATTACCCCCAGCTGCTCAAAGCTATAGCACAGCGCGACATCGGTGAGCTGGGCCAGAGCTGTGGCAACAGACTGGGCCACGCTGTCGGCATTGGTGTTGAGCAATTGGCCATTGCCATCATGGGTGATGGCGCAAAGCACCGGCACAATCCCGGCATCGGTGAGATGCTTGAGCATTGGCGCATTCACACTGTCGATATCGCCCACAAAGCCGTAATCGATGGGCTCGGCTGGGCGCTTGTGAGCCTTGATGGCGTTGGCATCTGCGCCGCAGAGGCCAATGGCATTGCAGCCAAGCGCCTGCAATTGAGCCACAATCTGCTTGTTGGCCAAGCCGGCATATACCATAGTGGCAATATCGAGGGTAGCCGCATCGGTGACGCGCCGCCCCTCGATCATCTTGGTCTCGATGCCGAGCCGCTTGCTGAGCGCCGTGGCGGCGCGACCGCCGCCATGCACCAACACCTTGCGGCCCGGCCGGGAGGCGAAATCCTCCAAAAAGGCCCGGAGCGCCTCCGGGTCGTCAATCACAGCCCCACCAATTTTATAAACTGTAATATATTCCATACAATATTGAGTAAGTAAAAACCACAGATTTTCACTGATTTCCACAGATTCCTTAGCGAGAAAATAAGATTTCATTAAACGTCAAGGCACTTGGCAGATTCTCACAGATTTTGATTTGGCAAGAATCTGTGGAAATCTGTGGAAATCTGTGGTTTTAGTTCTCCAGCATTCGCTGGATCACCACTTGGGCTGAAATTTCGCGGTTGGCAGCCTCGGGGATTACCAGGCTGTTGGGCGACTCAATCACCTCGTCGGTGACGATGAGATTGCGGCGCACTGGCAGACAGTGCATGAAATATCCATTGTCGGTGAGAGCCATCTTGTCGGCGGTAATCATCCAGTCCATGTCGCGCGACAGGATCTTGCCATAGTTGGGGTCGGAATAAGCGCTCCAGTTTTTGGCGTAGACAAAGTCGGCGCCATCGAGGGCCAGATTCTGATCATGGGTAATCAGAGCGGCACCCTTTGTAAATTTCTCATCGAGTTCATATCCCTCGGGGTGAGCGATTACCAGGTCGACATCGGCCGCTCCCATCCATTGGGCAAACGAGTTGGGCACAGCCTGAGGCAGAGCGCGGCAATGTGGAGCCCAGGTGAGCACCACCTTGGGACGCTCCTTGCGCTTGTATTCCTCGATAGTGATCAGGTCGGCAAACGCCTGGAGTGGGTGCACGGTGGCCGACTCCATGCTGAATACCGGTTTGCCCGAGTATTCGATGAATTGGCGTATGATTTTCTCGCTGTAGTCGTCCTCTTTGTTTTCAAATTTGGCGAACGAGCGCACGCCAATCACATCGCAATAGCTGGCCATCACGGGGATAGCCTCGAGCAGATGCTCGGCTTTGTCGCCGTCCATGACCACGCCGCGCTCGGTCTCGAGATTCCAAGCGCCCTGCTTGACATCGAGCACAATGACATTCATGCCAAGATTCATAGCCGCCTTTTGTGTACTGAGGCGGGTGCGCAGACTGGAATTAAAGAAAATCATCAGCAAGGTCTTGTTCTTACCCAGCTGCTGGTTGGCAAAGCGGTCGCGCTTTACCTCTTGCGCCTCAGCCAATGCCACGCTAAGGTCGCCTATATCATCAACATTGAGAAATGATTTCATGCATTTAATTGTTTTTTGATTTTTTCAATAGCCAAATCGGCTTGAGATAGCGATAAGCTGAGGGCTGGCAAGAGGCGGATTGTGCCAGCGCCGGCGGCGCCGGTAAAGATGTGGTCGTCAAAGAGCAGGCGCTTTCTAATCTCGGGGGCGCCGTCGATGTCAAAGCCGATCATCAGACCTCGGCCGCGCACACCCTTGATGCCGGGGATTTGCTTGAGCTCAGCGAGCAGAAGCTCGCCTACGCGGGCGGCGTTTTCAATCAGATGCTCTTGCTCAATCACATCAAGCACAGCGATGGCGGCTGCGCAGGCAAGCTGCGAACCGCCAAAGGTGGTACCGAGCATGCCTTTTTTTGCCTGAAACTCAGGCGATATCAATACCGCCCCCATCGGAAAACCATTGGCAATACCCTTGGCGCAAGTGATAAGGTCGGGACGGATGCCCGACTGTTGATGGGCGAAAAATTGGCCCGAGCGGCCATATCCGCTCTGTATCTCATCGAGGATAAGCGACACGCCGTATTTGCTGGTGAGCGAACGCAACGCGCGCAGGAAATCATCACCTGGCTCGTGTATGCCGCTCACACCCTGGATGCCCTCGATGATGACAGCTGCCACATCGCCCTTGGCCAATTCTTGTTCAACCGCATCGATGTCGCCGAGCGGACAAAAAATGACATTGGGCGTAGCGTTAAACGGCGACTGTATCGCCGGATTGTCAGTGATGGCGACAGCGCCGGATGTGCGGCCATGAAAAGCCTTGGAAAAAGCCACTACGCGAGGCTTGCCAGTATGGAAAGAGGCCAGCTTGAGGGCATTTTCGTTGGCCTCGGCCCCCGAGTTGCAGAAAAAGGCGTGGTAATCCTCATATCCCGAGGCCGCGCCGATGCGCAGAGCCAGCTGGCGCTGCAGCGAGTTTTGCACCGAGTTGGAGTAAAAGCCGATGCGCGCAGCCTGGTCGGCAATAGCCTTTACGTAATGGGGATGGGCATGGCCTATTGAAATCACGGCATGGCCGCCATAGAGGTCGAGATACTCGGTGCCATCGGCATCATACACATAGTTGCCGGAGCCCCGCACCGGCTCGATATCATATAATGAGTAGACGTCAAAGAGATCCATATCTTATTGAGTAATAAGTAATGAGTAATAAGTAAAGGCCAACCGGAGGCTCGGGCCACAAACTGGCCCGCACAGTAGCCGCATTCCAGCCCCGCTCTGCCTATAAATCTATTTATCTGCCGCGCGAGCGCGACCTTATCGCGTCATAGGCGCCTTATCTGCGCGCCAGCGCCTTATCAACTAAAAGCCGCTGGCTTTTAGTCTCAGAGCCGTGTCCTCGGCGAGGCCGAGCATGAGATTCATGTTTTGGACGGCTTGGCCTGAGGCGCCTTTGAGCAGATTGTCGATAGCGCAGGTCACAAGCAGCAAGTCGCCATATTTCTCTACATTGAGCAGGGCCTTGTTGGTGTTGACGGCCTGTTTCATATCGACAGTCTTGTCGATGACGTGGGTAAAAGGCGCATCGCGGTAAAAATCCTCATACAGCTTCTTGGCCTCAAGCCCAGTGATGGGGGTGTTGATATATGCGGCAGCGTAAATGCCACGAGGGAAGTCGCCGCGCATGGGCAAGAAATTGAGGTTGCCGCGATAGCCGGGCTGCAGATGCTGCAGGGTGCGGTTGATTTCGGCCAGATGCTGATGCGTAAATGCCTTATAGACACTGATATTATTATCTCGCCATGAGAAATGAGTAGTGGCTGACGGCTTCACGCCGGCTCCAGTAGAGCCGGTGATTGCAGTTACATTGATGTCGGCATCAAGCACTCCGCCACTTGCCAATGGCAGCAAAGCCAACTGCAAAGCCGTGGCAAAGCATCCCGGATTGGCTACCAGTTGGGCACCAGCGATGCGGTCGCGATTTACCTCGGGGAGACCGTAGACATACCCATCGCTCTCGTCGCGATAGTCCTGAGCCAGGTCAATCACGCGCAGATGCTCGGGACGCTCATGCTCGGCCCAAAACTCGCGGCTTTTGCCGTGAGCCGAACATAGAAACAGCACATCGATGCCATCGAGGTCGACAGTGTCGGTAAAGCACAGGTCGGTGTCGCCCACCAGACCCGAGTGCACCTTTGCCACCGGCAGTCCGGCTTGGCTCTCGCTATGCGCCCAAGCCAACTCCACATTGGGGTGATTGACCAGCAGCCTCATCAGCTCGCCAGCCGTATAGCCAGCAGCCCCGATGATCCCTACTCTCCAGACTCCCCCTTTAGGGGGCTGGGGGGCTGCCTGAGGGGCTTTATCTTTCTTCATTTGGGTGGATTCCATAATACACTCTCAATGGGGTTGACAAAACTTTGATGAATCCTTTGGCCTCTTCGGCTGTCCAGCCGTGTTGCATCTCGCCGTATTCGCCCAGCTTGGATTTGAGCAGGTCGTTGGGACTGTCTACGCCTACGGTCTCAAATCCGTAGGGACGCAGCTTGAGGATGGCAGTGCCGCTGACATTGCGCTGCGATGACAGCATCATAGCCTCCATGTCGGTCATCACCGGCTCAAGATACTGGCTCTCGTGCAGGAACATTCCGTACCAGTTGGCCACTTGGTCCTTCCAGTACTGCTGCCACTTGCTCAGGGTATGCTTTTCGAGCAGACGGTGAGCCTCGATGATGAGCTTGGGAGCTGCGGCCTCAAAAGCTACGCGGCCCTTGATGCCGATGATGGTGTCGCCCACATTGCAGTCGCGGCCGATGGCGTAGGCGGCGCCAATCTCCTCGATTTTTTGGATGGCTTTGACCTTGTCGGTGAATTGCTCGCCATTGACGGCTACGATTTCGCCCTTGTCAAAGGTAATCTTAAGCTCTTCTTCACCATGCTTGGTGGCGTGCTTGAGGTATGCCTCTTCGGGCAGTCCCTTTGAGGGATCAAGGATTTCGCCGCCGCAGATGCTGGTACCCCAGATGCCCACATTGTATGAGTATTTGAGCTTGGCGAAGTCGGCATGGAATCCGTGCTTGTTGAGGAAGTCAACCTCTTCCTGGCGCGACAGGGCCTTGTCGCGAGTGAGGGTAATGATCTCCACGCCGGGGGCCATCACCAGGAATGTCATATCAAAACGGATTTGGTCGTTGCCGGCGCCGGTTGAACCGTGAGCGATGGCATCGGCTCCAATCTCCTTGGCGTAGCGAGCAATAGCGATGGCTTGGAATATGCGCTCTGACGATACCGAGATGGGATAGCAATTGTTGCGCATCACATTGCCGAAGATCATGTAGCGCAAGCTCTTCTCATAATATTCTTGGGTCACATCGAGGGTGACATAGCTCTTGGCGCCGAGCTTGTAGGCGTTTTCTTCGTTGCGGCGAAGCTGCTCGTCAGAGAAACCGCCGGTGTTGGCGCAGGCTGCGTGCACTTCGTATCCAAGCTCCTTGGCCAGATACATCACTGTGTAGGAGGTGTCAAGGCCTCCGCTAAATGCTACTACTACTTTTTTCATACCTATTGGGGTTTAAATTATACTAATTTGGGGACCCCGAGCTGAAAGCTCGTGGCACTCGACTGCCCTGGGGATTAGGGACGAGTCTTGAGGAAGAGGTTTTTGAGGCGGCGCTTGAGGTTGATGAGGACCGGGAAGAGGCGCGAACGGTTGGGGCGCGCCTCCTCAGGGTCATAGAGCATGCCGGTGCAGATGCAACGCACAGCGCCGTTGCGCTGCAGCACGTCATAATTGACGCATCCCTCGCAGCCCTTCCAGAACTGCTCGTCCTTGGTGAGCTCAGAAAAAGTCACTGGCTTGTAGCCGAGGCGCGTGTTGAGCTTCATCACCGGCAGCGAGGTGGTGATTGAGAAAATCTTGGCGTAGGGAAAACGCTCACGGGCCAGTTTGAACGTGCACTCCTTGATGCGGCCGGCCAGGCCCAAATGGCGATACTCAGGGTCGACGATGAGGCCCGAGGTGGCTACATAGTCGCCGTGGTCCCAACATTCGATGTAGCTGAAACCCACGAGCTTATCGCCATCCATGGCCACTACCGCCTTGCCCGAGGCTATCTTTTCGGCAATATACTCTGGGCTGCGGCGAGCAATACCAGCGCCTCGCTGCAGCGCCGATTCGTAAATCAACTGGCAAATACGTGGAGCGTGGGCCGCATGCTCTTTGGCGGCTCGCGTCACCTTGATCGAAGTTGACGACATGGCAAAGAAAAATGAAAGATGTAAAATGAAAAATGTAAAATAACAAACCAGACAGCCCTCGGGATTGAGAGAGCTTGGCCCGTCGCATCGGGCCTCATTGGGATATTCGCCTGAGCGCACAGAGCATCATCGTCGGACTTTCACAGTGCGGCGGAGATACGAATTGGTATCGACGATGCTTGTCATTGGGCGTATGTTATTATCTATTGAAAACCTTAATCTTAATTACAACGCAAAATTACAGTTTTTTCTTGACATGACCAACAAAATAATGCAAAAAGGCTCGGTTTTGTAAAAATTTCACATCTTTCCCTCTTATTCACCTATCAAGGCTACCCCGTAGAGGTGGTTTCACATAGCATAGACATATTGCCTCCCTCCTACGACCCACGCGCTTAGAGCGTGGCACTTAAGAAAATGCCTAATTTTAAATATGCAATTAGCTTTTTAGGAATTTAATTGTTTTATAAGTGTCAACTATTTATGAGGAATCTAAACACAGACACAAGAATGAAAAAAGTACTGTTTGACGGCATCGCTTGCCAATACGAAACCAAGGACCAATTCCATGGCGGAGCAGAATACTCCAGAAACCTCTTGCGCGAGGCCTTGGACAAAGGCTACGTGTTCGACATCGTGCTTTTCAACAACTATTATACCGATGACGAACTGTCCAAACTGCTCAAGAAGATGCCTCCGGAGCGCGTGCACAACGTCGACAACAAGGCGCAGCTATACAATCTGATCGACAGCGAGGGATTTGAACGATTCTTCTCGGTGCTCCCCTACCCCTATTACGACTACCCCTGCAAGGCGCAGCTGGTGGGCGTTATCCACGGATTGCGCAAAGTTGAGCTCCCTTGGGATGAGAACGCTTGGCGCACCGAGCGTCGCCCTTGGGTCAGATTCGTGGGCAAACATTTTCCCAAACACATGGCTCGCAAGATACAGACGCAAAAGCTCAAGGAGTTTCAGCGGCTGATCAGTCTGCCCAATGTCAAACTGATCACTGTGTCAGACCACACCAAATACGCTCTGCTCAACTACTTCCCGTCGCTCAAGCCACGCGACATCAGGGTGTACTATTCGCCATTCTCGGTCAACGGCCTAAAGCCCGCGCCGATGATCAGCGACTATTTCTTGATGCTCAATGCCAACCGATACGAGAAAAACATATATCGAGCCATTAAGACATTTGACCGCCTGTTCTCAGACGGACGCCTCAAGGGGCGCCGCGTGGTAGTCACTGGCTGCCAGCGCATCAACCTGCGCCGAGCCGTGAAGAACAAAGACCGCTTTATGTTTATGAACAATGTGCCAATCGAGGAGTTGCGCAAATACTACAGCGAGGCATTCTGCCTGGTGTATCCGTCGCTCAACGAGGGATTCGGCTATCCGCCCCTCAAGGCCATGGCTTGCGAGGTGCCGGTGATCGCATCGACCGCCGCCAGCATCCCTGAGGTATGCGCATCGGCTGCCCTGTATTTCTCGCCTACCAATTCTGACGACCTGGCCAACCGCATACTGCAGATTGACCTCAACGAGGACCTGCGCGCCCGCCTGGTGTATGAGGGCAAAAAGCGCCTCGACCAACTGCTCAAGCGCCAAGCCAAAGAGATCGACCAAGAGCTGCAATTCATCTTTGGCCCAGCCGATAATCCCGAGCCAGCCGATGAGCCATCAGAGACACCTGATGCCTCAGACCCCTCGACTGCCCCCGACAGCTCAAGCGCTCGGACTGACTCGACCGCCTCGACACCTCCCACTCAAGAGGCCTCGAAACCCAAGCACACAAAATAATAATGCTTAAAACTTTTTTTGCTTTTACCACCAATTTAGATAATAAAAACGCCATAATGAGCGTTAATCGATATGGTTGTCTTATTTATAGTAACACGCAATTAGT
>NWBJ01000084.1 GCA_002633115.1 Muribaculaceae bacterium Zag1
GAAGCGAAAACCCGAATCGACGTGCTGCGTAGCGTGGTGGGGCCCGTCAAGCAATGCTAATTTCCCTCGTAGATTAAGCAGATTCCCGCAGATTTTCCCCTCAGAGCCCCCAACGGGGGCGTGCTAAGCGTAACCCTGCATGACCGCAGGGAATGCAGGGCGAGCAATGACCTCTCTCCCCGCCGTGCCCCCAACGGGGGCGACTTAAACCGATGGCACAATACCCAGTAGTTGACAATAGCACCATCGAAATGATGAGCAAAGCATTCTTGCCAGTGCAAGGATTAAGAGACCACATCATTTCGTATGTCCTCGATGTCAAGGAAATCGCCGAGGCATTGGAGAATGAGTGCGATACCAACGACCTGTCCCGAAGCTTCATGTTTTGGGAGGAGCGCGACCGCATCAAGGTGGCTGCAGCTATCATCCCAGTTGACAAAGAGTATCAGATCTGCCTCTCCCTGACCTTTGCCCAATACTTATGGTCTGTCGGACTGTATCTGATCAACTACTTCGACAATTGCGTGCAAATCCCGATGATGAATGCCGTCGGACTCAACATTCACAACTATCAGCCCGACCTCGATGCCGTCAGTTACGCTGAAGAGCAATTCTTCCTCGCTCGCCAGCTGACCCGTACCGTATGCAGAGAATCATTCTTCTACACCTACAATATCCTAAACCCCGGGCCTTATAAGGATATTATCGAACATGCCAACGGAGCCATGCTTGGCGCCACTCTCTTCCTCTTCACTCACGAGTTGGCGCACAACTATCTTGGCCACACCCACATCCTCAATACATACGCTCGCTCAGTAGCTGATGAGAAGGCAGCCGACCACGTGGCCATGGACTTCATCGAATCCACCTTCGATGGCCCTAACGGCACCACCAACAAGATTGGCATTGCCCTTCTATTCAGCAGCCTCCTCCTTATGGGAGAAGACTCGATTAGCGGCAGCGGCACCCATCCCCATATCGATGTGCGCATCGCTTACATCGTTGACCGCCTCCAGCTCGACCCGATGGACAACATCTACGGCCTGATCGGCTCCGCCATCCGCCTCTGGCTCCTCGTTTACGGTGGCCTCACCCTCCAAGAAGACATGGCCTCTGGCCCCTTCACCTACTACAAAGACTTTTACGACCACTACCTCTCCCTCCTCACCTCCACCCGGCAGCGCCGCTACCCCGACCTGGTGCCCCCAGCTTGGGAAGTGTAAAAATGCTATTAAAATCAAACATTACCTCAAATGCCATCAAAAATCAAGAAAGAAAAAGGAGAAACCAAAGATTGGCTTTTGATAAACATCAAAGCCCGTAAAAATCAATGTCCCCAACACTATATTGATGCCTTTGAAGCTATAGACAAGTTGAGACCCACAGTCAAAACTGCAAAAGATAAAGAGATCGCTATCAAGCACATGAACTCCGATTCTTTTGGAGAGTTTAGTTGGCTTAAGATTAATCTCATATCTTATGTTGTCATAGATCCTGAGGCGTTTTACAACCTTCGAACCCAAGAGGATGAAAGAATTCCATGGAACTCGGACTATGTATCCAACAAGAAAGAGGCAGAATTATACTTATACCCAAACGACCATGTTATAGCTGTCAGAAAGAATGACCCAATCTCAAAGAATTATATCTTAAAATTTTTAGAGATTGCACTATGGAAAGTAGAACCAGAAGGTTTTGAAGTGGATATGGTCAAATCCAGAGCGCAAATTGATGCCATCCTTAAGGCTTATGCTCTGTATAGCTTTGAGGCCAAAATATCATTTTCCAATGGTATAGGTGGGAATACTCCCCTTTTCTCTCGTGCTTTTGACAATCGCCTTAACGAGATGAATCCAACCACTTTTGAAGTTAAGGCAACAGGTACTAAAGATTCTCCTCTCAAAGTTTCTGAAGATGGTTTAATTGATGCTGTAGCAAATCTATCTCAAAGAAATGGGGAAATAACCGCTAGAGTGAGTCGCACCCCCGACAGCCCCAAAGAGACCATAAGCACAGCTCGAACGCCAGAAGTCTTAAAGGTGACTTGTGAGTCTTCGGGGTGGGGAGTTAGCTTAGGCGCTAGTATAAAGAAATATTTCCTAAGAAATGGAGGGAAATAGCAACATACAATTTGGGTGGAAAGGCATCAGAGATGCATATTCTTGGAAAGAGTTTGTAAGGGATGCCTGGTTTCCTATAATTCTATCCTCCTCGATTTGTGGATACATATTTTATAAGGATTTGGATTTCTGGACTGCCCTAAAATTTATGGTTGATTTCTCGATACCCACTCTCCCATGCCTTCTTGGCCTGATGGTTGCGGCGTATGTGCTGGTCATCACCGTCTTCTACAATCAAGAGTTGCGGGCCAAGATCAATCCACAATACAAGCGAGAATTGATGACCACCCTTAATCGTACCTTCGCCATCGCTCTTATGGTACCAGCCGTGTCATTGGTATTGACTTGCTTTGTGGGCCTGATAATGAGCTTTGAGATTCCGTGTGAATATGCTGACTTCATCAATGGCTCTGTGTTTTGGCTTTTGCTAACCATGGTTACTTATAGCCTGCTGATTATTTATGGCATAGCCATTGACCTCTTCAACATAGCTCAATGTTCAGTAAAATTAGATTGAGACAATAACTATGACGCTAGAATTGATACTCCAAAAGACGCAAAAACAGCTTGAAGAACTGGATACAATCGAAGGCTGGGTTAACGCCTTGCGCCCTGACCCTCTCCAAATTCACTTTGTCGAGGTAAGGTATGATGAAGACGAGGTGCGTAAGATTACGCGTCATTATAAATCTTGGCGTACAGTTACGCTAACTCTACTCCAATCTTGGTTTGGAGTAGAGGATGGCCTTGCAAATCAGTTCGATCAAACTGTAAAATTCGAGATGAAAGGCTTAGACTATAAGAAGGAGTATCAAAATGATATAGACCAAGCGAGATCTATTCTTGAAGCATTGTCAATTAATTTGGAAAACATGGGAATATCTAATGTAGAAATCAAAGGCTCCAAAAACGACAGCCCACCACTTGAGGCCTTTGACAGCCAGCGAATTTTTATAGTGCACGGACACGATTCAGCCCTCAAGCAAGAAGTCGCACGAACATTGGAGCATCTTGGCCTTAAGCCCATCATCCTCCATGAGCAGGCTAATAGAGGTAACACCATCATAGAGAAATTTGAAGAGAATGCCAATGTTGGGTATGCCATAATCCTTTACACTCAATGTGACCTAGGCATCGTCAAGCGCGATTACACCGATGGCGCAGTCCTTAAGCCACGCGCTCGTCAAAACGTAGTTTTTGAGCATGGCTACTTTGTGGCTAGATTAGGACGAAATAGAGTCATGGCTATACTTGATGAAGGTGTAGAAAAACCTGGCGACTTGGACGGCATTGTATACACCTCCAAAGCCCACTGGCGCGAAGAGTTGGTACGCGAGCTCAAAGCTGCTGGCTATGCCATTGATGCCAATAAATTGTATGTTTGAAATATAAGAGTGATGAACCTAATTCAAGGTTTGATTGTTTATCTCCCAATTTATTTCAAACATCAAAAGTTATGAAACCTCAGCACCTTTATATTATTGGTAATGGATTCGACATTCACCATGGCATCCAAAGTAGTTATAGGGCCTATAGGGAATGGTTGCTGGAAAACCATCCAGAACTTCTGACCCGGTTAGAAATAGCTTTTGGAATTTCTGGTGATGCCGAGGACCAAAATCAACATCCCTATTTTATTAAATGGTGGGGGATTTCGAAAACTCATTAGCTGCCCCTAAGTTTTCTGAATCCTTAGCCCAGAGAACTTTGGACGAAGGTGTATATGTTATTACGGAACACTATTTCGAAGATTCAGAGGATACTTTAACAATTCCCTACAATTTGAAAAATGGATATTGTACCGTAGCACCTGACTTAGGCAACATAAGATGGGAGATGGAGGAGGAATGTCAAGAAATCATAGGGGAGATCCAAGAATCATTCCATGATTGGATTCAAGACCTCAATGATCCAGAGACCTCTAAAAAGTTACATCTGATAACAGAATCTTCTTTATTCTTGACATTCAATTATACGTTGACCTTAGAGAACCTCTATTTGATACCCTCTGAGCAAGTGAGGCACATCCATGGGAGTGCTATTGGAGAAGAAGAGTTGATTCTGGGTCATAACAAAAACGCTGAGGAGATAGAAGAGCATTTAAATAGGGTGTCCAAAATTTTGTGGATAATATATCAAATTAAGAGATGAGTTTCCTACGTTCAACTCTCCAGTTGTCAAGAAGGTTGAGGTCTCGCCATTCTTTGAGATCTGCTATCCTTACGGCTTCGAGGCACTCCTTGAAGTCAAAGGACTTTCGCTTTTCCGGCGTGGAGAGCTTCCCGTACAAGGCCAGGCTTAGGA
>NWBJ01000085.1 GCA_002633115.1 Muribaculaceae bacterium Zag1
TCGACTTTTTAAAGCGGACTCAATTTTTAATTGTATAGCAGGTATGGTTTGCGTTGCTGTTTGAAATTCTCTACATCGTCGGCCCAGGTGGCTTTGATCTCGTCGGCGCTGCGGCCATCGATGATCATCTGGCGAATGTCGCCTCGGCCGATCAACTTCTCAAAAAACGAGGTGAAGAATTTCTCGCCCTTCACATCATTGTATGCGTCGATCAGATAGGTGAGGTCGAGGCCGCGCTCGATGATTTCGTCATCGTCCATCGCGCTCAGGTCTACGCCGTGGCACAGGTTGCCGAGCTGCGGCGGGTTGGTGGCTCCGGGACGGCTCTCGGGAGTGAAGTCAAACTGTCGATTCTTCATCTTGGGGTGGCCGTAGATCTGGAATGGCTTGTCGGTGCCTCGGCCCAGGCTCACCGGGGTGGCCTCAAAGTAGCAGAGCGAGGGGTAGAGGTAGATTGATTTCATATTTGGCAGGTTGGGCGACGGCGGCACCGGCAGATCGTAGCGGGTCGAGTGGGTGTAATTGGCGCAAGGCACCACGTGGAGCTGGGCTTGCTTGCCCGAGGGAAGCCAACCCTCGCCGTTGGCCATCAGCATCATTTCGGCGAGTGTCAGGCCATGCACTACGGGTATGGGCAGACGGCCCACGCCGGAGGCGTACTGCATGTCGAGGATGGGCCCGTCGACATACATGCCGTTGGGGTTGGGACGGTCGAGCACCCAGAAATCCTGGCCGCGCTCGGCGGCAGCGTCCATCAGCTCGAGCATGGTGCAATAATAGGTGTAGAATCTCAGGCCTACGTCCTGTATGTCGTTGACAATGGCGTCGATTGAGTCAAGAGTTTCGTTCATGGCCTTGCGGTGCCCGGGGCCGTAGAGCGATACGATGGGCAGCCCGGTGGCGGGGTCGATGCTGCTTGAGACATGCTCGCCGGCATCGGCGTTGCCACGAAATCCGTGTTCGGGCGAGAACACTACCTTGACATCCACTCCGGCCTCGCGCAGGGCGTCGAGGGTGTGGCGCCCGTCGGGCAGGATGCCGGTGTGGTTGGAGAATAGGGCAACTCTCTTGCCTTGTAGCTGTGGAGCGTAGAGGTCGACACGTTCGGCGCCGACCATCAGCGCTGAGTCGGCAGCCTCGTCGGCATTGGCTCCTTGCTGGGCGCCTGACTTGCCGCTGCATGACATCGCTGCGGCCATTAGACCAGTGAAAAATAGAAATCTGACAATATTCATAAGAATAGATTTAATAGTTACGCAATTGCAGTGCAAAGATACGTAGTTAATTCTAAAAAATATGTTAAATGTTGCGTAAGTTCACAAAATTTCCCGTTTTTCCTATTGTAGTTTTAAAAAAAGTGCCTAACTTTGCACCGTCGATGACCGAAAGGACATCGAGACAATGGAAAAGGGGCACTAGCTCATCTGGCTAGAGCGCGACACTGGCAGTGTCGAGGTGAGCGGTTCGAGTCCGCTGTGCTCCACATCGATAATTGAGCAGGTCGCTGGTAATCACAGCGACCTGTTTTGTCATAAACCGCCAAGTACAGAGGGCCTAGCGCCTCGCTGGCCCCGGAATCAAAAGGATGCGTGATCTCCGTGTTTTAACATAAAATTAAATAGAAGAGTTGATTATGGAAAAGATGCTCATAGTGGTGGATCCGCAGATGGATTTCATTGAGGGAGGCTCCCTGCCGGTGCCGGGCGCCCAACAGGCCATGAATGCCCTGGCACAATACCTGCTCGAGAATGGCCATCAGTACGCTTGCAAAGTCGTGACTTGCGACTGGCATCCCCATGACCATAGTTCTTTCCAAGCCCAAGGCGGGGGTTGGCCCCTGCATTGCGTGCAGCACACCGTGGGCGCTGCCGTGTATCCGCCGATTGCCGATGCCCTCTACGCCTCTGACGGCCCGGTCGAGATCCTCACTAAGGGCAATGAGCAGGGCAGGGAGGAGTATTCGATATTCCAAAACGCTGCCTCGGCCAAAAAAATCGATGAACTGGTCAAGAGATTCAAGATCGACTACATAGAGATATGCGGCCTGGCCGGCGATGTGTGCGTGCTCAACACCTACGACGACGCTTGCCGCATCTATGGCAAGCAGCATGTGGGCGTGCTGCAAGAGTTTTCTCCATCGCTCGACGGCGGAGCCAAATTGTCATCAAAACTGCAAGAGAAATGAAACCCATCATCACACATTTCACCGACGACGACCTGTACAAGTTCACAATGTGCTGCGCCGTGATCGACAACTTCCCGCGCGCCCAGGTGAAATACGCCTTTACCGACCGCAACAACCTGTGCTATCCCCAGGGATTCGCCAAGGCTCTGCAAGAGCAGATCGACTCGCTTCAGGACCTGCGCATCACTCCTGAGGAGATTGCCTTCATGCGTCGGCGCTGCTCGTACCTGCCATCGTGGATGGGCACGTATCTGCAGGGCTTTCGTTACGACAGCCGCTGGGTCAAGATTGAGCAGGATGCCTCAGGCCATCTGAGCATCGGCTTTGAGGGCAGCTGGGGCGACACCATTTTGCTCGAAGTCAAGGTGTTGGCCATAATATCAGAGCTCTATTACCGCATCACCGGGCAGCTCGATAGGGTGGATTATGACGATTTCTACCATCGGTCGTACAAGAAAGGCGAACGTCTGCTCGGGGCCGGATGCACATTCAGCGACTTTGGCACTCGGCGGCGCGCATCGTTTGAGGCCGAGGATGTGCTGGTGCAAGCCATGAAGGATTGCAACGACTCGCGCCAGTGGCCCGGGCGATTCTCCGGCACCAGCAATGTGTACTTGGCTATGAAGCATGATGTCAAGCCCATCGGCACGATGGCCCACGAGTTTGTGGCTGCCATCGGCGGCATGTACGGTCCGCAGATGGCCAACCACATAGCTATGGACCTGTGGCGCCATACCTATCGCGGCGCCCTTGGCACTTTCCTCTACGACACGTATGGCTGGAAGATTTTCAGCCTGAATTTCTCGGAGGACTTTGCCAACCTGTTCAAGGGACTGCGTGTCGACAGCGGCGACAATCACGAGCAGCTGATGAAGATTGTCGACAAATACCGCTCACTCGGCATCGACCCGCTCACCAAGCAGGTCATCTTCAGCAACGGCCTTAACACCGACGATGCCCTTGAGATTCAGAGCTATGCGCCCAAGTATTGCCAGCCCTCGTTTGGCATCGGCACCCATTTCACCAACGATTTTCCGGGCATCAAGCCCATGAACATAGTGATCAAGCTGATTGCCGCCAAGATTACTGAATCGTGGACATTCTACAATGCCACTTGCAAGCTCAGCGAAGACGAGGGCAAGCACACCGGTGACTCAGCCGTGGTGCGCCGATTCATGGAGGCGCTGCACATGGGTGAGTAGGAATCATAGGCAGCCTAATGGCAATAGGATTCATAGGCAGCCTAGGATTCCTAATCTGATAGCTAAAGCGTGGCGCTTGCGCCACGCTTTTTTCTGCCAAAAAATATTTTATAAAGAGGTATAGGAAATTCAGAAATAATTTGTACCTTTGCCGCAAATTTGCAAAGAAAGGAAAAAGTCATGTTTGTCACTCTTGTTGCACTGTTTGCGCTCGGGTACCTTGCCATTGCCCTTGAGCATCCTATCAAAATTGACAAGTCGGCCAGCGCTTTGCTGCTGGGCATGGCCATGTGGGTGGTTTATGCCCTGGGTGCGGCCTCGATTCTGCCAGCGGTCAATCCTGACGGCTTGGCCAACTTCGTAGCCGAGCATGGGCTCGACGACATGCCTATTCATCATCAGTGCCTGCAGTACATCCTCAACATCGACATCGTTGAGCATCTGGGCGACATCACCCAGACACTGTTCTTCTTGATCGGAGCCATGACGATAGTCGAACTGATTGATGTGCATGAGGGTTTCTCTGTGCTCACCGACCATATCACCACGCGCAATAAGCGCGCCCTGTTGGTGGTGATCTGCATGGTTACTTTTATCCTCTCGGCTGTGCTCGACAACCTCACCACCACCATCGTGATGCTGATGCTGCTGCGCAAGCTGGTGGCCGACAAGGACGAGCGTTGGATGTTTGCCGGCATGATCGTCATCGCCGCCAACACCGGCGGCGCTTGGTCGCCCATCGGCGATGTCACCACTATCATGCTATGGGTCAAGGGCAATGTCACCACTCAGGCCCTGATCAGCTATGTGCTGCTGCCGAGCTTGGCAGCCCTGTTTGTGCCTCTGGCAATCGTGCTGCCGAGGCTCAAAGGCAATCTGCCCCCGATGGAGCATCAGCAAGAGCGCAACTCAGAGACAACCCTTGGCGAACGCAAGCTGATACTCGGCTTGGGCGTGGCCGGATTGCTGTTTGTGCCTGTATTCAAGAGCATAACTCACCTGCCGCCGTTTGTTGGCATCTTGCTGTCGCTCGGCGTGCTGTGGGTATTCACCGAGGTTTTCTATAACCGCAAAAAGCTGGACAAGAGCAAGGAGCATCGCTTGGCCAAGGTGATTTCGCGCATCGACATGAGCACGATCCTATTCTTCTTCGGCATCCTGATGGCTGTGGCCGTGCTGCAGAGCACGGGCATACTCGCCGCCGCAGCCCACTGGCTCGACCAAGCTGTGCACAATGTGTATGTGATCAACTCGATTCTGGGCGTGATGTCGTCGATTGTCGACAATGTGCCTCTTGTGGCTGCCGCCATGGGCATGTATCCGGTCGAACCGGTTACTGCTACCGGCTATGCCGCCAACTTCATGGTCGATGGCGTGTTCTGGGAGTTCCTGAGCTACTGCGCCGGCGTGGGCGGTTCGATTCTGATCATTGGTTCGGCTGCTGGCGTGATCGCTATGGGCATCGAGAAGATACCCTTTGGCTGGTATCTCAAGAAATTCTCGCTCCTGGCCCTGCTGGGCTATGCAGCCGGCGCCCTGGTCTACATCGGCGAGTGCACCCTACTGAAATAAGGACCGTAAGGACATAAGGGACCGTAAGGACATAAGGGACCGTAAGGACATAAGAGACATAAGGACATAAGACTATCCTTTCCATCTTATGTCCTTATGTCTCTTATGTCCTTACGGTCCCTTAAAATATTAAATTTGGCCATGTTATAGAAATATTTTTGTCAAAAATAGAGAGAAATTGGGAGATAAGTGCTAACTTTGCGCATAAGATTCAATACGTATCTCATCGATGAACTATAGCATACTCGATCTATTGAGCCTCCTGGGAGCAGTCGGACTGTTTCTCTATGGCATGAAGGTGATGAGCGAAGGCTTACAGAAGGTGGCAGGCGACCGTCTGCGCAACATTCTGTCGGCTATGACGCGCAACAGATTTTCTGGTCTTATGACCGGTTTTGGCATCACAGCCCTAATCCAGAGCTCGTCGGCCTCGACGGTGATGGTAGTCAGCTTTGTAAATGCCGGTCTTATGGCCTTGGCGCAGTCAATGGCGGTAATCATGGGTGCAAACGTCGGTACGACGTTCACGGCCTGGGTTATCGCTCTTTTTGGCTTTAAGGTCAATGTTTCGCTGTTTGTGCTGCCTCTGATCGGCCTGTCGGTGCCTCTGCTTTTTGCCAAGAAGGGCAAGACCAAGAGTATCGGTGAGTTTATCATCGGTTTCTCGTTCCTCTTTATGGGCTTGGGCATGATTAGCCTCTATGTGCCTGACTTGCAGAGCAATCCCGAGGTGTTTGCCTACCTGCGCCAGTATGCCTCGATGGGCATCGGCTCAATTATAATCTTCTTATTGGTCGGTCTCATCATCACTATCATCATCCAGAGCTCGGCAGCGACATTTGCCATCGTGCTGATTATGTGCTCAAAGGGCTGGATTACGTTCGATCTGGCTTGCGCCGTGGTGCTCGGCAGCAATATCGGTACCACCATCACCCCGTTGCTCGCATCAATGAGCGGTAATGTGGCGGCAAAGCGCACCGCTATGGGCCACTTGCTGTTCAACCTGCTGGGCACCATCTGGTGCGTGGCAGTGTTCATCCCCTTTGCCAACTTCAACTCTTGGCTCACCGAGGCTATCGGCCAAGGCGACCCCAACGCCCTGTACCAATTCGTAACCGACCTCGAGAAGACGGCCCCCGAGATTTACAATCATCTATTTGACGACTCATTGCCCGCTGGCCACGATGCTGTCAAGCAGCTCGGCGAGATGCAGAGCAGCGTATCGTTTGGCTTGTCAATCTTCCATACCACGTTCAACATCGTGAATGTTCTGATTATGATATGGTTCTGCAACCTGTATGTCAAGATTGTCGAGAAGCTGGTACCGGCCAAGCACAAGGAGGGCGAGGAGGAGTTCACCCTCAAATACATCTCATCAGGTATGCTCAGCGCATCCGAACTCAACATCGCTCAGGCCGAAAAGGAGATTGGCGTTTATGCCGAGCGTGTGAGCCGCATGATCAAGATGGGCCAGGAATTGGTGCATACCAAGGAGGACAGCGAGGACTTCTCGCAGCTGCTGTCGCGCATCGAGAAGTATGAGGATATCAGCGACCGCATGGAGCTTGAGATTGCCAACTACCTCAACCGCGTGGCCCAGGGTCGCCTCTCTGACGAAGGCAAGCTGCGCGTGGCTGGCATGCTCACCATAATCAGCGAAATCGAGAGCATCGCCGACTGCTGCTACGGCATCGGCAAGATCTTGACGCGCAAGATCCAGAGCAATGTGGTATTCAACGAGGAGATTTACACCAACCTCGACGTGCTGTTCAAGTATGTCGAACAGGCAGCCGACATGATGGTGCAAATGCTGCTCGATGTGGAGAATGTGCAGGAGCGCGCCCTCATCTCGAGCTACAACAAGGAGCGCGAAATCAACAATCTGCGCAACCAGTACCGCGCCGCCAACGTGCCTAACATCAACGACCAGCACTATGAATATCAGGCTGGTATCTACTATATGGACCTTGTGAGCGACCTTGAGAAGACTGGCGACTACATCATCAACGTGGTCGACACCATCAAGGACCAATTCCACGTCAAACGATAATAAAAAATGAAAAATGAATAATGAAAAATGAAAAATGACCATCCGGATGGCCATTTTTCACTTTTCATTATTCACTTTTCATTTTTCATTTTTCATTATTCACTTTTCATTATATGTATCGGCATCTCAAAAGAATCAGAGTGATAGGGTCGGTAGTGTTTTTGGCACTGCTGACCTACACTATTATTGATGCCTCGTTTGCGCTGACGCGCATCGGCCAGATTGTGCTGAAGACGCAGCTGGTGCCATCTATTCTGGCTGGCGCGGCTATCTGGCTGGTGCTGTGGCTGTTGATTACTCTGACTTTTGGCCGAGTCTACTGCTCATCGGTGTGCCCGTTGGGCACGCTGCAGGATGCCGCGGCCCGGTGCGGCGTATGGTGCCGCAAGGGCACACGCAAATATTACCGCTATGCTGCGCCGCTCAACGCTCTGCGCATACCCATAGCGATTGCCGTGGGCGCCTGTCTGCTGTTTGGATTCACATTTGTGGTCACGCTCACCGACCCATTCACGCTCTACAGCCGCATTGTGATAGCCATAGCCAAGCCTATGGCCATTGGCTTGGGCAGCCTCGGGGCCGCTTGCATTGTGCTGGCGGCTGTGGGCTTGGTGGCATGGAAGCGCGGGCGACTGCTGTGCAACACTGTGTGTCCGCTTGGCGGCATGCTGGCGCTGATCAGCCGCGTGCCGGTGTATCGCATCGACATCAACACCGACAAGTGCATACATTGCGGCAAGTGCGAGGATGTGTGCAAGTCGGAATGTATCGACCTGCGCGGCGGCTGCGTGGTCGACAACACGCGATGCGTGATGTGCATGAATTGCACGGCCGTCTGCCCCAACGATGCCATCACGCTGCGCCGCGGCAAATACCGGCTCTCAACCCCGATGATGCTTGCCACCGGCAATCAAGCCCAATGCCAAATGAAAAATGAGGTCCCGACCGAAGCCTCGATCACATCCCGATCGAGTGCCCTTGATCGCCTCGATCGCCACGATTCTCACGATATTATCGATACTATCGATAATATCGATGCGCCTAATAAATCCCATTGATCATGAAACAATACCTCGATTTGCTCCAGCATATTCTACGCGACGGTGTCGACAAGGCTGACCGCACCGGCACCGGCACTCGCTCTGTATTTGGCTATCAGATGCGTTTTGACCTAAGCAAGGGTTTCCCCTTGCTTACCACCAAGAAATTGCATCTCAAGTCAATCATCTATGAGCTGTTGTGGTTTCTGCGTGGCGACACCAATGTGCATTATCTGCAGGAGCATGGGGTGCGCATCTGGAATGAGTGGGCTGGACCCGATGGCGACCTGGGGCCCATCTACGGCTATCAGTGGCGCTCATGGCCTGACTACAATGGGGGCCATATCGACCAGATATCCGAGGTGATACGCCAGATCAAGGAGAATCCCGATTCGCGCCGCATCATCGTCAGCGCCTGGAATGTCGGCGACCTGGAGGCCATGCACTTGCCTCCTTGCCATCTGCTGTTTCAATTCTATGTGGCTCAGGGCAAGCTGAGCCTGCAGTTATATCAGCGCAGCGCCGACACATTTCTCGGCGTGCCTTTCAATATCGCCTCTTATGCCTTGCTGCTGATGATGGTGGCGCAGGTCACGGGACTTGAGCCCGGCGAGTTTATCCACACCACGGGCGACACTCATCTCTACCTCAACCATCTCCCACAGGCCGAGCTCCAGCTCACTCGCGAACCTCGGCCGCTGCCTCGCATGCTCATCAACCCCGACGTCAAGAGCATCTTCGATTTCAAATACGAGGATTTCCAACTCGTCGACTACGACCCCCATCCCCACATCCCCGCTACCGTATCGGTATGAAGATAATTGCTGCTATAACTAAGGATAGGGCGCTTGGGCGCGGCGGGGATATGCTGTACCATATCTCTGAGGATTTGAAGCGGTTTAAGGCGCTGACGATGGGGCACCCCATTGTGATGGGGCGCAAGACGTTTGAGTCTTTTCCCAAGGGGCCGCTGCCGGGGCGGCGCAATCTGGTGATTACTCGCAATGCGGGGTATCAGCGCGAGGGAATTGAGGTGTACCCATCTCTTGAGGCTGCCTTGGCAGCTTGCGGCGAGGCCGAGCCATACATCATCGGCGGTGGCGAAATCTACGCCCAGGCCCTCCCCCTGGCCTCTGAACTCGACATCACCGAGATCGACGCCCTCGCCCCCGATGCCGACACCTTTTTCCCCGAAATCTCTCCCTCCTCCTGGCTCCCAACCTCCGCCTCCCCTTGGCTCTCTACCCCCTCCGGCCTCCGCTACCGCTTCCTCACCTACACCAAAATTTAGAATACGATTTGGAGGCGTGAAAAATTGTTCCGAGTACGGTACAAAATTGTAAATTGTTCCGACAAAAATCTTTTTCGGTATTTTGTTCTTTTGTCGGAACAATTTGTTTTCGGGTTATACCTGGGGTAGCAGGGCTCTTAGCCAGTCGGCGAGGTAGAGGGGGATGTTGAGGAGGTTGCCGGTGTGGTCGAGGTTTTTCATCGAAAAGCGAATGCGAAGGTCGGGATGATAGCGGCAATCAAATTCGGCAAAGCTCTTGCCGCTGATGCGTGTGTCAGCCTTAACCTCTATGGGTAGGAGCTTTAGACCATCCCCTACGAGAAAATCCACTTCAGCCTTGTTGCCTGAGAGAGTCCAATAATTGGGCTTGTCGTAGCCATTGGCCAGCAATGACGACAGTACTGAGTTTTCTGCCAAGGCGCCCTTAAATTCTATAAACAATTCATTGGGAGAAAGCAGCATTTCGGCTGGTAACCGCGACAAGCGCCTCAGCAAGCCTACATCCAACATATAGACCTTAAAGCTGGTAGTGTCTTCGTAAAACGACAATGGTATGGCTGGTTTTTCTGAAACAGCAATCTTATATATCATGCCAGCCGTAACGAGCCACTCCAATGCCAATTCATATTCGCGCGCGCGAGCTCCTTCGCGCACTACACGGAATATGAATTTCTTGTTCTCTCGGGATAATTGAGAGGGAATGGATTTCCAAATCTCTTGTATCCTGATCACATCCCTTGGTTCAACATGCTTGCTGAAATCAGTGCTATATGATAGAAGCATCTCATCCAGTCGTGCATCGATGATGTCAGAGCCTTCGCCCTCGAGCATCGCACGAGTCACATACGGGAGGCCTCCGCAGATTTGATATCTCACGTAATGCTCACGCATCTGGTTGCAAAAGATTTCGGGTAAGGCTTCTATTTTACCTATACTATCGGCATATTGGCTCAGGGTTGGATCAGCTGCTCTCAGGTACTCTTTAAATGTGACAGGATGCATGTTGAGCATATTCACTTTTCCCACCGGGAAAGACAATCCCTTATGGTTTATAGCTACGCCAAGTAGCGAACCGGCTGCGATGACATGATACTCGGGAGCGTCTTCTTCAAAATATTTAAGAGCAGCCAGGGCCTGAGGGCATTCCTGAATCTCATCAAAGAATATCAGGGTTTCTCCAGGATTACATGGGACTTTTGCCAGCAGCGGTAACTGTTGGAGTATGCGCGACACATCTTTGGTTGAGGCAAACAATTGGCGTGCCTCTTCGTTTTTGTCAAAATTTATCTCGGCCACATATTGATAATGAGCCTCGCCGAAATCACGAATGCTCGTGGTTTTGCCAATCTGCCTTGCTCCTTGCAATATCAAGGGCTTTCTATCCTCCTGGCCTTTCCAAGAGGCGAGCTTTTGTAATATGTCTCTCTTTATTTTCATATAAAATCACCATCTATCCAATAAAAATGTGAGAATTCTCACATTTTTATTGGATAGATGGTGCAAAGATAAGAAAATCCTGTGGATTTTCCAAATCCTCAGAATACGATTTGGAGGCGGGTCTGGAAGATGTTGATGGTTGTTGTGGGGAGGGAGGTTGCGCCCCAGCGGTGGGCGTAGACGTAGTTGAGGCGCAGTAGGATGTATTTGTTGACGTAGTAGGTGGCGGTGGCCGAAATGGTGTTGACGCGGCCGCCGTAGACGCCCGTGACGATTGAGCCATCCTCGCCCAATTGCTGCGCATGGCGGTCGTTGAGGCATGTGTAGTTGTACATGCCAGTGATTTCGAGCGAGCCAGCTGCTGGCGCAGCTATGCCGCCATCGGCCCAGGCATAGCGGTAATGGTCGCCGCGCACCAAGCCGCGCACCTGCACGTAGCCTCCCTGGCCAGTGAAATTGTGCATGTTCTCCTTCATATTCACGCGGTTGTAGAAATACTGCGCCTCGATGGCCACCGGGCCGCGAGCCAAGAGGAGCTCTGGGGTGAATTTCCACATATAGCGGGTATGGGTCAGTTCGGCCTCAGCCGCTACCACCTTTACCACGCGAGTGGGGAAAATGCCAGCCATCGTGAAGCCAGCCTGAGGCATTTCGTCGTCATGGCTCTGAGGGGTGGTGAAGGCTCCAGAGATGCCAAGCTGGAAGAAGGTGCCATCGTCAGTGATCACTGGGCGCCATACCTGGCGAGTGATGAAGCCGTAGCCCTCGCGGTCGAGTTCGTCGGGGGTCTTTTTGATTGAGTTGGGTTCGCCGTGGGCTGAGAATGTAGCCAGATACCTCGGGGCGTTGTACTCGCCCATGATGCCGAGTTGGCGCGAGGCGTTGAAGACGGTGTTGCTGAGCGGCTCGTCAAAACTGGCTTTCATGGATGAACTCGTTGCCGACTGCAATCCGTATTGGTGCACAAAGTTGCCTATCCTCAGGAAATATCGGGGATTGGGATTATACTGGATATAGATATCCTTGAGGCCGAGCTTTTGCATGGCATAGCCGATATCGATCTTGGCGTTCCATCGGCCATAGACGGCCTTTACGCCCATGCGCACATCAGGGACAGCCACGCCATTGTCAAACATTTCGTGGCCCTGCCCGGCATACAGGGCGCCATCGATGAAGATGCGCCCGGTGGGCGTCACCTTGATTTGCGGCTCATCGCTCTGTGCCACAGCAGCGCACGCGACAGCCATCGCCAATATCAGTAGAGAGATGCGTCTATTCAACATAGCTTGAAATGGTTATTATACACGTCTATATAATAAAACCCACCTCACCCTTTTTGGTTCATTCAGGAAAAAGTCGTATATTTGTATTGCGTGATCAAGCGTTCGAGATAGAGGTTCCCTAAGAGACGCATCGCCTCGGGGAGTATATTAATTTGAGAATAGGCATAGAGCCATATAAATATGGAGCCTCTGCTGATGGAGACTCGGATGGTGATGCGTATCATCGGAGTGCCCAAAGGGCACGTGCTAGGCGTAACCCCGCACGACCAGAGGGAGTGCGGGGTTAGAGGCGACGGCACCCACCCACAGAGCCCCCAAAGGGGGCGAGCTAGACTACATATTCCTATCGAGATATGTCTGGTCGTCGATGCCGTTCTCGCTGAGCCATCTCAGCAGCTCGCACCGGGTGTCCTCGTGCTTGTGATGCTCCGACTGATTCTTTATATAGGCTTCCACCTTGGGGATATCCCAGTGGCTCACAGTGAAAGCAGCGTATCCCTTGTTCCATCCCTTGAACAAGGGGAAGTTGGGATGCCCTAAGAAGGCTCCGCTGCTCACGGCCTTCACCTCTTGCGCCACCCAAGCGACAGTCAGCGTCGCTGGGACATCGACCAGCAGATGCACATGGTCGAGGTGCATGTTCACTTCGCGCAGAAACAGCTTGTAGCTCTGGCAGAGCGTGTTGAGGTATTTCTGCATCTCGATCTTATAGGTCTCGGGGATAGATGGCTCACTGCAGTAGGTGTGGCGAATAAAGTGAAATGGCGTAAATGAGAGAGGAAATTTATAAGCAAGTGCAAACAAAAGCCTTTATTTATAAGGCATTGCATAGAAGCGATTTTGATTTGTTTTTGGTGGGGTATAGGTTATTTTTTTGTTATTTCTGCTATTTATGTTACTTTTTTGTTAGTCGTTATGAGCTATTTTTTGTACCTTTGCATACGAAATAAAGCATTGGCAGAGAATGGCAAGAACAAAAAAATCAGAATCGGTACCTGTCCGCATCCGCTTCAAGCAGCTTAAGGACGGCAACCAATCCATATATCTGGATATCTATACCGACCGCAAACGCAGATATGAGTTTCTTAAACTCTTCCTTGTCCCTGAAATATCACAGGAGGCAAAGGAGAGGAATGCCAACACGCTCAAGGCTGCCAATGCCATCAAGGCACAGCGTATTCTTGACATCACCAACAAGAAGCCGGCGACAATCCTTTCGGACAAAGCCCGGACACCGCTGATAGAATGGCTCGATGAATACGCTGAGTCCGGAGAGAAAAAAGGGCGCAGAGCCCTTGTCGATCATGTACACGCAGTATCAGTGTGCCTGAAGGCTTATAATCCGCGGATAAGATTGTATGAGGTCGATAAGGACTTTCTTCAGGGATTTATAGAATATCTCGGCACCCGGATGACGAGATTGACAAAAAAGCCGCTGGCAAAGAAAACCATATCCGGTTACTGCGGATATATACGGGCGGCCCTCAACTATGCCGTGGATCTGGAAATTCTTGGCGACAATCCTTTATTGTCATTCGACTGGGCTTCCATACAGGGGGAACGCAAAAAACGCGAGTATCTGACCATTGAAGAGGTGCAGACGCTTATTGACACTCCATGTAGGAGTCCAAGGGTGAAGACGGCGTTTCTTTTTTCTTGTTTTTGCGGGCTACGTTACAGTGATGTCAAAGGACTGCGTTGGAAAGACGTAATCGAGGAAAACGGCAAGACTCATTTGGAATTGCGTCAGCAAAAGACGGGGAAGGTAATCTACCTGCCTTTGAGCCTACAGGCGCAGAAGTTCATGCCGGGAGAGAAAGGCAATCCTGACGATGCCGTCTTTGATGTCCCCACGCTGAGCGATTGCGACCATGTGCTGAAAACGTGGACTTCCAAGGCCGGCATTACCAAACGGGTGTCCTATCACGTGAGCCGTCACGCCTTTGCGACGATGACGCTGACAATGGGCGCAGACCTCTATACCACCAGCCAGTTGCTCGGACACTCGGATGTGGAAACGACCCAGGTTTACGCAAAAATCGTGGACAAAAAGAAGGTGGATGCAGTTTATTTGATTGACAGACTATTTGATTAAGAGATATGGGCAGACAGAAGAAGCAGGTAGTAATGAAGGAGCCGATAAGGCTCCGGGAGCAGGTGCTGAAAAACGGCAACCGTTCGTTATATCTGGATATATACCACAACGGCAAGCGGACTTACAAGTTCCTCAAGCTGTACCTCGTTCCAGAGACCGACACACCGTCGAAAATCATGAATGCCAACACGCTGGCACAGGCGAACGCCATCAAGGAGGAAATGATACTTGACCTTACCAACCGTATCGCGGGCATAAAGGACAAATCACACAAGGCCCGGATGCCGTTCTGCGCATGGATGGGCATCTATGCCAAGAATGCGAAGAAAAGCTGTGCGCAATCATCAAAAGCGTGGATAGACAGGACGGTCAAAGAGATCACGGATTATGATTCAGAGACTACACTTGCCGATGTGGACAAGGAATACCTTACGAGGTTTATGGAATACCTTGTCAGCCGTTCCGCACATAATACAGACCGGAAGAAAATGACAAAAAGCACCGTATTCCTGTATTTATGCTATGTCAGAGCCGCTCTTAACTATGCGGTGCGTGAAAGCGTGATACCCAAAAGCCCGTTCAAGGGAATAACCAGAGCCTCGCTGTCCATCAAGGAGCACAAGCGCGAGTATCTGACCGTAGAGGAAATAAAACGGCTTATCGCTGCTCCCTGCTACCGTGAGGACATCAAGGGTGCGTTCCTGTTCTCCTGTTTCAGCGGGCTGCGCATCTATGACATCATGAATCTCCGTTGGAAAGACATTGTGAGAACCGCTACCCACTGGCAGGTTGAGATAATCCAGTATAAAACCGGTGTCGAGCTGTTCCTGCCGCTGAACATGAACGCCCGGAAATGGCTGCCGGAAAAGCCGGAGGACGCCACGGCGGAGGACAGGGTGTTTCCCCGGCTGACAAGGAACTACGGGCAGAGCCTCGGAACATGGATGGAGAATGCCGGAATCACGAAAGACATCACTTTTCACGCGGCGAGGCACAGCTTCGCAACGCTCTGTCTTACAGCGGGTATAGACATTTACACCACCAGTCAGTTGCTCGGACATACCACTATCCGGCACACCCAGCGTTACGCCCGGATCATCAATACGAAGAAAGACGAAGCCGTCTCGTTGTTTGACGGTGTATTTGAATGATTAATTAAGTCAGTTGGTCAGAGGGTGTATATATTTAGAGTGACTAACCAAAATTTTGCAGGCGGGCTATCAAGGTCAGTCAGTCAAGGGGTGTATATATTTATACCGACCAACCTGTTCGTTCTCCTATTGCAGATACTCCTGTCAGGACATGGCGTTGCCTGTATGTTGTTCTGTCATGCTTCACCTAACTTCCATAGATTCGATTTTCTCATGGATATAATAAGACGGTTCTTTTATACAAGAACCGATTTTGTTATATCCTTAAAACATAAATTACTCATTAACAACATCCGAAGTATGGAAGTAAATCCATTCATCCGAAAACTTATTCCTTTTTTTTACAGGGAAGTTTTCACCCCGGCCCGTAAATGGTGATGCAGGACTGGACCACCTGCGCCAACTGTTGCTGGAAGCGCACAGAGAGTATCAGGATTATGTAGCCACAGGCGTAATGACGCTACGGGTGTTCGCCCTGCAGTTTATCGACGGTCATCATTATGCCGAAGATGAAGATGCTGCGGGCAAGAACATCCACCGCAAGGCGTTGGGTGCGATCGGCATCCTCCTGTTGGAGCGGACAGGCCTTGTAAAACGATTCTTCACCCGGCCTTCACTGGAAGCCCCGGACATGGATGAGGTGATATTCCTTGTCTATACGGAACGTCGTGATGACGGAAAGCAAAATCCGGGAACATCCGGAACCGCCTCCGTGAACCGGGTGCAGGAACAAAGACTCTCGTGTGCAATCCGAGCCGAGGATATGCCACTGCTTGCTGACTGCGCCAATGACGCAGGCTTCTTCCAGAAGAAAATCACAGTCCAGGAAATGAACGGCCTGATGCACGGTACACTCACCACTCCGTTGGTGGCAGTAAATCTTATGGGCATCGCCTATTTCTTTGACTGTCTGAGTGCCATGAACCTTGTCAGCCGCTGCTGGCAGACCGTCCTTGAGCGTAGCGGCTCCATCCTGCTGCAAGGGAAGAACAAGCCGCAGGCACGTTCCAATTTCTCGTCCGCGCTCAACCGTGCAAGGAGCAACGGCATCTTCAGCTACAAGAACGACATAGACATTCTGATGAAGCATATACGTGAGAAATATGTCCGATAGACGGCCAAAATCCTGAGTGACAGTGCTATTTTGAGTGATACTTTGCAAGTGTCACTCAAAATATTGCTTTCAATGCCCTGTCTCATTGTTACTTTGCAGCCGAAAGCTTTCAAGACACGGGGCGACGGCTCTGAAAGTTGAATCAAAAAAAACAGAGTAACAATGAATGAACAACAGATCATTACAGATACCCAATGGGGAGAACGGTGTTCCGTCAAGCTCGACAAGTTGCTGTCGCGCGTTGATCAGCTCATCGGCATGCTTTTCCATCTGAAAGGCACGTTCACGGTCGAGGATGCAGCCCTGTATCTCGGCATTACCACAAGCCACCTGTACAAGCTGGTGCGCAAGTATGACATCCCTCACAGCCGTCCTACCAACGGGCGTATCTTCTTCAATAAGGAGGAACTTGACAAATGGATAAGGTCACGTATGGTCATCGAGCCGGAAACAGGTATGCCCAATGGGTCGGAGCAACCGCATGAATGCTATTATTAACAAAAAGGACAGATTATGACATCAGAATTTATAGCCACCCTCCAGCGGGTGGAGAACGTGAGCCACCTGCTCTCCAAAATGGGAGAAAGCACGGTTGACGAGGCGGTGCAACGCATCGAGTCCATCTGTGCCTTCATGGAGCGATACGGCGACCTCGGCGAGATATTCGAACATTTCAAGGAACTGGAGTCGAAGCTCTTCATGTGCCGTGAGATGCTGACCGTCGAAGAGGCGGCGGAATATATAGGGGTATCGAAGAGCCAGATATACCTTATGACTTCCAACCGGGAGATTACCCATTTCAAGCCCCGCGGAAAGTTCATATACATAGAACGTAAGGAACTTGATGACGTGCTGCGCCGCAATGTCATCTACTCCAAGCATGAGATGAGCCGCAGGGCGGCGGCCGAGACCATGATGGAGCCTCCCAAGGGAAACCGTAAGACAAGGAAAGGAGCGGAGAAATGAAGATAGAAGAAATTCCGTTCGACAGGATATTTCCGGCACCGCAGGAGCTTACGCCGCAGGAAAAGGCCAACCGGGAGAAATTCAAGAAGTTCCTCGAGTATGTCAAAATCCGTGCCACCGACCGCTATGTGTTTCCGCCGGAGATACTGACGGTCGATGAGATCACGGTGGCGACAGTGGGTAATTTCAGCGCATCCGTAGGCAAACCGAAATCGAGAAAGACATTTAATGTAAGTGCGATAGTTGCCGCATTGCTTTCTGGGAAAGAGGTGCTGCATTATCGCGCCAAGCTGCCCGACGGCAAGACCAAGGTGCTGTATATAGACACCGAGCAGAGCCGCGTGCATTGTTTCAAGGTGCTTCACCGCATACTGAAGATGGCGGGACTGCCGTCCGACTGTGAGGTGTCATCGCTGGATTTCCTTATGCTCAGGGAGTTCACACCACAACAACGCAGGAATATCATCGACTCCGCACTGGAAGTTGACAACAAAATCGGCTTCGTCGTCATTGACGGCATCCGCGACCTTATCAACGACATCAACTCTCCCGGAGAATCCGTAGAGATAATCAACGACCTCATGCGGTGGACCAATATGTACAACATACACATCCATACCGTGCTGCACCTGAACAAGAGCGATGACAACACGAGAGGCCACATCGGCACGGAACTGAACAACAAGGCGGAGACCGTGATGAAAATCATCAAAAGCGAGCTGAATCCCGAAGTGAGCGAGGTCCGCCCGATGATAACCAGGGAAAAGGAGTTCTCGAACTTTGCCTTCCGCATCAACGAGGACGGCGTGCCGGAAGACATTCCCGGTTTCAGCAGCGATGAAGAGGAACGGGTGACATTTGAGAATATCACCGTGACGCAGCACAAGGAGATTCTTGACAAAGTGTTTGCCGGAGGAACGGTAAAGGGCTACAACACGCTTGTTGCCAAACTGCGTGAACAGTATGCGGAGACCGGCTACAAGCGAGGGCGCACCTCGTTCGTGATGTGGCTCAAGCATCTTATGGCAAAGGGTATCGTCGTCAAGGACGGCAGGGAATACAGGTATGACAGGGACAAACTAACGGATTTGAGAAATTGAACATGGCAGTGAATTTCGGGGAAATCAAGCGAATCGACATTATCGGTTATCTTGAAAGGATTGGCATCCGTCCGGTGCGCAATTACCAGACCTACGCGCTTTACCATGCTCCATACCGGGAGGACAGGCATCCGTCGTTCAAGGTTAGCCGTAAGAAAAACCGTTGGTACGACCTTGCCACGATGGAAAGCGGCGACATCATCGACCTCGGCAAGATGATGTACAACACCAGCGACATCATGGAAGTTATCCGACATATTCAGAACTACACCACGGCGGAGCTTGTCATCAGGGAACGTCTGCCGTCCGAACTGCAGGGTGAACGCACCGGCACATTCCATAATGTGACCGTGAGACCGCTTTCCAACGAGAAACTGCTGGCATACCTCGGATCCAGAGGCATAGACCGCACCGTTGCGGCGGAGTTCTGCCGTGAGATACACTTCTCGCTCGGATGCCGCCATTACTACGGCATCGGGTTCGGGAATGTCCAGGGCGGCTATGAGGTGAGGAATCCGTTCTTCAAGGGAACGGTCGGACAAAAGGATGTATCGCTCATACAGATGGGCAGCCACAATGACCTGTGTACCGTCTTTGAGGGATTCATGGATTTCCTGTCCTACATGACCTTATGCCGCCGGTCGGATTTCACGCCGTTTGCCGAGACGATGGATTTCGTGGTGCTGAACTCCGTTTCCAATCTCCGCAAGGCGATGAAATGGCTCGCGCCTTATACAACCGTCACCTGCTGCCTCGACAATGACGATGCCGGGCGCAGGGCTGTGGACGCGCTTAACGAAGCCCGTGACGGAATACATGACGCATCGGGTGTCTATGAAGGTTACAAAGACCTTAACGATTTCCTCCGTGGCAAGCGTTTTTGTCCCTGACTTTGGCTTACGACAAACTAATTATAATACGGATGGTCATCAAGGGAAAGCTCATATTCTGTCGGCCCACGATGACTGTCCGCTTCTATGATTTTATCAAGATGCCGCATTATATATTCCGCTTCCTTTTTCTCCGCAGGAATGTGGACAGCCGTATAGTACGGCCGTTTTCCGGGAATGGAATGCCGGTAGCAGAATGTCATGCTGGAATCATCATAAATTAACGTGCGGTCAGGTATCTGTTCGACGGTATCATTCTCATACCTCTTTTTCGTCCTGTGCCGCTTTTCCGTGTTATCGTCTTCCTCTTTCCTGTCCGTCAGATGTCTGTCACAGCGGGCTGAAGTCTCTGTGATGCCTTGTCCATGCGTTACAGGCATATCGCAGGTGTTACGGGGTGGCACATCGTCACCGGCGATTTCTTCGGAAAGAGCCGTGAGAAAAGTCATTGCTTTTCCCGGCATGGAAAAAGTACCAGCGAAGAAAACCGCTCCCGACACATGGCCGCCCGCTGCCTCGATTTGCTTTCTTAACTGCCGGAGGCTCTTGCCGGAGGTAATGACATCATCCACCACGATGACATCCTTGCCTGTCAAATCGCAGCGGATCTCAAAGTTCCGTTCAATGACGGCATCGGAACGGTTTTTCTGAAGATGCAGGCTGTCCCTTTCTCCAAGATAAGTGTAATAATCAAAGCCGTTTTCAAGTTGCGGACACCGTCGGTCGATGTAACCGGCAATATGCCGGAACCTGACCCAATACTTCCACCACGCGCTGCAGGGCATGAACATCACGACTGTCCCCTCATGGGGTTTCAGACAATCAATGCCTTTCCGGAAGAAATCTATGCCGTCGTTCATGCCATCCTTGAACGCCAGGACGCTTCGGGTGAAATCCTCTTGTGTCACGCTCAAATGCTTCCTGTATCTTGCGGGAAAATAGAAACCGGAAAAGACACATGGTATCTTTTTTATTTTGAAGGCAGTCAGAGGACGCCGGTCAGAGAATGAAGCCGGAGAAGAAAAGATATACAGCAAACGGGAATCCGTATTGCCGGCCAAAACTCCTTTTCGGGCATACCACGCCCTAATATCATCGGATGGCGCAAATTTAGCGGCGGCATAAAAAGCCTGCCCAGCTTTTCTACGCCAGAAACGGACACACACAATGAGAATAAGCACCGACATCAATCCTGACAGGAGCAATATGGCCTTGAGACCATATAAGTCCCATGCAATAAGATTTATGGTTGTCGATACCATCTCTATTTATATCTGAATTGAGTCGGGGCAATTCGGGGCAATGAATGGGGCAAAAAACGGGGCAGTTTGGGGAACTTCAGGGAACTTTTGGGAACCGCAGCGGTTCCCAAAAATCCGATTTCGTAATCTAATTATAGAACCCCGATACAATTTAAGCCATACACCCATTATTGTTGCAGCAGTCCCTTCCCTTTGTCGGTTAGACGGTATTTTTGCCGTGGGTGATTCGGTTTATCAGGATACAGGGGGACTATCAATCCTTGTCTGATTGCGGGATAAAGGTAAAGTTCCAATAAATTACCCTTGTCCTTTAAGCCGATTAAATTCATGATTTCCTTTGCGGAAAGTGTCTTATCGGCTATTGTATCCACTATTTTTTCTACTTGTTCGCTAACTGTTGGGTAACTGTTGGGTAACTGTTGGGTAACTGTTGGGTAACTGTTGGAAACCAAATCCGTTGCCCCGTTCTCGATACTGTAATTCAGATTATAGAGCGTCAGCGTGAAATCATAGCTGTCGGAATAGAATTTCGGATGCAGTTCTTCCCGATAGTTGGGCTGCAGACTGTAGTCCTGACAGATTTTCTTGAAACCGCTGCCCCGGCGCTCCATATATTTGAGACGGCTGAAAATGTCGGCAAGCACGGGGTTACGACGGCGCGACTTGATGCTCATGATGTCGCAATCCTGAACAGGCTTGTTCTCGTACATTCCTCCGGGAGAAGAAATCTCTATGCGGTTGTCGAAGATGTCAATATGTACCTCGCCGCCGATTTCAATGTAAGACCTGTGTATCAGAGCGTTTACCAATCCCTCAAGAATGCTGTCTTCGGGATATCCGGGCAATTCCACACGTCCGTCCGGGGTCTTGTACCACATCTTTTTTGAATTGCGGCGGCAAAAATCCAGTCCCTCCTGCAATAAAATGACGAGACTGCCGGAGACCTCCATGTCATCGAGGGCATCCATAATGCCGTGTGCCTGGTCAAGACCGTTCCAGCGGGTACAGAATATCCGCGAATGCCTGACAGGACTTTCGTCTGCCAGCAGCGCACCTGCGTTTGTTAACCTCCCGTCCGCGCTTACGATGCCCCAAGATTCGTAATCGTCATCGGTAAACTCCTTGCCTGTCCGGGCATGAAAAACGGAACGCAGTTTGGTGAAGGCGTAATTCTCAAACTTATAACCTGACAACAGGCTGTCATACGACTGGTGGGTTCCCCGGAGTACAAGTTCTCTGAGCATATTGGCGGTCGCAGGGACACTCTCGTTACCGATACGGCAGAAAGCAATCTGCTGTCCGTCGCCCATATAATAATACGGGGTTATGGTTCCCGGCTCGATACGGACAATCATCAGTGTTTTTCCGTCCACATTCTCGAAGGATAGTGAGAACTCAGGCACCGGATCCAGTTTACCTTTGACTATTTCGCTGAATTTTTCGGAAACGTACTTCGGATCCTCCAATCCAATCACGGTGTCATCATCAGCCACGCCAAAAATCAGAGAGCCGCCCCGCCCGTTTGCAAAGGCGGAAACACTCTTGCACCAGCTCTTCGGCTTGTTTACTTCAAGCTGCTGCTTCTTGTCGTAATCGGTTGTCTCTCCGATTATATGTACGAGGTCTGTCATCTTTTTATGAGAATTTGGGTGCAAAGTTAGCAAAAATAATCCACAAGACCTTGATTCATAGAATCAAATTGATGATTTAGACATCAATATGTTTATTTGAGTCCCCAATCAGTAATAATTTTCTTGCAAAATCAGCACTGAAATAAATTGTAGCCCAATCTTTCACCGATAAAATCCCTTTCAGAAAGTGAAATACGTTTTTTGACAAAACGGAATAAGCAGGAGTCGTTTTACCTGTTACTTTACTTTATGCGTATCCTATATACGCCCGGAATAAAATAAAACGATGAGTTGTCTTTTATGAGGACAAATATTGCTTAAAGCAACATATAATCATACTGTGGTATTTTCATACTTACTTTTCACACAAAACAGTGTTCAGAGTATGAAAGTGAGTTTGAAATCAGTGCTTTATACTAATTGTCGTTAAGAAACAGGGATTTTTCTGAATATAATTTCACGGCTTGCAATAATCGACATTACTTTGCACGAAAAATAAAACTCAAACCCAAATTAACGCAAACGACAATGACTCCGTATGTAATATTTGTCATCGTGCTGACAGTAGCCTACATCATCTATTACGGCTACCATATCAGCAAAGACCTTTACGGCAAGAAAAACGAGAAAGACACCCCGGTCGAGGAATTTGATGTCAGCGGGATGCAGGATGATGTTGTCGCCACACCCGTGAGGGAAAGCGGCGACGGATTCTCCATCGGGGAAGAGACAGACAGGGGAAGCGACAGCCCGAGTGTTTCGGAACCGGAAGAGGAAGCACCCGCCGGGAACGGCAAGGGGCGTTTCGATGACCTGACAGAAAACATGGACGAGACCGACGTGACAAGCGAGGGAGGCGTCTCGTATGACGAACTTGAACAGATGTTGTATGACAAGAAACCAGACATTGCATTCCGTAAATCCACAGTCAGCCATACCCGTGAGACATACTGACCTTGCACGTGCGGCACTGACGGTGGCACTTGCCGTCTGCTGCCAGTCCGCGTTCGCCAAATGCGGCGGAGTGGATTACAGCTGGGGCGCGGACGGACTGGCGAAAGCCCACGACTTTGTGATAACGATGTTACTGTACGTGGTCTATGTCTGCTATGCCGTGGCCGGCATCGTGTCCGTCATCGCAAGCCTGCAGATTTACTTCAAGATAAACGCCGGAGAGGAAGGCTGGAAGAAAGAGATAATGATGGTGGTGGGAGCCATCCTGTTCATCATCGGGGCTACCATCGTGTTCCCCGCCTTCTTCGGCTACCGTGTATAAACAGACTCAAATGCGCAAATGAGAAATAAGAGAACCGTTAAACAATTTTGAAACGAAACAGATGAACAAATTACAGAAAATCAAGAACTCCATCAGGAAATTCGTCACATCCCCGCGATTCAGCTCGCTGGCACTCATGCTGCTTGTCGGCACCGTCGCCTGCCTCGCCCAGAACACCGCCGGAAACTATGAGGCGGGCACATCGGCCCTGACCACGGTCACGGAGGAAATCGCCAAGTATGTGCCCATCGTTGTCAAGCTCTGCTACGCCATCGCCGGCGTCGTGGCCGTCGTGGGCGCGATCAGCGTCTATATCGCCATGAACAACGAGGAGCAGGACGTGAAGAAAAAAATAATGATGGTGGTTGGAGCCTGCATCTTCCTGATTGCAGCAGCCCAGGCACTGCCCCTGTTCTTCGGTATCTCCTGACCTTATGGCAGAGAACGCAGACAACGGCTATACCGCTTACCCGGTTTTCAAGGGGCTTCAGAAGCCTCTTGAATTCCTGGGTATTCAAGGTAGATACATCTACTGGGCGGCCGGAACCGCCGGCGGTGCGATAGTCGGATTCATCATCGGCTACTGTGTGCTGGGCTTCCTCACCGGACTTGTCATACTGGTTATGGCGGTCGGTACGGGAGCCGGTTTCATCATGGTGAAACAGCGCAGGGGGCTTCATTCCAAGAAGACCGACAAAGGGATATTCGTTTACACCAGTTCAAAAAAGATTTGAAAACATGAGAAATTTCGGATTGATAATGTTGCTTGCCCTGCTGCTTGCCGGCTGTTCCGGGAACACCCGCAACGGGGATGCCCTGTCAGCGCACCATACGGCGGAAAAGGTGAAGGACGGCTGGTCGAAGATGTCCAAGCCCCTTGAGATAGAGGTGTCGGGACGGACAACGGCCGAGCTGGAAGCGATAGGCTCGCTGGCCGTATGGCTTGACGGCATGGAGGACGGCAAGGCCGTGGAATTCCGTTTCGACGGCAAGGTGTTCAAGCCCTCGGTTCCCGTCATGGCGGACAGCACGGCTTCGCCCCTTGTCTGCTATCCGTTCCTTCCGTCACTGCATCCGGCCGACACCGTCGCGGTGAGCCATCCGCTCGGCGAGAAACTTGCCGGACAGATACAATCCGTGACACAGACAAACGACAAAACAAAGATTACAATGAAATTAGAAGAACTTACCGCCCTGCTGCGTCTGATACTGAAAAGCGACAATATCAGCGACATTATGCAGATTCTGGAGATACAGGGGGACTGTGTGGCAACCGCAGGCTTCCTGATTCCGCTCAAGGGGATGCTGGACGGCAGACGCTCCGATACCGACCGGGTGTGCTCGGTGCTTTCGGACTGCCTGCTGAACAACGGCATCCCGCACGATTTCAACCTCATTCCTACGGAGGATTCCGGGGAGATACACATCACTCTCAAGGTCAACGGGAAGAAACTGTCCGTCTCCACCACGCTGCCACCGCTGCGGAGAGGAAGCATCACCGAGTTGCGTCTGCAAGTCAGCGACGGCAGGCTGTCGTTGGGCAGCAGTTGGGTCGATACCCGTCATCCTTTCGAGAAACCGCCTGTCGCCGCCACCGATTCGGTCAAGACCGGATATTTCCTGCAGAAGGACGGCACCATCTCTCCCAAGCTCGACGAAAACAGCCTTGCCTGGGTCATAAAGACTGACGGGCGTCACGGAAAGGCCGTCGCTCTGGACGACAACAGCACGTGCAACTGGTTCGGGAAGCGGTCTTTCCGCACCGGCCATGTGTTCGAGACGGCGGACGGCAAGCTCCGTGAGGGATATTTCGGTCAGCCGCAGGAGGAAGAGGACCACATCGTGTTCAGTCCCCGCATCAGATATCCGGGCAGTTGCGCATTGGGATCTGACGACGGGGCAGCACTCACGCAGGCTATACTCTGTAATGCGACCGGACACGACCTGAAGAACTTTCAGGACAAACGGGTGCTGCCGTCCGCCTACATCCCGTCATTGGCGGAAATGGCCCGGCTTGCCCACCATCTTGAAAAGCATAAGGACAGCCTGCCCTCATTCTTCAAGATACCGGAAGGCACCTATGCCACCTCCTGCGAATCGGGCGCGGACACCTTCTACTCCATCGACATGAGCAGATGGTTCATCACCGCCTACAATTCCAAGGAGCACAGCGACATGAAAACAAGACTCTTTTATCTATTCTGACCGTCATGACCTGGTATGTGATACTGTTTTTCGCGGCTACCCTGACAGGGATGGCGATCTCGGTGGCCGTATTCGGCACGGGAGGCAAACGCAAGCGCGTCTTCCGTGACATCTATTTCTCTGTGGAGGACAACGACGGCATCGGTGTCATATACACCAAGACCGGCGAGTATTCCGCCGTGCTTGAGATGGAGAATCCCGTGCAGAAGTATTCCGCCGACGCCGACCGCTACTACGATTTCTGCCACCTGCTGACGGCTGTGGCGCAGACCCTCGGCGAAGGATATGCCATACACAAGCAGGACGTGTTCTCCCGCAGGCGTTTCTCGCAGGCGGACGCGAAGGACAAGGAGTTCCTGTCACGTTCCTATTTCGCCTACTTTGAAGGCCGTCCCTATACCGACACGCGCACTTATCTTGTCATCACGCAGGAATCGAAGAAAGGGAAGCTGTATTCCTTCGACATGAAGAAATGGAAGGACTTTCTCGTGAAGATCCGCAAGGTGAAGGATCAACTGCGCGACGGCGGCCTGAAGGTGCGCTTCCTGACTGCCGGGGAATGCGACAACTATGTTGACCGCTATTTTGCGATGGACTTCGACAGTCCGGTCGTCACCATGAACAACTTTAAGGTGGATGACGAGAGCATCGGCATGGGCGACCGCAAGTGCCGCGTGTTCTCGCTTGTCGATGTGGACTGTGCGGGACTGCCGTCCCTTGTCCGTCCTTTCGCCAACGTGGAGGTGAATAACACAGGAATGCCCCTTGACCTCATGTCAGCCATCGACAGCATCCCGGAGGCGGAGACCGTCATCTACAACCAGATGATTTTCATCCCCAACCAGAAACGGGAGCTTTCGTCCCTTGAGAAAAAGAAGAACCGCCATGCCTCTATCCCCAATCCGAGCAACCAGATTGCCGTGGAGGACATCAGGCAGGTGCAGGAAGTGGTGGCACGCGAGGGGAAGCAGCTTGTCTATACGCACTTCAACCTCGTCGTGTGCTGCCCCCGCAACGTGGATATGCAGAAGCCCGTGAACCACCTTGAAAATATGTTCGGGCGCATGGGCATCCACATCTCCAAGCGTGCCTACAACCAGCTTGAACTGTTCGTGAACTCGTTTCCGGGAAACTGCTACGGCATGAATCCCGAATATGATCGTTTCCTTACCCTGTCGGATGCCGCCGCCTGCCTGATGTACAAGGAGCACGTGCAACACAGCGAGGACACCCCGCTGAAGATATACTACACCGACCGTAAAGGGATGCCGGTAGCCATCGACATCACCGGCAAGGAGGGAAAGGTCAAGATGACCGACAACAGCAATTTCTTCTGCCTGGGGCCTTCGGGCAGCGGCAAGAGCTTCCACATGAACAGCGTGGTGCGCCAGTTGCACGAGCAGGGAACGGACGTGGTAATGGTCGATACCGGTAACTCCTACGAGGGACTTTGCGAGTACCTCGGCGGCAAGTATATCTCCTACACCGAGGAGAAGCCCATCACCATGAACCCGTTTAAGATTACCAAGGAAGAGATAAACATCGAGAAAATCAATTTCCTGAAAAATCTTATCCTGCAGATTTGGAAAGGCTCGGAGGGTGTCGTGACGAAGACCGAGGACAGGCTTATCGGCCAGACCATCGAGGAATACTACCGCAGCTACTTTACGGGTAAAATAGATGCGCCGTTGTCGTTCAACTCGTTCTTCGACTTCGCCGTGGCCCGCATACCGGAGATTATCAGTGAGAACGAGCTGAAAGGCATCAACACGGCCGACCTCAATTACCAGCTGCGTGACTTTTACAAGGGAGGCAGCCACGAGACCACGCTGAACGAGAATATGGACAGCACGCTGTTTGACGAAACTTTTATTGTGTTCGAGATTGACGCAATCAAGGATGACGCCACGCTGTTCCCGATAGTCACGCTGATTATCATGGATGTGTTCCTGCAGAAGATGCGTCTGAAAAAGAACCGTAAAGTCCTTGTCATCGAGGAGGCATGGAAAGCCATCGCCACCCCGCTCATGGCCGAGTATATCAAGTATTTATACAAAACGGCCCGTAAGTTTTGGGCATCGGTCGGCGTCGTGACGCAGGAGATACAGGACATCATCGGCAGCGAGATTGTGAAGGAGGCCATCATCAACAATTCCGACGTGGTGATGCTGCTCGACCAGAGCAAGTTCCGTGAACGCTTCGACAACATCAAGGCCATCCTCGGACTTACCGATGTGGACTGCAAGAAGATATTCACCATCAACCGGCTTGACAACAAGGACGGCCGCTCCTTCTTCCGTGAGGTGTTCATCCGCAGAGGCTCGACGAGCAGCGTGTACGGTGTGGAGGAATCGCACGAGTGCTACATGACCTATACCACGGAGCGTGCGGAAAAGGACGCACTCAAGCTATACAAGGCGGAACTGGGGTGCAGCCATCAGGAGGCTATCGAGAGGTATTGCAGGGACTGGGACAACTCCGGCATCGGTGCCCCGCTGGAATTTGCCCGACGGGTGCAGAAAGCCGGCCATGTGCTGAACCTGCCCGCAAGGAACGATACAAAGTAAAACCATAAACAAAAGCCCATTATGAACGAGAACAAACTGATAGAGGAATTTTGGCGCGACTGCGACAACAACAATTTCAGCAAGGAAGCCACCGTGCTGTTCTATTACCTGCTTTACCGCTACAGGCGTGACCGCCAGGAGACCATCAGCATCAATCCGGCCGCATTGCTCAGTCTTGTCAGCGGTTACAGCGTCACGGCGATGAAAGCCGCCAGTGAAGAACTGCAGTCACGCGGATATGTGGAGTACACACCCGCCAACGACGGCTGCACTTCCGGCAAATACCGCTTCCTCAAGACAGGGACGGTGAAGAAAGGGAAATAAAACGACAAACTGACTGCAAGCATGAACCGCCTCCTGATCATATTGACCGTACTGCTGACCGTAGCGTCCGACGCTGCGGCCTCGGTGTGGTATTCCGTCAACTACGACAAGAAAACGGTGGCCGCCATGACCGCCGCTTTCGGCACGGAGACGGCCACGGAAATGTATTACAGCGAACAGGTCAGGAAGATACTCGACCGTTACAGCGCGGCGGAAGTCGCCACGGCCGGCATCTTCATGTCCAAGTATCTTGACCGCAAGGCGTTGACCGACCTCGGCATCTGGAGCAGTGCCACGGAAAACTATTACTACCGCCGCATCTATTCACTGGTGAGCGCGAAGATCATGCCGAAGATATGGACTGTCGCGGGCATGATGCTCCGTTCGCCCCAGACCGCGCTCTACTGGGGCAGCTACCTGTTCAAGGTCTGCCATGAGGTGGAGACGCTCTGCATGCAGTTCGAGTCCATCGTTACCAACAGCTCGCTGTCTTTCCGTGACGTGGTGTTCCTGCAGCTCGCCCCTCAGTTCCAGCCCCTGTTCGACCTTGCCGACGGCGGCAGCGTGGACTGGCGCAGGTTCTTCGACGACCTCGGCAGTATTCCCAACCATTTCAACAAGGAAAATCTCAAATCCGATGTAAACACCCTGTACGACATGGGAGTCAGCATAGCCGGTGCGGGAGCCGAGAACATGATGGAGGCACTGCTCGGCGGCAGTTCGTTCAATGACATCGCCAAGGGGAACGTCACCGCCATCGTGAACGCTGCGGAGAGCAGCTACGGATTCTACAAGGCACTTGAGCATGACCTCGGCGGCACCCTGCTCTCGATGGTCGGCGGCCCGGAAAACGTGGCCCGGCTGTTCAGTATAGACAGCTACAACATGACCTCGTGGATGACCGACTATCTCCGTGAGACGATGGGACAGTATTACATCCAGCGTTGGTATATCTACCGCCGTGACAGCGGCAGCGAGACACTTTGTGACTACATGCCTCCCACGGATGACAACAGCATCCTTTACGGCGGCGCGTGGACACGCGTCAATACCACCGACGCGGACTTCTACCCCTCGTCGGCACAGACGGAGCAGATACTCTCCAACTCGGAGAGCTACGCCGGATGGTCGAGAAATAAGGTCAGGCAGATGAACGCATCGGGCGACGGCTTCCATTATTCCATCTCCTATTCCCGCTACGCATACATACTGTCAAAGAAGAACAGGCAGTACGCCAAGTCCTACGCCTATTCCATCCGTGTCACCAAGAGCTGGAACCGGACGGAAGAGATATATGAGGATGTGTTCGATTCCTATTCGATGGATCTGGGCACCTTCCAACGGCAGATGCAGGCCCGGCTGTCGGAGTTCAACGACAACGAGGAAGGATATGTCTATTACATCGGTTCGGATGCCAAGAACTATTACCAGGCGACCGACGAAGCCAAGATGAAAGGCACGGAGAGCGTGATTATCTCCGTGACCTGCCATGACGGGTTCACCATATCGCAGGGAAACACGCAGTACAAGTGCCGTAGCTGCGGCGGTTCGCTCAACGGCCACTCCAAGGAGTGCGCCATGCAGACCACGCTGACGGACAACAGCCTCGACCTGTCGGAGTTTGACCGTCTGGAAACGGAATACAACAACCGCATTGCGGAGCTTCAGGCACAGATAGACATCTTGAATGCCGAGAACCGGTCGCTGATAAGCCGGATAGCCAATGCCACCGTGGAGGAAGCGGCGGTACTGCGCCAGCAGTACAACGCCAACAAGAGCCGGATAGAGGAACTGACACGCCAGCAGGAGGGCTTCAGACAGAAACTCATTGACCTGCGGGCTGCGCGTGAGGAAGCCGCCGGTGGCGAGGACGTGCCCACCGATGACTACTACCGCATCCCCGCCATCATGAACGACTGCAAGACCGCCTTCGACCTCACCTGGCAGGGAGAGGGACACTGGGAGGGCTACACCTATGTGCGCACCGCCACCTCCGGGAGCATGGACGCCGTGATTACGTTCAAGGCCACGCTGAGCATCGCCCGCAAGCCGAAATATTTCCTCGGCATCAAGATACACAGGGCCATCATGCAGATAGAATGGACGCTGACGGCGGATTACAGCGACACGCAGGTAGTGGACGTGCTGCAGCTCGACCCGGACAAGAGCGACAGGGAGAACGCCGCCACAGTGAACGCCCGCATCTCGGAGATAGCGAGGGACTATCCCTCCTGTACCGTCAGCACCGAATATATCAGGAACGAGCCGGTGGAGCAGGACAACAGCGGCGACACCTACCACCTGCTGTGGTCTTCGGACAGACTGGAGATAGCGCGTGAGGTGGACAGCCGCCTGACACGCATCTATGCCGACCTCGTGTGCCTTGAGAAGATGATGCACTACAAGCTGTCCATCATCGACGTGCTGAAAAATGCCGCCCCCTACATCAACGACGAGCAGGGACGCAGGCGCACGATTCTTGACGAGAGCTTCGCCCGTTGGATGAACGGTGCCGGAAGCCGCAATTACAGATATATGGAGGAACCGACCGAATGAAAATGCAAATCCACATACTGCTTACGCTGATGATGCTGGCAATGCCGGCTGTCGTCAGGGCGCAATGGGGCTTCGACGTGGCCTCCGTGGAAGCGTATATCGCCGACCACAAGAACCAGCGCAGCCTGCTTCTCGCCCGTGCCACGCTGGAACAGAGCAACAACCTGCTGCACGAGTACAGCGCGAAAGCGGCGGAAGACTACAAGGTGCTGAACTTCGACCTTGACAAATACACCAGGGCTTTCGATGTGATAGACGTGCTGTACCAGTCGCTCCGCACCTCCATGAACGTGTATTCCACCTATCAGACGGTGAGCGACCGCATCGGCGACTACAAGAAACTGCTCGAAGACTACAACTCCAAGGTGCTGAAACGCAACAGGCTCGCCCTGCAGGACACCGTCATCATACGGATAAGCCTGAGGTGCATCGACCGCATATCGGCCGAGGGCAAGGGGCTGTACCGCTCGGTCAGTGACCTTGTGCTGTACGCCACGGGAGCCGCCGCGTGCTCGACATCCGACCTCATGCTTGTGCTGGAGAGCATCAACACGAGCCTTGACAACATCAAGAAACTGCTCAATGCCGCCTATTTCGACACATGGAGATACATTCAAGTTCGGATAGGCTATTGGAAAGAAAGTATTTACACACCCCGTTCACGGTCGCTCATCATAGAGGACGCCTTCGGGCGGTGGCGGCAGAGCGGGCTTAACCCATACAGGAACAGGAAATGAGACTACTGATGCTATATCTGATGACAGGGATGTGCGTGGCTTCGGCCACGGCACAGAACGTGACCTACAACCATGATTCCGCCAAGCAGAACCAGTTTACCGTAGCGGAAATCGGCTCAGGCTCCCTTACGCCGGACCTGTATTACACCCTCCTGCACAACAGTTACCGGAAGACCGCCTCGGCGAAGAACAAGCTGTCGTTCCGCACCACGGCGGGAATCGCCGGATACTGGCAGGTGGACGATGCGGAGAAACTGGACTCCGCCATGACGAAACGCGCCGAGATAGAGGCGTTGAACGTGGCCGACCGCACAGGCGGCGCACTGGATGTGGCATGGCTGGCGGAGGGAGACAAGCTCAACTCCAAGATGGCGGACTTCAAGAAAAACATCGACCGCATCCTGCAGCTCGGCGGTTCCCCCGGTCAGCAGACGGTGTGGAAGGAATACTACAATGTGTTCAAGTCGGCCATCAAAGCGACACAGGATGCGTATATGCCCAACTCGCAGCGCAAGAAGCAGTATTTGAGCATCTATGCCGACGTGTCGCGCAAGAACGAGGAACTGGTGCGCTATCTCGTCTATCTGGCCAACAGCAAGACGACCGCCTCGCTGCTGGCATCAAGCTATGAAAGGGAAAACAAAAACGCCGTGTATGCGGCGGAGGCACTTGCCCGGTGGCGCGATGCGTGCTGGAGCGCGACAGGAAACAGTGTCAACCAGCCATAAGGGCGACAGATTCAGAAATAAATAACGACTAATAAACAAAATTCAATGGCAGACAATATTCTTAGCGATTTTGGTATCAACCTGCTTGAAGAAGAGGTGGATGACGTGATTTTTCAGACCAACGAGTTCTTGTGCGACGCTACTTTTACCGGTTCACAAGGCCCGTTCTGGTGGATTCTTCAGATGTGCATGGCACTGGCGGCACTCTTCGCCATCATCATGGCGGCAGGCATGGCGTACAAGATGATGGTGAAGAACGAGCCACTTGATGTGATGAAGCTGTTCCGTCCCTTGGCGGTGGCCATCGTCATGACATGGTGGTATCCTCCTGCGGACACGGGGATGCACAACAGCGGCAGCAGCTGGTGTGTGCTTGATTTCCTTTCGTACATCCCCAATGCCATCGGCTCATACACCCATGACCTGTATCAGGCGGAAGCCGCCCAGATTGGGGATAAGTTCGAGGAAGTGCAGCAGCTCATCTTCGTCCGTGACACGCTCTATACCAGCCTTCAGGCACAGGCGGACGTAGCCCGTGCCGGTACGATGGACCCCGCCCTGATAGAATCGACGATGGAGCAGACCGGAGTCGATGAAGTCACCAATATGGAGAAGGATGCCAGCAAGCTGTGGTTCACCAGTCTTGTCTCAGGCGCGACCGTCTGCATAGACAAAATCGTGATGGTTATTGCGCTGATTGTCTTTAGAATAGGTTGGTGGGCTACGATCTATTGCCAGCAAATCCTACTTGGGATGCTGACGATTTTCGGCCCGATACAGTGGGCTTTCAGCCTCTTGCCTAAATGGGAAGGAGCCTGGGCGAAATGGATGATACGCTATCTGACGGTGCATTTCTACGGAGCCATGTTGTACTTCGTGGGCTTTTACGTGCTGCTCCTGTTCGACATCGTGCTGTGCATACAGGTGGAGAACCTGACGGCGATAACCGCCAGTGAGCAGACGATGGCAGCCTATCTGCAAAACTCGTTCTTCTCGGCAGGCTATCTGATGGCTGCAAGTATCGTGGCATTGAAGTGTCTAAACCTCGTGCCGGACTTGGCAGCATGGATGATACCTGAAGGCGATACGGCTTTCTCTACGCGAAACTTCGGCGAGGGTGTGGCACAGCAGGCGAAGATGTCAACGACCGGCGCGATTTCATCCATGATGCGATAATATATAATAAGGTGTAGGAATCCTATAAAATAATATAAAACAATGGTCATAAAGAATTTGGAAAACAAGATCAAGCTCGTGATGATAATCTGCGCCCTGTTCCTTGCCGGGTGCATCGTAATCAGCCTATCGAGCATCTGGACGGCCCGTTCCATGGTGGTGGACGCCCAGCAGAAAATCTATGTACTGGACGGCAATGTGCCCATCCTTGTGCAACGCACCACCATGGAGGAGACCCTCGATGTGGAAGCCAAGAGCCATGTGGAAATGTTCCACCACTACTTCTTCACGCTCGCTCCTGATGACAAATACATCAAATACACGCTTGACAAAGCCATGTATCTGGTGGACGAGACGGGACTTGCCCAATACAACACCCTGAAGGAAAAAGGATTCTACAACAATATCATGGGCACCTCTGCGGTGTTCTCGATATTCTGTGACAGCATCAACTTCAACAAAGAAAAGATGGAGTTCACCTACTACGGCAGGCAGCGCATCGAACGCCGCACCTCCATCCTTACCAGGGAACTGGTGACAGCCGGACAGCTGAAGCGTGTTCCCCGTACCGACAACAACCCCCACGGGCTGCTTATCGTGAACTGGCGTACCCTGCTTAACAAGGACATCGAACAGAGAACCAAAAACAGCTACTGATTATGGGATGGAAGAAACTTATACTCGGAGAGAGGATGCCGGACAAAAACGACCCCAGATATGCCGAAAGGTACGAGAAGGAGGTCAGTGCAGGACGCAAGTGGGCCAGGTTGCTGAAAATAGACAAAGCCGCCGGATATGCGCAGTGCTTCGCCTGCCAGCATCCCAAGATGTTCCTCACGCTGGTGTTCGGCATCGTCATCGGTTGCCTGACGCTGAACATCTGCCGCATGGTGGAGATATACAACCGTCCGAAGACCGAGCAGACGGTCACAGCCACGCAGCATCAGGAAGAGCTGCTGAGACAGAAACGTAATAAACCAATCATAAAAACAGAGAGCAATGACCCTGAAAGAACTTACAAGCAGGATTGACTGGCGTGCGCCGAAATACATGCTCCCGGCCATCCTTTACCCCCTGTTGCTGGGAGCCGGCTACCTCATCTTCGATGTCTTCGACGTGAAGCTGGCGGAGAAGCCGTCCGGCATGCAGACCACGGAGTACCTGAACCCGGAACTGCCGCAGGCGCAGCTCCGCACCGACGAGATAGGCGGGAAGTATGAGAACATGGCAAAGTCCTACGGCAAGATACAGGACTACTCGGCCGTGGAGAACATTGACAGGGAGCAGGGAGCCGGAACGGAGGCATACGACTCCAAGTACACGGAACAGGACCTCGCCCTGCTCGACGAAGAGGCGGAACGCCGGCTTCAGGAGATGCAGTCCCGCCTCGACATGAGCCGGGAGCGCGGCATGGCGATGGCAAACGACTCCGTTACGGAACCCATGAGCGAGGATGAACGCCTCCGGCGCGGCGCACAACGCCAGCAGGAAGCCCTCGACGAGCTGAACAAGGCACTTGCCGAAGCCCGCCTGAACGGTCAGAAAGGCATGGAGGATGTGCAGCAACCGCAACCGGCCGCCAATGACACGCTCAGGACGGCAGGCACGGTCACGGAGAACGAGGATGCCGTCACCCAGCCGCCCGAAGATGCCGCCACACAGACCGTGGTGAAAGCCAAGAAGCCCAACTCCGCCTATTTCAACACCCTTGCCGAGAACGAGCCGGAGCCGAACCTTATCAAGGCGATCATCGACGAGGATGTGAAAGCCGTTGACGGCTCGCGTGTAAGGCTGCGCCTGCTCGATGAAGTGGAGATAAACGGTGTCATCCTCGCAAAAGGCTCGTACATGTACGCCACCATGAGCGGATTCGGGCAGCAGCGCGTGAAGGGCACCGTCAAGAGCCTGATGGTGGATGACGAACTCCTGAAGGTGAGCCTGACGCTCTATGATACCGACGGCATGGAGGGGCTTTATGTGCCCAATTCCTCTTTCCGAGAGACCACCAAGGATATCGCGTCCGGGGCTATGAGCAGCAACATGAGCATCAACAACGGCAGCTACGGCAACAACGTGGCGCAGTGGGGCATGCAAGCCATACAGAACGCCTACCAGCAGACCACCGGGGCCATAGCGAAAGCCATACGCAAGAACAAGGTGAAGCTCAAGTACGGCACATTCGTCTATCTGGTAAACAGCAGGGAAAACAATAAAAGCAGGTAGGACGATGATACGCATTGACGAAATATACAACGAGGACTGCCTGGAAGGGATGAAACGGATTGCCGACAGGAGCGTCGATGCTGTCGTGTGCGACCTGCCATACGGCATCCTGAACCGCAGGAACCGGGAAGCCCGTTGGGACAGGCCAATACCGCTTGCCCCCTTGTGGGAACAGTACCGGCGCATCATCAAGCCGGACAGTCCCGTCATCCTGTTCGGGCAGGGAATGTTCACGGCCAGACTGCTCATGTCCCAGCCCCGATTGTGGCGATACAACCTTGTCTGGTACAAGGACAGGGCCAGCGGTCATCTGAACGCCAACCGTATGCCGCTAAGGAAGCATGAGGACATCCTTGTGTTTTACGAGCACCTGCCCGTGTACCATCCGCAGATGATACCCTGCGACAAATCGCAACGCAACCACGGACGGCGCACCAGCCAGACATTCACCAACCGGTGCTATGGCAGCATGAGGATGACCGACGTGCGTATTGCCGATGACAAATATCCGACTTCCGTCATACAGATAGCGAAGGAACACAAGACCGGTGCCTTTTATCATCCCACGCAGAAGCCCGTCGCTCTTGTGGAGTACCTGATAAGGACATACACCGACGAGGGGGACGTGGTGCTTGACAACTGCATGGGGTCAGGAACTACAGCTATAGCCGCCATCCGAAGCGGACGGCACTATATCGGTTTCGAGACCGATGCCGCTTACTGCCGGATAGCCGGGGATAGGATAAAAGCAGAGAAACTCACGGAAACAGAAAACGAAAACAACAATATCAACAATGAGAACAACGCTTAAAAAGATTCTTGCGGCCGTCATGCTTACTGCCGCATTCCACTCCGTCCAGGCGCAGACCACCTGCCGGGAAATGGAGCAGCTTACCGTCAACGAACAGGTGACGACCGTCATCACCGCCTCCGAGCCGATACGCTTTGTGGACATATCCACAGACCTGGTGGCCGGCGACCAGCCCATCAACAACACCGTCCGCCTGAAGCCGAAGGAGGCCGGGCATGAGGACGGCGAGGTGCTTGCCATTGTCACCATCGTCACGGAACGCTACCGCACCCAGTACGCCCTGCAATATACTACACGGCTGACGGAGGCCGTCACCAGCAAGGAGGTGGAGCTGTCGGAGCGTACCGCCTACCACAATCCTGCCGTGTCGATGTCCACGGAGGATATGTACCGTTATGCGCGTCAGATATGGACGTCACCCGCGCGGTTCCGCAACGTGGGCAGCAAGAAGCACCGCATGAACATGAGGCTGAACAACATCTATTCCGCCGGGGACTACTTCTTCCTTGACTTCTCCGTGGAGAACCGCACCAACATACGCTTCGACATCGACGAGGTACGTCTCAAACTTTCCGACAAAAAGGTGTCGAAAGCCACGAACTCGCAGGTCGTGGAGCTGAAGCCGGAGCTGATACTGGAGCAGACCCGGTCGTTCCTGCACGGCTACCGCAACGTGATTGTGGTGAAGAAACTGACCTTTCCCAATGACAAGGTGCTGACGGTGGAGCTGACGGAGAAGCAGATTTCCGGACGCACCATATCCCTGAACATAGACTATGAGGACGTGCTGTCGGCCGACGGATTCAGCAACGCATTACTGACGGAGGAATAAGCCATGAAGAAGATACTGATGATTCTTGCCGCTGTGATTGCCATGTCATCCACAGCGTTTGCCGGAGACCGAGACGGGCGTGTGTCCTTTGGTATCGGCCTCCTGTATGAGAACGGACTTGACGCCACGATCAGCTATGAGCGTGAGAACGCCTACCACAACGCATGGGAGTTTTTTGCCAACGGCTACCTCAAGTGGGACGAATGCGCCACCTGCGGCCATGTATGCCCGGACTCGTTCTGGAAGAACTACCGCTCGTGGAGCATCGGTGCCGCCTATAAGCCGTGCGTGGTCAGAGGACGCAACCATTACGGCAGCTTCCGTTTCGGAGGCTCGCTGGGTTCGGACACCCACAAGGTGCTGGGAGGCATACATGCCGGCTACGAGCACAATTACCGTCTGCGCGGCGGCTGGCAGCTGTACTGGCAGGTGAAGTCAGACCTGATGATAAAGGGGAAAGACCTGTTCCGCACAGGCATCGTGTTAGGCGTGAAACTACCTGTAAAATAAGAAGTCATGAAAACCAATTATGTGAAAATACTGAACCGTATGAACAAGATTATCAACCGTGTCAACGCCCGCAGACAGACGGATATACGTTCCAAAAACAAAGGGCTGAAAGTGAAATGGCGCAGGACATGGAAAATGCTGAAGTGCAACTACTTCGGCCTGTTTGCCCTTGCGCTGACAGTGGCTCTCGCGTCATGCGACGGGCATCACGAGTTTCCCGACACCTCTATGAAGGTGGGCCATGTGCTCTGCACCGACGGCCGTGTCATGGCATTGGAAGAATGTGACCGCCTGGGCAAGGAGCCTATAGCCGTGGTGTTCCATCTCAACAATGATGAAAAGATGGAAGGGAACGGATATGCCGTGTACCTCCGAGACCTGCCCGATGAAGCTTTTGCCGACAGTGTCGGTGTGGCACAGGGAACATCCGCCGACCTGCACGCGCATGACGGCAACGCCAACACCTATGAGATGTATGCCAACAGCGGCTGCGGTTCGCCGGCGGCCAATGCCGTGTTCTCCATGTGGCGTTACGGCCAGAGTGCCTATATCCCTTCTGTGGCACAGATGCGGTTGCTGTATGTAGCCAAGCCGTACATCAACAGTGTCATAGAAAAATGCGGCGGCGACCCGTTGCCCGACGAGGCGGACGAGGTATGGTACTGGACATCCACGGAGGTAGCCGGTCAGGAGACCTCGAAAGCCTGGCTCTACTCGCTCGGCAGCGGTGCCGTGCAGGAGACGCCCAAGCTCCAATCCCACAAAGTGAGACCCATTGTAACATTGAACGATTGAAATGAAGAACAACATGAACATTATACATATCCTTTTCGGCATCGTGCTGATATTGCTGGTGCTGATACAGACCTATAACTCCGTGAAGGCGGAATCCCACCGTCAGGAACTGCAGCAGCTCTGTGACTTCCTGCAATCACGGAAAGACACTATGGATTCCCTGCTCAACCGCTTTGACGGCATCCTCGGCGACCTGGCATCCGACAACGAGAGAAACGCCGTCCTGAAAAACCACGCGATAGAGCTGGACAAACTTGTCAAAGGACTCAGATATGAACAGGATTGTCTTGAATCCGGGAACCGGTCAATGAAATCTACCCGGAAAAGGCTGTTGACCATCAAAGGAAAACTTATAAACGAGACCAACGAAATCAGGGAAAAGATACGGCAGAGAAAGGGCACGATAGCGCAGCTTGAAATCCGGATTGACTCGCTGAAGAGAATCAAGGCCGGGCTGGACATCGACACGGGGCAAACACAGGCGGAAGAGGCAAGCAATCTCTCGGAGCCGGTGACGGTTCTGAATATTCCGCCGTCAGTCAAGTTTATTCTGGAAGACCAGGGCGTCACGTGCATCGGTGAGCTGGCCTGTCTTGACAGGGATTACCTGCAAGGTATCAGCGGTATCGGCCCGGTAAGCGTCGAGCGTATAGATGCAGCCCTGCAGGAAAAAGGAGCATACCTCGGCATGGAAGCGGTCAAGGTCAACGACCGCTGGTACAGGTTTGGAGCAGAGGAGGCAGAAGAACAGACACAGGAACAGACAACAGAGTGACCTATGGAAGAAACAAAAGAGATACAGGGACTTTACAAGATATTCCGTGCGGCGGTCTATGTGTCGCTGCTGCTTGAATTTTTCGAGTATGCCGTAGATCCGGAGACCCTCGACCACTGGAACGGCGTGCTCGTGGACATCCATGACAGAATCAAGACATGGTTTATCTACCATGACGGCAACCTGATATATGCGAAGGTTACAACTTTCCTGCTCATCTGCATCACCTGTGTGGGGACGCGCAACAAGAAGCACCTTGAGATGGATGCGCAGAAGCAGGTGCTCTATCCGTTGCTCGGCGGTGTCGGGCTGGTTGCCGTGTCCGTGTGGCTCTTCGGTTTCTCCATCATGCCGCGTATCTACACGCTGAAAGTCAATATCTGGCTCTACATGATACTGTCCGTTGTTGGTGCCGTGCTTATCCATGTAGCCCTCGACAATATATCAAAGTTCCTGAAGGACGGGTTGCTCAAAGACCGCTTCAACTTTGAAAACGAGAGCTTCGAGCAGGCCACCGAAGCGGTGGAGAACAAGTATTCCGTGAACATCCCCATGCGCTTCTATTACAAGGGGAAATTCCGCCGGGGGTGCGTGTCGGTGTCCAATCCGTTCCGAGGCACCTGGGTCGTGGGTACTCCCGGTTCGGGTAAGACTTTCAGCATCACCGAGCCGTTCATCCGGCAGCACTCCGCAAAGGGCTTCGCTATGGTTGTATATGATTACAAGTTCCCTACCTTAGCCACCAAACTATACTACCATTATTTGAAAAACAGGCGATTGGGCAAGACGCCGCCGAACTGCCAGTTCAACATCATCAACTTCGTCGATGTGGAATACAGCCGGCGTGTGAACCCTATACAGGCGAAATACATCCCGAACCTTGCCGCTGCCAGCGAGACCGCAGAGACCTTGCTGGAATCCCTGCAGAAAGGCAAGAAAGAGGGAGGTGGCGGTTCCGACCAGTTCTTTCAGACCTCGGCCGTGAACTTCCTCGCCGCCTGTATCTATTTCTTCGTGAACTATGAGAAAGAGCCGTATGATGCTTCCGGCAGACAGCTCTATGCCGACAAGGTGCAAGACCCGGTGACGAGGATATGGAAACCTACCGGCATCGTGCGTGAATACAAGGACGGCCCGGTGACGGAACCGGCCTACTGGCTCGGCAAGTACAGCGACATGCCGCATATCCTCTCGTTCCTGAACCAGAGCTATCAGACCATCTTCGACGTGCTGCAGACCGACAACGAGGTCGCGCCGTTGCTCGGCCCGTTCCAAACCGCCTTGCAGAATAAGGCGATGGAGCAGTTGGAGGGTATGATAGGCACACTCCGTGTCTATACCTCACGACTTGCCACCAAGGAATCGTACTGGATATTCCATCGTGACGGCGACGACTTCGACCTGAAGGTCAGCGACCCGAAGAACCCGTCGTACCTGCTGATTGCAAACGACCCCGAAATGGAAAGCATCATAGGCGCGTTGAACGCCCTTATCCTGAACCGCCTTGTCACGCGCGTGAACACCGGACAGGGAAAGAACATACCTGTGTCAATCATCGTCGATGAGCTGCCGACATTGTATTTCCATAAAATAGACCGACTGATAGGCACAGCCCGAAGCAATAAAGTGAGCGTGACGCTCGGTTTTCAGGAACTGCCGCAGTTGGAGGCCGACTACGGAAAGGTGGGCATGCAGAAAATCATCACGACCGTAGGCAATGTGGTAGGCGGTTCGGCAAGAAGCAAGGAGACATTGGAATGGCTATCCAACGACATCTTCGGCAAGGTGGTACAGCTTAAGAAAGGTGTCACCATAGACCGGGATAAGACGAGTATCAATTTGAACGAAAATATGGACAGCCTCGTTCCGGCTTCCAAAATATCCGATATGCCGACAGGCTGGATATGCGGACAGACAGCACGTGATTTCGTCAAGACCAAGACCGGGCGCGGCGACAGCATGAACATACACGAGTCGGAAGAGTTCCAGACCACCAAGTTCTTCTGCAAGACGGATTTCGACATGGCGGAGATAGCCAGGGAGGAAGCCGGGTATGTGGAACTGCCCAAGTTCTACACCTTCCCGTCTAAAGAAGAAAGGGAGCGTGTGCTGTACAAGAACTTTTTGCGTGTGGGAATCGAGGTGAAAACGATGATAGCGGAAATACAGCGGAGAGCCCATGCGAAATAAACTCAGAACCATTGTCTGCATCTTGTTTGCCTGTGTGTGCATCGTCACCAACGCCGCTTCGCCATCTGTGGAGCGGCTTATGGAACTGCCGCCGTTTGAACGTGCCGTGCTGATCATCAAACATTACGAGACGCTCCATCGACCGAAGCACTGGCCGACCATCGGCTACGGTCATGTGGTGCAGCCGGGTGAGCCTTACGGGAAGGGTGTCCGTCTGACCGAAAGACAGGCCGACGCTCTTCTTCGGAAAGACCTGAGAAAATTCTGTGCTATGTTTCGCAAGTACGATGCCGACAGCCTTTTGTTGGCCTGTCTGAGTTATAACTGCGGGCCGTACCGCATTCTCGGCAACGGCAGGGATATCCCCAAAAGCCGTCTGCTGCGTAGGATAGAAGCAGGTGACAGAAATATCTTGGCCGACTATCTTTCATTCTGTCATTACAAGGGCAAACATCATTCCGGGATTTGGCGTCGCCGATGGATAGAGTATCAACTGCTGTACAAAACAGGATAATGATTGTTATCTTTATTTAATCATCCCATTATTAGATATAACACTTGTTGCAGAAACAAAATGAGTGGCCACTTAATATGCCCAGCAAAAACTTCCACATTTTCACAGCCATATCTTGTGAACCACTCAAATATATTAAATGGATGTATATCGTTATGTTTTTCTACAAAGGTACGAAATAATTTGCTAACCACGTGTTATTTTTGTAATTTTGTAGCCTGATGATATCATTTCCAATATGAACAAGAACAATAGAAAGGATCATTTGTATGCTGTAGCATTTAAGTTGTTCCTTACAAAACATTACGACGCTGTCAGTATATCTGACATCGAGAACGAGTCGGGTATGACTCGTGGTGCAATTACTTATTATGGCAAAGACAAACGGGGATTATTTTATGATGTTGTACGCCATTATTTGATTGATTCGCAAAATCTTGATTTCAAACTAAAAAAGACAGATTTTGTAAGCCTCAGTGATTTTATTGAAGAATACGTGCGCGGTAGTCAAGAAACAATGGCAAGATTTCATCAAATAGACTCCAAGGTCGAGAATGGAAGCAGGGCATATATGGCTCTGATATTGCAGATTTGTGATTTTTTCCCGGATTTACATGAGCAGTATCTTGAAAATCGGAACAAAGAACTGTTAAAATGGATAGAAATAATTCAAAAAGCTGTCGGGAATAAAGAAATCAGGGCAGGTATTGATGTGATTACTACTGCAAAACTGTTTATGAACGTATTTTATGGTCAATCGTATCTTGATGCGTTGAGTGCTGGTCTTAATACGGTGGAATTAAGACTGCAATTCCAAAATATCTACAGATTTATTAAAAATTGATAGCAAAATTCTTCTGTAAATGGATGTTTTGTTGTACTTTTGCAAAAAGATAACATTCATTATGTAATTTATGATTTCATCCGTTTACTTAAACAGAATCGCCTCGTTCTTACCAAACTCTCCTGTCAATAATGACGAAATGGAGTTGTACTTAGGGCTTGTTAATGGAAAAGCGTCCAGGGTAAAACCAATTATTCTTCGCCAAAATGGTATCAAGACACGATATTATGCTCTGACGAAAGACCAGCAAATCACACATACCAATGTTGATTTAGCAAAGTGTGCTATTGACGGACTTGGATTGCCCAAGGATAAGCTTAATAGTATTCAATTTCTATCGTGCGGAACATCCATGCCGGACCAATATATGCCATCCCATGCCGCGATGGTTCATGGAGCCGTTTTTAATCACCCGATGGAGATAGCCTCACTTGCCGGTGTCTGCATGTCCGGGTTGATGGCATTGAAAACTGCTTTCATGTCAATAGCTTCCAGAAATTCAGAGAATGCCGTCTGTGTTGCTTCAGAATTGATTTCACCCACCATGCTCTCCAAATTCTTCAATGAAGAGGTAGAGCATAGGAAATTGATAGAGGAGAACCCGTATATCGCTTTTGAGAAAGATTTCCTCCGTTTCATGCTGTCAGACGGTGCCGCCGCATTGTATCTGAGCAATACTCCCGAAGAGGATTTCTGTTTCAGCATCGAATGGATGCGGACTTTCTCATACGCGAACAAGCAGCCGGCATGTATGTATATGTGGGCAGAAAAGGAAGCTGACGGAAGTCTTCAAGGATGGAAGACATTTAGTGCAAAAGAACTGGAGCAAAAATCTGTTTGGGCACTCAAACAGGATGTGCGTCAGTTGAACACATACGGTATGTCCCTGTTCGTGGATGCCGTTGAGACATCCTTGAAACAGGCAAAGATTGATACAGACGACATTACATACGTAATACCGCATCTGTCATCCATGTATTTCTACAATATCCTTGAGCAGGAGTTTAAGCAGAGGAAGATAGACTTGCCGACAACAAAATGGTATACCAATCTTACCAGTGTCGGCAATATGGGTTCTGCCTCACCTTTTGTCGCGCTGAACGGCTTGATAGAAACAGGATGCCTGAAAAAAGGTGATACCATATTGTTGATAGTACCCGAAAGTGGTCGTTTTTCATGCGGAACGGCTTTATTAAGGTGTATTTAGTTGTGTATTTGGAGAATATGTAGTACCTTTGCAACAGAAATAAAAATTAAATAGGATTTCATATTTGTCTTTCGCCGTGAAAATGTGGAAGTTTTTAGGCTGGGAACAGATGGATATGACGCTAATGCCGTATATGGGTACGGGGTTGTCATGTCTTTTCCAGCGGGTCTTCCACAACTTTCACAGCGAGACATGTGACCTCGTACCTTTTACATGAACAAGCCACGGCCACAAACTCAACAGAACCGAATAGACATCCTGAAGCAATGTTATCGCCTAATGGCCCAGGGCACATGGGATGCCATATCAGTCACTGAACTGGAAAAGAATATCTCTCAAACGAGAGGTGCGATATTCTATTTCAATAAGAACAAGAAAAATTTGTTCTTGAATATGATTGACGAATTGTTTTTTCCTGTATTTGTTTTATCAGATGATGAGAAAGCGAGACTGTCTGTATGTTCCGAGGCTCAATTTCATACGACCTATAAAACATCATTTGACAGGGTTAAAGAAGACTTGGAGAACAATTATAATTTACCGAATGCAGCACAAGCAGTATTCAACATAATCATGCAGGCCCAAAAACATTACACCGGTTTTGATAATATTTTAAAGACAGCTATAAATCGTGAATCTAATTTTATTACGGAACTGACGAGGCATAATGGTTTTGAACAGTTTTGCTATAATAGTTTTCTAAGTCGAAGTATTGGTGATTTATTTGTAAAATCATTACAGCTTTCATAAGGATGGAATTTAATAATAATGAATTAGTATTCTGAAAATTTATGCTGTCTTTTTCATGTTTATGATGTCATAGAGGGCAAAAAAATGCGCAGAACGAAATCTACGCATTTTCAAAAAATAGATGTTTAACATCCTAATTCCAATTGATCTCTTACCAAGTTAAAATATGCTCCTTTGCTTTTAATTAAATCTGAGTGTGTTCCCATTTCAATAATTCGTCCTTTATCTAAAAATACAATATTATCAGCATTTTTTACCGTACTCAATCTGTGGGCTATTATTATAACAGTTCTACCCTTGTAAAACTCAAAGAGATTCCCCATTATTTGTTTTTCGTTAGTTGCATCAAGAGAAGATGTCGCTTCATCGAAAAATATGTACTCAGGTTTATTGAAGATTGCTCGCGCAATAAGAATGCGCTGAATTTGTCCACCGCTTAATCCTATTCCATTATTCCCGATTCGAGTATTGTATCCGCGAGGAAGGTTCATGATAAAGTCATGAGCACAAGCCAATTTTGCTGCGCATATAACATCATCACAGTCTGCTCCAGAGTATGCTAATGCGATATTTTCAGCAACAGTTCCACTATAGATATATCCTGTCTGCATCACGACTCCACACTTTTTACGCCATAAATCTGTATTGCAGGAATCTAAGCTAACATTTCCCAATGTAATGCAACCGTGGGTAGGTTTGTAAAAACTCAATATCAATTTCATCAATGTTGTTTTTCCACTTCCGCTGGCACCAACAATGGCAGTTATTTTCCCCTTGGGAATAATAAGGTTAATATCATGTAGAACTAATGGATTGTATGATCCCTCATATTTGAATGATAGATTTTTACATACAATATTCCCATAATTTTCCTGACTTTTAGCATTATGAAGATTATTCTCGTCATTACGACGATATACCTCGTTAACTCGTTCTATCGCAATTTTTGTTTCAACGACCTCACGCGACAAACTAATGACAACATTTGTTGCATTTGTCAACTGACCGATTATATATGTGACTGTCATCATCACACCAATTGTAATTTCTTCCTGTATGACAGAATAGGCAGCAATAACTAAAATCGTCAACTGGGTAAATTGTGTTATGAAATTTATGCCTGATGACATATATAAAGAATTGAAGAGTGCCTTTAGAGAAATTTTGTTGATTTTAGTCTGGACCTTCTCCCAATCTGCGACCTTTTTATCATGGGCATTATTTATTTTGATTTCGGGCATACCGCTGACGAGCTCATAATTCAAATTTTTGATTTCTGTGTCAAGAGAGAATTTTGAATAATTTAGGACTCTAAGTCTATCAAGATAAATTTTAGATACGAATATGGACAACATATTAAATGCGATAAATATGGCAAATATGCGCCAATCGTAATAAGTCAAAATGATTGAAAAGACAAAGAAATTAATCAGAGCTAATGATGTTGATTGTAATTGATTTGTCAAAAGGTTCTGAATTCTGCGTAAATCCTCCATCCGTTGAAGCAAATCCGTGTTAAGCCTCGTGTCGAAAAAAGACAGTGGTAATCGGATTATTTTATGAAGGAATTTGGTTAACAGGTCAATACTTACGTTAAAACCTATCTTCGTAAGGATTACATTGTTAATCGCACCAGCAATACTATATCCAAGGAAACAGAGCAACTGGCCAGACATAAGCATAATAACGAGGGATAGGTCTTTGTTCCCAATACCTAAATCAACAGCCTTTTGTAGAAAGAAAGGCATACACCAATTGGCAATTAATACAAAAACCGATAAGATTGCTACCCAATAAAAGTGTTTATGATATTTTTTCACAGACTCTAATAAAGGAGACAGTAACGCTTTTGAAATTTCTTTGTATGATTGTTTTTCTGATTCTATTTCATAAAAATTTTCAGTAGGTTCAATAAGTATGGCATAGCCTTTAGCTTCAGTTCCGCGCCAGTTCTCCAAAAATTCAGGCTCAGACATAACAATTTTTCCATACTGTGGATCGGCAATATAATACAACCTTCCTTTTCGAGTTTCTTTTATATTGTATAATACAACAAAATGATTTTGCCTCCAATGTATAATTGTTGGCAATGGGAGGATTTTAATTTTTTCCTGATCCACCATACATGGGATTGCGGTTAGCTTTAATCCCTGACATCCAGACACTATGTCGTCACCACAAACTCCGAGTCTTGTTACATTACATAAGTCTCTTAGTTTATATATTGAGACACGTTTACCGTAATAGAAGGAGACCATTTGGATACATGCTGGTCCGCAATCCATGCCTTCAAGTTGTCGAAATACTTTAAATCCCATTACATTTTAGTTAGTGACACCAGTCTTTTGACGGCTTCAAGTTTTGATTTTTCATCAAAACGATATAAACAATACTCTTCGTTGAAATCTTTGAATGTTTGGACACATCCTCCACCACAAACAGGAAAAAGAATACACTCTTTGCATACGTGATTGAAATCAGTTCGCTTTCTGAAGATTCTGCTATTAAGGTCATCCTTCCATTCAATAGTACCATCTGTCTTAAGTATCCCTTCTCGATTATCGTCATTAAATGCCCTTGCACAACACTTAAATACATCCCCATTATAATTAATTGAAGCAGCATTTACATAAGAATGTTTGCATGGATTTCTGACCGAGTCAATTGAATTTATCGGCATAACGTTCATTCCTAATGAAGCTGCATATTTTATAGACTCGTTACTTTTTGCAGTAACAATACAGTCCGATTTATTTATCGAGATATTGTCACAGGCTCTTTTCGTAACGGCATTTGTTGCATCTTGCCAAATACGTACTGGAGTGTATATTATACGTTTACGCTCTTCCTCGCTGCAATCTTTGAACTCATCTAATATTCTTATCAAATCTTCCGCATTTTTATGAGTATAATTTACTCGGACCGTTACGAATATCTCTTTTTCAAGAAGTTTTTTCACATTCTTAATTAGAAGTTGATATGACTTAGGATGTATTTTGCTGAATCTGGACTTGTTATGATTATCACCATATCCGTCAAATGTTATTTGGAAAGCTGTAAATATGCCACAATTCTTAAAAAAAGAAAGCATTTCATCATTCAAGAGTGCACCATTTGTAGTTATTTGAACGGTTCTGAAGATATCTCTGCCTTTTGTTTTCTCTGAAAATGCTTTTAGAACCGGCTTTATCACCTCATTAAATTTCAAGAGCGGTTCTCCTCCGAAAAAATAAAGATGGAATCGTTTCAATTGAGGGTTTTTACATAAAATATTGTCAATAAGGGATATTGTTGATTTTATGGTCCTGGGAGACATTTCTGAATCTTTTACTTTCGATTCATAACAATACCAGCAATGAAAATTGCAGTCCAAAGTTGGATTTATGGTTAAATGGTATTGCGAAGGATCAGCCAAACTATCCAATCTCAACTGTTCTACGGCTTCTATCTCGTCAACATTATTATGAATGACAAATCCACCATCAACAAGAGCTTTAAAAAAACTCGGATGAAGAGAGGATAAGTCATCAATGCATGTGTCGTATTCAGATAATATCTCTGCAAGTTCTGAACTTAAATACAGAGTCTGGCAGGTATAGGTATTATAGAGAATATATCCCGATTCTTGAGAATATATTACATTGTATCTGCTTGTTTTCATAAATAGAATGTTTTACAGGTGCCATAGCCCGAAGGCTATGACACCCTACGTAATACCTGAAATAAAAATTCAGGGATTGATTTAACATGCGCACTGACAATTACAAGCACAGGCATAACCAAGAACGCCGACCAATACCGAGTTCATAATCATGGTCTGTAATTGTGACTGCTGTTGCTGTACCTGAAGTTGGTTCTGACCAACTTGATCCTGACCGCCAAAAGGAGCAAATCCTCCGGTCATTGTCCCTGCGTTGTCTTTACGGAGAGGTTCTATCTCCTTCAGAATGTCTGAAAAATTAGATTTCTTTTTCATTGTGACAAATGTTTAAAGGTTTTACAATATGTTTACTATTTTCCGGAAAATCAATTCATATTCTAACTTGCATTGAAAGCATTATGTTCCGACCGCGTATGCGATACATATAGTCTGTTTCACTAAGTAAGCCATAGCTGGCATAACGATATTCTTTTTTATTTAATATGTAGGGTGTCCAAAATTTTGTGACA
>NWBJ01000086.1 GCA_002633115.1 Muribaculaceae bacterium Zag1
TGAGCTCTTTCCTCAACGCGGAGATTTTCAGACAGGGGAGCTTTCCAAAGGAGCCCTTGTTCTTGTTTTCCATGAAACCGTCAACTCCGCACTCCTGATATGCCTTCACGTAACGGTAGGCTGTGGACAAATCCACTCCGAGGCAGGAGGAAACATCGCCGGGAGAGTAGTGCTTGGCAAGCATGATGATTGCGGTCACCTTCACATAAGCCGGGGTGCCCACTACGTTCCGTTGGATCTTTTCCAACTCCTTCAACTGCTCTTTACTCATCTCCAGATTCATGCTGCAAAGGTAGGGAACTTTTTCCAACCTTGCAAATTTTTCTCAAACTAATTGCGTGTTACTATAAGTAACCGATGAGGATAAAAAACATAACAACATAACAAACATAACAACCGAGTGGATGGTTGAGAAAATCTCGATTTGCAATCGAGTGTTGGAAAAATGACAAAAAAGCGGTAAATTTGCATTGGAAATAACTTTTCTATTTAAATTGGACATCCATTTAATACCAAGGGAAATGAACAATCTGTCTTATGTAACAATCGCTGTGGCATTGGCTTGCTGCGCTTGCTCGCAGCAGCGCGACACCCAGGCCGAGGAGCTTGCGCCTCTGGCTGAGCACGTAATCTTTATCGGCATCGACGGCTGGGGAGCCTATTCGGTCGACAAGGCCGAAATCCCCGTAATCAAAGACCTGATGCAGCGCGGAGCCTACACTGTGCACAAGCGCTCAGAGATGCCATCGTCGAGCGCTCCCAACTGGGCCTCAATCTTCATGGGCTCCAATGTCGAGCTGCATGGCTACACCCAATGGGGTTCGAAGACCCCAGAGATACCATCGCGCGTAATAGCCAAAAACAACATCTATCCCACCATATTCCAAATTACCCGCGACCAGCGCCCCGATGCCGAGATGGGAGTGATTGCCGACTGGGACGGCATCAACTATCTGGTCGATTCTCTCTCATGCAATTACATGGTCAATTCTCTGGGTTATCCCGACACAGCCAGCGTGGCTGCCGACTTGGCTGTGCAGTACATTATCGACAAGAAGCCTACGCTGATGGCCCTGGTCTTTGACCACCTTGACCATGTGGGCCACGCCGATGGCCATGACACTCCCGAATATTATGCCGCACTCAACCAAATCGACACCGAGGTGGGCAAGGTGGTACAAGCTGCCAAAGATGCTGGCATCTATGACGACTGCGTATTCATCGTCACCGCCGACCATGGCGGCGTAGGCAAGGGCCACGGCGGCATCGACCTCCTTGAGATGGAGACGCCATTCGTCATCGCAGGCAAGAGCATCGCCAATGTGGGAGAATTCTCAGAGAGCATGCTCCAGCCCGACATCGCTCCGACAATCGCCCGCATCCTCAATGTCACCCCTCCTCAAGTCTGGTCGGGCCGACCACTGGGCTTTGTCTTAGAAGCAGAATAATCATTATATGTGGAAAGCCGGCTGCTGGGTAAGCAGTCGGCTTTTCTGGTCAGAAACGGATATTATGTAAGATATTCTCCTACATAAATGCAAATTTGTTATTGTTAATTGGTGGGAATTTCGTAACTTTGCAACGAAAATACATAGCGGCCACGGCCGCTCAGGAGAATTACCGCTCCGTGGTATTGCTCCACAGCAACCAATGGAAACGTAACAACTAGATTATAAAAGCAAATTTCTATGAGTAAAGAAAAGAAATTCCTTACTTGTGATGGCAACCAGGCCGCTGCCCATGTGAGCTATATGTTCTCAGAGGTAGCTGCCATCTACCCCATCACCCCGTCGTCGACTATGGCAGAATATGTCGACGAGTGGGCTGCCGCCGGCCGTAAGAACATCTTTGGCGAGACAGTACTCGTGCAGGAGATGCAATCTGAGGGCGGCGCCGCCGGCGCTGTGCACGGCTCTCTCCAGGCTGGTGCTCTCACCACCACCTACACCGCTTCGCAGGGCCTGTTGCTCATGATCCCCAACATGTACAAAATCGCTGGCGAATTGCTGCCCTGCGTGTTCCACGTATCGGCACGCACACTCGCCTCTCACGCTCTTTCTATCTTTGGCGACCACCAAGACGTAATGTCGGTGCGCCAGACCGGCTTCGCAATGCTCGCCGAGGGCTCAGTCCAGGAGGTTATGGACCTGGCTGGCGTTGCCCACTTGGCCACCATCAAGAGCCGCGTGCCCTTTGTGAATTTCTTTGACGGTTTCCGCACCAGCCACGAGATCCAGAAGATCGAGGCTATGCAGCAAGAAGACCTCGTGCCGCTGATCGACCAGGAGGCTCTGGCCGACTTCCGCCGTCGCGCCCTCAACCCCGAGCACCCCGTGATGCGCGGCATGGCTGAGAATCCCGACGTATTCTTCCAGCACCGCGAGGCCAGCAACCCATACTATGAGGCTGTGCCCGAAATCGTAGAGCAATATATGGCCGAAATCACCAAGATTACCGGCAGAGAATATCACCTGTTTGACTACTATGGCGACCCCGAGGCTGAGCGAGTGCTCATAGCTATGGGCTCGGTGACCCAGGCTGCTCAGGAGGCTATCGACTACCTGCGCGACAAGGGCGAGAAGGTTGGCCTCGTGTCAGTGCACCTGTATCGTCCCTTCTCGGCCAAGCACTTCCTCGCCGCTGTGCCTAAGACAGCTAAGCGCATCGCTGTGCTCGACCGCACCAAGGAACCCGGAGCACTGGGCGAACCCCTCTACCTCGATGTCAAGGACTGCTTCTACGGCGTAGAGAATGCTCCTCTGGTGGTAGGCGGTCGCTACGGCCTGTCGTCAAAAGACACCACCCCCGCTCAGATCATTGGCGTATTCGAGAATCTCAATCTTCCCGAGCCTAAGAACGGATTCACCATCAGCATCGTCGACGATGTCACCTTCACCTCGCTGCCTCTGCCCGAAGAGGTTGCTCTCGGCGACCCATCGACCCACGAAGCCAAATTCTACGGCCTCGGCGCTGACGGCACCGTGGGCGCTAACAAGAACTCGGTCAAGATCATCGGCGACAACACCGACAAATATTGCCAAGCATACTTCAGCTACGACTCAAAGAAGTCGGGCGGCTTCACCTGCTCGCACCTGCGCTTTGGCGACAAGCCAATCCGCTCGACCTACCTGGTGACCACTCCCCACTTTGTGGCTTGCCACGTACAGGCATACCTGCGCATGTATGATGTGACTCGCGGTCTGCGCGACAACGGCACCTTCCTGCTCAATACCATCTGGGAGGGCGAGACCCTGGCCAAGAACCTGCCCAACAAGGTGAAGCGCTACTTTGCCGAGCACAACATCACCGTATATTATATCAACGCTACCAAGATAGCTCAGGAGATTGGTCTGGGCAACCGCACCAACACCATTCTGCAGAGCGCATTCTTCCGCATCACCGGCATCATCCCCGTTGAGCTCGCAGTTGAGCAGATGAAGAAATTCATCGTCAAGAGCTATGGCAAGAAGGGCCAGGATGTGGTTGACAAGAACTTTGCCGCTGTCGACCGCGGTAACGAGTACCACAAGCTCGATGTCGATCCCGCTTGGGCTAACCTCCCCGATGACGAGGCTCCCAAGAACGATGATCCCGCATTCATCAACGATGTGGTGCGCCCGATCAACGCTCAAGATGGCGACCTGCTCAAGGTGAGCGCATTCAAGGACAACGCCGACGGCACCTGGGAGCCCGGCACCGCTGCTTACGAAAAGCGCGGCGTGGCTGCTTTCGTGCCCGAGTGGAATCCGCAGAATTGCATCCAGTGTAACATGTGCTCGTATGTATGTCCTCACGCTGCCATCCGTCCGTTTGTGCTCACAGCCGATGAGATGAAGAATGCTCCGTTTGGCGAGGATTACTCAATCCCGGCTCTCGGCAAGCAATTCGCTGGCATGCGCTTTATCCAGACTGTCGATGTGCTCGACTGCCTCGGTTGCAGCAACTGCGTCGACGTATGCCCGGGCAAGAAGGGCAACAAGGCTCTGGCCATGAAGCCGCTTGAGACCCAGCTCAGCTATCAGCCCAACTGGGACTACAATGTCAAGAATGTCAAGTCGAAGGCATCGCTCGTCGATCCTAAGCTCAATGTCAAGAATAGCCAGTTTGCTCAACCTCTGTTTGAGTTCTCAGGCGCTTGCTCGGGCTGCGGCGAGACACCGTATGTCAAGCTGGTGACCCAGCTCTTCGGCGACCGCCAAATGGCCTCAAATGCTACTGGTTGCTCATCAATCTACTCTGGCTCAGTGCCCTCGACTCCTTACTGCAAGGACGAGAATGGCCGCGGTCCCGCATGGGCTAACTCGCTCTTTGAGGACTTTGCCGAGTACGGCTTCGGTATGGAGCTTGCCAACGAGAAGATGCGCGAGCGTCTGGCTGGCCTGTTCCACAAGGCTCAGAGCTGCGACTGCTGTTCAGCCGAAATCAAGGAGCTGGCTAAGAAATGGCTCGAAGCTCCCAAGGATCCCGCTGTGACCCGCGAGGTAGCTGAGAAGATTGTGCCTCTGTGCAAGCAGTGCGACTGCGACATCTGCAAGGGCATCGTAGCTTTGGAGCGCTTCATCACCAAGCGTTCGCAGTGGATTATCGCTGGCGACGGCGCTGCCTATGATATCGGCTTCGGCGGTCTCGACCACGTGCTGGCTTCTGGCAAGGATGTCAACGTGTTGGTGCTCGACACTGAGGTTTACTCCAACACTGGCGGCCAGGCCTCAAAGGCTACCCCGGTTGCTGCTATCGCTAAGTTTGCCGCTGCTGGCAAGCGTATCCGCAAGAAGGACCTTGGCCTTATCGCTTCGACATACGGCTACGTCTATGTAGCTCAGGTGGCTATGGGCGCCGACATGGCTCAGACCATCAAGGCATTCCGCGAGGCTGAGGCTTATGATGGGCCATCGCTCATCATCGCTTACTCGCCCTGTATCAACCACGGCCTCAAGGCTGGCATGGGCCACGCTCAGGCTGAGCAGAAGCGTGCCGTCGAGTGCGGCTACTGGCAGCTCTGGCGCTACAACCCGCAGCTCGAACTCGAGGACAAGAATCCGTTCTCGCTTGACTCGAAGGCTCCGGATTGGACCAAGTTTGAGGACTTCCTCAAGGGCGAGGTGCGCTACGCATCGATGCTCAAGATGTATCCCGACATCGCTGGCGAGCTCTTCGCTGAGGCTAAGGCCAACGCAATGTGGCGCTACAACAACTATCGCCGCTTGGCTCAGCAGCAGTGGGGTGTTGATCCCGACGTGAAATAAGACATTAGTCTGACAATATCTATCATGGGGGCGTGGCCATCGGCCGCGCCCCTATTCTATCTAAATGCATTTTAACTTCCAACTAATTTAAAATTAAGTAGGTTTAAGTAAGTAATGGGTCAGATTAAAGTTAAGCAATATTTATAGATTGGAGTGTCCGGATGGCAAGTGCGGTAGCACGGTTCTTGTCTGTTAACCCCACATGGAGTGCGATAGCACGGAATGTGGGGTCCAAGAGGAAATTCCTCGTGATGATGAGTGCGATAGCACGGCTCTCGCTATCAGAGGGTTGCTCCACGCCTGATAAGAGCCGTGCTACCGCACTCATCCCTACAGGGTAATCAGTTCGCCTACCCCACATTCCGTGCTATCGCACTCCATGTGGGGTTAACAGACAAGAGTCGTGCTTCGCACTGATAAATGATTCTCTTTTATTTAATTTCAAAATGACAACTTACTTAAAGGGTCAAATTAAAATTAAATTTTAGTTTGGGAAAGGAACCACAGATTTACTATGCGAATCGCCTATTTCATGGAGGCGCAGTCGCGCTGACAGATTTCCACAGATGCCATCCGGATGGTCTGTGAAATCTGTCGGCACCTCTTGTACTCTAAGAAATATAATAGTGGTCATCTGAGGAATCTGTGTGAATCTGTGCAAATCTGTGGTTCCTTTCCATAATTTAAATTCAAAATGTAAGGTTACTTACTTGTGGGGAGGTGAATTATAGTTAAAGCGAAATAGATTGCGAATTGACCAAACTGAATCTGAGAGTCAGAAGGGACTCCAACTCTGCCTTATAGTCGCCTATTCGGTCAAAGAACTTTTTGATGGCGCTCTGAAAAAGCTCTTTGGTTCTGTAGAAGTTAGTGTTGATCACTTTCTTCCTCAAGAACTTCCAAAG
>NWBJ01000087.1 GCA_002633115.1 Muribaculaceae bacterium Zag1
TTCCAAAAGCCAAAAACCAAAGACTAAAAACCAATGTACAACTTCATAGAGCATACATCGCCTCACATACGGCGCCGACGCACCGCCGAGATGTGCATGTGGCATGTAATCATAGCGTTGGCCCCCACCACTCTCTGCGCCTTCTACTTCTTCGGTCTCCCGGCATTTGAGACGGTGCTGGTGGCCGTATGCAGCTGCGTGGTCTTCGAGTGGGCCATCGCGCAATTCCTGATGGGCAATCCGCGCCGCGAATCCTTGGTGGCAGCTGGTCTGACCGGTCTGCTTCTCGCCCTCAACCTGCCAGCCTCAATGCCATGGTGGGCCATCATCCTGGGCTCGATAGTTGCCATCGGCATCGGCAAGATGTGCTTCGGTGGACTCGGGTGCAACATTTTCAACCCAGCATTGGTGGGGCGCGTGTTCCTGCTCATATCATTCCCGGCTGCCATGACCACCTGGATGAAGCCCGGCTGGATGTTTGAGGCCGATGCCTCGACCGGCGCTACGATGCTCACAGCCCTCAAGCAGGGTCATGTGCCTGACTCGAGCTACCAGTATTTCGACTTATTCATTGGCAATCGCGGGGGTTCGCTCGGCGAGGTTGCCTCGCTGGCATTGCTCCTCGGTTTCGCCTACCTACTGATTGTCAGAGTGATATCTTGGCGCATACCTATCAGCATCCTCGCCACCGTGATAGTGTTTGACCTGTGCCTTGGCATCCAGGCTGGACTTGACGTACTGTCGGGCGGCTTGCTGCTTGGCGCTATATTCATGGCCACCGACTATGTGACCTCGCCAATGTCAAATCGCGGCATGATTATCTTTGGCATCTGCATTGGCATCATCACCGTGTGCATACGCCGCTGGGGAGCCTACCCTGAGGGCGTGTCGTTTGCCATTCTGATTATGAACGGCTTCACGCCGCTGATCAACCGCTATACACGTCCGCGCCGCTTCGGATATGTGAAACCTCAAAAGACCGCTGCCGCATGAAATCGACAATGACCACGATGGTGCTGTCCCTCACCATCATAGCAAGCGCCATGGGCGCAGCCCTGGGACTGGTGCACGACGCCACAGCCGCCCCCATAGCCCAGGCGCAAGAGAAAGCCAAACAAGAGGCCCTCGCCTCAGTGCTTCCCGGCCTCGGCGACGTGACCATGACCGGACCAGAAGAAGTAACCGTCAAGGGTGATTCGCGCCCGGTGATGGTGTACCGCGCCATGGATGGCAATAAGCTAAAAGGCACAGCCGTAGAGAGTTGGACCATGGACGGCTATTCGGGCGAAATCCGCATAATGGTCGGATTTAACGCCAAGGGCAAGATCATCGGCTATGAGGTGTTGCAGAGCGCTGAGACCCCAGGGTTGGGAGCCAAGGCTGGCGAATGGTTCCGCAGCGAAATCGGCAACCGCTCCATAATCGGTACCAAGGGCGAACTGGCAGTGAGCAAAGACATGCCAGCCGATGCAGAAGCTCAGGAAGATGCCAACACTGGGGCCTCGACCCAGGCCTCGGCTTCTGCCATCCCCATAGATGGCATCACTGCCGCCACAATCACCTCGCGAGCATTCCTCCAAGCCGTAAACCGGGCCCGCAAAGCCATAAAGAAAGCCAAAAACTAAAGACCAAAAGCTTACGGTAATATTTCCAAAAACCAAAAGCCAAAGACCAAAAACCTCCATGAATCTGCTTAAGATTATATACGACGGGATAGTAAAGCAGAATCCCGTGTTCGTGCTGGTGTTGGGCATGTGCCCCACTCTGGGCACCACCTCGAGCGCCATCACTGGCATGTCTATGGGCATTGCCACGATGTTTGTGCTGATGTGCAGCAACACCTCGATTTCGGCCATCAAGAGCTTGGTGCCATCCCAGGTGCGCATCCCGGCCTATATCATAGTGATTGCATCGTTTGTAACTGTATTGCAGATGGTTATGCAAGCGTGGCTGCCCTCGCTCAACGACCTGCTGGGCATCTTCATCCCATTGATAGTGGTCAACTGCATAATCCTGGGTCGCGCCGAGATGTTCGCATCAAAGCATAATCCCATCGAGTCGCTATGCGACGGCATCGGCATTGGCTTAGGTTTTACCATCGCCTTGACCCTGCTCGGCAGCGTGCGCGAGATACTTGGCGCCGGCACCATCTTTGGCGCTCGCATCTATCCCGAGGAATATGGATCGCTGATTTTCATTCTCGCTCCCGGCGCCTTCATCGCCCTCGGCTTCCTGATTGCCATCTACAACCGCATCACGCCCACAAATAAACCATAAGAACTCAAGAGACATAAGGACATAAGAGCTATGAGGTGGAGTAAACTCACAACTCCTAACTCACAACTCATAACTCATAACTCATAACTCACAACTCACAACTCACAACTCACAACTCATAACTCACAACTCATAACTCACAACTCATAACTCACAACTATATCGTGCTTACTTATCTATCCATAATCATAACTGCGATATTCGTCAACAATATCGTATTTGCCCAATTCCTGGGCATCTGCTCATTCATAGGCGTATCTAAAAAGTTGGATTCGGCCTTTGGCATGGGCATGGCCGTGACCTTCGTGATGACAATAGCCACCCTCGTGACCTGGCTGGTGCAGCAATACCTGCTTGTTCCCTTCGGACTGGGCTATCTGCAGACCATAGCGTTCATCTTGGTAATCGCCATCCTGGTGCAGATGCTCGAAATCATCATGAAAAAGATTTCCCCGAGCCTCTACGCCGCACTCGGCGTGTTCTTGCCCCTGATTACCACCAACTGCGCCGTGCTCGGCGTAGCCATCATCGTGGCTCAAAAAGAAATGCCCCTGCTGCAAGGCGTGGTCTACGCCATCGCCACGGCTCTGGGCTTCACCCTCGCGCTCTGCCTTATGGCCGGCATACGCGAGCAGCTCGAGCTCACCGATGTCCCCCGCCCCATGCGCGGCGTGCCCATAGCCCTAGTGGTGGCTGGCCTCCTGGCCATGGCCTTCATGGGATTCTCCGGAATTTCAGTATGATTATTGTAGGCGTTGCAGAGCGATAAGGGCTGGGATGGAGACCTCGCACTGCGAGGCGAGATATTGCGACGAGGTTGAATAGTCGGATGGGGCGATGGTGAAGAAACTGGCGAGCACCGACCCCATCTGCATCGCAAAATCGGCAGTGACTGTCGAGAGCTGAGCCACAAAGTCGCTGGCGCTCTGGCGCGAGGTGATGCCATCATAGCAGGCGGCGATGGCCAGCATCAGATGATTGAGCGATGGCGACTGCAAGCGCGGCGCGTGGCGCAATATGTAATTGTGATTGTGGCCCCCTTGGGCTATGTATGAGCGCACAAACTCGCGAGCGGCGAGGGCATCGGCCTCAGATGCTGCCGGCACATTGGCGCACATCGGGGTATGGGCGCTCCACTTGTTTGAAGCCTCGCACAGATGCTTGATCTGGGCCGGCGTCAACGACAGGCAGTAGCCGAATATGTCGGTGGGGACATCTGCCTCGGTCGTGTCGAGGAGCGAGGCGAGGGCTACCTGGTTGGCCTGCTCGGCCAGTTCGAGATAATGTTCGTAAATCGACAGAGCCGCATGGTTGTCATCATGGGCAGGCTCGGTGCTAACAGCTGGCTTGGTGTAGAAGCCCGTGGTGAAGAGCACTCCCAAGGCCAGGAGAGCCAATATCGAAAGTATGCTTTTCTTTTTCATGATAGGAGCAAGAGGGTAGTTTCAAGGGTAGCTTGAATCGGGTTTTGGTTACTAAGAGGTAATTCACATAGATACAACAATCGGGTAGTTTAAGAGGTTTTTGGCCTAAATGAAAATTATTTTGCGAAAAAGCAGTGAATTATCGAAGATTTTCCCTAAATTTGCACTACGTTTCAAAAAGCCATGCGGCAGCAGGGCCCTCAGACCATGCAATGAACTAAAAACAATTTCATATAAATCAATTAAAAACAATCATCTTATGTGGTTAACAAGCTCATCTATAGGACGCAAGTTCGTGATGGCCATCACTGGTATCGCACTCGTCCTATTCGTAACTTTTCACGTGCTGATGAATACGGTAGCCATCGCATGGCCCACAGCTTACAATGTGATCTGTGAGTTCCTGGGAGCCAACTGGTACGCCCTGATTGCCTCGGCTGGCTTGGCACTGCTCTTCATCATCCACATCATCTACGCCTGCTGGCTGACAGTCCAGAACCGCAAGGCTCGCGGCAACGACCGCTATCTGGTGACCTCGCGTCCGCCCCTAGTGGAATGGTCGTCAAAGAACATGCTCGTGCTCGGTCTGGTAATCCTCGCTTTCTTGGTGGTGCACCTTATCCAATTCTGGTACAAGATGCAATGGCAAGAGATCGTAGGCCACATGTGGAGCACCAACGGCGTGACCTTCGCTCCCGAGTTCGGCACCCTCTTCATCCAAGCCGCATTTGGCGAGTTCTGGACAATCATCGTCTACTGCGTCGGCTTCATTGCCCTCTGGTTCCACATGACCCACGGCTTCTGGTCGATGTTCCACTCAGTGGGTTGGGACAACAACCACTGGATTGAGCGCCTCAAATGCATCGGCTACTGGTGGACAACCATCGTGGTGGCCCTCTTCGTGGCTCAAGCCATCGTCTTCACCGTGCTTGCAAGCAAAGACCACTATCTGACCGATCCCAAACTGCAAGAGCAGTACGCCCACTATTGGGAGGAGGAATCAGAAGCTATCCTGATGGAGATGCAAGGCGAGGTCAACCAAGCCGGCCTCAACCGTCAGCCCCGCGACCAATATGAATACATGCAGCTGCAACAGGCTTATGGCCAGCTGATGGAGCGTCTCGCTCCCCAGTACATCGGCAAGATTGATGCCATTCAGGCTGCTCACCAAGCCCTCTTCCCCAACGCTCAGAATGTAATGAGCGTGATGCGTCTCGAAGGCCTCGGTGAGGAATTGAGAGGTATCCTCAACAATCCCGCCGACCAAGGCGCTCCCGAACCCGGTCCCGAACCCTTTGAGCCCGAAGAAGAAGCCCAAGCTGACGAAATTCCCGTATTACAATAAAACCACCATCAGATATGATAGACGCCAAGAAACTGGAGGGTATGATCGACTCAACCCCCATCATGAAGGAATTTGCCGACATTGAATCTTCGGCACTCCCTGAATATCAGATCGATTCCAAGATTCCCGAGGGTCCTATCGCTGAGAAGTGGACCAACTACAAAGCTCACCAGAAACTGGTGAATCCCGCCAACAAGCGCCACCTCGACATCATCGTGGTCGGCACCGGCCTGGCCGGTGGCTCTGCCGCCGCCACACTCGGCGAACTCGGATTCAACGTGCTCAACTTCTGCATCCAGGATAGCCCCCGCCGCGCTCACTCGATCGCTGCCCAGGGCGGTATCAACGCTGCCAAGAACTACCAGAACGATGGCGACTCGATTTATCGCCTCTTCTACGACACCATCAAGGGTGGCGACTTCCGCAGCCGCGAGGCCAACGTGTATCGTCTGGCCGAGGTGAGCAACAATATTATCGACCAATGCGTGCAGCAAGGCGTGCCTTTCGCTCGCGAATACGGCGGTCTGCTCGCCAACCGCTCATTCGGCGGCGCTCAGGTATCCCGCACATTCTACGCTAAGGGCCAGACTGGCCAGCAGCTGCTGCTCGGCGCTTATAGCTCGCTCAACCGCCAGATCCAGAAAGGCACCGTCAAGAGCTTCAACCGCAGAGAGATGCTCGACCTGGTGCTTATCCCCGATGAGAATGGTGTGAAGCGCGCTCGCGGCATCATCGTGCGCAATCTCATCACTGGCGAAATCGAGCGTTACGCCGCTCACGCTGTGGTGCTCGCCACCGGCGGTTACGGCCGTGCATTCTTCCTCAGCACCAACGCTATGGGTTGCAACGGCTCTGCTGCTGTGCAAGCCTTCAAGAAGGGCGCATACCTCGCCAACCTCGCATTCACTCAGATTCACCCCACCTGCATCCCCGTGCATGGCGAAGACCAGTCAAAGCTGACCCTGATGAGCGAATCGCTCCGTAACGACGGCCGCATCTGGGTGCCCAAGAAGAAAGAAGACGCCGAGGCTATCCGCGCCGGCAAGAAGAAACCGACCGACATCCCCGATGAGGATCGTGACTTCTACCTGGAGCGCCGCTACCCGGCATTCGGCAACCTCTGCCCCCGCGACATCGCCAGCCGCGCCGCCAAGGAGCGCTGCGACGCCGGTTTCGGCGTAGGTACCGGCAACGCCGTTTACCTCGACTTCAAATATGCCATCGACCGTCTGGGCAAGGACGCTGTGGCCGACCGCTACGGCAACCTCTTTGACATGTACCAGATGATCAGCGATGACAACCCCTACGAGACCCCGATGATGATCTTCCCCGCCTCGCACTACACCATGGGCGGCATCTGGGTTGACTATGAGCTGCAGACCTCGATCAAGGGCCTATTCGCCATCGGCGAGTGCAACTTCTCAGACCACGGCGCTAACCGCCTCGGCGCATCTGCTCTGATGCAGGGCTTGGCCGACGGTTACTTCGTGCTCCCCTACACCATGCAGAATTACCTGAGCGACCAGATCAAGGTGCCTCGCTTCCGCACCGATGCCCCCGAATTTGACGAGGCTGAGAAGCAAGTGCGCGCTCGCATCCAGAAGCTGATGGACATCAAGGGCACCAAGAGCCCCGACGAGATCCACAAGCGCCTGGGCCATGTGATGTGGAACTTGGTAGGCATGGGCCGTACACTCAAGAGCCTGGTTGAAGCCACCAAGGAAATCGAAGAGGTACGCAAGGAGTTCTACAGCGACCTGCGCATCGTGGGCCGTGCCGACGACCTCAACACCGAGCTCGAAAAAGCTCTGCGCCTTGAGGACTTCCTGGTAATCGCCAAGATGATGGCCATCGACGCTCTCAACCGCAATGAGAGCTGCGGCGCCCACTTCCGCGAGGAGTACCAGACCCCCGACGGCGAGGCTAAGCGCAACGACAAGGATTACATGTATGTGAGCTGCTGGAAATATACCGGCGACACCGAGAAACCCATCCTGCTGAAGGAGCCTCTCAACTACGAAGCTATACAGGTTCAGACCCGTAACTACAAATCGTAATCTCTAACACGACACGACAATGGAAAACAATATAAGCGTAAACTTGAAAATTTGGCGTCAGCGTGGCCCCAAAGAGAAAGGTGAGTTCAAGAACTATCACCTCGATAATGTATCCACGGGCAGCAGCTTCCTGGAGATGCTCGACATGCTCAACCAGCAACTGGTAGAGAAGGGCGAAGAGCCGGTGGTATTCGACAGCGACTGCCGCGAAGGCATCTGCGGCATGTGCTCGCTCTACATCGATGGCCATCCTCACGGCCCGGTGCAAGGCATCACCACTTGCCAGCTGCACATGCGCAAATTCCATGATGGCCAGACCATCACTATCGAGCCCTGGCGCTCGGCAGCATTCCCCGTAATCCGCGACCTGATGGTCAACCGCAATGCGTTTGACCAGATCCAGCAGGCTGGCGGCTATGTATCGTTCAACTGCGGCGGTGCACCCGATGCCAACGCCACTCCTATCTCAAAGGAGGTTGCCGACGTGGCTATGGACTCGGCTACTTGCATCGGCTGCGGCGCTTGCGTAGCAGCTTGCAAGAACGGTTCGGCTATGCTTTTCGTATCGGCCAAGGTTAGCCAGTTTGCCCTCCTGCCCCAGGGCCAGGTTGAGCGCAAGCGTCGCGCCCGCGCCATGGTCAAGAAGATGGATGAGCTCGGATTTGGCAACTGCACCAACACTGGCGCATGCGCAGCCGAGTGCCCCAAGAGCATTCCTCTGAGCAACATCGCCCGCCTCAACCGCGAGTTCATCAAAGCCAAATGCGCCGAGTAAGACCATAAGGACATAAGTAACATAAGGACATAAGGACATAATGCTTAAGGCAGCTTATGTCCTTATGTTTTTTATGTCCTTACGGTGTTTTTTATGCCCTTATGGTTTTTTATTCCAAAATTATTCACTAAATTTGCGATTGGATACCGAAATAGACAATGATTATGGATGCTATCGCTACGACACTGGAGAGAATAGAAAGGGTGAGCATACGAGGCTATGAAAGACGTTTTTCGTTAATGGCCCCCGGCCTATCTGCGCCTAAGGCCAAGAGTAGCCTCAGTCGGCTTAATACTACTCTCGAATCTCTCTACGACCAGCTGTATGAGGAGATTTATCCTCTGTTGGATACCAACAGTGCCCTGTTGGTCAAATCTCGCATTGCCATCCTCAACGAAACCCTTTCTCTTTTGTACCAACAGTGCAAGGCTCTCCCCTCCTCCATAAACATAAATAGTGAAATTGACCGCTTAGATGCCAACCTTTCAGCATTTCTTGAGCTCGAGGCCGACATCCAATGCTACAAGATCAATGCCCCAACCAACAAAGTCCTCCAATCCTCAATGAATCGTCTCGCTTCCATGGCTCTATGATTAGATTCTACTCTACTACCTCATTTCACAATGCCATAGAAAAACTCCTCTCTGCTAAAAGAGGCGTTTACAAAGGGGTGACTGATGCCGTGCAATCTGCCTTTGAAAATCTCTCAATGGATGATATTCTTAATATGAGGGATATGATTCTTATGGAGAATGACAGAGTCGTCATCAAACTAAGGATGGCAGATAAGAAAGCTAAACTATCCAAAAGAGATGGCTATAGATTGATATACGTTGCCTTCAAACACGAAGAAGTAGTAGGTCTCCTCTACGTATACCCAAAAAGAGGTCCAATGCAGCAAATAAATGTATCAGATGAAGAATTAACCCATTTGATTGACGAATTCTCAACCGAGTACCAGAATGGAAACATAAAAAAGTGGAATAATTAATCTCCACCTATGGTATTTCCAAAATAAATCACTAAATTTGCGATTGGATTTTAATAACCTTCTTTTATCCACATATTACCTTAATCAATAAATAATACCCTTAATTTAAATCCTCTAAATTAAATGAACTATGGTTTCTAAAAGATTTTACATCTCGGAGACAGCCTTGATTATTGCTACCTTAATTTTTATAGGTTGCAACCAAAATCAAGAATATCTCATAGAGAACTATGAGGTCACGGATAATGTTTCTCAAGACCCTCACTACGTATCTGCGCAAGAAGCTAGTCTCATAGCTTTAGACTACTTCAACGAGAGTTCTCGTTGTTTAAATCAAGACATTTTCATGACTCCCATAGTGTTTCCAACTGGACGAAGCCAGATGGATACCTTGGCTTATGTATTTAACAGAAAAGAAGATCAAGGATTTGTAATTATATCATCCGATAATAGAGGAAATCAAATTTTGGCTTTCAATGAAACTGGAAACTTATCTTTCGATGCCAATGAAAATGACCCAGTCTATATGAATTTTATTGTTCATTTAAACCTTATTTAGACAACATTGAAGAATTTGAAAATAGTGACTTATTAGAGGATAATGTGACTATAAATCAAGGTTTTGCAGGGGGAATGGTTCCTCTATCTTGGTCACAAAGAGATCCATTTGATAAATATGTAATATTAGAGCATCCTGGTTGTCCAGTTGGATGCGTTGCAGTAGCCACAGGACAAGCCATGGTTTTTGGGAAAGCCACACTTTCCAACTACCATGGGAGTACGTTTGATATGGAAGAAATAAATATGGCTTTATTAGGAGAAGACGCGGAAGATCAATTGTATACATACAATGAAGCAATAGATTCTATTGCAAAAATTTTGTATTACATAGGAAAGGACGTAGGGATGAATTACGGTACTTCTGCAAGTGGTGCCCTGCCAAATAGTGGTCTAAATCTTTTAAAGTCTTTAGGCTATAACCTTGAGTCAGACACTTTAAAAACCTATGCACCACTTGCTATGGCCTATGATTTGATGTATAATCGATTGATATACATGAGAGGGTCTGACACTTCTAACCAAGGTGGTCATGCCTGGATTGTTGATCAGTGTAAATTTAGCACAACGGGACCTCTCGTCTTACCCACAACGGCACTTATTTTTGATATCTACCTTCATTGCGACTGGGGATGGGGAGGCTCTAATAACGGTTATTATAGTGGAGATGTTTTCCAAGCCGGGAGTTATTCTTTCGGCAATATGCAATATTTCTCAGTTAATAGTCCATACAGTTCTTAAAACTGACCTAACATAAAGATACATATTTTAACAAGGTATGAATCTTTCTTCTCATGCTAGTAATCCACATTACGTTATCACTTTTATAGTTTCAAGTTGACAAGACCTAAAAGCCCCATAACCTCTACTGGCACAAGATTGTTCTTATTATTGAATCGGAAAATATTTTCTAAATTATCATAATTATTAATAAATGAAAAAAATTCTACTTGCTGCTATCGCGGCTGTGGCCATGGGCTCAACAGCTATGGCCCTCGAAGTGAAACAGTCGGGACTAAAAGCCAATCGTGAGGCTCAAACCCCAGAACTGCTCACCAAATCTACCGTGCACAAGGCTTCACGCGCCGAAACCACCTACACCCTTAGCCTTACCGAGGATGTATCTTCATGGACAGGAATGCGCTATGCTGGCGATTACTGCATCTATCAGTACATACCCGCTGAGATAGCCGACCTATTGATTGGCGACAAGCTCACACAAATCTACTATTCTGTGGCTCTGCAGAGCACCACTCAACTCTCGGGCAGTGTTTTTGTTTCTGAAGACCTCGAAGCAGACCCCATTACCCAAACCTCAACGAATATCAAAGACTGCTATAGCACTGGCGGCTACAACTATACCTATTTCTATCCTGTTACCCTTGACGAACCATACGAAATCAAGGAAGGTCAAGGTTTCTATATTGGCTATACCGTCACTGGCTGTGATACAAACGACTATCCTATCGCTGTCGATGGATACGATGCCACAGAATATGCTGGCGGTTTCCGCTTCACCATGGGTGACCAAGTCTATGAATTCGACATGGCTGAAGATGTAGGCACCAATCTCGCTATCAAGGCCACCACGGTAGGTCATGGTCCGCAAGACTACTTTACAATTACTGGTACAAACTACATCGATGGCCTCACATTCTCGGTTGGTCAAGGCGTAACCGATGTCAATCCTTGGATTTCTGTTAGAAATGAAGGCACCAATGCCATCACCAATATCAAGTATGAGTACTCAATCAACGGTAGCGACTTCGTTGCCAACGAACTCAATCTTGAGATTCCTGCCCTGTCATGGTACTATGTCGACCTGCCTGTTAACGGATTGGTTGAAGGCATGAATGACATTCAAATCGTAGTGACAAGTGTCAACGGAGTGGTTCAAGACGGTGTCTATGGCCAATATCATTTCCGTAACCTCCCCGCTGACGCAACTACTTATACTCGCAAGATGCTGGTAGAAGAAGGCACAGGCACATGGTGCGGCTGGTGTCCTCGCGGAATCGTTGGTATGGATTATATGGAAGAGAATTACCCAGACGACTTCATTGGAATAGCTGTTCACGTTGCCTCTTCTTCAGGCGACAAATATGCATGCGAGTCATACTTGCCCTTTGTTTACGCATATTTCTCAGGCTTCCCAATATGTATGGTCAACCGTGAGCCATTCTATCTCATTGATCCAAACATCAATAGTCTCCCTGAGGCTTATGAAGAATTCGCCACAACTCTTGGAGTAGTGAAAGTTGAAATGGAGGGCTTTGAACCAGTTGATAATCAGGCATTAGTAAGACTTTCCACCACATTCTCTTTCACTGAAACAGAAGCTAATTATCTGGTAGCTTTTGTAGTGCTTGAAGATGGATTAAGCGGTCGTCAGACAAACAATTACTCAGGTTATGGCACCACCTATCCCGAGGCTGGCGACTGGGGCAACAAGAGCCGTAATGTGACTTGGACTTACACGAACACTGCTCGCGATATCTTTGAGCCATTTGGAATGGAGAACATGATTCCGTCAACCATCGAAGCCGGACAGGTGTATACTTGCGAGTATAATGTTGACCTAAGCAATGTAAAGAAAAAAGCTAACTCTTCAATCGTTGCCATGGTGCTCGATGGCACAACTGGCGTGGTGCTGAATGCTGAGAAGATCTCCTATGATGATCTGAGCGGCATCAACGATGCAGTGCTGAGCCAGCAGGGCGCAGCCGTGGTGCGCGGTCTTAAGGGTGAAATCGCCATTGAGGGCGCTTACAAGCAGGCACAGGCCTACACCCTCTCGGGACAGGCTGTCAGCCTCAAGGGTCTCACCCCGGGCCTCTACCTCGTCAATGTCGACGGCAATACCCACAAAGTCATAGTTAAGTAAAAACATCAAGGCAATATGAAGAAACCCAACAGGGTTCCTTCATATTGCATAATGTATCCTCCAAGGCTACCCCGTAGGGGTTGTTTCATATAGCATTGGAGATTAACCTTCCCCCAGCCTCCCCAACCCAGCGCGAAGCGCTGGGTTGGGGAGGCTGGAAAATTATAGTTAAAGCGAAATAGATTGCGAATTGACCAAACTGAATCTGAGAGTCAGAAGGGACTCCAACTCTGCCTTATAGTCGCCTATTCGGTCAAAGAACTTTTTGATGGCGCTCTGAAAAAGCTCTTTGGTTCTGTAGAAGTTAGTGTTGATCACTTTCTTCCTCAAGAACTTCCAAAGACGCTCGATCAAATTGAGATTTGGGG
>NWBJ01000088.1 GCA_002633115.1 Muribaculaceae bacterium Zag1
CGAATAACCCATCCCCACCAATATTAGTTGAGTACAGGAGCCTCTGCCTCTGTACTCAACTTTTATGTCTAAGTAAGGGCTCAATTAGTTAAATATGGAGGTCGCCCGGATGGCTACCCCGTAGGGGTTGTTTCATCTAGCTATGGGCGCATACCCCTCTCGCTCCTACCCCGTAGGGGTTGTTTCACTAACCTTCTGAGCACTAGAATGAAACAACCCCTACGGGGTAGCCATCCGGGTGTTAACCTATATGCTAGATGAAACAACCCCTACGGGGTAGCCATCCGGGTACATCTGAGAAGGAATCTTAAATTTAAAATGACCCATTACTTATACGCTTAGGATTAAAAGATTTTCAGGATGGTATCCGTGTAATCCGTGTAATCCGTGGTTTTTGGAAACTCAGAGGATTCCGAGTTCGATTTGGGTGGCGATGCGCTCGATGCGGGCATCCTCGGTGTTGGAATCGGGGTCGTAGGTGCCTTTGAGGCTGACGCCGAATAGCTTGCCGAAGCCTTGCCAGAAAGTGGCGCGGAAGGTACCGAGAAAGGCCTTGACGATTTCGTAGCTCGTCTGATGTGTCTCGCGTTGCACCAGCTTGATGAGAATTTTGGCCTGGGTGCGCGAGAATTTCTTGAGCGTGGGCTTGTATTGCTCAAAAATCTCCTTCTCCATGCGCTTGAGGTATTCCTCGCGCTCCTTCTGGGTGGGGAGGGTCTCGATGTATTCGTAGGTCTCGACCAGCGTCTCGGCAATCAGTTTGGCGTAGGGGAGGGTCAGCTTGACGTTGCGCATCAGGCGGTCATACTCTTGGCGCTCTTTTTTGTTCTTGAATTTGAGTTGGGGATAGGCGTAGGCATCGACGAAGAAAAGCACCAGTATGCTGTCGCCCTCCTCGTCGATGCGCCAATTATAGCCTTTATAGTATTTGACGTTGTCCTTGGTGAAATGCTGAGCCGGTGCCATCAGCGCTCCCAACATCAAGACCAACATCCCTATCAGAAACCTTTTGCCCATACCCAATTATAGAGTAATAAATAATGAGTAATATGTAATCTACTCTATAAACAGAAACGGCAAAAGAGCTAACATATTGTATGTTTATTTCTTTGGGGGATAGTCGAGGGTGTAGTGGAGGCCGCGACTCTCTTTGCGCTCCTTGGCCTGGCGCATAATCAGGTAGCCGACATTGATGATGTTGCGCAGCTCACATATTTCGCGCGACGCTTTCGACTCCTTGAACAGTTTCTCGGTCTCGTGATAGAGGATGTCGAGACGATTCCAGGCGCGGTCAAGGCGCAGGTTTGAGCGCACGATGCCCACGTAGGCTCCCATTATCTGATTCACCTCCCTCAGGCTCTGGGTGATGAGTACCATCTCCTCGGGATGCGAGGTACCCTCATCGTTCCATTCCGGCACATCGGTGCGCAGCGAGATTCCCTTGATGGCCTCCTTGGCATGCTTGGCGGCAGCATCGGCGTAGACCACAGCCTCGATTAGCGAATTAGAAGCCAAGCGGTTGCCGCCATGCAGCCCGGTGCATGAGCACTCGCCCACAGCGTAGAGATGCTTGATCGACGACTCGGCGTTGGTGTCGACCTTGATGCCGCCGCACAGATAGTGGGCTGCCGGAGCCACGGGTATGTAATCCTTGGTGATGTCGATGCCAGCCTCGAGACAGTGCTTGTAGATGTTGGGGAAGTGATGCTTGGTCTCCTCTGGGTCCTTGTGGGTCACGTCGAGGTAGACATGGTCGCTGCCGCTCTGCTTCATCTCGCTGTCAATGGCGCGAGCCACGATGTCGCGAGGAGCAAGCGACAGGCGCGGGTCGTATTTGTGCATAAATTCCTCGCCCTTGATGTTGCGCAGCACGGCGCCGTAGCCGCGCATAGCCTCGGTGATGAGGAAGGCTGGACGGTCGCCGGGGTGGTAGAATGCCGTTGGGTGGAATTGTATGAATTCCATATCCTTGACCGTGCCCTTGGCGCGGTACACCATGGCTATGCCGTCGCCGGTAGCGACGAGCGGGTTGGTTGTGGTCTGGTACACGGCTCCGCAGCCGCCGGTGCACATCACCGTGACCCTCGACAAGAAGGTGTCGACCTGGCCAGTGGCCTCGTCGAGCACATAAGCGCCGTAGCACTCGTTGTCGGGGGTGCGGCGCGTCATGATTTTGCCGAGGTGGTGGGGAGTGATGATTTCGATGGCAAAGTGATGCTCGTAGATGTCGATGTTGCCGTTGGCGCGCACAGCCTTGATCAGGCTGTCCTGAATCTCAAAGCCGGTGTTGTCGGCGTGGTGGAGGATGCGAAATTCAGAGTGGCCTCCCTCGCGGTGCAGGTCAAAGTCGCCATTCTCCTTTTTGTCAAAATCCACGCCCCAGTCGATCAGAGCCTTGATCTGGCCTGGGGCCTCGGTGACGACCTTGCGCACGGCCACGGGGTCGCTCAGCTGGTCGCCGGCAATCATGGTATCCTCGATGTGCTTGTCAAAATTGTCGAGCTCGAGATTGGTGACGGATGCCACGCCGCCTTGGGCAAGGGCCGTGTTGGCTTCGTCGAGAGTAGATTTGCAAATCAGGGCCACGCGCCCTGTGCCTGCCACTTTGAGGGCAAAGCTGAGGCCAGCCACGCCAGCCCCAATCACAAGATAATCGTATTCTCTTGTCATGATAATGAAAGGTTTTGGCAAAATTACGAAATTATCCCATACGTTGATACTTTTATCCCGAAATTTCGTACTTTTGCAAGTATTTTAATCAATAAGGCATGGATGCAGAGCAATTGATGACACGGTATCGGGCATATCTGCTGCTTGAGCGGGGCATGAGCGAGAACACTCGCATGGCCTATATGGCCGATGTCGAGAAATTCGCCGCCTGGGCAGCAGCCGATGAGCAGTGCCCATCGCTGCTGGGTGTCAAGGAGGAGCATCTGCAAGCGTTTGTGGCCTCGCTCCACGATGTGGGCATCTGCGCCCGGTCGCAGGCGAGGATAATAAGCGGCCTCAGGTCCTTCTACAAATTCCTGCGCCTTGAGTCGCTGATCGACACCGACCCGACAGCGCTGCTTGAATCGCCAAAGATAGGATTGCACCTCCCCGAGGTGCTGACGGTCGAGGAGATCGACGCCATGGAGGCGGCAATCGACATGGGCAAGGCCGAGGGGCAGCGCAACCGCGCCATCATCGAGACCCTCTACAGCTGCGGCTTGCGCGTGAGCGAACTGGTGAATCTGCCGATGAGCCGCGTGTCGCTGCAGGATCGGGCGCTGATTGTCGATGGCAAGGGCAATAAGCAGCGGATGGTGCCGATGTCGGAATCGGCAGTGGCTGAGATCCAGCTGTATCTCTCTACGCGAGACGTGCAGCCTAAGCGCGGCGAGGAGGACATAATGTTTCTGAATCGGCGAGGGCGGAGGCTGACGAGGGTGATGGTATTCTATATAATCCGCGACTTGGCGGAACTGGCCGGCATCGACCGGCCGATATCGCCGCATACTCTGCGGCACTCGTTCGCCACCCATCTGCTTGAGGGCGGAGCCAACTTACGAGCCATACAGATGATGCTGGGGCATGAATCCATCTCGACCACTCAGATCTATCTCCACACCGACACGCGCCAGCTGCGCCAAGAAATCCTGGAGCACCATCCAAGGAATAGACCATAAGGACCTAAGAGACATAAGGACATAAACCATAAGAGATAGGAAAAAGATGGCTTATGTCTTTATGTATCTTGTGTTCTTATGGTCTTTTTTTGAAAAAAGTGGGAAAAAATTTGGTGGTGTCAGAAAAAGTGCGTAACTTTGCACTCGCAATGGCGGGATAGCTCAGTCGGTTAGAGCGTCGGATTCATAACCCGGAGGTCCTGAGTTCAATTCTCAGTCCCGCTACATACAAGGACACCGCTATGGTGTCCTTTTTTATTACCACAAGTGGTTTACAAACCACGGGTTAAGTTAAAAACCACGGATTACACGGATTACACGGAAGCCATCCGGATGGCAATCCGTGTAATCCGTGTAATCCGTGGTTTTTATGCTCCAAGTAGCAATCCGTGTAATCCGTGTAATCCGTGGTTTTTGGGAAATTATTCGGAGTTATGCTTCCGTGTAATCCGTGGTTTTAAACTTAATCTAAGTGTTAGGTGAGCATGGCGGCGGCGCGGGAGAGGGCGGTGATGAAGGCATCGACCTCGGCGAGGGTGTTGTAGACGGCGAATGAGGCGCGCACGCACCCCTCGATGCCGAGGGCATGCATCAGCGGCTGGGCGCAGTGGTGGCCAGTGCGCACGGCCACGCCCTGCTTGTCGAGCAGCATGCCCACATCATAATGGTGCGCCCCAGGGATGTTGAACGATATCACCGCGCTCTTGTACGGTGCCATGCCGTAAATCTCAATGCCCGGAATCTCGGCGAGCATACGCTCAGTGGCGTAGCGCAGCAGATCCTCTTCATGGGCTGCGATATCGTCCATGCCCACTCCCTGGATATACTCGATGGCGCGGCGGAAAGCCGCAATGTCAACATAGTCGGGCGTGCCAGCCTCGAATTTATAAGGCAGGTCGGCAAAAGTAGTACCCTCAAAGCTCACATGGTCGATCATCTCGCCGCCGCCCTGATAGGGAGGCATCATCTTGAGCAGATGCTTCTTGCCATACAGGATGCCCACGCCCGTGGGACCGTACATCTTGTGGGCCGAAAAAGCGTAGAAATCAGCATCCAGGTCGCGCATATCCACGCGCATGTGGGGCACAGCCTGCGCGCCATCGACCAGCACCGGCACCCCTCGGCTGTGAGCCTCGGCCACCATCTCCTTGATGGGATTGACAGTGCCCAGCACATTTGACACATGGCAGACAGCCACCAAGCGCGTGCGGTCGTTAAATAGCGACCGATATGCCTCGAGGTCGAGTTCGCCCACCTTATTGATCGGCACCACGCGCAGCATGATGCGTTTGCGCATGCCCAAGAGTTGCCATGGCACGATGTTGGAGTGATGCTCCATCACCGTCAGGATTATTTCATCGCCATTCTCCATCAGCTGGCCGTAGGACGAAGCCGCCAGGTTGATAGCCTCGGTGGTGCCTCGGGTGAAGATTACCTCCTCGACCGATTCGGCACCGATCCAAGCGCGTATCATCTCGCGCGTAGCCTCCTGGGCCTCGGTAGCCTCCTGCGACAGAGTGTGCACCCCGCGGTGCACATTGGCCTTGGCGTTGTAGTACATGCTCACCACCTCATCGACCACGCGCCGGGGCGTCTGCGATGTAGCGGTATTGTCAAGGTATATGAGCGGTCGGCCATACACCTTGCGCTCAAGTATCGGGAAATCGCTGCGTATCTTTTCTATATCCATTTATTAAGTCAAAAGTCAAGAGTCAAAAGTCAAAAGTGGCCATCCGGGCGCCACGGTTCGCCGCGCTTTGGGCGCGGTGTCAGCAATTCTGGCAGTCGGCGCAGAGCTGGCGATTGCCGCTGAGGCGCGCCTCGACCAGCTGGTGCAGGCGCGAGCGCAAGGCCGGAATCTCGACCGTGTCGATTACATCGCCCATGAATGCTTGCATCAGCATCATCTTGGCCTCAGCCTCGGGTATGCCGCGCTGGCGCATATAGAATAGCGCGTTGGCGTCGAGCTGGCCCACGGTGGCCCCGTGGCTACACTTCACCTCATCGCAATAGATCTCGAGCTGCGGGCGCGTGTGCATTCGGGCATCGGCCGATGCCAATATGTTGCGGTTGCTCTGGTATGCCTTGGTAAATTTAGCCTTTTCGTCAACGATGATGCGGCCATAGAAAGAGCCCTGGCTGCGGTCGTCGAGTATGTATTTAAATGACTGGTCGCTGTGGCACTGCGGGTGATTGTGCAGCACCAAGGTGGAATTGCCCACCGATTCCTCGCCGTCGGCGATAACCATGCCCGTAAGTTTGGTATCAGCATGATGGCCGATATGTTCGACCGAGTAGTCATTCTGCGCCACGCCGCCAATCAGTGATGTGCCATTGAGGATAAGCGTGCTGCGCTCGGCCTGCGAGGCGAAAAATTGAGAGTGGCGCGAGGTGTGGGCCGACGATTCCTCTATCTCGTAATATCCCAGCTTGGCCCCCGGCTCAAGAAATACCTCAGCTACCTGGCAATTGAGATACTTGACCTCCTGCGAGGCCGAGTGGTCGCATAGCAGGATTGAAGCCTCGGCATCCTCGTCGAGCACGATCAGCAGGCGGCGTATTGCGAGGAATGGCGCAGAGGCGTTCGAAATATTCACTATTTGCAAGGGCTTGTCGAGCTTGACGCCCTTGGCGACATGCACAAACACTCCATCCTCGACCAGCAGCGAGTTGAGCGCAGCCGGGGCTGTGGCTCCGCGCCGAGGCAGAGCCAGGGTATTGTAATATTTGCCTACCTGGTCGGGCAGCAGCTCGGCCGCCTTGGCCAGCGACATCACCTCGACCCCCTTGGGCAGGTTACGCTCCAGTCCGGCGGTAGGCACAAAGGCATCATTGACCACCAGAGCCAGGAGGGTGGAGATATTAGGCACCCCGCAGCGGAAACTCTCGGCAGCGTTGACCCCGAAAGGCACGCGGTTGATGTTGACGCCATAGTCAGGCTCAAACATCTTGTTGACCGACAGGGCCGGATATCCCTCATCGCCCTTCTCTGGGAATCGCGCCTGCATCAGATCTGCCAGTGCTGTAGGGCGATAGCGATTGAGCAGGGCTGGCGAGTGGGCCTCGATATCCTTGCGGTATTCCTGGTATAGCTGTATGTATTGTGACAAAGCGTTCATATCCTACTCATCTTTGATCCAGTCATAGCCTTTTTCTTCAAGCTCGAGAGCCAGTTCGGGCCCTCCCGAGTGCACGATGCGGCCCTTGTATAGGATGTGCACAAAGTCGGGCTTGATATAGTCGAGCAGTCGCTGGTAGTGGGTGATGACGATGGTAGCGTTTTGGCTGGTCTTCAGCTTGTTGACGCCCCCGGCCACGATGCGCAGGGCATCGATGTCAAGGCCCGAGTCGGTCTCGTCGAGTATCGACAGGCGCGGCTCAAGCACAGCCATCTGGAATATCTCATTGCGCTTTTTCTCACCGCCCGAGAATCCCTCGTTGACCGAGCGCGAAGCCAGCTTGTTGTCGAGCTCGACGATGGCGCGCTTTTGGCGCATCATCTTCAGAAACTCGCTGGCCGACAGCGGCTCCTCGCCAAAATATTTGCGCTTGGCGTTGACGGCGGCGCGCATGAAATTGACCATCGACACGCCGGGAATCTCCACCGGGTATTGGAAAGACAGGAACAGGCCCTCGTGCGACCGATCCTCAGGCGACAGGGCGAGCAAGTCGAGGCCGTGGAAATCGGCACTGCCGCCATACACGGCAAAACGCGGGTCGCCAGCCAGCACTCCCGCCAGGGTGCTCTTGCCCGAGCCGTTGGGGCCCATAATGGCGTGGACCTCGCCGGGGCGCACCTCCAGATTGATGCCTTTCAGGATTTCTTTGTCGCCGATGCCGGCGCGCAGGTCATTGACCTTAAGTAATATGTTGTCGTGACTCATGTTGAGTTTTTGGTTTTTAGATTTTGGAAATGGGGACCCCTCGGTAGAACCGAGTGGCACTCTACTGCTATGGGGATTGTCATGGCGGCACTCGACCGCTATGGTGGCTATCCTACTGAACCCTCGAGGGTGATTGAGAGCAGGCGCTGGGCCTCGACGGCAAATTCCATCGGCAGCTTGTTCATCACCTCCTTGGCATAGCCGTTGACAATCAGGCCGATGGCCTCCTCGGTGGGTATGCCACGCTGGTTGCAGTAGAATATCTGGTCTTCTGAGATTTTTGATGTCGTAGCCTCATGCTCGACCACAGCGGTGTCGTTGAGCACATCGATGTATGGGAATGTGTGGGCGCCGCAAGTCTCGCTCAGCAACAGCGAATCGCACTGGGTGTAATTGCGCGCATTGTCGGCATTGGGGGCGACCTTCACTTGGCCTCGGTATGAATTCTGGCTGCGGCCAGCCGAGATGCCCTTCGACACGATTGTCGAGCGCGTGTTGCGCCCCAGGTGTATCATCTTGGTGCCAGTGTCGGCTTGCTGGTGATTGTTGGTGACAGCCACTGAGTAGAACTCGCCCGTTGAATAATCGCCAGCCAGAATGCAGCCGGGATATTTCCAGGTGATGGCCGAGCCAGTCTCGACCTGGGTCCACGACAGCTTGGACTGGTATCCACGGCACAGACCGCGCTTAGTCACGAAATTGTAGACACCGCCACGGCCATCCTTGTCGCCAGCATACCAGTTTTGCACAGTCGAATATTTCACCTCGGCCCTATCCTCGACTATAATCTCGACGATGGCGGCATGGAGCTGATTCTCATCGCGCATCGGGGCTGTGCAGCCCTCGAGATAGGATACGTACGAGTCATCGTCGGCCACGATTAGGGTGCGCTCAAATTGGCCAGTGCCCGAGGCATTGATGCGGAAATAAGTCGACAGCTCCATCGGGCAGCGTATGCCCTTGGGGATGTAGACAAACGAGCCGTCGGAGAAAACTGCCGAATTGAGGGCGGCGAAGAAATTGTCGGTGTACGGCACCACCTTGCCCAAATAGCGGCGCACCAGGTCGGGGTAATCCTTGACAGCCTCAGAGAACGAGCAGAAAATGATGCCCATCTCGGCGAGTTTCTCGCGGTGGGTAGTCTTGACTGATACCGAATCCATGACGGCATCGACCGCCACGCCGGTGAGCTTTTTCTGCTCCTCGAGCGAGATGCCGAGCTTGTTGAAGGTATCGATTAGCTGCGGGTCAACCTCGTCGAGGCTCTTAGGCCCCTCCTTCTTGACCGGGGCGGCATAGTAGCTGATAGCCTGATAGTTGATTTCTGGGATATCGAGGTGGGCCCATCGCGGCATCTTCATGGTGAGCCATTTGCGATAGGCGCGTAGCCGGAAGTCGAGCAGCCAGTCGGGCTCGCCCTTCTTTTTGGAAATCAGGCGGATTACATCTTCTGAGAGGCCACGTGGTATGATGTCGGTATCGATGTCGGTGACGAATCCGTATTTGTATTCGCCAGCAGCATCGCCGAGTACATCTTTGGGCGATTGGCCATTCTCTTTGTCTTTGTCTTTCATATATAGCGGTGTATGAGTCGATAGGATGTGGCGCATAGACAAGAGCGCTTAATAAGTAACGCTCTGCGTGGGTCTGTGGTTTAGTCGTCGCTCGGGGGAAGCGAGGTGGCTTGGTTTAGGTCGTGCCATAGCTGCTGGGCCGTCTCAGAGCCGAGCACCGCCGGAGCGAACTCGACAGCGGCGTGGGCCAAGCGCCCGGTGGGGGAGTGGGAGGGTGCGAACGCCAACCACACATTGAGCAGCAGGCTGGTCACAAACAGCCAGAGCGCGGCCTTGAATACGGCTCCGGCCAGACGGTCGACAATGCCGAGACAGGCGCTGTGCACGATCTGGCGAATGCCAAAAGCCACGGCCACCGTGGCAAAGTACAGGGCCAAGAACAACAGGGCGTAGGCCAGTATGGTGATTACCGCCGGATTCTGGCCGCTGGCCACCGATGTGAGCCATTGCTCGACCTGGGGGCCGAAGATGCGGCACCCGACGATGCCTATGACGATGCCGGCAAGCGAACCCAGCTGGCGCACTATGCCCGAGCGGAAACCCAGGAGAGCCGCCACGATGGCGATGATCAGCAGGATGGTGTCGAAAGTGGTAAACCCGGAGAAATGGTCCATATGTGCGCCTACGCCTCCTTCCTCTTGCCGCGCGGGGCGCGGCCGAATCTGAGCTTGAGCACCCCGGTCATGGCTTCGCCGAAGATGCTCGAGTTCATCTTGCTGGTGCCGAGCACTCGGTTGGTAAACACAATTGGCACCTCCTCGACCTGGAATCCCAGCTTATGGGCAGTGTATTTCATTTCGATTTGGAAGGCATAGCCCTTGAATCGGATGCTGTCGAGGTCCATCGAACGCAGCACCGAGCTGCGATAGCAAACAAATCCGGCAGTGGTGTCGTGCACCGGCAGGGCGGTGACAAAGCGCACATATTTTGAGGCGTAGTATGACATCAACACTCGGCCCATGGGCCAATTCTCGACATTCACGCCCTTGCAGTAGCGCGAGCCTACGGCTAAGTCGGCGCCGTGCTGGGCCACAGCGGCGTGGAGGCGGAGCAGGTCGGCGGGGTTATGGCTGAAATCGGCATCCATCTCAAATATGTACTCATACCCATGGTCAAGGGCCCAGCGGAATCCGGCAATGTATGCGGTGCCGAGGCCCTGTTTGCCCTGGCGCTCGAGGATGTTGACGCGGCCGGGATACTGCTTGATCTTATCTTTGACTATGGCCGCAGTGCCGTCGGGCGAATTGTCGTCGACAATTAACAGGTCAAAATCGCGCTCAAGCCCGAGCACGGCCTCGATGATGGCTGCTATGTTTTCTTTTTCGTTATATGTAGGGATAATCACTAAGCTATCCCGGGCTGCGGATTGTGTTGACATTGCACTGCGTAATTGGATTCAGAAAAAATATCCTAATACGTTTTCATTAAGGATGGGAATATTAGGTGCAAAAGTACAAAAATTTTGTGGAAAATGATTAATTTTGCAGTGAGAAACTTTAATGGCACCCCTCAACTGTATGACAAGTGACATAAAAAGAGCGATTTTGCGTTGCTGCATGGCCGTTGCAGCGGCTGTTGCGCTGTGGGGGTGCAGCACCACCAAGCATGTGCCACAGGGCCGGCTGCTGCTCGACGTGGTTGATATCAAGGTCGAGGGCGATTCGCTGCAAGTGGCTGAGCTGTACAACTTTTTGCGCCAGCAGCCCAACCACAAGGTGCTGGGATTTGCCAAGCTGCAGCTGGCGACCTACAGTCTGTCGGGCAAGGATTCGACCAAGTGGTACAACAAATGGCTGCGCAATATGGGCCAGGCGCCAGTGGTATACAGCGAGGAACTCACCGAGGCATCGCGCCGCCAACTTGAGCAGGCCCTGATCAATCGCGGATACATGGATGTCAATGTGACAGTCGATACAGTGGCTGATCGCGCCAAGCGCAAGATGAAGGTCGAATACCTGATCCAGCCTGGTCAGCCTCACCGCATCTACACGATGAGTTACAGCATCCCCGACACAGCGATTGCCAGGATACTGAGGCAGAACCTCCAGGTGTTTGACGTGCACAATGGCGACCTGTTTGACCGCACGCGCCTCGACAATATGCGCGCCAACATATCATCGGTGCTGAGAGACAACGGCTACTACTCGTTCAACAAAGATTATATCTATTTCACCGCCGACACCGTGCGCGGCAGTAAGGATATCGCCCTGACCATGCATCTCAAGCCCTATCAGGAGCGAGACGCTGAGACCGGCGAGGTGGTCGAGCGCCTAATAGGTCAGTCAGCGCCCCCGATGCCGACCTATAAGATACGCCATGTGACCTTTGTCACCGACTATAACCCGCGCGAGAGCGGCGGCACGCTCGAGTTTGGGCATCAGGATACCATCGATTACCGAGGCTACCAGATGCTCTACGGCCCTGACCATTACATAGCCCCCAACACTCTGGAAGAGAAATGCTACATAGCCCCCGGGCAGTTGTACAATGCGCGCAATGTCGAGCGCACGTATCAGGGGCTGAGCCAGCTGGGCATACTCAAATTCATAAATATCGAGATGCAGCCGGTGCGCGACAAGGATGGCGAGGAATATCTCGACGCTTATATCCTGCTGTCGCGCAACAAGAAGCAGGGCGTGACGCTCGAGCTCGAAGGCACCAACTCGGAGGGCGACCTCGGATTCGGCGTGGGTGCGACCTATAAGCACCGCAATCTGGCCAAACACTCTGAGCTCCTCACCGTCAAGCTGCGCACGGCTTATGAGAGCCTGTCGGGCAATGTCGATGGTTTCATCAACAACCGATACACCGAGTATGCCGGCGAGGTGGGCATCACTTTCCCGAAATTCATGGCTCCGTTCTTGCCGTCGGAGTACAAGAAGCGGCGACAGGCCAATACCGAATTTGCCGTGTCGTTTAATTACCAAGAGCGCCCAGAATACACTCGCGTGATTGCTGGCGCGGCCTGGAAATACTCGTGGAGCCACCGGCGAGGGTCGTACAGCATAAGACATCAATACGACTTGGTCGACATCAACTATGTGCGCCTGCCCAAGAGCACGCTTAATTTCCTCGATTCGATAGCGCCTACCAATCCGCTGCTGCGGTACAGCTACGAAGACCACTTCATCATGCGCATGGGCTACAGCTTCTATCGCTCGAATCGCCGCGTGCCTACTGCTACCACCAACGCTTTCATGATGCAGCCGAGCATCACCACGATTCGCGGCTCGGTAGAGATGGCTGGCAACTTGCTCTATGCCATATCGTCGATCACTGGGCAGAAAAAGCATGACGGGGCTTACAAGATTTTTGGCATCCAGTATGCCCAGTATGTCAAGGGCGAGGCCGATTATACCTATACCCTCAATCTCAACAACCGCTCGGGCCTGGCATTCCATGTGGGGCTGGGCCTGGCTGTGCCATACCTCAACAGCACGATGGTGCCGTTTGAGAAACGCTTTTACGCCGGCGGCGCAAACAGTGTGAGGGGTTGGAGTGTTCGCACCTTGGGCCCGGGGTCGTATGATTCCAAAAATTCGGTGACCGACTTTGTCAATCAGTGCGGCGACATATTGCTCAATCTGAATATGGAGTATAGGGCCAAGCTATTCTGGGTGCTCGAGGGCGCTCTGTTTGTCGATGCTGGCAATATCTGGACAATCCGCGACTATGAGAATCAGCCGGGAGGCGTGTTCAAGATTGACAAATTCTACAAGCAGATAGCGGCGGCTTACGGGTGCGGTATCCGCATGGACTTTACATATTTCTTGCTGCGATTTGATTTGGGTGTCAAGGCGCACAACCCGGCGATGAACCAGGAGCCGTGGCCGTTGTTGCACCCGTCGTGGAGGAGAGATACCAATTTCCATTTCTCGGTGGGCTACCCGTTCTAAACCCATGGCACCGCGCCTAAAGCGCGGCGAACCGTGGCGCCCTGATACGCTATTACTCATTACTCATTACTCATTACTTATTACTTATTACTTATTACTAATTACTCATTACTCAAAAAGACATGAAGACCTACGTAATGTTTGATTTGGATGGGACATTGCTCAATACGATACATGATTTGGGCGATGCGGTGAATTACGCCTTGGAGCAGATGGGCTACCCCCAGCACACAATCCCGAGTTACAAGGGCATGGTGGGCAATGGGGTGCAGAGGCTGATTGAGCGCGCTTTGCCGCCCGAGGCTGTCAATCCCCAGATTGTAGATAGGGTGCTGTCGCATTTCAAGAAATATTATGACGAGCATTGCTGCGACAAGACCGAGCCTTATGAGGGCATACCTGAGTTGATCAGCAAGCTAACAGCCGAGGGCGTCAACCTGGCTGTTACCAGCAATAAATACCAGTTGGCCGTGACCAAGATCATTAGGCATTTCTTTCCGGATGCTAACTGGCGGGCTGTGCTGGGCAATGTGGCCGGGGTACCTCGCAAACCCGACCCGTCGGTGGTGTTTGAGGCTCTCAACCAATTCCCGACTCCAAAGCGGGAGGTGCTGTATGTGGGGGATTCGGCCGTGGATATGGAGACGGCACGGCGCGCTTGCATCGAATCGGTGGGCGTCACTTGGGGCTTCCGCCCTGAATCGGAGCTGCGTGCCGCCTATGCCGACCACATCGTCACCTCCCCCGACGACATTTTCACCATCGTACTGGAATAACTCCAATAAAAATTCACGATTTTGCGAATTTTTTTGTAACTTTGCACTGACAAAAATTGTTTTCTTAATGAAAGTAACCTACAAGGATCCGGCATTAAGTAATGGGTCAATTAGAAGTTAAATATGGAGGTCGCCCGGATGGCTACCCCGTAGGGGTTATTTCATCTAGCTATGGGCGCATGCCCTTCCCCTCCTACCCCGTAGGGGTTGTTTAACTAACTCTCGGAGAACTAGAATGAAACAACCCCTACGGGGTAGCCAGCCGGGTGTTAACCTATATGCTAGATGAAATAACCCCTACGGGGTAGCCATCCGGGTACATCCAAGAATGAAACTTAATTTCAAATTAACCCTCAACTTATGAGAAGCTCAAATATAGACCTGAGAGTTCTGTAAGGGTCTTGAATGGAAGAGTAGAGAGACTTTTGTTTACAGAAACAGAAGACGGAATAGAAGTAGAACTAATAGAAATAGATAAGAGTCATTATGGAAACCGATAATAAAGAAAGAATTCCATCCCGACCTGTGCATCCAGGAGAAATATTGTGGGAGGAATTAAAGGAGAGAAAAATCAAGCAGAAAGATTTTGCTCGCCAGATTGCTCTTCAACCTACCTATCTCAGTGAAATAATACGAGGAAAAAGAGACCTTAATGAGAGTATAGCCTATAAAATAGAGGCTGCGTTGGGTGTGCCATACTATTTTTGGATGAATCTACAGAATTCGTATACCTACAATAAGCTCCAGCTGCAAAAGCGTCGCGAGGCTGAGAAAGCAGCTAAGGCAGAAGGGCCCAAAGAGAAGAGAATAACTGTGCCCTGCGATACCTATGCCAAGGTCGCCGAGAAGGCCGCCAAAGCTGGACTGTCGGTAAATGCCTTTGTGAAACGATTGTTGGACAACGCTGTAGCCTCAGTATTGTAATGGGAAAGAATAAACTTAAGAAATTTGCGGAGATGGAGCAGATGGAATGTGTGCTCCAATATCCGTATTGGACATTGCGCGACCAGGGATTCCCGTACCGGGGTAGGTGGGCCGAATATTTTGGCAATGATAACCCCATAGTGCTGGAGCTGGGCTGCGGCAAGGGCGAATACACGGTGGGGCTGGCGCGGCTCGACCCGGACAAGAACTACATAGGCGTAGACATCAAGGGCGCCCGCATGTACACCGGTGCCAAGCAGGCTACGGCCGAGGGTCTGAAAAATGTGGCATTTCTGCGCACATCGATTGAGCTGTTGCCGTATTTCTTCGCTCCGGGCGAGGTGAGCGAATTGTGGATTACATTCCCTGACCCGCAGATGCAAAAGGTCAACAAGCGCCTCACTGGCCCGCGTATGCTCAACACATATCGCCAGTCGGTGCGGGATGGCGGCATCATAAATCTCAAGACCGACAGCCCATTTCTCTATACCTACACTCGCGAATTGCTTCGCGCCTCCGGCATCGAGCCTAAGGCCGATACCGACAACCTCTACGCATCAGAGATTGTCAAGACTCTGCCCGATATCCGAACCCATTATGAGGCGCAATGGCTGTCGCGCGGCAAGACAATCAAATATCTCGCCTTCCCCCTCCCAGCCGAGGGCGAAATCGTTGACCCCCAAGTAGAAATACCCTTTGATGATTATCGCAGCTACCACCGCGATCAAATAATGAAAAATGAAGAATGAAAAATGAAAAATAGCCATCCGGATATCTGTTTTTCATCCTTCATTCTGGATTTTTCATTTTTCATTTTTCATTTTTCATTTTTCATTCCCCCGTTTTTAACTTTTAATTAAAAATTATGTCGCTTTACCCAAATCTTATACTCGATGCGTTGCGTACGGTGAAATATCCCGGCAACGGCAAAAATATCGTTGAGCTTGGTATGGTCGAGGACGACATGCGCATTGCTGGCAATCGCGTAGAGTTCTCATTGATTTTTGACCGACCTACCGACCCATTTATCAAATCAATCGTGAAGGCGGCCGAGACCGCCATCCTAACCCACGTAGGCCAGGATGTGGAGATTCGCGACAATATCCATGTCAAGACGCGCCACGCCAATCCGGCCAAGGCAGAAAAACCCAACCCGCTGCCCGGCGTGAAAAATATCATCGGCATATCCTCGGGCAAGGGCGGCGTAGGCAAATCCACCGTCGCTGCCAACTTGGCAGTGGCTCTCGCTCGCGAGGGATACAAGGTGGGTCTGCTTGATGCTGACATCTTCGGCCCATCAGTGCCCAAGATGTTTGGGGCTGAGACCGACCAACTGTATATGCACGAGGTTGATGGCCACCCCTTGATCATCCCCTTGGAGAAATACGGCGTGAAAGTGTTGTCGATCGGATTTCTCGTGAATCAGAATGATGCCATGGTGTGGCGCGGAGCGATGGCATCGCGCGCCCTCAACCAGCTGATCGAGGAGGCTGACTGGGGCGACCTCGACTATTTCTTGATCGATATGCCTCCCGGCACGAGCGACATACACCTCACCTTGGTGCAGACGCTTGGCATCACTGGCGTGGTGATTGTCAGCACGCCGCAGGAGGTGGCGCTGGCTGATGCCCGCCGAGGCATTGCTATGTTTACCGGCGACAAGGTGAATGTGCCAGTGCTGGGCATTGTTGAGAATATGGCCTGGTTCACCCCCGAGCAGCACCCCGACGAGCGCTACTACATCTTCGGCGAAGGCGGAGCCGCCAAGCTTGCCAAGGAGATGGATGTGCCATTGCTGGCCGAGATACCCTTGGTGGCAGCCGTGGGCAAGCACAGCGACGAGGGTACGCCTATCGCTCTGGGCGATACCATGTCGGCGCAAGCATTCTTCCACCTGGCCCACGAGGTAATCGATGCCGTAGACCGCCGCAACTCCACCCTTCCTCCCACCCACAAAGTCGAAATGAAGTAAAACGTAAGCACGTAAGCTTTACGTAAGCACAAACCAAGGAAATAAATTTTAATCAAAATACCAACATAAATATAAAAACACAAAAATTATTATCGCCATCTGTGTGCTTACGTAAAGCTTACGTGCTTACGTTCAAAAAATAGGATTATGAAGAAGATATTGATAATGAATGGGCCCAATCTGAATTTGCTTGGGCGCAGAGAGCCGGGAATATATGGCACAGACAATCTGCAGACAATAGCAGCGCAGTTGTTTGACGAATATCGCGACCAAGCCGAACTCGAATGGTGGCAGAGCAACCACGAGGGCTCGATCATCGACAAGATACATGAGGCTGGGTATGACGAAAGATACACCGGCATTGTGCTCAATGCCGGCGCATACACCCACACATCTCTGGCTATCGCCGATGCCATAGCAGCAATTCCGCTGCCCGTGGTCGAGGTGCATCTGAGCAATATTTTCAGCCGTGAGCCAATACGTCACACCTCGCTCATCGCCCCGGTGTGCATGGGCTCAATCTCCGGCTTCGGAGCCAAAAGCTACTCCTTAGCTGTCCGCGCTCTACTCTGATTAGAGGAAGGATCCAGAGGTTGTCAAAAACCACGGATGTTGTCAAAAACCATGGATATTGTAAAAACCACGGATATTGTAAAAACCACGGATATTGTAAAAACCACGGATATTGTAAAAACCACGGATTACACGGATTACACGGATTGCCATCCGGATGGCTTCCGTGTAATCCGTGTAATCCGTGGTTTTTGAAAGATTATCGGAGTTGTAATCCGTGTAATCCGTGGTTTTTGAAAGATTATCGGAGTTGTGTCTCCGTGTAATCCGTGGTTTTTGAAAGATTATTCGGAGTTGTAATCCGTGTAATCTGTGGTTTTTGAGGAAGAATCCTAGTATCAGAAGTTGGTGGCGCGGCGCTCAAACCATCCTTGGTCCATACCGCAGACGGGGCAGCGCTTGGGAGCGTTCTTGCCGCTCACGGTGAATCCGCATTTGCGGCACATCCATTCGATAGGCTCGGGTGATTCGAATTCCTGGCCGTTCTGCAGGCGCTCCATCAGCTTGATGTAGCGAGCTTCGTGCATCTGCTCCACCTTCGATACCAGCTTGAAGAGGTTGGCGATCTCGGGGAATCCTTCTTCCTGTGCAGTCACTGCGAAGTTGCTGTAGAGGTCGCTCCACTCTTCGCGTTCGCCAGCGGCGGCTTCGGCGAGGTTCTCAACTGTCGAACCCACTACTCCGGCGGGATATCCGGCGGTGATGGTGACTGTGCCGCCTTCGAGTTTTGAGAAGAACTGTTTAGCGTGGCTGAGCTCTTGGTCGGCTGTCTCAAGGAAGATGGCAGCGATTTGCTGATAGCCTTCCTCCACGGCTTTCTGAGCGAAGAGGGTATAGCGGTTGCGAGCCTGGCTTTCGCCGGCGAACGAAGCGAGCAGGTTGTGCTCGGTGCGGGTGCCTTTTATGCTTTTCTTTTCCATGTAACTGGGGTTTCTAGAATTTTGTGAAGTAAATTGGGTCTCTATGTACTGAAATTGTTTTTTATGGTGCAAATACAACAAGTCGGGGTGCGAAAAAGTTCACGGAAAAATAATCTAACGAATCGCCCTATCTGGTTGTTATTCATATAAAATAAGCGACGAATATGATACCGACCAAGATAATCAAGCCCCGCGAGCGCGAGGCAATCATCAGAGCGCTGCGCAGCGGCGTGGTGCCTAATACGGGTTTGCAATACATACAGGTGGGGCGAAACCAAGAGGTGCAGTCTTTCCTGCGCGACATCGACACTGTGGCCGATGGCGGGGCCTCGCTGCGCTTGGTGATTGGCGAGTATGGCTCGGGCAAGACTTTCTTCCTGTCGCTGGTGCGCAGCCTCGCTCTCGAGCGCGGGTTGGTGGCAATGAAGGCTGATCTGTCGCCCGAGAAGCGATTTCACGGCACCAAGGGTCAGGCTCAGCGGTTGCTGGCCGAATTGATAGCTTCGCTCTCGACTCGTACCAAGCGCGATGGCAATGCGCTGGTGCCGATACTCGAGAGGCTTGAGGCGCGATGCGCCGACGAGGGGATCAAACCGCAGCAATTGCTGCTGCCGCTGCGCGACCTACCGGGTGGGCATGATTTCGGGCGCGTGGTGCAAATTTATCTTGAGGCAGAGTATCCGTCGCGCAAGGCTGATGCCTTGCGATGGCTCCAGGCTGAATATTACACTAAGACTGACGCGCAACGCGACCTGGGGGTGCGCACCTATATGGGTGATGCCGACCTCTTCGCGTCGCTGCGTCTTTATGCTACGTTGGCCCGCTGCGCGGGATACAAGGGGCTATATGTATGTCTCGATGAATTGGTGAATCTCTACAAAATCACCAATGCGGTGTCGCGCCGCGCCAATTACGAGGAGCTGCTCTCGATACTCAACAATACCCTGCAGGGCAATTTCGAGGGCTTGGGCATCGTATTGAGCGGCACGCCCGAGTTTCTGACCGACACTCGGCGCGGCCTCTACAGCTATGAGGCATTGCGCTCGCGCTTGGCCGAAAATTCATTGGCGCAGCAGTCAGGCCTCAAGGATTATGACTCGACGGTGCTTAGGCTGGCCAATCTGACACAGGAGGAATTGTATGTGCTGCTCAAAAATCTGCGCGCCGTGGGAGCATCGTCTGATGCCTCGCTGATGGAGCGTCTGCCCGACGAGGCTCTCGAGGCTTACCTGCGCTATTGTTTCGACAAGATTGGCGAGAGCTATTTCCGCACCCCGAGAAATACCATCAAGGGATTTCTCGACCTGATGTCGCTGCTGCAGCAATACCCCGACCGCACCTGGCGCGACTTGCTCCCCACTATCAGCATCTCAATCGATGTCGACCCCACCCCCCCTCACCGGCACCATCCCCCCGCCTCCCACCGATTCCGAGCTCGCCAACTTCCTCCTATAGAATGAAAAATGAATAATGAAAAATGAAAAATGGCCATCCGGGCTGGAATCCGGATGGCCATTTTTCATTTTTCATTATTCATTTTTCATTTTTTACTTGACGGCGATCTTGATGGGGGTGAGGGATTGGTCGGTGACTACGAAGTAGAAGCCGCGGGGGAGGGGGATGGTGACATCGCCGGCGATGGAGGGCAGGCGAGATACAGTGCGGCCAGAGGCATCGTAGATTACGCAATTGGTGTGAGTGGTCGAGGTCGAAATCATCACTGCGCCCTCAACACCGATAGCGCTGATTGGCTGGTTGGTAAGCACTGATGAGATGCCGGCATGCTCAACAAATATTACATTCGACGGCTCGCTCTTGTAGCCGAGGCGCACCGACTGCACTGAATAACTCTCGCTGTCGCTGAGGTCAAACTCATCAATTTCGAGCGAGGTCTCTTCGGCCAGCAATTCCTCGGTGGTGACGGCACCGCCTACATAGCGGTTGCGAGTCACTACATAGTAGTCGACCACATCGTCGGGAGTGGTCCAGTTGGCTACATACGAATCCTCGGTGATGTCGGTAGCAGCCAGAGCGGTGCAAGCGCTGAGAGTGGGCACCTCGAGGCATTCGCCAATCAGGTACACGCCGCGCGATCCTACCAAACCGCCGTCGCTGATCAGCAGCTTAGACTGATGGGTGCCTACCTCGGTTGGCGAATAGGTGACGGTGAGCCAATAGCCCTCCTCAGCGTTGACGAGGCTGGCGTCAATAGATTTCTGCGAGAGTGAGAACATGCCCTTATCTCCCGAATAGATTGAGAGCGAGAGGCTGCCGGTGAGGTTTTCGCCCTTGAAATACAGCTTGGCATCGACTGAACCGCCGACAGCCACTTGGCTGAAGTCGAGAGCCATGTCTTGCACCGGGGTGACGAGCGATGGTTCGCCAGTGTCGCCGGGATTCACGCCGTAGAGGCTGATGTCAAAGGCTTCGCCCTTCTTATTGCCCCAGATATATTCGGCGAGCAGCGGGAAGTCGATAAACGGGTTGCGGTTGTTTTGGAATCCCCATACCTTTTCGTTGCGCTGCACCTCTTTGTCAGATACCGGGTCTTCGCGGCTCCATTTCAGCAGCAGATCGATGGCCCAATCCTTGAGGGTGGGGTAGGTGTTTTGCTGCAGCATGTACATATACGAGGTCTTCCAGGTGTAATCCTGATAGCAGGTGACCATGTAGAAATAGGTGCGAGCAAAGTCGCCCTTGTATTCATCGGCCGGCTCAAACACATATTTTGCGCCGCCTCCTTGGCCCGATACGGCATAGCCGACGATCGACATGCCATTGTCGAAATTAGGAGTGTACGACATGTCAACCTCGCCCAGCGGGTAGTTGCTCTTGGCGGTATTGGCAGCCATTTCTGACGGGTAGAGGTGGTTGAGGTCAACATAGGCGTTGACGTCGGTCAGTCCGCCCCACCAGCTCTTGGGGAAAGCGTGCTCGCGATTGAGGCCGCTGAAGCTGGGAGCGTAGAGCGGGATGTCGGAATACATATCCCACCAGCGGTTGCTCTCGGGATACACGTCGGTGACTTGGAAATACTTGGGCAAGTCGTTGTACGAGGATATGCGCGTCAAGTTGTGGATGACCTGATAGGTAGCCGTCTTGAGTTCGGCATCCTTCTTGCCATCGAGCGAGTTGTAATAACCAGCCGGAATTTCGGCAAACCCGAGCTGGAAAGTAGCGGCAGCGCACACAGCCGCCAAGGAACAGAGTAGAGATTTCTTCATAATAGGAGGTCTTTGGTTTTTGGTCTATAGTATTTGGAAATATTACCATCTGAGTCATTCAGCATTGTACCTAAGCTTTCATCATTCCGCTTACTTATTATTCAAATTAGATTTCGCGGGCGTAGATGCGGCGGCGGCGATGCTGGCGGCGCTCAAAATAGTCCCATTGCTTCTGCACGCTCTCGTTGCCCTCGAGCTCGATGTTGCTCTCCGCCCATTTGTATCCCATCTTGATGTAGGTGGGCAGCAGATTGCTGAAGAGCAAGGCATTAACTCCCTTGCCTTGGTATTCGGGCTTGATGGCCACCATCATCAGGTCGACAGTGTCGGTGTTGCCGCGCAGACCCTCGAGCAGGTACCACCAGCCCATCGGGAACAGTTTGCCGCCGCTCTTGCGCAGCGCATGCGACAGCGAAGGCATAGATATGCCCACGCCCACCAGTTTGTCGTCCTCGTCAACGATGACGCACAGGTTGTCAAGGCGCAAGATACCGAGATACATCTCGATGTAGTAGTCGATTTGCTTGGCTGTGAGGGTCGAGTAGCCGTAGAGCTTGTCATAAGCCTCGTTGAAGAGCTGGAACACTGCCTTTCCATAGTCGGCCTTGAGCTGCTTGCGCGAGGTGTAGGTCTTGACATGGAGGTTGAATCTACGCTCCACGATGCTGGCGATGCGCATGTATTTGTCGGGCACCTTCTCGGGCACGGTGATTCGGAACTCGATATAGTCGACTTCCTTGCGGAAACCGAGGCGCTCCATGTGCTTGGGGTAGTAAGGATAATTGTAGATTGTGGCCATTGTGCCCATCTCGTCAAATCCCTCGACGAGCATACCCTCATGGTCGAGGTCGCTAAATCCCATTGGCCCCACGATGCGCTCCATGCCGCGTTCGCGGCCCCATTGGCGCGCTGCGTCAAATAGGGCATCCACTACGGCTGCGTCGTCGATAAAGTCGACAAAGCCGAAGCGCATGTTTTTCTCGCCGTTCTTGTCATTGACATTGCAGTTGATGATGGCAGTGATTCGGCCCACGGGTTCATCGTCGCGGTAGGCCATAAAGGATTGAGCCTCGCAAAAGTCAAATGCGGGGTTCTTTTTCGGCATCAGGGTATTGACTTCGTCAAAAATCAATGGTGGCACAAAATATTTGTTTCCCTCGTAGAGATCAATGCCGAACTTTACATATTTTTTCAGCTCCGCTTTGGTGGGGGCTACTGGTCGTACGGTAATCATAAAATCAGAACAAAATAGTTGAACTTTTGGTTGGGTCAAGTTCAACGCGTTAACATTAGGATGGCCAAAATACCGACCATTAGGGCCAGGAAGGCGATGATGGCCATGTAGATGTTGCGAGGAGAGCGCCCCTCGATGGCCATGCGCAGGGATTCCACGGTGTGGGGGCGTTTTGCCGGGTCGGGGTCGATGCAGCGGTCAGCCACGCGGCGCAGATGGGGGTCTTGGATGCCTGAGCGGTCGAGTGTCTCGCGCAGGATTAGGCCGTAGTTGTAGATATCATCGTCGACATCTTGCGGCTCGAGGTTGGGCTTTTGCTCAAAGCCGACATCGATGAGCTTGAGATTTTCGATATTCTCGGTAAATATCACACGCTCGGGCTTGATGGGATGGTGCACAATGTGGTTGGTCTGGATATATTGCAATGCGCTCACCATCTGATGCTTGAGCTGGTCGATGTGGTGCTGTGTCACCTTGCCAGAGTCGATGAGTTTGCGCAGCGACAAGCCGTAGACATCATCGGTGATGATGCAGCGGCCCACGCCCGGCACATCCTCAAAATCGTTGATCATGATGATGTTGGGGTGAGCCAGATTGTAGCGCACGTCAAATTCCTTTTCGATCATGGCCTGGTATTGCGGATCGTCCTTGAGCTCGGGGCGCAGGGTCTTGAGCATTACCCATTTGCCGAATTTCTTGCCGGTGTACACGTTGTAGTATTCCTCATCCCACTCGGTGAGGTGTTCAAGTTCGGTCCAGCGCTCCACCGGAGCGGTCTCTGCCAATGTTTGCGAGGAGTATTTGCTGTCTTCTGAGGCCATTTGCATTGCGATTATCTGTATGAAATCACAAAGTTAGCCATTTTTTCCCAATTACAAATAAAAAAATCGGGAACTGGAATAAAAAATCCCAAAGCGGCGGTAGTGTCGCTTTGGGATTTTGTGTATTGTCAGGGTGGGGGGTTAGTCGCCCATGGTGCGGAGTAGCTCGTCGTTGTCGCGAGTGCGCTCCATGCGGTCTTTGATGAACTCCATGGCCTCGATGCTGTTGCGGTCGCTGAGGAAGCGGCGCAGGATCCACATGCGGTTGAGGGTCTCGGGGCGCAAGAGCAGGTCGTCGCGGCGAGTAGAGGATGCCATGATGTCGACGGCGGGGAAAATGCGCTTGTTCGAGAGTTTGCGGTCGAGTTGCAGCTCCATGTTGCCGGTACCCTTGAATTCCTCAAAGATTACCTCGTCCATCTTTGATGTGGTCTCGGTGAGGGCAGTAGCTATGATGGTGAGCGAGCCGCCATTCTCGATGTTGCGCGCGGCGCCGAAGAAGCGCTTGGGTTTCTGCAGAGCGTTGGCATCGACACCGCCCGAGAGGATCTTGCCTGATGCGGGAGCTACAGTGTTGTATGCGCGTGCCAGACGAGTGATTGAGTCGAGCAGAATCACCACATCGTGGCCGCATTCAACCAGGCGCTTGGCCTTGTCGAGCACAATGCCAGCAATCTTGACATGGCGCTCGGCTGGCTCATCAAATGTCGAGGCTATAACCTCGGCATTGACGCTGCGGCTCGTATCTGTCACCTCCTCGGGTCGCTCGTCGATGAGCAGGATCATGATGTAGGTCTCGGGGTGGTTCTCGGCGATGGCATTGGCGATATCCTTGAGCAGGATAGTCTTGCCGGTCTTGGGGGGTGCCACAATCAGGGCGCGCTGACCCTTGCCGATAGGCGAGAACATATCGACCACACGAGTCGAGATATTGCAAGTTTTGCCGCTGGTGAGGTCGAATTTCTCGTCGGGGAAGAGCGGAGTGAGGTGCTCAAAGGGCACGCGGTCGCGGATAAACTCGGGCGAACGGCCATTGACGCCCACTACCGAGGTCATGGGGAAATATTTCTCGCCTTCGCGCGGCGGACGTATGTAGCACTCTACCACGTCGCCTTGCTTCAGGCCGTACATCTTGAGTTGCTGTGGGGTGACGAGGATGTCGTCGGGCGATGCCAGGTAGTTGTAATCGCTTGAGCGCAGGAATCCGTGGCCCTCGGGCACGATTTCGAGCACGCCCGAAGCCTCGAGGAAGTCATTGAACTCATATACCGGCGGCATCGGGGGCAGCTGGTATTGTGGGGGCTGATTCTGGAATTGGCGATTTTTCTTATTTTTCTTGCCAGTGCCCGGCGGGTTGGGGATCACTTGGCCCGGTTCGGCCAGGGTGATTGGCACCGGGGGTTGTGGGGCCTGGGGCTGGTTTTGCGCAGCGGCGGCTGCGGCAGCTGCAGCGGCTGCAGCGGCTGCAGCCTCTTCCTTCTCCTTCTGGCTGCGAGGCACGAATTTGCGGCCCTCGCTCTTGGGGAAGAATGAACCAAAAGCATTGTCAGAGCGGCTCTCGGCGCCCTTGGGGGTGAATACCTTGGGCCCGGCCTGAGGTTCGGGTTCGGGCTGTGGAGTTTCCTCGGCGGGAGCCTCGGGTAGTTCTGGCTGTATTTGGTCGGGAGTATAGTCCATAGGGGGCTCGGGTTGAGGCTCGGGAGCGGGGAGCTCAACCTCGGGTTGTGCCTGCTCGGCCGGAGCGGGAAGCTCCAGCGGCAACGCTGGTGTGCCTTTCTTTTTCTTCTTAGGAGCCGGCTGCTGCTCGGTCTGGGATGCCTCCTTGCGTGGGCGCCCGCGTTTGCGCTTCACCGGCTGTTCGCCTTCGGGGGCAGTAGTGCCCTCGGCTGAAGCATTGCCTGCGGCTTGGGTGTCGGCTTGGGCCTCGGGGGCCTTTTTCTTCTTGCCGCGCTTTGCGGGCTCGGCCCCATCGGCGGGTTGCTTTTTCTGCTTGCGCTTTTTGTCGGATGTAGTAGTTGAGGCCACCGATTCGGCTTGGTGGTCAAGGATGTTGTAAATTACAGCATCCTGATTCTCACGATCCAGATTAGTGAGGCCTAATTTTTCGGCAATTTCCAGCAGCTGGTCAATGCTCAATTCTTTTAGGTCAGAGTAAACGTACATGCAATCAATATGAGTTTTTCCACAAGAATGCGCTCGCGGCTGGAGGAGAGGCAAGGTCCGCTGCGCAGCTCGCGTATATCTTGAGTATGTTAATAACGACGATATCTTTCAGGCAATATCCCGGATTCCCCCCTACGGGGCTCGACCGCAGCATGGCCACTGAGCAGCGGGCAAGTCTTAATCTATATGGGTCCGTGGATAGTAGTCGATAGGAAAACTATGCAAAGGTATGCACTTTTTCTCTAACAACAAAAAAATAATGCTGGAAGTTGACCGATTGTAGCAATTTTTTTCAATTATTTCTCCGTGGCGAAAAAATATGGGCCACGAATGCCGACAAATGATTAATTGAATGAAAAAAAATTCTTACCTTTGCGCTTTAAAATCCACTTTCTAAACATCTATCGTTGAAAATTAGAAAATATGGGAGGATTCTTTGGAGCGGCCTTGAAGCGTGATTGCGTCAACGATCTCTTCTATGGCACCGACTATAATTCACACCTCGGCACCAAGCGTGGCGGCATGGCCACCTACGACCCCGTCAAGGGGTTTGTGCGCAGCATACACAGCTTGGAGCGTACCTATTTCCGCACAAAATTTGAGGGCGTTTTGCCCCGCTTTTCCGGCCATCTCGGCATCGGTGTCATCAGCGACAACGACAGCCAGCCCATTGTGGTCAACTCGCACCTGGGCAAGTTTGCCATCGTCACCGTGGCCAAGGTGCAAAACATCGACGCTATCGAGCGCCAGATGCTCGACAATCATATACACTTTGCCGAAACCAGCAGCGGCTCGACCAACCCCACCGAAATGGTGGCGGCTTTGATCAACGAGGGCGACAATTTCGCCGAGGGCATACGCATTGCCCAGCTCGGCATCGAGGGCAGCTGCAGCATGCTGCTGCTCACTCCTGACGGCATCATTGCGGCGCGGGACAAACTCGGACGCACCCCGATAATCATTGGCAAGGGTCCTGACGGATACGCCCTGACCAGCGAGACATCCTCATTCCCCAATCTGGGTTATGAGGTGGAGCGTGACCTCGGTCCTGGCGAGATTGTGAAGGTTACAGCCGACGGCGTAGAGGTGCTCAAGGAGCCGCTGCCCGATATGCAAATCTGCTCATTCCTGTGGGTGTATTACGGATTCCCGGTATCGAGCTACGAGGGGATAAATGTCGACGAGGTGCGCTATCGCAGCGGTGAATTGATGGGCGAAAAAGACGACACTGAGCTCGACTGCGTATGCGGCATTCCGGATTCGGGCGTGGGCATGGCTCTTGGCTATTCCCATGGCAAGAAGGTGCCTTATCGTCGGTGCGTGGCTAAATACACGCCCACGTGGCCGCGCAGCTTCACCCCATCGAATCAGTCGATGCGCGATTTGGTGGCCAAGATGAAGCTTCTGCCCAATGGCGCCATGCTCAAGGGCCAGAAGGTGGCATTCTGCGACGATTCGATTGTGCGCGGCACCCAACTTAAGGATAATGTGCACACATTTTATGAGTACGGGGCCAAGGAGGTGCACATGCGCATCGCCTGCCCGCCGCTGATCTACGGCTGTCCCTTCATTGGGTTCACATCGTCTAAGTCTGACCTGGAGCTGCTCACGCGCCGCGTGATTGAGGAGCTCGAGGGCGACCCTAACGCCAACCTTGAAGCTTATGCCACCACTGATTCGCCCCAGTACAAGGCTATGGTCGAGAAGATAGCCGAACGCTTTGGCCTGTCATCGCTGAAATTCAGCAAGCTCGAGGATTTGGTCAAAGCTATCGGACTGCCCAAATGCCGGATTTGCACTCACTGCTTTGATGGCACATCGCATTTCTAATCCCTCAGGCCTGTGGATTTTTTAGCAATAGATTTTGAGACCGCCACGGGCCAACGCTCGAGCATCTGTGAGATTGGCATCTGCGTGGTCAGGAATGATGAGGTGGTAGAGACGCGCTCGTGGCTCGTGCAGCCGCCATTCAACCGCTATAGCTACGGCAATGTCAGGGTGCATGGCATACGCCCCGAGCATACGCTTAATGCGCCCGATTTCCCCCAGGTATGGGAGGAAATCGAGCGCCTGTATCTTGACGAGTTCAACAATATAGTGGCTCACAATATGCCGTTTGACCGCAGCTGCCTGCGCAAGGCCGCTGAGTATTACAATGTGCATCTGCCCGAGATCAAGTGGCACTGCTCGCTGCAGCTGGCGCGCAAGCTCTACGGGTTTTGCAGCTATTCGCTGGGCCATTTGTGCGCCAGCCTGGGCATCCCCGAGGGCACCCATCACCGCGCCGGCGACGATGCCGAGATGTGCGCCCGCCTCTTCCTCCGCGAAATCTCAGACCTGCTAAGTGTGTAGACCGTAAGGACATAAGAGGCGTAAGGACATAAGTAATGATGTAGCCTTGTGTCCTTATGTCTCTTATGTCCTTACGGTCTCTTATGTCCTTACGGTCTTTAGTCTCAGTCGATGACTATTTTGGCGACAAAGGTCGCGGGGCCAGTGAGATAGACATCAGTGGCACCTGAGGGGGTGGGGATGAAATCGACCGCGAGGCGGTCGCGCTTGGCTTGGATAGAGATGTGCACAGCCTTGTGAACAGGGACCTGTCCCCTGTTCACAAGGTGCCAATGGGCGATGGCGGCGGCGGTGATGCCGGTGCCGCAGGCGTAGGTTTCGTCCTCGACACCTTTCTCGTAGGTGCGTACCTTGAGGGTGTCGCCGTCAGGCTCGATAAAGTTGGCGTTGGCTCCCACGGGAGCCACCTCGGCGCTGTAGCGCAGTTTGCGGCCATTCTCAACCACGGGGTACTGCTCAAGATTCTCGACTGGGATTACCAGGTGGCGAGTGCCGGTGTCGAGAAAGTCGGCCTCGATGCCATCGATGATGTAATGCTCGATGCCGTGCACATCTTTCATCTTGAGTTTTACGCTATCGACTGGACCCTCCTCGGCGAGAATCTCAGCCTCGTGGGGGCCATCGGCGGCTATGAAATTGAGATTGTCGATGCTTAAGCGATGGGCGAATGCGGCGATGCAACGGCCACCGTTGCCGCACATCATGCCGCCCGAACCATCGGAATTATAATACACCATCTTGAAGCCGTAAGGCTCGGGTGCCTCCTCGAGCAGCATCACGCCATCAGCACCGATGCCGTAGCGCCGGTCGCACAATTGGGATATTTCTTCGGGGGTCAGTGAGATTTTCCCATCGCGATTGTCCGCAACCAGAAAATCATTGCCCGCCCCCTGATACTTATACAAAACCATGATCTAAATGAAAAATGAAGAATGAAGAATGAAAAACAGGAAAATGAAAAATGAAAAGTGAAGAATGAAAAATGACCATCCGGATGGCCATTTTTCATTATTCATTTTTCATTTTTAATTAGTTTGGCGAGTAGGGGGATGCCTTTTTCGATTTTTTCGGGCGACATGAACGAGAAGTTGAGGCGCATGGTGTTGTGGCCTGAGCGGTCGGTGTGGAAAAATTCGCCAGCCACATAAGCCACCCCGGCAGCCAAAGCCTTGTCGTAGAATTTCACAGCGTCAAATCCCTCGGGGAGCGTCAAGAACAGGAACAGTCCGCCCTCGGGGTGAGTCCAAGTCACGCCCTCGGGCATATTCTCCTCGAGCAGACGCAGCATCAGGTCGCGCTTGCTGCGATACAGTGCCTTGCTCTTCTCCAGATTGGCATCGAGCATACCTGATGACATGAACTCAGCTGCCACATACTGGTCAAAGATAGGCGGACATAGGTCAAGCGACTGCTTGCACACATACACCTTGTCGAGCACTTCCTCGGGGCCTATCATCCACCCCAACCTAAATCCCGGAGCCATGATTTTGGAGAATGACCCAAGATGCACGGTCGCATCGGGGGCGAGGGAGTAGATTGTGGGGATTGGCTCGCCCTCGTATCTGAGTTCGCGGTAGGGTGCATCCTCTATAATTAGGAAGCCGTATTTATGTGCCAAGTCGGCGAGGATTTGGCGCTGCTCAAGCGAGAGCGTCTCGCCCGACGGATTTTGGAAATCGGCGATGGCATAGAGAAATTTGATTTTCTTGCCATTGTCCAGGCAGCGCTCAATGGCCTCTTCCCAGCGGCGCCGATACTCGGCCGGGTCGCTGCAAGCTGGCACGCCCACCACATCGGCCTGGTATGACTTAAACGACTGTATAGCGCCGAGATACGATGGGTTGGAACATAGTATCACGTCGCCCGGGTCGATCAGCACGCGGGTCAGCACATCGATTCCTTGCTGTGACGAGGTAGTGATTTGCACCCTCTCGATAGGCACATCGTAGCGCGTTGCCACGGCTTGGCGCAGCTCGGTGACACCCTGGGTTGCTCCGTATTGGAATGCTTGCGCTCCGCGCTCGGCGATTACCTTCTGCATCAGCTTGCTGAAATCATCGAGCGGAAAAGTTTCCGCCGAGGGATACCCCCCGGCGAAAGAATAAATTTTGCTTAGGTCGACCTTCTTGAATATATCTCTCACCGGCGAACGGAAAAAGGAATGGGTGTCGGCCGAAAACAGGGCAGGATAGTCCATGGCTATTATCTGAGCAAATCCTCTAAGCGCAACGACGAGTCGGTCTTGTCGTCGCGGTATTTCACAATCACTGGGGTATAGAGATGCACGCCCTTGTCGGCTGCCGGACCCTTTGAGATGGGACGGCTGCCGGCCACCACTACGGCTCCGCGAGGCACCTCGACGCATCCGCTGGAATGGCGAGGCACGAAATCGCCCGTTGTGGCATCGAATATGGCAGTCGATGCGTTGATGATCACGCCAGTGGCGATGACGGCTCCCGAGCGCACAATCGTGCCCTCGTAGATGCCGCAATTGCCACCCACGAATACGTCATCCTCGATGATTACTGGCAGGGCGCCAACTGGTTCGAGCACGCCTCCAAGCTGCGAAGCTGCCGAGATGTGCACGCGCTTGCCCACCTGGGCGCACGAGCCAACCAGGGCATGCGAGTCGATCATTGTGCCCTCGTCGACATAAGCGCCAACGTTGACATAAGCCGGAGGCATCACCACCACCGAGGGGGCGAGGTATGCGCCACGGCGCACTGTGGTGCCGCCGGGCACTATCCTCACCTGCTCAGCGGCCGTGAAGCGGCGCACTGGGTAGGTGTCTTTGTCGACAAACGAAAATATGCCCGACTGCAAGCTGGCAAGCTTGCCGAGACGGAATCCCAGCAAGATTGCCTCCTTTACTTCCGGATTAACTTTCCACTCGCCATTGGCTTGTGGCTCGGCCACGCGCAGGGTGCCAGCCTCGAGGGCTGCCATAGCGCTCTCAAATCTCTCCTTATCGCTCATCGCTTCAGCAAGTCAAGGTTTGACAATACGCGCTGCATCTTGTCCCAAGTCGATTTCTCGCACGATGTGAGCGGCAAGCGCAATTCATTCTCCATCAGGCCGAGCATGGCCATAGCGGCCTTGACCGGTATGGGGTTGCTCTCGATAAAGCAAGCCTCAAACAGCGGTATTAGGCGGCGGAAAATGCCCGATGCCTTCTTGAAGTCGCCATGGCGGGCTGCTTCACAGAGGGCTACCATCTGGGCCGGAGCCACGTTGGATGCCACGCTGATCACGCCCTGACCGCCCTCGAGCATCAGCTCGAGCGTCTGGTCATCGTTGCCGCTGAGCACGGCGAATCCCTCGGGAGCGCCGTGGATTATGGCGCGTATCTGCTCCATATTGCCCGAGGCCTCCTTGATGGCCACCACATTGGGCAGCTGGGCCAGCTTGAGGGTAGTGGCAGCAGTCATGTTGGTGCCGGTGCGACCGGGCACATTATAGAGTATGATGGGTTTGTCGCTGGCCTCGGCCACGGCTTTGAAATATTCATACAGGCCGCGCTGTGTGGGCTTGTTGTAGTAAGGCACCACCACCAGATAGGCGTGGGCGTCGTCGAGCAGGCGCATATTGCGGATAGTAGCCTTGAGCGAGTTGGTACCAACGCCGGCCACTACCAGTTTGTCGGGAGCGAGTTCGCGAGTGAGCTGGAGCAATTTCTTTTTTTCGTCATCGTCGAGGCAGGGCGTCTCGGCTGTGGAGCCAAGAGCCACCAGAAAATGCATCCCGTTGTCGATTTGCCTCTTCACTGAGCGTTCGTAGGCGGGGTAGTCGACTTCCCCGTTGCGGAATGGGGTGACAAGTGCTGTGCCGCACCCTGATAGCTTATATGGATCCATATCTTCAGTCAACAAATATTATTTCTTTGAAATCAAATACGCCTTTGAGGGCGTTGGCCTTGATGGCGGCATCGACAGCGCCCTCGGCAAATCCCATGCGCGAGAATGCTTCGTGGTACAACTTGATGCGGTCGCATTTTCCCTCAAATCCTGCGGTGTGGATGCCGGGAATCTCGCCGCAGCGCACAGCCGACACATCGGGCTTGAGACCGGTGTTGTCCTCTACGATGCGAGCCAGGGTCTTGGCGGTGCCGCTTGGGGCATCGAGCTTGTGGCAATGGTGCATCTCCAGCACATAAGGGCTGTAGCCGCCGGTGCGGGCCATCTTTTTGGTTATGAAATCGACAGCGGCGAATAGCAGATTCACGCCTATCGAGAAATTTGACGAATACACGAGCGTGGTGCCGCGCTGGCGGAAATAGTCGAGAATCTCGTCGTGGATATCGTCCCAGCCAGTGGTGCCGATGACTACGGCTTTGAAATTGTCGGCCAGGAATTTGTAATTGTCGCGGATCGCTTGCGGAGTGGTGAAATCGATGCACACGCAATGGCGGGCAGCCTCGGTGTCGATGGCTTGGATATCCTCGGTGGCTGCTACGCACTCTATGCCGCGCTCGAGGAGCACGGCTTCGACCATGCGGCCCATCTTGCCGTATCCGCTGATCACTATTTTCAGATTGTTGTCCATATTGATTGGGTAGGGGGATGGGCGGTTAATATTCAAACAGTATGTTGTGCATCTCTTGCAGCACCTCGTCGAGATTCTCGCGGTCGACCACAAAGCTGATGTTGACGCTGGATGCGCCTTGCGAAATCATGTAGACAGTGACATTGTTGAGCGATGCGAGGGCCCAGCGCAGCAGACCGCGCTGGTTGGCCACATTCTTGCCGATGATCGACACTTGCGACTTGTCATCAAACACTCTCACCTCGGCAAATTCTGACAATTCCTCAACCACTTGGGTCAGGTCTTGGCCCGCATCCATGGTGATTGAGATATTGGCCTCAGAGGTGCTGATCAGGTCGACCGAGACATTGTGCTTGGCAAAAATCTGGAACACGCGCTGCAAGAATCCCGACACGTCAATCATCTTGGGCGAGAAGATGTTGAGCATCAAGATTTTCTCCTTGAATGAGATTGACTTGGCACCCTCCTCGATTTGGTCGCTCTGCAGGATGATGGTGCCGGGCGAGGTGGGATTCATCGAGTTGAGCACCTTGACCGGGATGTTTTTCTCGACGGCGGGTGCGATGGTCAGCGGGTGCAGCACCTTGGCTCCGAAATGGGCCATCTCGGCTGCCTCCTCAAATGCTATGCGCTCGATGCTGTGGGTGTTGGCCACGCGGCGCGGGTCGGCGGTCTTGACGCCATCGACATCAGTCCAGATTTCGATGGTCTCGGCATTCATGGCCATGCCTATCAGCGAGGCAGTGTAGTCTGAGCCTCCTCGGCCCAGCACAGCGGCGTCGCCCTCGGGGGTGGTGGCTATGAATCCCTGGGTAATCACCACGGGGTATCCGGCATCGGTGCGCAGGGCGATTTTCTTGGGCACGAGCTCCTGGATGGCCTCCATGTCGGGCTCGCCTTTGAGCTTGTCGCCGGTGACGATGATCATCTTGCGGGCATCAGAGAATCCGACGTTGATGCCTCGCTGGCGCATGGCGTAGCAGATCACAACGGATGATAGGCGTTCGCCATTGCTGATGATTGTGGCCTTGCTGCGCGGGGTGAGTTCGCCGAGGGTGCAGACAGCCTCGACGAACACCTCGAGGTTGTGGCAGATGCGGTACACCTCTTCGAGGGCTTTCTCGCGCTCGGGGCCGTCGGGAATCAGGCCATTGATCACCGTGGTGTGGCGGTTGCGCAGGTCAGAAACCAGGGCTCGGGCGGTGGCTTCGTCTTTTTGCTCGGCCGCATCGGCGATTTGGTAGAGCAGGTCGGTCACTTTGGCCATGGCCGACACTACGATTATGGGGTTTTTGTCGAGCTTGCTCTCCACAATGTTGATCATGCGGGAGATTGCCTCGGCATCGGCAACAGATGTGCCGCCAAATTTCATTACTATCATTTTGCGTATTGCGGGTTGTGGGTTATTGTCAAGTGGGATCGATCGGTCGAGAATTTTCGAGAATTTTCGAGAGCTCTCGAGAATTCTCGAAATTGTCGAGAGAATCGAGGGCGAGGATTATTTGAGCAGATGATACATGCGCTGGTAATTGTCGATGGCACGCTCGAGCTCAGAGAGCTCGACATATTCCTCGGGGCGGTGAGCCACCAGGATTGAGCCGGGGCCGCACAGGATTTTCTGCTCAAAATTGGTGAGTTGTGGGGCGTCGCTGCCAAAAGCCACCGTGGTGGTCTCGAATCCGGGTAGGGTCAGATAGCGCATCGGGGTGTCGCCGCCGAGGCACTTCACCTCGACTTGCTCGCTGCGCATGCTCTCCATCAGCTCTACCACCATTTGGTCGCTGGCAAATGTGGTGCGGAAATATATGCGGCAGGTGAGCAGGGGGCTGAGTATGTTCTGCGGATTGTCGCTCTGCAGCTTGCCTACATTATAAGTGGTAGGGCCAAGCACCGGGTCGGCTGGGAAGCGCGTCTGGCGCAGCTTGAGCATCAGGTCGACAAATCTCTCGACTGCGCTGTCGCCCTGCCAGGGATAGCCCGAGTGGCACGGTTGCCCGTGGATGGTGACCTCAAAAGCCTTGGTGCCCTTGCTGGCGGTGACCATCTTGTTGTCGGTAGGTTCCCCCACGATTACCCCGCGCCCGCCGGGGTGCTGGCCATATTCCTGAGCTCCGTACGAGCCGGTCTCTTCGCCATAGAG
>NWBJ01000089.1 GCA_002633115.1 Muribaculaceae bacterium Zag1
AGCCACGCCACCCTCGAGAGCGGCTACGCGATCCTCAAGCACGCCCTGGGTCGAGTTGGTGAGGCGACCGTAGATGTTGCCAGCATCGCGCAGGGCGAAGCGGTCGGCGGCGTGTTGCGAGTTGCGGAACACATACGATGTGGTCTGATAGATAGGTACGGCGCGAGCATCGGTAGCGGGGTCGGGTTGCTCTTGTCCTACATGCAGTTGGAGGGTCTCGAAGTGGAGTTTGTCGCGGTTGAGTTTCATAATAGTTGTGAGTTATGAGTTATGAGTTATTAGGGTGGGGACCGCCGGGCCTAAGGTCCGGGGCACTCGACTGCCCAGCTTGTTTTTGTTGTTTATGTCCTTGCGGTTTTATGTCCTTGCGGTTTTGCGGTCTATTGCTGCCTCGCAGCAATCTTTTCATTGCAAAGTTACGGACAAAGAAAAATCCCCTAAAGAAAAATCCAAAATTCAGAATATTTTTGTAATTTTGCCGCGAAATTGTAGAAGAATATTCTTCTCGCCTCAACTATTTATCGAAATGGCAGAAAAGGAATCAGTGCTCGACAAAATCGACTTGCAAATCCTGCGCGAACTGCAAGCCAACAGCCGCCTCACCAACAAGGAATTGGCTGCTCGCATCCATCTCTCTACCACGCCCACCTTTGAGCGGCAGCGCCGCTTGGAGCGTGAGGGTTACATCAGCCAGTATACAGCCATCGTGGATGCGCAGCGCGTAGGCCGAGGTTTCAGCGTGTTTTGCAATGTGAGCTTCAGCAACATCAACCAAAGCAAGGCACTCGAGTTTGGCGAGATTGTCAGGGATTGGGAGGAGGTGACCGAGTGCTACAATGTGAGCGGCGACTGCGACTATATGATGAAAGTGTGCGTGGCCGATATGCGTAGCTATCAGCAGTTCATACTCGACAAGGTGGGCTCGCTGAGCTATGTCGAGCGCGTGCGCAGCGTATTCATCATGGGCACTCTCAAACTCAATTACAGCGTGCTCCCAATCGAGCGTAAATAGCCTGTTTCCCACAAGGGACAGGTCAATGTATTCCTAATTCTTTAAAAAGACAATGTTTATGGACAATAGTCAAGAGATTTTTCCCATTGTAGATGAGGATGGACGCGTGGTGGGTCGCGCCACGCGTGGCGAGTGTCACAGCGGCAGCAAGCTGCTGCATCCGGTGGTGCATCTGCATGTGTTCAACCCGCAGGGAGAACTGTATTTGCAACTCCGCCCTCATTGGAAGGATATCCAGCCCGACCGATGGGATACGGCAGTCGGCGGTCATGTCGATTATGGCGAGGCTGTCGAGGATGCCTTGCGACGCGAGGCTCGCGAGGAACTTGGCATCACCGAATTTGAGCCCGAGCCTCTTGGTCGCTATGTGTTTGAGAGCCAGCGCGAGCGCGAGTTGGTCAATGCCTTCCGCGCTGTCTGCGACCCGGCCTCAATCCATCCCTCCGACGAGCTCGATGGCGGCAGATTCTGGCCCTTGGCAGAAATCCGTGCCAATCTCGGCCAAGGCCTCTTCACCCCCAACTTCGAGCAAGAATTCCAACGATTTTTTGGAGAACGTAAGCACGTAAGCTGAACATAAGCACAAACCAAGTAATTTATTTAAAATCCTCTAAGGGGTGCTTATGTAATCTTACGTGCTTACGAAGTAAATTATGTTATTAACAAAAGACCAGATTCAAGGAGGCAAGGGTTTAATCAATTTTGAGGGTTTGGCAAGTTTTGTGTCCCACAAAACCTCTTGCCAAGCCCCAAAATCGGCAATCCCCAGTTATCAACTATTCAAAATCTCAAGATCAATGACATCCATAGCAGCCGAGATGGCTACACAGCACGTCATGAGAGTGAGGCGCGATAGGCCGAGGGATATAAGCCAGTGAGGCGACGGAAGAATCGGCTGAGATAGGATTGGTCGGGGAAGTTGAGCTTGTCAGCAATTTGGTCGATGCTAAGGCTAGGCTGGCGCAGCAATTCCTTCACTCGGTCTAGCAATGCGGCGTCGATAATCTGTTTTGGCGACTTGCCCTCAGAGAACTCCGACACGATGCGCCCCAGATACCTTGGCGAGATGCACAAGATTTGGGCATAGTAGCCCACATTGTGGTGGGTGGGGGCATCTTGCTGCACGAGTTTGAGGAAGTTGCGATAGATGCGCAGCATGGGGCTGAATCCGTTTTTCTGTGACATCTCCTCTTGCACCGTGCTGGTGGCCCACATCCAGTATCCCGACAGGAAACTTTCGCGCTGCAACTGTGGGAACTTGAGTTTGCAACCGGGCGCAAACAAAAACTGAGCCATATCAAGCCATTGGTTGAACTCGCGCCAAGTGCGCTGGCTGCGCGCGTCGGGAGTGTGTTGATAGAAGGAATTGCTGTCGAAGAAGTCATACCAGAAATATCCTAAAGAGTTGAGCAGCGGACCAAGCAGGGCTTTGTCGTAGATGAAAAGTCGCCCTTGGAAATCGTCGCTCATCTGGTGCACAACAATTGTGCAAGGATTGAATTGATGAATCTCGCTCTGATATTCGAGAAAGAAATGCTTGAAATTGATTTGCACAATGGCGGTTCCGGCTGTGACAGCCATATAGAAAGCCGCGGGCAGTGACAGCTCATTGCCCGAGAAGTCGTCTGGGCCAATTTCTCTATAGAGGAGGTGCGGTTTTTGCTCCATTTTGAAAACAGACTAAGTGGTTAAAAATTAAATTGTTGCAAATATAATAATTTTTTTTGACACCACAATTGAAACATTACAATTCTTTTTTTGAAAAGCATAAGATACTTTATGAAATGCCGACATCTTGCCTTTGCATGTAATTTTGTGTCATGAATCGTGACTTTTTTCTGCAAAGCACTTTAATATACAAATATGAGGAATTTTACTTTACTTATGTCATTCGTTTTGACCTTTGCTATTTGTGCTATGGGTCAGCGACAGATTGCGAGACCCGCTGCAGCGCCGGTCGCCAGTTGCCACAAGTCTGCACAAGTGTTAAACCCACAGCAGGCAGCGGCCATCATTATGGACTCTGTGTCGCCCGAATTCAAGCAACAGTATGTTAAAAGCTTGGCCAATCAGTGCCCACGTGGCTCAGCACGCCTGGCCAATGCCGAGACCGAACTAATCCTTGAGGAGAATTTTGACCTAATGGAAGACGGCTCACCCGACGATATCGACACCTCCTTTGATTTGTCGGGCTATGTCACAGATTTTGAAAACGGCATAGCCGACCCCGACAACATTGAGATAGACCCCGATTTCACCCACACTCCTGGATGGACTGGGCAATGTGTTTATCAGGCCGGAGGAGCGGTGGCCCTGTATTATCCCGACCATGGCGGTATTCTCAACACCCCGTGCAATCTCAACCTCAACGGCGTGATAAGGGTGTCGTTTAGATGTCGCACCGCCTCCGACTCTCCTTGCATCATGATAGTGACACCTTGCTGCCACGATTGGTATAATATCGAGATGGCCACCGACCACCGCGTGTATATCAACACTTTTTATCCCGCCGACGGCTGGACCGACGTGGAGTTTGAGATTGATGTGCCCTATGAGGGCAACGACGCCTTTATCCAGTTTAATGCCCTGACCTACAGCGACGGCGTGATTATTGATGATTTGAAGATAGAGCGAGTGCTCAACAAGATAATGGAGCCCTATTCAGTCGCCACGTCGCTTTTCACCGACGACGGTTTCACCCTCAGTTGGAAAGGCGACCCCAAGTCGGACGGCTATGTCATAAACCTGTGGGAAACGAATTTCGACCCAAATGGCAGCGTCTCGGCCTTTATCGACTTTGATGAGATTGAATATGATGAAGACAATATGCAGGTCACCGACTTCAAACTGCCAGAAGGCTGGAATATTGAACTCAACGACCAGCACCCTGAAGTGGGCCTCAACCCCACCGACGGTTCACCAGGCATATTGTTTTATGAAGACCTTGGCCGCTACTACAGCACCCGTTGGCTGCCGATAATTTGCACTCCCACTGGCAGCTTAGTGTCTGAGTTTAAATGCCAGATTGTGGTTGTGGCCGAGAACACCGTGGCACCCAGCAGCGGCGGCGACCCCTACACGACAGAATGGCGACTCTATGGGGTGACCGACACTGGCAGCTCAAAGCTGCTCACAAAGGGCGAGATTGCCAATGTGCTCAACACAGTACTCGATTTTGACATCAGTAACACAGTAAACTACTACAATGAGGTCAACGACTACTCCAATCAATACTATGGTTTTGAACTGGAGCTGTGGCCGAGCAACGATGGCGCTGTGCTTGTCGACAACATTGAGTTTAAGGCCGTGGGCAGCAATGAGGAAAAGCAGGTTTATAGCGACCTCTTTGTCACCGACACAGAGTATAAATTCACCAACCTCGATATGACAGGAGAGCATTATTACACCCTGCAGGCCAAGAAAGACACATACCTGAGCCCCGACTATGGCCGGGAGCATGTGTTTGGCATAAAGGCCCCTGTGGCTCTTGAGGCAACCAATATCGACATCAGGAATGGCTCATTCACAGCCAATTGGACCGAGGTCAATGGCGCATTGAGCTATCAGCTGGTCATCTCGCGCCGCTATGAGGCCACCAAGGCGACATCCGATTTCCCCGTGCTCAGCGAGGATTTCTCTAAACTTGACGGCATGAGCTATACACTCGACTCGCCCTATTATTTTGATGGCTCCTATGTCGACGACATCAGCCACTACACCCACATCAATGGCTGGGTCGTGTATGGCGGAGCCCTGGTGGCCGGCATGGTAGGCTGCAAGGCCGAGAGCCAGCTGATATACTTTGTGTGCACCCCTGTCCTTGATTTGAGCAACGGCGACGCCACAGCCAAGGTGTATGTAAAAGCCGTGGGCGAATACAAGGACCGCCTGAGAGTGCAGTTTGGCGATGAGGTCCAGGACCTGTATTTTGATGAAAACGGCCAAATTGACGGCTATGTGGAGCTTCACAACCTTACTCAGGGCAGCATATATTTCTATTCATACAAGGGATGCGAGTTTTATCTCGACGAGGTGAAAATCACACAGTCTCTCAACGCTGGCGACATCCTGGTGACCCAACTCAGCGACATTGAGGTGGAGGGACAGAGCGAAACAAGCGCCGAAGTGACAGACATCGAGGTAATTGACGGATTGGAGTATATCTATAGCGTGGCGAGCTATGCCTATGACCTCGAGAAAGCCCAGGAATATGTGAGCGAGCCCTCCAACCTAATGGTTGTGAAATTTGACCTCGGAAGCGCAGAGCGACTATTAGTCACCGAAGCCACGGTGCGTGTGTCGGGCCGCGAAGTCACTATCGACAACCCAGCCAGCATCTACGATCTGCAAGGCCGCTGCTTAGCGCAAAACACCCGCCATTTCACAGCCAACCAACCCGGCATATTGATTGTGAAAACCAATGGCAAAGCCAAAAAATTAGTCATCAGATAACTAATACCATTGTTTATGAACAAGTTTAATTTCAAAACCGTTGCTGTCACAGGAGTGGCAGCAATGTGCTTGGCCTCTTCCCTTTGTGGCGCTGCATTGTCTGGCAAATTTCATGCGCTGAATCTCACTCCGCAAGGCAAAGAGCATTTTATGGCGCAGCAGAAGGTTGTGGGTGTCAACGCGCCCAGGAAAGCCAACGTCAACTCCTCCACGCCACTGCTATATGAGGATTTCGACGAGAACGAGAGTTGGGGCAGCGACGAGTTGCCCAGCGGATGGGTTAGTGTGGCCACACCGGGATATGCCGCCGACAAGTGGGAATGTGGCACCCTCTACACCACATCAGGACGTGTGGCCGCTCCCAGCGGAGAATGCTATGCCTATATTCTCACGCAACTCAATGCCCACGATGCGTGGCTGTTCTCGCCCGCCTTTTCCACTGTCGCCGGCAGCAACTATGTGCTAACCTATCGCCTGCTCATGGTTGGCGACGGTGATGGAGTGACCGAGGAGATGACTGTGATGGCAGGCTATGGCACCACAGCCGACAACATGACCATCGATTTGCAACATTTTGACACCGATTCCAATGGCTGGGCCTATGCCACAGTCACTTTCACGGCCACCGAGACTGGCGACTGCCACATAGGATTCCATGCCACCTCCCCTGCTTTGGGCTCGGGAATCCTGATTGACAATGTATCGGTTTGCCCCCCACACACTCCAGCCTTTAGTGCCGACGACACACTGACGCTTGAAGACCGATACGACAAAGACGCTGCCACCACCGAGGGCTATCTCATCACCAATATCGGCAGTTCTAACCTCGAGGTGGAACTCGAAGACGCAAGCCCCGAAATCACCGTGCTTGGTTTGCCAGTCACCATCGAGCCGGGCAACATAGTGCGCATCGGCGTGAAGCTCGATGTGGAGAGCGTGGGTCTGTATGAGGGAGAGTTTACCCTCGCCACCAACGACCCCAATGTGCCCACATTCACTGTCAAAGTGTCGCAAAACATCAACGAAGCCCACTACACTGGCTTCTGGTTTGAAAACTTCGACACCCAACTGCCCACGACATGGAGCAGCAACTACATGTATCTCGACACCCAACTGGGCATCAATGGCACGGGCTGTGCGGCGCTCACATCGCAGGTCGACTGCTATGCCAACACCCATTTCACCGACCTGGGCGATGATCCCCACCTCAAATTCTATTATCGCTTTATCTACACCGATTGGTTTAACGGCGGATATGGCGTGACACCGAGCGAAGACACATATCTCACAGTGAGCCTGAGCGTGGATGGTGGCGCCACCTTTGAGCCAATCTATGTGGTAGACCCGTCAATCGATTCCAATACGCGCGAAGCCACGGTCGATTTCACCGAGGTGGAGCTTTCGCTCAAAGAATATGCCGGCAAGATTGGTATGCTGCGCTTTGATGTGCCCAATCATTATGTGAACTATATGTTCTACTCTAAGTGCTATCTCGACAATGTGGAACTTGGCACCCCCCAAAGAGCACGATCTCAAAGCGACGAACCTCAGATTTGACCCAATCATGGAAGCCAATGCCGCAGCCAAAGCCCAATTCACAATCCACAACAACGGCAACAACGCCGAGAGCGGATTCTCTGTAATTTTGCGCGACGAGAAAAACAACAAAGTTTTGGCCCAAGTCGACAACTGCGCTATCGACAAGGGTGCCGACAAAACCTTTGAGTTTAGCTGGCAGGCCGCTGAGGCCACAACAGGCACTCTTGTAGCAAAAATTTCACTTGATGGCGACCACGACACCAGCAACGATGCCACAGCAGAAGCCCAATATGCGGTGCTGCCAAGCGTGGTGCGCGATTTGCAGTTTGAGAGCGACAAAGACCTTACCACAAATGTGCCCTGGGATTTCTATTCCAATGGTTCGCTCACACAAATGATCTACACCGCCAACGAGATTGGCATCAACCAGTGCACCATCTATGGAATATCCTATGTCGCAACCACATCCACCGACTTTGACTCAGAGAATGTAGAGTTGTGGATTGGAGAAACCACAAAGAGCGACTTCTCCGACAACGAGTGGGTCGACACCTCGGTGTTTAAAAAGGTGTTCTCCTCGTCGGTATATCTCAAGGGCGGCACCAATGAGCTTGATGTGCCATTTGACGAGCCATATCAATATCACGGAGGCAACCTGGTGATCTATGCCACACGCAACAACGATTATTTCTTGGACAACAATCGTTTCACCGCCTTTGCTACCGACACACCGCGAACCATCTATCTCGGCACAATACGCGAGGATGTTGATGTGGCCAATCCGGCCCAAAACGGCGGCGCGAGCATCCTCAATCTGTTGCCGGCAACCAAATTCTATTTGAGCCAGGAGGCCACAGGCAGCATCAGCGGCACCATAGTCGAGGACTTGAGCAATTTGCCTATGGAGGGAGTCACTGTGACTATCGACGGCACAATGCAGTCGGTCTCAACCAACTCCAATGGCCAATATTCATTCCCCGCCGTCACTCCGGGCACATACTCGCTGACCGCCAGCAAATATGGCTATCATTCGCAAAGCAAGCAGGCCAGCAAATTGCAAGAAGGAGCAACGGTTGAGGCTAACTTCGCGCTCAAAACATTGTCGACGGCAACCGTGAGCGGCCGCATCACCGACGCTTCCACTGGCAACCCTCTGCCTGGCGCCGGTGTGGTGCTCTCGGGCTACGCAACCTACTATGGAGTGAGCGGCGAGGACGGCACCTACACTATCAACGATGTGTATTGGGATGTGGAAAGCTACAATGTAGAAGTGCTTGCCGGCACCTACTGGGGCACAAGCAGCCAGTTTACCATGGATAGCGGCAGCGACGCCAGCAACTATGATTTTGCCATTGAGCCACGTCGCTATGCGCCATGCAATGTGGCAGCAAGTCTCGACGACAGCGGCTCCACGGCAACAATCACTTGGGACGACCCTATTGCCGAGTTTCGCTACGACAGCGGTGTGCCAGCCGACTATAGTGGCTTTGAATACAACTTTATCAACAATCTCTATTATGCCATTGAGGGCAACTCCTTTGATGACGCTGCTGTGGTGAGAGAAATCTCGTGGCACACCTCATCGCTCGCCGGCAGCCATCCCAGAGTGAATCTTTTCCTCTTCCCGCTCGATGCCACGGGATATCCCATCAACACACCCATATTGGAAATCACTGTGGACAATGTCGACGACGAGTGGAACACTTACACCCTGCCTTCACCCGTTGAGGCTCCCGACGGCTTCCTCGTGGCAATGAGCTACTCCAATGGCATGATGGGCATCAGCACCGCCAAGCCCACCGCCGACTATCCCCTCGACCAAGCCAAAGGCTGGTATCACAACGATTTTAGCGAGACCTATGGCCCAGAGTATGGCGTGAAATTCTATGAGAGCGACTTCGACCAGATTTTCATGATTCGCGCTCGCGGCTACAACAATGGAGCTATCGACCACCTCAATCTTGGCAACCGCTACAAGACTGCTATGCCAGTGCCCACGGGATATAATGTGTATCGCGTTGAGGGCGGCGCTCGCTCCTTGGTGGGCAGCTATATCCAAGGAAATGAATTTGTAGACCAAGTGCCCGCTGGTATGTCTACCACAACCTACTATGCCGTGGAAGCCATCTATGGCAGCAAAACCAGTGATTTGACCCAAAGCAACGATTTGGCCCACTCGGGAATTGAGACTTTGCACGACAACGTGTCCTTGACCATCAAATCTGCTAACAATGGCAATACATTGATTATCAATAATCAAAGCTCTGACAATGCCATCCTTGTGGTGTATTCTATGAGCGGCGCCGTGGTGATGCAAGAAAGCGTGGCCTCTGGCACCAGCATTGTCGACACCTCCATGATGCCCAGGGGCATTTATAGTTAAAGCGAAATAGATTGCGAATTGACCAAACTGAATCTGAGAGTCAGAAGGGACTCCAACTCTGCCTTATAGTCGCCTATTCGGTCAAAGAACTTTTTGATGGCGCACTGAAAAAGCTCTTTGGTTCTGTAGAAGTTAGTGTTGATCACTTTCTTCCTCAAGAACTTCCAAAGGCGCTCGATCA
>NWBJ01000090.1 GCA_002633115.1 Muribaculaceae bacterium Zag1
CTAACAGAAAAGCATCATGAAACTTTTTGGCTAGAGGCAGGGAATATTATGCGTGATGGTAAAGAGCATTTTCGATATAAAAGCATTGAACATACTCGTAACCCCAATGTCCATCAGTTTGATATTCTATTAGACCAAGGCCTTATCACTTTGGACTTGTTATTATGTCGAGGTGGGAAAGGTGGAGACACTTATAGCTTCAAAATAAAAAAGCAAGGAATGCCATTATTATTCCCAGAGAGTATAGTATATCAACTACAGGCTTAAATATCCTATTATTACCTTATTATGTCTTATGAGTATTTGCTTATAAAGACTTTTATCCTTACACTGCCATGTCTCATACTGTAGATGCTGCGCTTGAATTTCTAAGAACTTGCGAGGCTTATTGCGCTAAATTCATTCTCGCTTCAGAGGTAGAGAGCAAGTGCCATAAAAATGGATTTCTCCTTATTCCTCAACGGAAATGGAGGATGATATTGACAATCGATGAAGGACACCAAAAATTACGACGCAAAGATATGACCATTTCTTGGCCAGATGGAAGCACCACTAAATGCGTAGCTACTTATGACAAAAGTCTTGAGGCCTATCGGATAAGTGGATTCCCAAAAGGATTTTACTACCTCTCTTCAGATAGAGCAGGTGATGTAATAGTATTGGGTCGTACCTCTAACAACCAATATCAAGCACATATTATATCTCACGATGAAGATATTGAGGATTTTGCGGCCCGGAGTGGACTATATCTATATTCTAACCAAATTTAAAATACATTTTACTGATTATGAGTTCAACCCTGACAATTTATCTTAAGCCTAAGGGAGTTGAAGAGACTAAGGCTCACCCTGAGAGCCTGATGTGGATATCGCGATGCGAAGATATGTATAGCCTCTTTGAAGAAGAGGGAGACATCGTTTGGAATTTCTCATCCGATGAGGATTATGAGAGTGGCAAGGTGAAATATTCAGATCGCTACACCGATATTGACAAGTATCTTCTTGACAAGATTTTCGATGAGTTGAAAGATCGTATCGACAATACAAATCAACGCATCGCTCACAATTACAAACGCATTGCCCTAACGCATTCCACTACCGCAAAGACGGAATTCGGCGATGAATACGACCTGCTCGATGACATAGACCATGCCCAAGAATATCTTGAGGAATTGAAGCATACCGAAACTCAAATCGGAATGCTTTCAAGAATCATGGATCACATGAAATATTCCGATGTATATGAGGGCCTTTGTGCCAATTTCAGTTAGGTTAGGGATATCTCGCCAATTTTTCGTAACTTTGCAGTGAATTAATGAAACAACCCCTACGGGGTAGTATAGCTGAGGCATGGCTAAGGCTAGATGAAATAACCCCTACGGGGTAGCCCAGCTGATGCAACGCAGAGGCTTCCCCTCGCGAAGCTTACTTATTACTAATTACTTATTACTTAGAATAGATGGCACTAAAATGCGGCATAGTTGGATTGCCCAATGTTGGCAAGTCCACCCTCTTTAATTGCTTGTCGAGCGCTAAGGCGCAGTCGGCAAATTTCCCATTCTGCACAATCGAACCCAACGTGGGCGTAATCTCGGTGCCCGATGATCGCCTCAACAAGCTGGTGGAGATGTGCAACCCTAAATCGATCGTGCCAGCCACAGTCGAGATAGTTGACATCGCCGGCCTGGTAAAGGGCGCATCAAAGGGCGAAGGCCTTGGCAACAAATTCCTGGCCAACATACGCGAGTGCGACGCAATACTGCACGTATTGCGCTGCTTCGACGATGACAATGTGACCCACGTCGACGGCTCAGTCGACCCCGTGCGCGACAAAGAAATCATCGATGCCGAACTGCAGATCAAAGACCTCGAGACAGTCGAGGCCCGCCTCGCCAAAACCCTCAAAGCCGCCCAGACTGGCGGCGACAAGGTGGCCAAGCTGCAAGCCTCGGTGCTGCAAAAATACCAAGAGGCTCTCAGCCAAGGGCTTCCGGCTCGTTCGGTTGTGCTCGAGACTCCCGACGAACAGCGCTTCGCCCGCGACCTGTTCCTGCTCACCAACAAGCCGGTGATGTATGTTTGCAATGTCGACGACTCGTCGGCCGTCGATGGCAACAAATATGTCGAGGCTGTGCGCAAAGCCATCGAGGGCGAGAACGCCCAACTGCTAATCGTGGCAGCCCAGACCGAGAGCGACATCGCCGAACTCGAGACCTGGGAGGAGCGCCAAGAGTTCCTCGCCGAGATCGGCCTCGAGGAATCTGGCGTGGCCCGACTGATACGCGCAGCGTATGCGTTGCTCGACCTGCAGACCTATTTCACCGCTGGAGCCGACGAGTGCCGCGCCTGGACATTCCGCCGTGGCATGAAGGCGCCGCAATGCGCCGGCATCATCCACACCGACTTTGAAAAGGGCTTTATCCGCGCCGAGGTAATCAAATATGACGATTACGTGGGCCTCGGGGGCGAAAACGCCGTCAAGGATGCCGGCAAGCTCTCGGTCGAGGGCAAGGAATATGTGGTGCAAGATGGCGACATCATGCATTTCAGATTTAATGTGTAATCCCCACCGAGCCCCGCCCTTTGCGCCAGCCCAGCCCCCCTTTGCGCCTTTGCGCCAGCCCCCCTTTGCGCCTTTGTGCCTTTGCACCTTTGTAGAGACCAGTTCCCACAAAGGCGCAAAGGCACAAAGGCGCAAAGGGAGGCTGGCGCAAAGGCGCAAAGGGGGGCTGGGCTGAATGAGAATATAATTGGCCATTAAGAATCCTGCTGTATTTTTGCAGCATGATTCTTAATGGCCATTGTTATGCAAACACCAATCCAAACCACTGACATCAAATTCAGCGGCTTGAGCACCCTCCCCGCCGAGGCGTGGAGCAACCCTGGCAGCCTCGCTGCCAGCATCGGCTGCATTGCTCGCGAGGGTTCGCTTTGGCCGCTGCCGCCTATCCCCGAGGCGGCGAGCCCAACCGCAACCTTGCCCGAGGGCTATCCCCAGTTTCCAGTCATCGAGTTCGGGCTGCAACGCGCCGGCTACCTGACATTCAGCCAGCAATACAGCGTGCCAGCCTCGCTGGCCCCCGTATCCACCGCCTCTGGCGGCATGACCCAGGTGCATCGCGCCGATGCGTCCTCGGCAGCTGATGCCTCAGCGGCAGCCACCGCCATCTTCTCAGCCTTTGCCGATGCAGCACGGCAGCAAGCCGAAGCCAAGGGCTATTTCCACCAGCCATTCTTTGTGCGCTACGCGCTGCGTCTCACCGATGGTTCGCTCATTCTCCCCTCCTCGCCCATCCTGATGCTGCCGACAATTATGCCTCCCTGCTTGGCCATCGACACCGTAACCGCCCAAGCCGATGATGCAGACTACAACATCGTCACCCTCAGCAGCGGCTCGCATCCCTATTGCGCCCTGCGTTATCGCATCCTATCGCTGCCCGACCCGAGATGGGCCTCGCGCATTGCCGCCATCGACATTTTCGTCACCGTGCCGATTCTGACCTACGATGCCGACAGCATCGCCCAGACCGGAATAGTCAGTTATTCCCAAATCGCTGATGCCCAGAGCGGCGGCGCTCTGCGAGGACGCGCCGAGGCCAACGACCCCTTGGCGGGAGTGTGGGCCGAGGCAAATGATGCCTACGCCATGCACACCGTTGACAGCTTGGGCTGGGACCAACTCAGGGCATGGGCCGTTACGCCCAACAGCGCATTGGCCCAGCAATTGGCCGCGGCCAGCGAGTTTCATCGCATTGCCTCGATTCCCTATCCTTTTGCCTCGGTGATGAGCGATTTCGCCAATGTCGATATCGCCTGTGCCACCAGCGCGGCAATCGCCGCGATGCCCGTGATGGAGGAATACAGCCTGTCGCATTTCACCCTCGCTCCAACCTTTGCTACCCAGATTGGCACGCGATGGCACATCGGCGCCGGCACTATGGCATTTCCAGCTCCTCTGCCTCTGCTGGCATCTTGCGCCAGATGCGTCTCTGCTTCAAGCGCCGATTCTTACACTGTCACCGCTCGCGTGTGGATTCTGCATGACGGGGATATCTATCAAGCAGTTGGCCAATCGCAGTGCGCTCAGGATTTAGCCGAGGCTTTTCCGCCGAGCCTTTTCTATCCCCACCCTGGGGCTTTCTTGATGGAATTGGAGTGTGAGGGCGCTGCTTATCGGATGCCTCTCTTGCCACACCCCAGCCTCGACGGGGCATATTGGATGGGCACCCTTGACTCGCTTGCAGCTCCCGCCTACAACTGCCAAGCGCCCGTTGGCGAATATGCGACTGTATGCCCCACGCCAAATATCTTGCGCACCTCGCTGCCTGACAATCCTCTATGTTTTCCCATCACCAACACCATCGGCACTGGCACCCTTATGGGCGTGGCATCGGCCATGCGAGCCGTATCCTCGGGCCAATGGGGCGAATATCCCCTCTACGCCTTTTCGACCGACGGGGTATGGGCACTTCAGGCCACATCTTCGGGTTTTGCCGTTAAGCAGCAAGTGACCTCGGTGCCCTGTTCAAGCGCAGCGAGCATCTGCCAACTTGACGACAGCGTAGCCTTCGCCTCGCTGCGCGGCGTGATGATATTGAGCGGATCGAAATGCGAGTGCGTCTCTGGCAATCTCACCCAGATTCCGCGCCGAGCCACTGACACGCCTCATTGGCAGGAATGGATGCCGACAGCCATGCCGCAATGGACCGAAATAGCTACCAACTGCCGCTTTGCCTACGACAGCCAGCGCCAGCTGCTATGGGCCATCAGCGATGATACGGCGCTTGTCTATCATCTCAGCTCAGAGCAATGGGGCGAAGCCAAAGCCTACGCGACCCAAATGACAATTCTCACTCGCCCCATCACTCTCAGCGACCGCGACCGGGTGCGCGTCACAGCCATCGAGCTGTTGCCGCCGGTCTCTGGGCCCTTGCAATGGGTGCTATACGGCAGCGACGACCTGCGCCGCTGGTCAATCATCGCCTCTGGCTCGGCCCCGGCCATCGATGGCATCCTCGGTTCACCCTACCGCTACGCGGCCCTCGCCATCAAAACCGCGCCCCAGCCCCTCCACGGCCTGCGCCTCACCTTGGCCCAATAGCCCGATTCCCCTCTGTCTACTGAACTATCACCCCCCATCAAGCGTAATAATTATGACTACCATCTGGATAGCGGCCCCCTGCCAGCTCTGCTGGCAGCCCCTTCTGGATAGCGGCCCCTCCTACCCTCCCTGCCAGCTCTGCTGGCAGCCCATCTGGATAGCAGCCCCCTCCTACCCTCCCTGCCAGCTCTGCTGGCAGCCCATCTGGATAGCGGCTTCTTGTGCCTCGCGGTTCCGCCGCGAGGATAAAAATGCCTCGCGGTTCCGCCGCGAGGATTAAAAACTACCAACTATGTGGCATGACATTCTTTTTCTCTTGATGGGCCTGGTGCTCATCGTCGCTGGCGGCAATTATGTGACAGACGGAGCCGTAGCGATGGCGACTCGCTTCAAAGTAACCCCGGCGGTAATCGGCCTCACTGTGGTGGCCTTTGGTTCGTCCACGCCCGACCTGGTGGTGAGCGTGCTGTCGACTGTGCAGCACAAGTCCGAACTCGCCATCGGCGATGTGGTCGGCGCCGGCATCTTCGACCTGCTCTTGGTGGTGGGCATCACCGCCCTGATAATGCCGATCAAGATCAGCAAGAGCGCCCTGTGGTGCGACCTGCCCGTGATGGTAGTGGCAGCATTGATTATATTCTTCTGCGCCGAAGACCGACTGATGGACGGCCACGCCACCAACAATATCCTCGACCGTGGCGATGGCCTGGTGATGCTGCTGGTGTTCGCGCTGTTCATGCTCTATACCTTCAACAATGCCCGCAAACAAGCCACGATGCCCGACCGAGCCACGCGGCAGGTGCAAAAACAGCAAGCGGCCACCAAGCCGCCGATGAAGATGTGGCTTGCCATCACTTGCATCGTACTGGGCCTTGGAGCATTGGTGATAGGCGGCGACTGGATAGTCGACGGAGCCTCGGGCATCGCCCTCAAGGCCGGAATGTCTGAGGCCATGGTTGGCCTCACCATCGTGGCCATCGGCAGCAGCGTGCCTGACATAGCATCCTCTGTTGCCGCGGCCCTCAAGGGCCAAGCCGGACTGGCCATGGGCAATGTGGTGGGGGCTTGCATAATGGATATGCTCTTTGTGCTCGGCACCTGCGCCGTAATCCATCCCCTGAATGCTGGCCACGTGTCGCTGCTCAACTTCGCCACCATGGCTGGTGCCGCAATCGTGGTATGGCTGCTCGCCATGATCGGCAAAGGACCCAAGGAAATTTCGCGTCCCGAGGGCGCAGTCCTTGTTATCCTCTACATTGCCTACATTGTAGCCCTAATCATGACCCACTAATTCCCAATTCACAATTCACAATTCAAAATCCACAATTCAAAATCCACAATTCAAAATCCACAATTCAAAATCCACAATTCAAAATCCACAATTCACAACTCATAACTCATAACCCACAATTCATAACTCACAACTCACAACTCATAACTCATAACTCATAACTCACAACTCCTTGGTGGGCGGCAGCAAGAGCAAGTTGCCGCTCATCTTCATTTAAGCCTGGATTATATTCCAGTTCGCGGGCATCCTCACCCGTCAGCGCCTCGTACCAAGTGGCGGCAGCGGCATAGCATCCGATGGATGACAGATGTCGGCCATCGGAATAGACGCTCAAGCCCAGAGCCGACTGCTTGGCCAACTCTATAGTCAGTCCGCATGGCACCAGCCGGGCAAATTCATAGTCGCGCATCACACTCTCGGTGGCATCCTCGATGGCTCCCCACATAGCATCGGCATCGTAGCCGTAAGGCTCAAACACCGAGCCTTCGTATTCGGGCGAATATGTCCAAGTCTGGTGCCAGATGAATTGCGAATCATCGCAAATCCTCAGTCTGAGCCATTGCATCAAGGCCGGAAGCGAAGCCTGATAGGTCTCGTACTGACCCGACTCTTTGCTGTATTGCTGCAAGCTGACCCAGGCCCATCGCTCGTCGGCTATAGCTTCGGCCAGGGTGCACTCATCCTGGCGCAGCAACACACTGTCTTCTGAATATTTGCGGTAGTTGTAGGCCGGTTCATCGGTCTCGGCATAGTTGAGGTGCATCGCGAGCGAGCACGACCCCTTGTGCAATCGACCGATGACGAAATGCTCGACCGTTGATGCGAGCATATCCTGCAGGTAGCTGTCTACGGCATTGCAAGCGTAGCTGTTGCCCACCACGAGTACCCTCAGGGTGTCAGAACGGCTGTAGGTATGCACCGCAGCCTTAGCTGGGCGTTTGCTCAGGGCCTCCAGCTCAATGATGTCGTTTGAGCAAGATGCAAATGCCCATCCCAAGGCCAAAATCAGTAGAATTGACAAATATTTTCTCATCGGTACAGATTTATATCGCAAAGTTACAAAATTTTTCGTAATTTTGTCCCCTCTCCTCCCACTTTTGACTTTTGACTTTTGACTTTTGACTTGCTATGTACGATTGGCTAATTGTTGGGGCTGGGCTCTACGGGGCCACATTCGCCCACGAGGCGCGCAAGCGCGGCCTCAGCTGCTTAGTGATTGAGAAGCGCCGTCATAGCGGCGGCAACATCTATTGCGAGACCGTTGATGGCATCAATGTGCACAAATACGGCGCCCACATATTCCACACCTCCGACCAAGAGGTGTGGCGGTTCGTCACCGGTCTGGTCGATTTCAACCGCTACACCAACTGCCCGGTAGCAAAGGCCCCAAATGGACGGCTGTACAATCTGCCGTTCAACATGAACACCTTCTACCAGATGTGGGGTTGCCAGACACCGGCCGAAGCCGAAGCCATATTGGCCGAACAGCGCCATGAGGCCGTCGAGCGCATGCGCCGCGAGGGCATAGCCGAACCGCGCAACCTCGAGGAGCAAGCCTTGGCGCTCATTGGCCGCGATATCTACGAACAACTAATACAAGGCTATACCGAGAAGCAGTGGGGGCGCCCATGCAATGAATTGCCAGCGTTCATCATCAAGCGCCTGCCCGTGCGACTGACCTTTGACAATAATTACTTCAACGACCTGCACCAAGGCATTCCCATTGGCGGCTACAATCCGCTAATTGACAAGCTGCTTGAGGGTGCTGATGTGCGTCTCGGCGAGGATTTCTTTGATCGACGCGATTATTGGATGGCTCAGGCCGAGAGGGTACTGTTTACAGGCAAGATTGACCAATTCTACGACTACCGCTTTGGGCGCCTCGAGTACCGAACAGTCAGATTCGAGACCGAAGTCCTCAACCAACCCAACTACCAAGGCAACGCCGTGATCAACTACACCGATGCACAAGTGCCATACACTCGCATCATCGAACACAAGCATTTCGAGTCGTTTGGCAATGCCGTCTACGACAATCCCCGCACCGTCATCTCGCGCGAATATTCCACCGAATGGACCGAGGGCATGGAGCCATACTATCCCGTCAACGACCACCGCAACCAATCCCTCTACGAGCAATACCGCGCCCTGGCCGCTCAAGAGCCCCGCGTCCTCTTCGGCGGTCGCCTCGGCGAATACAAATACTACGACATGGCCCCCGCCATCGCCTCAGCCCGCCGCCTCGCCCACAAAATCTGACCCAGAATACTTAAGTCGATTTTGCTCTCTAAAGTAAAAAATGGTAGGCATTTTTACTTTAGAGAGCAAAATTTTTATCGATTTTTTACTTTCAAAAGTAAAAAAATCTGTATCTTTGCGGCAACAAATGTCAGAATTATGGTTGAAATCAATTTGTTATTTGACCAATCGATGCGATTGATAGGCGGTGTCGATCTTACCCACAAAAGGTATCTGTACTCACAGATTGATTGGACTGACCGCTTGATAATAATCAAGGGAGCTAAAGGCGTGGGCAAAACCACCATGTTGCTCCAACACATCCGAGAGAACTTTAAAGATTTCTCCAAAGTACTCTACGTAAGCCTTGACCATATTTGGTTTTCTAAGTATTCCTTAATGGAATTGGCTGAATTCTTTTACACACATGGAGGAGAATACTTGTTTCTCGATGAGGTGCATAAGTATCCTACGTGGATTCAAGAGGTCAAGAATATCTATGACTATTACCCTAAGCTTCACTTAGTGGTCACGGGATCCTCTATTCTAAATCTGTCCCGTAACAAGGTGGCAGACCTGTCGAGGCGCCACATCATGTATGTGCTCCGCGGATTGTCATTTAGGGAATATCTCGAGTTAGAAGGAATAGCCAAATTTCCCATATTCAGCCTCGGCCAGATTCTCTCTGAGCATATCTCGCTGGCCATGGATATAACGAGCCAAATCAAAGTGCTGCCGGCTTTTGAGGCCTATATTCGACATGGGTATTATCCTTTCTATCGTGAGAATGTCGAAAATTTCGATACACGCCTTCAGCAAGTGGTGACCACCGTGATAGAAACCGAAATACCTTTGGTAGGCAATCTGGAGATAGAATCGGTCTATAAGGCCAAACGATTGCTGGGATGCTTAGCCCAACAGACTCCATACATCCTAAATATTAGTGATTTGTGCAAGAAATTAGAAGTTTCCCGTAATAATCTGCTCAAGTTGCTCGATTTGATGAATCAAGCAACCCTGATTAGACGCCTATACGCCAAAGATGGTGAAATCAAAGCTCTGGCTAAGCCTGAAAAGGTATTGTTTGACAATACTAATCTGATGTATGCCTTAGCGGCAAATTTTGACAGCGGCACTATGGGAGAGACATTTTTCGCCTCACAGATGTCAACCCTTGGTACCATAATCATGCCGCAAGAGGGAGACCTTTCCCTCCCCGATGGCACTACCTTTGAGGCTGGAGGCCCAGGCAAAAAGCACACCCAGGTAAAAGACATAACCAAAAGTTATGTTGTGCGCGACGGGGTCGAGATGGGCTTTGCCAACAAAATCCCCCTCTGGCTCTTCGGCATGCTCTACTGAAGAAATCTTAATATTTGAGGTTTTTGTTTCATTGATGAGAGGCTATTGAGACTTTTTCTACCATCCATGGTTGAGCCAAGGTGTGGGTTTTAGCTGAGAAAGCCACACCAACCTTGTATACTGTGCGAGGGTCGGTTTGGTATGGGATGGCATAGCCATTTTGATCTATCTGGTCTATGGCATCTTGGGCTGTTCCATGGTATTTAAACTCCATTACATAGACATATTGAGGGGTTTTGACCACCATATCGATGCGCCCTTGGCTGGTATGCTGCTCAACTTGCACTCGCATACCCATCAACGCGAACACAATGTAAAGCACATTCTGATAGTGTTTCTCACATTCCAGAATCAAATCATAGTCGCAACTTCCCAACAGTGATTGCAGACGTTTGAGAAAGGCATCGATCTCGCCATTGCGTACCTCTTCGACAAACTTGTCAATCTCAAAAGCACAGTTTTCCCGTTGGAGGTTGCTATAATCTGGAAGCAAGAATTTTAGAAAACTCTCCTTAACCTCTTCATTTGGATAATTCAATCGGTAGAGGTCGCTCTCAGGGTCATATCCAGAAATGGTGAGATAGCCGCTTTGATATAGAACTGGAATAGGATTAGTATTGATAACCTCAATGGAGCCTAAGGTGTCGGCATCTATCTTAATATCCTCCAGTTCTGACAATAGATAGCCCTTGGATTTCAATAGGCTCACCAAAAAGTATGGAGTGCCTGTAGAGAACCAATAATTACCAAATTTTCTTTTTTTAAGGGCACAGAGTACACTGAAAGGATTGAACACCCCATCGCTTTCCGCCGAAAAGTGATAGCCGTCATATTTTTTTGCTAGTTTTTCCAGAGTCTCCTCAAATGTGCTCTTCTGTTTCTTTGCCAATTCTTTAATGCCATTTTCAAAAGTAGATAGAAGCTCCTCCTCCGTGATACCGCACGCAGTGGCATACTCATCATCAAGAGATATGTCATCAAGATTGTTCAGGTCACTGAACACGCTCATTTTCGAAAACTTAGTGACCCCAGTTATCATAATGAATCGTATTTGACTGTCCATTGTCTTAAGGCAGCCATAAAAAGGCTTCAGTATGTCACGATAGGGCTTTTGGCGCTCTTCATCGCCAACGAATTTCAAGAGAGGTTTGTCATATTCATCAATAAGAATCACCACTTTACGGCCGGTGACCTCATTGGCCTTTGAGATGACTGTTTGAAATCTATGGGCCACATCTTCTTCTATCTCTGTGATTCCATAATATTTCTCCCAAATATTCAAATAGTATACCAAATGGCGTATCAATCCATCGGGCGTCTCATAGTTGCCAGGGTTCATGTCAAGATGCAGGACAGGATAGGCTGACCATTCTTTTTCTAATTTATACAAAGCAAGGCCCCTGAATAGCTCCTTTTTTCCTTGGAAATAGGCCTCAAGAGTCGAGAGCAACAGACTTTTGCCGAACCTCCGGGGACGGCTCAGAAAGAAAGGGGTGCTCTCCTGTGCTAAAGTGTAGACAAAATCAGTCTTATCCACATACTTGTATCCATCCTCCCTTAACTTTTGGAAAGTTTGGATACCTATGGGATATATTTGTAGCTCTTTCATAAACTCCTACTTTTTATTACTGCAAATTTAAGGTTTTCTCATTGAAAACACAAATAAAGGGAGGGGAGGAAAGTGAAAAATTTACAAAAAAATTGTGATAAAGGTCTTAAAAGATGGGAGAATTGGAGAATTAATGGATTATGGGCGTAAAAATTTCAGGAAATTTTTGTAATTTTGCATGGAATGAATTACCCTTGCCTACTTATTCAGATAGTTTCTATTCAGAATATTACTCTTAACTTAATTAAAAGATAGGTAACCATTAGATTCTTCCTTAACCCTTACCCTTAAGGGAAAAAGCTTGAAATAAAGACTAAAAATATATGATAATGACAATCTTATCAAGAATTCTTCCTGGATTTGCAACCATTGCCTTTGGGAGCATAGGCTTTATGGGCTATTCTCAGGTTATGATTAATGAACTCATGCAGTCTAATATAGATTGCATCATGGATGACCTAAACGAATTCCCCGACTCTTGGCTCGAGTTGTATAATCCATCAGAACAGGAGCAGGACATTAGCGGATTCATTCTATCACTGTCGGATGACCCATCAGAAGGATACGCACTGCCCGAAGGGACAATTGTATCAGCCAATGGATATTTGCTGGTTTATTGTGACAAAACAGACTCTGACCTCCACACGGATTTTCGCATAGATTCTGGGAAAGGTTCTCTCTATCTTTTTGATGCTCAAGGGAATCAAATCGATGGAATCTCAAGCCTTAAGAAACAACCAGCGCCTAATGTAGCCTATGGCCGTGAGGAAGATGGCTCAAAAACTTGGGGCTATCAGTTAACTCCTACCCCTGGAGCTTCTAACCAAGGTGGGGTGAGCAATGTAGTGCTGGAAGCTCCTATATTCAGTAAAGCCGGAGGAGTATGGGTAGAAACCACTCCGTTCACGCTTGAGCTTTCTCTTCCAGCCGATTCTCCCTCTGATGCTATAATTCGCTACACATTAGATGGAAAGGAACCCACTACAACTGTTGGTTTCACTTATAATGAACCGATAGCCGTGGATTCCTCAATGGTAATAAGAGCTAAAGTTATGTGCGATGGGTGTATCTCCATACCTTCCTCTGTAAACTCCTACATATTCCTTGGCCGTGAACAAAAGATACCATTGGTGTCTTTAGTAATAGATCCCGATTATCTATACGATGACGAAATCGGAATTTATGTAGATGGTGCAGGCGGTGAAGATGATCCAAATTATGGATACAAGTGGAGAAGACCTCTCAATTTCGAGTTCTTTGATCCAGAGCAAGGCGAGGCTCTGCTTAATCAGCTTTGCGAAACCCGTATTCAAGGGAATTCCACTCGTTCCCATCCAATGAAATCAATGGTGCTTTATGCCAATAAAAGATTTGGAGTAAAGAGGTTTGAGCATGAGTTCTGGGCTTATGACAAACCAGGCATGGACCAAATAAAGAGTTTCATCTTGCGAAACGGTGGATCCTCATTCTGCCGCGGATACATCCATGATGCTTTAGCTCAAAGAGTATTGGGCCACAACACTGATTTTGTGGATTGGCAAGCCTACTCCCCCGCTATTATATATTTGAACGGAGAATATCTGGGCATGCTGGCTATGCGTGAAAGGTCAGACGAGGACAATATCTATTCAAATTATGACGGCCTTGAGGATGTTGAAATCGTTGACTACCTGGATACAGAGAAAGCAGCAAGCGCGGGGACTCCAGAAATCATTCCACAAAGCTATTGGGATTGGTTAGATTTTGGTAAGACTACTCATTCATTTGAGGAATGGGGCGAGAATATTGATTTGGAATCGTATGCTGCGATGTTTATACTCAGAACTTGGATTTCCGACACCGACTTTCCAGGGAATAACCAAGTGCTATGGAGACGCACCGATGGCGTAGATGGCCGTTGGCGTGCCCTTTTAAAAGATTGCGATCTCTCAATGGGCCTTTTCCGAAAGAGTGAATACACTTTTAACTATCACAAAGATTGGCTGATGAGATACCAAGGCCAATCCAATCTAAGACGTTGCTATACGCTCCTTTACAATCTTTGGGCTTGTGAAGAGTATAAAGAAATGTACATTGACAGAACCATAGCATATTTTGGTGATTTTTTAAACGCAAATACATTCTTACCCACCCTTGACAGACTTATCGAAGAAACTTGTGGTGAACAAGAAATTTCTCATATCAAATGGAATCAGATTTGGTCAGATATGGGTGGCGGCATCTATGTCCGCACTCTTGAGAGTGATTATGAGGTAATCAGAGATTGGATAATAGGTCGCCAAGATGCTTTTGCAGCCATTGTACAGGAAGCATTTGAATTGGGTACTCCTGTTCCAGTAAAAGTAAATGAGTCGGCAGACTCCACTTCACTGGAAAATTTCAGTCTTGTATATGCTAACACGAAATTGACAAAACCGACATTTAATGGAACGGATTATATAGGCCGTACTATTAGGCTTGAAGGCACTACAGATTTATAGTTAAAGCGAAATAGAGTGCGAATTGACCAAACTGAATCTGAGAGTCAGAAGGGACTCCAACTCTGCCTTATAGTCGCCTATTCGGTCAAAGAACTTTTTGATGGCGCTCTGAAAAAGCTCTTTGGTTCTGTAGAAG
>NWBJ01000091.1 GCA_002633115.1 Muribaculaceae bacterium Zag1
TCACAAAATTTTGGACACCCTAATAAATTACTCAAACTTCCAAAAGAACACCAATGAAACCCTTCCTCATCCTCTTGATGCTGGCCTCCACAATAACAGCATCAGCACAAAGCCTCTGGACATCGGCCGGAGCCAAAGGCGATGTCAACAAGCGGTTGTCATTGACCGCCGAAGCCGAATATCGTACCACCGACCAACTCAAGGCCACCGATCGATGGGATATCGGAGTGGGAGCGCAATACAAAATCCTGAAATGGCTCAAAGCCGGAGCAGCCTTCACTTTCATCGATCAGCGCGAGCCTTTGGAAGTCACTAAGAAAGGCAACATCATACCCTCGTATTGGCAGCCCAAATATCGCTACAGCGTGGGCCTCACTGGCTCGTACACGATATCGAGGCTCGAGCTTTCGCTGCGCGAGCAGGTGCAATTCACCCACCGCACATCGCAATATGTCAGCAAATACTCGTCGAGCGGCGCGGCCAAGGACGATGAGTACATCTCATCCAAGACCAAGACCAAACTGCGCAGCCGCCTCAAGGCTGAGTACAATATACGCAAGTGTCCGCTCACGCCATTCGCATCGTTTGAGATATACAACAGCCTCAACGATGACATGCATACCGACAAGATACGCGTCACCGCCGGGGCCGACTGGCGCATCAACAAGCATAATTACATAGAGCTGTATTATAGATACATCGACCACTCTGACGATGATGAGCCTCATGGAAACATCATCGGCGTGGGCTATACCTACAAGTTCCGTTTCTGAACTCATTGCTATCTATTCTCAAATATCAGGCGAGGCCATGACCAGCGGTCTCGCCTCTATATTTTCCATTTTTCACTTTTCATTTTTCACTTTTCACTTTTCATTCTTCATTTTTCATTCTTCATTTTTCATTCTTCATTTTTCACTTTTCATTTTTCATTCTTCACTCTCACCTTGGTCGATAATTTATGGCTTTATAATCGGTGTGATTCCAAAAAAATTCCGTAACTTTGCGCATATTATCTAACGCTTAAGTAAATACAGCGTATGCGCAACGTCAAAAGCGCCGTCCTTGAGCTCGAAGACGGCACCACTTTTCATGGATATTCTTTTGGGCACCAAGCCTCAACGGCTGGCGAGGTGGTGTTCAACACCGCTATGACAGGTTACCCCGAAAGCCTCACCGACCCATCTTATGAGGGTCAGATTCTTGTCACTACTTTCCCGCTATTGGGCAATTACGGTGCGCCTCCACAGCAGCAAAGCCAGGGCGACCTCAGCGCCTACTACGAGGGCGACCGCATACATTGCCGCGCTATCATCGCGCAAGACTACTCGTGGCACCACAGCCACTGGCTGGCTCAGCGCTCTCTGTCGGAATGGCTCGACGAGCAAGGCGTGGTAGGCATCTATGGCATCGACACTCGCGCTCTGGCCAAGCATCTGCGCGACAAGGGCTCAATGCTCGGCCGCATTATCATCGAGGGCGATGACCCGCAGCAAGTGGAATGGTACGACCCCAACAAGGAGAATCTGGTGGGCAAGACTTCATGCCGCGAATTAGAGGAATACGGCGAGGGCGACAAGACCGTGGTGCTGGTTGACTGCGGCGTAAAGCACAACATCGTGCGCTGTCTGACACGCCGAGGCGTAAAGGTGGTGCGCGTGCCCTGGGATTACGACTTCACACAAATCCCCTACGACGGCCTGTTTATCTCAAACGGCCCCGGCAATCCCGACTTTGCCCAAGCCACTGTCGACAATCTGCGCAAGGCCATGGCCATTGGCAAACCCATCTGTGGCATCTGCATGGGCAACCAACTGCTAGCCAAAGCGGCTGGAGCCACTACATACAAGCTCAAATACGGACATCGCAGCCACAACCAGCCGGTGCGCCAGGTGGCCTCGCTGCATGGCCCAAAGATGACTGAGGCCGAAGCTCACCGCTGCTTCGTCACCTCGCAGAATCATGGCTTCGCTGTTGACCAGTCAAAACTGCCTGCCGACTGGGAGCCCCTGTTTGTGAATATGAACGACGGCACCAACGAGGGCATACGCCACAAGACCAAGCCTTTCTTTTCTGCCCAATTCCATCCCGAGGCCTCGTCTGGCCCTAAAGATACTGAATTCCTCTTCGACGAATTCATCTCCTTACTCTAATGAAAAATGAAGAATGAAAAATGAAGAATGGAGCTTCATTGTTTACCCTCTAATTTATTTTTCATTTTTAATTTTTAATTTTTCATTTTAAGATTACTTAAAAATGATTGATCCCAACATAAAGAAAGTGTTGCTACTGGGCAGCGGTGCCCTCAAGATTGGCGAGGCTGGTGAGTTTGACTATTCGGGTTCACAAGCCCTCAAGGCTATGAAGGAAGAGGGCATCTCGACTGTGCTTATCAACCCCAACATCGCCACGGTACAGACTTCAGAGGGCTTTGCCGACAAAATCTACTTCCTGCCAGTTACGCCCTACTTCGTAGAAAAGGTCATCGAGAAGGAGCGTCCTCAGGGCATCTTGCTCGCATTCGGCGGCCAAACAGCCCTAAACTGCGGCGTAGAACTGCAGCGCAGCGGCGTGCTCGACAAGTACAACGTAAAGGTGCTCGGCACCCCGGTGCGAGCTATCGAGGAAACCGAAGACCGAGAGCTGTTTGTGAAGAAACTCGATGAAATCGATGTCAAGACCATCAAGAGCCAAGCCGTAGAGAGCGTCGATGAGGCTGTGGCCGTGGCCCACGAGCTCGGCTACCCCGTGATTGTGCGCGCCGCTTATGCGCTCGGTGGTCTGGGCAGCGGTTTCTGCGATGACGACACCCAATTGCGCGCCCTGGTTGAGAAAGCCCTCTCTTTCTCGCCCCAAGTGCTGGTTGAGAAATCCCTCAAGGGCTGGAAGGAGGTAGAATACGAGGTGGTGCGCGACTGCTATGACAATTGCATCACTGTGTGCAATATGGAGAATTTCGACCCACTCGGTATCCACACCGGCGAGAGCATCGTGGTTGCTCCATCGCAGACACTCAGCAACGAAGACTATCACTATCTGCGCGCTCTTGCCATCAAGATTGTGCGCCATATCGGCATCGTGGGCGAGTGCAATGTGCAATACGCTTTCGACCCCGAATCGATGGATTACCGCGTGATCGAGGTCAATGCCCGTCTGAGCCGCTCATCGGCCCTGGCCTCCAAGGCCACCGGATATCCTCTGGCTTTCGTGGCCGCTAAGCTCGGCCTCGGCTACGGCCTGATGGAGCTGCGCAACTCGGTCACCAAAGACACATCAGCATTCTTCGAGCCAGCCCTCGACTACATAGTGGTGAAAATCCCTCGTTGGGACTTGGGTAAATTCCACAACGTAAGCCGCGAAATCGGCTCGTCGATGAAGTCGGTGGGCGAAGTGATGGCCATCGGCCGCACCTTTGAGGAGGCTATCCAGAAGGGGCTGCGCATGATTGGCCAAGGGATGCACGGATTTGTCGAGAACAAGGAGATTGAAATCAAAAACATAGACCACGCCCTGCAAGCCCCTACCGACAAGCGCATATTCGTGATTGCCAAGGCCATGAATGCCGAATACAGCGTTGACCGCATCCACGAGCTCACCAAGATCGACCGCTGGTTTCTCTATCGCTTGCAGAATATCATGGACACGAGCCATGAGCTCGAGCGCTATGACAGCCTCGAGGTATTGCCGCCCGAATTGCTGCGCCAAGCCAAGCAGCAAGGCTTCAGCGATTTCCAAATCGCCCGCTCGGTGCTCAAGGACCAGCTCGGCGATGGCGAGGAGGCAAATCTGCGTGTGCGCGCTCTGCGCAAGCGCCTGGGCATACTGCCCGTGGTTAAGCAAATCGACACCCTGGCAGCCGAATATCCGGCTCGCACCAACTACCTCTACCTCACTTACAATGGCTCGGAGCATGACATCGACTACTCTAATCCCGACCATCGCTCTATCATAGTGCTGGGCTCGGGCGCTTATCGCATCGGCTCATCGGTCGAATTTGACTGGTGTTCGGTCAATGCACTGATGACCGTAGGCAAATTGGGTTGGCGCTCGGTGATGATCAACTACAATCCTGAGACTGTCAGCACCGACTATGACATGTGCGACCGCCTATACTTTGATGAGTTAACCTTTGAGCGCGTGATGGATATCGAGGATCTGGAGCAGCCTCACGGTACAATCCTCTCGGTGGGCGGTCAAATCCCCAACAACCTGGCTACGCGCCTCAACAAAGAGGGCGTCAACATACTCGGCACCTCGGCCAGCTCGATCGACAACGCTGAGGACCGCCACAAATTCTCGGCCATGCTCGACCGCCTTGGCATCGACCAGCCGCGCTGGAGCGAGCTTACCACCCTTGACGATATCCAAGGATTCATCGCCGAGGTTGGATATCCGGTGCTGGTGCGCCCAAGCTACGTGCTGTCGGGAGCAGCCATGAACGTATGCTACAACGATGACGAGCTGCACCGCTTCCTGCGCCTGGCTGCCAATGTGTCAAAGCAATACCCGGTAGTGGTATCTCAATTTATCCAAAATGCCAAGGAGATTGAGATGGATGCCGTGGCCAAAGACGGCGAAATCATAGCCTATGCAATCTCAGAGCATATCGAATATGCCGGTGTGCACTCGGGCGATGCCACCATACAGTTCCCACCGCAGAAGCTGTACGTCGAGACCATGCGCCGCATCAAGAAGGTATCTGCCCAAATCGCCAAGGCTCTCAATATCACTGGTCCGTTCAACATCCAGTATCTTGCCAAAAACAACTTTATCAAGGTGATTGAGTGCAATCTGAGAGCCTCGCGCAGCTTCCCATTCGTATCCAAGGTACTGAAAATCAACCTCATCGACTTGGCTACCCGCGCTATGCTGGGTCTGGACGTCCAGAAGCCTCACAAGAATGCCTTTGATCTCGACTATGTGGGTATCAAAGCCTCGCAATTCTCATTCCAGCGTCTGCAAGGCGCCGACCCGGTGCTCGGCGTAGACATGGCATCGACTGGCGAGGTGGGCTGCATCGGCGTAGACACATCCGAGGCCATCCTCAAATCGATGCTCGCTGTGGGATACCGCATACCCAAGAAGAGCGTGCTGCTGTCGACCGGCACACCGCGCCAAAAGCCTGCCACCCTCGATGCCGCTCACATGTTGCATAATAATGGCTACACCATTTATGCCACAGGTGGCACCTGCCAATTCCTCAACGAAAACGGCATACCGGCTGTGCGCGTCTACTGGCCATCGCAGCCTGATATGCAGCCCCAGGCCATCGACTTGCTGCACAACCGCAAAATCGACTTGGTGCTCAATATCCCCAAGAACCGCTCAACCACCGAGCTCACCAACGGATACAAAATACGCCGTGCGGCAATCGACCTCAACATACCATTGCTCACCAATGCCCGTTTGGCCTCGGCTTTCATCCAAGCCTTCACCACCCTCCCCCTCGACAACATCGAGATCAAGAGCTGGGACGAATACTAAGTAATGAGTAATTAGTAATAAGTAAAGGCTAGGCTACCCGTTAGGGGTGGTTTCAAATTGAATAAGGGCCATCCGGATGGCGGCTACTGTGTCGGGCCTCTTCGTGGCCTGAATATAAAGAATAACATGTAAACAATTAATACCTAATGAATAACCCAACCGATAATAAGCGCACGCTGATGGGTATCATCGCCGTACTGCTGGTGATCATACTCGGCGCAGCCGTTTGGTTCGCGATGTCAATTGCATCCAAAAACAAAGCTATCGAGGTCGCCAACCAAGCCCGGCAAGCTGCCGAACTCGACCGCGACCAGACTATGATGAAATATGATTTCGATGAGCTGAATCGCGAATTCCAGACCATCGAGAATCAGCGCATCATCATTATGGACGACTCTGTAAAGCGCGAACTGCAAGAGAAATACGAAGCCGCAAAACTCAAAGTAGAGAAACTGCAGCAAGAACTCAACAACCATAAAAAGAAAAGCGCTGCCGAGATACAAAAGCTCAAAGACGAAATCGCCTCGCTGCGCGTAGTCCTCAAGAATTATCTGGAGCAGATTGCCCAGCTCAACGAGGAGAATGAGGCTCTGCGCAAAGAGAACCAAGAGATACGCAGCGAGAACACGCGCCTGTCAAACAAGGTGGCCGAGACATCGCGCCAAAACGAGAAGCTTAGCGAACGTATGACACTCGCCGAAAAGCTCAATGTGACCGGCGTAACCCTCACACCCCTAAACAAGAAGGGCAAGGAGGAGAAAAAGGTGAGCAAGGCCACCCAGCTGATGGTCACCTTCACGATACCGCAGAATAATTCCACCCCGGTGGGCGAGAAGACGATTTTCCTGCGCATTGTGTCGCCCTCGGGCCAAGTGCTCAGCGGCGGAGGCACATTCACATTTGAGGGCGCTTCGGTCGAATGTTCGGCCAAGAAGACAATCGAATATTCAGGCGAGGAAATCGCTGGCGTGAAAATCTATTGGAACGTAACCACGGCCCTCACCGCTGGCACATACACCGTCGAGCTCTTTACTGACAACTATCGCCTCGTCTCGCGCACCTTTACCCTAAAATGAGTTATGAGTTATTAGTTATGAATAGCTCCCCACTCTACACTCATAACTCATAACTCATAACTCATAACCCAAAACTACTATGCTCCAGACATTCTTTGACGCCATAAATTCTACTGAGGTGACCACCACCTCCTCGATCTTCAAACTCGTACTAAGCATGATTTTGGGGAGCGTGGTTGGCTATGAGCGCAAGCGCAAGGGCCAGATAGCCGGTGTGCGCACTTTCTCGCTCATAGCTATGGGCTCGACCTTGGCGATGCTGTTGTCAATCTATGTGCCTCAAGAATATTTGGGACTGAAGAATGGCGACCCAAGCCGTATCGCGGCCCAAGTGGTTTCGGGCATCGGTTTCCTCGGTGCCGGAGCCATCATACAGATGAAGGGCTCAGTGCGCGGCCTCACCACCGCTGCCGGAATCTGGATGACCGCAGCCCTGGGCATGGCTGTAGGCGTAGGCATGTACTGGGTGGCCATCGCCGCTACCACTCTGATACTATTTATCTTGGTACAATTCGAGACCATCGAGCATCGTATCAGTCTGGGACATGAATCGCGCATAATCCGCATCAGCACTTCGGTAATCGTTGATGACATCAAGCCGTACCGCGAAGTGCTCGAACGCAACGAGATATTACTAACCAACTATTACATGGCTTGCAATTACGAGACAAATTCTACCGAATTGAATATGCTGATTCTGGTGCACGAACGTGTCAACTTCACCGAGCTGTTCGACCAGCTACGCCTTGTGTTCCCTACTCGCAGCATTGCTCTCGCCAATCAAGTCACCATATAATCTCGCCAGCCACAGCTGGCCCAACTCGCCTCTCGCATGAACGTAGAAGGACTGATTACCGACCTGGCTTTCATTCTCCTGTTAGGAGCCGTGGTCACTATACTTTTTAAATGGATTAAGCAGCCAGTGGTACTCGGCTACATCGTGGCCGGATTTCTGGCCAGCCCTAACTTTGAGTATCTGCCCTCGGTAACATCTGAGGAGAATATCGAGTTTTGGGCCCAGATAGGCATCATCGTGCTGCTGTTCTCATTGGGAATTGAATTTAGTTTTAAGAAACTTGTCAACAGTGGCGGCTCGGCGGCGGTCACTGCGCTTATTATCGTATCGGGCATGATGGGAGCCGGCTTTGCCGTGGGCCAATTCATGCATTTCTCCACTATCAACTGCCTCTTCCTCGGCGGCATGCTCTCGATGTCATCGACCACGATTATCATCAAGGCATTCAATGACTTGGGTCTGAGGCAGAAAAAGTTTACCTCGCTTGTGCTCGCCGTGCTCATCGTTGAGGACTTGTTTGCGGTGGTGATGATGGTGTTGCTATCGTCAATCGCCATCAACAAGACTGTCGAGGGCGGCGAATTGCTCTATAGCATCGCCAAGTTGGTATTCTTCTTGGTAATATGGTTCTTGGTGGGCGTATTCGTGTTGCCCTCGCTATTCAATGCATGGCGCCGATTCCTCAACAACGAGACTCTGCTTGTGGTATCGATGGGCCTGTGCTTGGGCATGGCTGTATTCTCGGTCTACTGCGGTTTCTCATTGGCACTCGGCGCATTCGTGATGGGTTCGATTCTGGCTGGCACCAGCTATGCCGAACGCATCGAGCATGTGACCACGCCAATTAAAGATTTGTTTGGCTCAGTCTTCTTCATCTCAGTGGGCATGATGGTGCAGCCGCAGATTATCGCTGAGTACTGGCTTCCCATCCTTATCCTCTCGGCCGTGGTGGTAGTTGGCATGATTGTGTTTGGCACATTCGGCATGCTGGTCACTGGCCAGTCGCTGATGGTTGCCATCGAGTCGGGCTTCTCGCTGACTCAGATTGGCGAGTTCGCCTTCATCATCGCCACCCTCGGTATGAATCTGCATGTGCTTGACCCCACCATCTACCCGATTGTGGTAGCTGTGTCAGTACTCACTACCTTTGGCACTCCCTATTTCATCAAGATGGCTCCTGGCGTCTACGATGTGATTGAGCGCCATCTGCCCAAGCGCCTCCACTTCCTGATTGACCGGTATCAGAAGGAGGCCACTAAGAGCAACGCCGTGTCGCGAGCCTGGGTCACTATCCTCAAGCGCTCGATATGGACCACCATGCTCTACTCTATCATCTTGATAGCCATCTCGCTGGTTTCGCATCAGTATTTCATGCCTTGGCTCGAAGACATAATGCCTGAGTGGAGCCGACTGGTGGGCACCATCGTCACTCTGGTGGGGATGGCCCCGTTCATTTGGGCTCTGATTGTGCCTGTCAATGGCGACAAGGTAGCAGAAAACGCCTCGATTCGCGTCAAGCTCAGCACCAATGTGCCTCAGATTGTGATGACGATTTTCCGCGTGATTCTGGCCCTCACATTCGTGATTTACATTGTCACCTGGCATTACTCGATAGGCGTGGGCGTGGCATTTGGCATCTTGGTGGTGCTGCTGATTGGCGTAGTGTTCTCTCGCAAAATCAAAATCCAGATGGAGCAGATTGAGACCAAATTTATCGATAATCTCAACGAGCGCGACTTGCGTCGCTCGGGCAAGAAAAATAATGTGGTCAACGACTTGCACCTTGCCCACATGACCGTAGGCACTGGTTGCTCGTATGCCGGTCAGCGTCTGCGCGACAGCAATTTGCGCCAGAAATACAATGTCAACATCGTAGGCATCAATCGCGGCACCCATCTGATAGCCATCCCCGGGGCCGATGAGCGCCTATTCCCCGGCGATGTGATTGGCGTAATCGGCACCGATGATCAGATTGAGCGTCTGCTGCCCGATGTCGAGGCCGAACGCAACTTCACCGACCATGGCGACCTCGAGGATTTCAAGCTCAGCTCAATCATGCTCTCCGATAAATCTCCCCTGATAGGCCACACGCCTGTGAGCGCCGATTTGCACAAGGTCTACCACGTAGTGGTGGTGGCTCTGCAGCGAGGTGATGAATACACCGATGCCCAACCCAATATGAAATTCGCTCCCGGCGATATCCTCTGGGTAGTTGGCGACCGCTCAGCCGTCAACTCCCTCAAATGACCCCCAGGGTTCCACCCTTCCTCCGCGTTAGCCACCCCGATCGCCCTCGATCGCCTCGATTACCTCGATTGCCTCAATCCTCCTCTACAATCTCATAACTCACAACTCATAACTCACAACTATATAACATGGATTTCAAACGCACATTGATTACCACCGCTCTCCCCTACGCCAACGGCCCGGTGCACATCGGCCACCTGGCTGGCGTGTACGTGCCTGCCGATATCTACGCTCGCTATCTGCGCCTGCAAGGGCGCGACGTGCTGATGATTGGCGGCAGCGACGAGCACGGTGTGCCTATCACCATCAAAGCCCGCAAGGAGGGTGTTACCCCCCAAGACATAGTCGACCGCTATCACAAGATCATCAAGGATTCATTCCATGACCTTGGCATCAGCTTTGACATCTACTCGCGCACAACCAGCAAGATCCACCATGACACTGCCTCGGATTTCTTCACCCGCATCAACGACCAAGGCAAATTCGTGAAGAAGACTTCGCTCCAGCCCTACGATGCCGAGGCTGGCGAATTCCTCGCCGACCGCTATGTCACCGGCACTTGCCCACGCTGCGGAGCCGAGGGTGCCTTTGGCGACCAATGCGAGAAGTGCGGTTCGTCGCTCAACGCAACCGACCTGATCAATCCGCGCTCGGTGCTGACATCGGCCCCCATCACCATGAAGGAGACCACCCACTGGTATCTGCCTCTCGACCAATATGAGGAGGCTCTGCGCCACTGGATTCTCGATGAGCACAAGGAATGGCGCACCAATGTCTACGGCCAATGCAAGAGCTGGCTCGACCTGGGGCTGCAGCCTCGCGCCGTGAGCCGCGACCTCAACTGGGGCGTCCCTGTACCTCTGGAGGGCGCCCAGGGCAAGGTGCTTTATGTATGGTTTGATGCCCCAATCGGCTATGTCTCCAACACCAAGGAGCTGCTGCCCGACACATGGGAACAGTGGTGGAAGAGTCCCGATAGCCGCATCATCCACTTTATCGGCAAGGACAATATAGTGTTCCACTGCATCGTGTTCCCGGCAATGCTCATGGCTTATGGCGACGGATTCCAACTTCCCGACAATGTGCCGAGCAACGAGTTCCTCAACCTCGAGGGCGACAAGATCAGCACATCGCGCAATTGGGCCGTATGGCTCCACGAGTATCTCCAGGAATTCCCCGGCAAGCAGGATGTGTTGCGCTATGTGCTCACTGCTAATGCTCCCGAGGCTAAGGACAATGATTTCACCTGGGGCGACTTCCAGACTCGCAACAATAGCGAACTCGTGGCTACGCTTGGCAACTTTGTCAATCGCGCCATCGTGCTCACTCACAAATATTTTGACGGTGTAGTGCCTGAGCCGGGCGAACTCTTTGAAATCGACAAGCGCGCTCTCGCTGAGATTCGCGATGTCAAGGAGCAGCTCACCGAGGCTATGGAGACTTTCCATTTCCGCGAGGCTGCCAGCAAGGCTATGGAGATTGCCCGCATCGGCAACCGCTATCTGCAAGAGACCGAGCCCTGGAAGGTTGCCAAGACCGACCTCAAACGCACCGCCACTATCCTATACATCGCTCTGCAAATCTGCGGTGACCTGGCTGTGGCATTCGAGCCGATTCTGCCATTTATGAGCCAGAAGCTCTGCGCGATGCTTAAGATTGGCACTCCCGTGGCCGATGTGGCCGAGCCTAAGGCTCCCGGGCTGAGCTGGGATATGATTGGCCGCGACGACATCGTCAAGGCTGGCACCAAGCTGGGCGAACCAGTGCTGCTGTTTGAGAAAATCGAAGACGATGCTATCGAAGCTCAAAAGCAAAAGCTGGCCGAGAGCAAGCGTCTCAACGAAATCGCCAATTTCAAGGCTGAACCGCAGGCTCCGGAGGTTGACTTTGACACTTTCAGCAAGTGCGACCTGCGTGTAGGCACTGTGCTCGAGTGCAAAAAGGTACCAAAGGCCGACAAACTGCTGCAATTCCTAATTGACGACGGCTTGGAGAAACGCACCATCGTATCCGGCATCGCCAAATACTATCAGCCCGAGGAGTTGGTGGGCAAGCAGGTATGCTTCATTGCCAACCTGCCCTCGCGCAAGCTCAAAGGCGTCACCTCTCAAGGCATGATCCTCTCAGCCGTCAATGCCGACGGCTCCCTATCCTTGATTACCCCAATCAAAGAAACAACCCCCGGCGCAAAAATCTCATAAAGGAGTAATAAGTAATGAGTAATAAGTAATGAATGGAAATTACATTATATGGCATGTGACCTGAAACTTGAACTTTCGGAGAATTTTGCTTTGGACATCATCCAATTGTATAAATATCTCCGTACCACTCCCAAGGAATACGTCATCAGTAATCAAATACTGCGTAGCGGTACCTCTATAGGGGCCCAATTAGCAGAGTCTGTTTATGCTGAGAGTGATTCCGACTTCGTTCATAAGCTTTCCCTTTCTCTAAAGGAAGCTTCTGAGACTTGTTATTGGCTGAGATTACTTCATAAAAGTCAATATATCCCACAATACTCCTTTGCTTATTTATACGAGAGATGCGAATTGATAATCAAAGTGGTTACAGCTGCAAAAGTTTCAGTTCTGAAACGTATACAAAAATAATCATTTGTTCACTCATTACTTATTACTCATTACTTATTACTAAATGAAGCCACACATTTTGATTATATATACCGGTGGTACGATCGGAATGATCGAGGATACCGAGAGCAAGGTGCTCAAGCCTTTTGACTTCACTCACCTGATGGAGAATGTGCCTAAGGTGAAGATGCTCGACTATGTGATCGACAACATACAGTTTGCCGAGCCCATCGACTCGTCCGACATGGACATTCCCCACTGGCAAGCCATAGCGCGCCATATCGTGGACAATTATGAGAATTATGACGGCTTTGTGGTGCTCCACGGCACTGACACCATGGCCTACACGGCCTCGGCCCTAAGCTTTATGCTCGAGAATCTGCGCAAACCGGTGATAATCACCGGTTCGCAGCTTCCCATCGGCGAGGTGCGTACCGACGGCGAGGAAAACCTGATTACGGCCCTGCAGATTGCCGCAGCTACCGACCATGCTGGCCGACCGGTGGTGCAAGAGGTGGCTATCTTGTTTGAGAACTATCTGTGGCGCGGCAATCGTTCGACCAAGCTCAGCGCTGACAATTTCAATGCCTTCAAGAGCAACAACTATCCGGCTCTTGCCAAAATCGGCCTTGACATCTACTATGATTTCGATGCCTTGGCAAGACCCAAGTCTGAGCCTCCGCTGAATCCGCGCTACGACATGGACCCCAATGTGGCCTCGATCGACCTCTTTCCCGGCCCCACCGAGACAGCTCTGCGCCATCAGCTGTCGATACCGGGAGTAAAGGGTATAGTGCTGCGCACATACGGCGCTGGCAATGCGCCCACGGCAAAATGGTTCCACGATGCGATTCGCGAGGCTATCGAGCGCGGGGTGATTATCCTAAATGTGACCCAATGTTCCAACGGTGCTGTGCTGCAGCGCTATGAGGGTGGCGAAAAGCTCTCAAGCCTGGGCGTTATCTCGGGTCGCGACATCACCTACGAGGCTGCCATCACCAAGCTGATGTTCTTGCTCGGCATGGGCCTCTCGCCCCACGCCATCCGCAAATACCTCAACACGGCCCTCTGCGGCGAGGTCACCGTCACTCCCCCCTCCCTCCGCCGCTCCCCCCACTCCCGCCACTACTACGAATAATCCCTGAGAATAAAGCAGCATCGACCCTCTGGCCGATGCTGTTTTATTTGTTTTTAGTCTCTGTCCTACAGTTTGATTTCGAAGGTTTGGCCATCTGGCTTTTGGACTACCCAACGCTTGATATTGCGTTTCTCTGAAGAGAAGGAGGCTCCAATTCGGTATACGGAGCGCCCATCAGAAAGATAAGGCCGAGCGTAACCTTTGTCCTCGATTTGCTTCAATGCCGATTCGGCAGACTGGTCGAACTTGAACTCGATGACATAGATATACTTGTCGGTGAATGCTACCAGATCGGGATGCCCATCGGCCATTGGCTCTTCGCATCGGTTATCTACCCCAACGGCTAAGCAAAGGCAGTACACTATCAAGTGATATGCACTCTCCTTGCTGTCCTTATCAAAGATAGGATGAGGTACTTTCGCTATGAGTGAGTCGAGGATACGCACAAATCCATCGAGATCGCATTTCACCAGGCATGTGCGCAGCAATCGCGCCTTTTGCGCTCCTTCATTACCTGAGATGCCAAGGAAAATAGGTGCTAAGTCCTGCAGTAAGGCACTCCTGACCTCTCCATTAGGGATTTTCAATCGATACTCGTTGATGTCAAGGCTGTAGTCATCTATTGTCAGATATCCAGTCTGGTAAAGTAGAGGCACGGGGTCTTTGCTGTCAAACAAACTACTGAGACGCGTCTCTGAGGCCCATATACCATGGATTTGTGATAAATCATAATTGGCTTTCTTAAGGAAATCAGTAAAAACCTTTGAAGTCCCTGAAATGAGCCAAAAATCCCCTAATCTCTTAGAGTAGAAAGCATTTAGGAGACTAAAAGGATTGAATACATGGACCTCGGCCTCAGTGAATCTGTAGCCATCATATTTTTGCAGCAGTCGCTCGGTCATTTCATCCTCCGAGGTAGAATGCTTGGCAGCCATTTCTTCTAGGCCTTGAGAGAAATATTCCTTCATTTCCTCAAGGGTGATACCACAGATAGCAGCGTAATCCTCTATAAATGAAATATCTTGGAGGTTATTAGCTCCCGAGAACAAAGTGTAGTGCTTGAAGCGAGCCACTCCAGTGACCATCGCAAACTTGATGTAATTGTCTTGAACTTTTAGTTGAGAGAAAAAAGGTCTCAGAAGCTGTTGATTCCTCTCCAAAGCTTCCTTGTCATCAATGGTCTCTTGGATACCTTTGTCATACTCGTCAACAAGAATTACGCATCCTTTGCCAGTGGCTCGGCTGACCTTTTCAATTAGCCAACCGAATCGTCCACCGACGCTTGTAACGTCATTTCCTATAGTAACTTCATATTGTGCCTCATATTCGTTTATTTTCTTAAGCAGATATTCCTCCAATTTTTCAGGTTTATTAGCTTCATCTCCGCTTAGGTCGAATCGAAACACTGGATAAACATCCCAATTCTCTTCATATTGATTTATTTCAAGGCCCTCAAAAAGATGTTTCTTGCCTTGGAAATAAGCCTCTATGGTAGAAAGAAGAAGGCTCTTGCCAAATCTGCGAGGACGCGACAAGAAAGCATAGCTTACCTCGTCGATCAACTGAGCGATGATGCCAGTCTTGTCTATGTAGAGGCGCCCTTCAGTCCTTATCCTCTCGAATGACTGAATTCCAATAGGATATTTTATCTTCTTCTTTATCATAAGTCACAACTTTACCGCAAATTTAAGAATTAATTCCCAAATCTACAAATCCCATAGGAAATCAAAATCATTATAGGTACCTTCTACAGCCTTGGGCTTGGTGATATCTGTAAGCATCATGCTGTAGAAGGCACAATGCGTCCATCTACCGACTGCATCATGTGGCAGATAATATAAGGTCTCATATCCTTGAATATATTGTTTGTTGTGAAAAATCAGAGAAGTGGGGTCATTGACCAGAAAAAGTATAAAAAAAGGATGGGGTCGAGATGAAAGCGGTTATGCCGCAAAAGCCTCGGCATGTCCCCCTCAGAATACCGCCGCTAACTGTCAAGCACTGATAAATGAAACAGCATCGGCCAGAGGGTCGATGCTGTTTTTATTTTATCTAAGCCTCCTTATTTTAGGAAGACCTTTTGGGTTTTGCCATCAGATGAGCGATGGAGGTAGAGACCATGGTTTGGAGCGGATACCTTAAGACCGTCAATGGTGTACCATTCATCAACCATGTGGGCATCGTTGGTGACTGAAGATATGCCAGCGAGGGTAATCCATGAGAAGGTTATGATTGCGGTGTCACGATCCTCGGTATAAGCCACTTGTGTTGGATCGTTATCTGAGAGAGTCCAAGAGAATTGGCCAGTGTCTCCCTCCTCGTCCTTTATTTGTGAAGGGAGGTTCTCTGAGGGTCGACCCAGCATCCCAGCATAATAGGCAATCTCGAGCTCGTCCAAGTCTACACCCATTAGGTCATAAAACATCAAACCATTGGTGTTTATATTAGCCGAATATGTTATATCAGACTCGCCCTCGAGTCCTTCGTATTGGTCGATGACTTGTACTTTGGTTAGATTTCCGTCTACCCAAGTAAGATTTGTTTTCTCTGCCTCTTCCTTCTTGGTCATGCTCACCATATACCCTTGAGCATCATAAGTAAAGGTGAAAAGCTCAGCATCAACATCACCATCCTCCTCTTCTTCCTGGTAGGCGGATACAATGAAGCCCATGTCGTTGAGCTTGACATATAAAGTTGTAGTGACTATATCTCGGGGATCCTCAGAATCCACCTCGGTGATGATGGCATCGTAGGCAAAACCATTGTACTCGCCTCCCTGATAAGTGAAAGTGCAAGAATAATCGCTGCCAGTCACTGACTCAAGCTGGTTGAGGACGTTGTAGTTGAGGGTACGGGATTGGCCTTCAACAGTCATTGTCTTGAGCACCTTATTCTTGAAGACTTCGGTAACTGAGGGGGTTGCAGCCGTTGCGCCGACAGCCATAGCGCCAACTATGGCACACAATGTCAATTTGTAGATGTGTTTCATAAGTGTTTTGTTTTACGGTGTGTTGATATGCCTTTGTAATCCGCAAAGTTACACTTTTTTTCTCACACTTTCAAAATCTCCCCTCCCTTTTTAAATTTAGATTCACTATTTTTCCAATAAAAACAGTAGGATATAACAAATCTTAGCGATTCTGGATTTCTAATATAAGGTCATCGACAATGTATAGATCTCCCATCAAATATAGGTAGTCATTCGGGTCATGGAGGCGCTCATTGGTTTTGGATGTGTAAAAAATGTCCATAGCCATAATGGGACTAATGTGTAGGCGCTTTGCGACCAACATCACAATCCTGCCTATTTTATTCCACATCAATAAATCACTCAACATATAATTATGGATTATATGATTTTAAGAATTTTAGATATTTCTGTACTACTTCTTGATTAGTAATGCATATTTGATTATTAGGGGCATACGTTTTTAGGCGTTGTAGCGCCCAATCTTTTGTAGCCATCCCTGAGATATAAGCTTCTATGGTATCAACTACTCTATCGTTGGCAACGCCTCCCTCTATTACATCAAATTTGCGCCATTCCTTACCGCCTTTTCTATTGCTTACTATGAACTCTAACCATTCATCATCATAGGCATAGAAACGTTTATAGCTACATTTCTTAACAACCTCGGAATAGTCAAACTCATACACATTTATAATGGGCAAATCATGCTTACGCAGAGCCACTTTCTCAGCCCAAGACTTAGCCTGCGGCAAGATATCGGTCACATAAAACCCTCGGCCAAAATCAAGATTGGGTCTTCCGACTTCGACCAGAGGAGCTGTAACCTCAACTGAGCCTCCGTGATACACTTTCATAACCTAGGCTTCTTTATTATAGTATTCTTCCCAATCAAGGAGGCAGCCGATTACATCTTCAGTGACATGCTCACGGCTCTCTGAATGGAGAGCTTCATAGCATTTAAGGATATAGCCCTCGATAAGGTTTACTGCCTTCATGCGTCGATACATATCACCCGATGACATATTCATGCGTCGAGCCGCCGCCTCAACGCACGAAGACGCGAATATCATCCTATTTTCTTCTTCTCTTTCACTCATACCATGTAATTAACTTTGCAAATGTAATAAATAATTTCCTCATATACAAATCCATCTTTTTGAATTGGGCCCAAGATATCAAGAATGAATTCATGTGGGAGAAGATAAATCACTGAAAATCAGCAATGGTTCATCTAAAAGGTACAAATATCTGCACATGGCAATTTGATGGGCAAAATTGTTTTCTGCATTGAAAATCAACGTCTTAAAACAGAGAGGTACAATGAAGTTACAAATGGCCTTTGAAAAAGAGAAAAATGGAGACTGTCTTGACCATCTGTTTGCTGGGTGATTGGTTCTTCGCTGTCGTTCTTGGCGAATAAAAGCCGCCCTTGCATACGTTAACACCCCGAAATAAGCAAAAATGAGGGTGTTAGGCGCAAAAAGCTAATCCGAGATGTTCGTTTCTCGTGAAAAATGGCTAAATTTGCAACGGCATATAGTGGGTCAATTACAACCGCATATAAATGGAACAAGAACATACAGACATAGAGGCCAAAGAACTGGTCGTAAATCACGACCGACACAATGTTGCTCAGTCCGATATAGAAGGTCGCATTATCTCTGTAAGAGGGGTGCAGGTCATGCTGGATCGAGACTTGGCTATGCTGTATGGTGTGGAAACTAAAGTACTCAATCAAGCGGTAAAGCGTAACATCGAGCGTTTCCCCGAGGATTTCATGTTCCAACTTACCAAAGAAGAATTGGAAATCTTGAGGTGCCTAAATGGAACCTCAAGTGATGAACTGGCTTTGAGGTCACAAATTGTGACCTCAAAGCCAGCCAATGGAAACTCTGATAATCAAGACGGTGGGGCATTGTCATCAGGTTTGAGGTCACAAATTGTGACCTCAAACAGAGGTGGAGCAAGATACATGCCTTATGCCTTTACCGAGAACGGGGTTGCAATGTTAAGCTCCGTATTGCGTTCTGCCACAGCTATTGAGGTAAACATACGCATTATGCGTGCGTTTACTGCAATGCGCCATTTCCTTTTGGATAATGCGCCTGTATTCAAACGTATAGAGGCCATTGAGTATCATCAGTTGGAAATAATTCGACGTCAGGATGCGTCGGAACAACACCAGCATGAAACAGACAAGCGCTTTGCCGAGGTCTTTGACAGACTGGATGACAAGGCAGAGGTCAACAAGCAGAAAATCTTCTTCGACGGCCAAATATATGATGCCTACGACTTTGTGTCAAGGATCATCAAGCAGGCGAAGAGATCCATCATTCTCATTGACAATTACGTGGATGAGACCGTGCTCACTATGTTGGACAAAAGGGATGCTGGCGTTAAGGCCACCATATACACGGCCAAGGTCGATAAACAGCTGAATTTGGACATTGCAAAGCACAACAGCCAATATCCTGCCATTGACGTGAAGGTGTATACACACTCGCACGATCGCTTCCTCTGCATAGACGACACGGTCTATCATATTGGTGCGTCGATAAAAGATTTAGGTAAGAAATGGTTCGCGTTCTCCATACTGGAGGATTCGCGCCCCATTGACCTCGTGAATAAGATAAATGGTGTGGTGTAAAGCCGCTCCAAAATGTTTAACCAATATATGCTAAGAATGTGCGCTTCTGACCATTGACAGTCATAGTCTTAATCACATTTGGCCCAAGCACTTCGGCCACTGAGGGAGTAGCAGCCAGAGCGCTCACGCCCATAGCGCCAAAGAGGACGCTTAATGATAGTTTGAAGATGTTTTCATATTTTTCTATCAATTTTATTGTGTATAGATTTTGTAAATATATGTGTGTTAGCTAAGGATTTGGTATGTTGAAAATGCCTTTTCATCGACAAAATTACTGCTTTTCCTGATATTATCCAAATCCTCCTCATTATTTTTGTGGCGGATAGATTTTGTAATGTATGGGAAAAGATGTAACTTTGCAATACAGAATTACAAGCCGACGTAATATAAGCAAGAAAAAGCCATGGCCGACATATCACTCAATACGCGCATCGACGAGATACAGATGCCCGACAAATTGCGCACCAGGCTCAAGATGAGCCATTGCAACACATTCCAGCAAGCTATGGAGCTCGATTACTCAAAATGGGGAAACGTCTCTGGCAAGGTCATCAACGCCATGAAGCGCTTTAAGGACACATATTCCGACGCCTACTCGGTGCTCCTCACCAAGGGCGAGGAGAGCCAACCCACGCCAGTCATTCTGGCCGACCAGCCCACCGACCAACGCCGATTTTATGTGGCCAACAATATCCTCAACGCTTATGTGTCGGCCGGCAAGCTGATAGGCAACGGCGCATCCTACGACAGTGTGATGCGCGAAATAATGCGTGCCACCGATGCCTTTATGGAGGCCTATAACTCCAAAACAGAAATCAAGGTCTCTGTCCCAGACATGGAAATCGAACCAGCGCAGCCCCAAGGGACCGAAGCAGAAGGCACCCGGGCCCAAGAGACCGAAGCTGAGGATGCCCCAACACAAGAGACCGAGACAGTCCGCGCCACCAAGCCCAAAGCTGAACCCTACATCGACCCATGCCCCGAGGCTCACCCGATAGTCGAGGCTGGCCTATCAATCCGCCTCACCAACTACCATGGCAAGCATGCCCCCAAAGGAAAGAATTTCCGCGTCGGCGACACAGTAAAGATTGAGAAATGCCGTAAGGATAAGAGGGGCATAGTGCGAGTCTCAGCCATAGCCCAAGACCGCACCGTCACCTTTGATTCCACCCATTACGACTGGGAGATTGCACAACCAGCGCCTGAGGAGACTGAGGCATGAGCTTTTTCCAATTTGACGAAAATTTCTGGCAATTCCAGGCCCAATTCCCTCCAGCCCAACCCACTGCGTATTTCCCCAATGTAGGCGCCGATGAGGCTGAGGCCCCCGAGGCGCCAGACTGGACCGCTCAACTGCGCACCAACCCGGTGTGTCGGCGCAAATACAAGCTGTGGGAGGAGACCCAGGGCATGTGCATCTATTGCGGCAAGAGCATAGCGCCAGGCGACTTCATCAACGGCATCGATTCCGACATCGAGCACATACTGCCCCATGCCCTCGGCGGCCAATCATTCCTCTCCAATCTGGCATGCTCTTGCCGCGAGTGCAACCGCGCCAAGGGCGACTTGGCAGCCATGGACTTCATGCTCTCACAGTCGCCCCAACGCCTGCAAGACTACCTCAAGCGTCTGCGCTTCCTGATAGCCGCCGGTTCGCTATCCGAAGAAAAATACCTCAACCTCACGCGCCCAGCCATGCTTGGGCCAAAGACAAAGACAATGGCCGACAGGTCGGCAATCCACAACCGTATGGTCCCCATGACCTGTCCGCTGCTGAAAAACATCAAGAATCAGGACCAATGACCAAAGGCAAATACTATGTGGTATGGGCTGGCTATCAGCCGGGCATCTACGACACCTGGGAGGAATGCAAGGCGCAAATCGACGGATTCTCAGGCGCTCGATATCGCGCATTCGACACTTGCGAAGAGGCTACAGAGGCCTTCCGCCGAGAGATGGATGTGCAAGAGATGCAATTCTATACCTTCCTGACCAAGCAAAAAGCCCAAGCCATCAATTTTGATGCCTTCCCCGAAATTCGCCTCGATGCCATCGCCGTGGATGGAGCCTGCGACAAGAATCCGGGCGGCAAAATCGAATACCAAGGCGTGAGGGTCGGCACGGGCGAGAGAATTTTCCATCTCGGGCCCCTCGAAGGGGGCTCCAACAATCTGGCCGAATACCTCGGCTTGGTCCATGCCCTGGCTCTGCTGCAGCAGCAAGGCGACAACACCACCCCGGTCTACAGCGACTCGCGCACTGCTATCTCGTGGGTGCGCAAGCGCCACAACCGCTCCACCCTCCAGCTTGCACCCGACAGCAAACTGGCCCAGATCCTGGCACGCGCCGACCGCTGGGTGGCCACGCACACTTGGCAAAACCCCATCATCAAGTGGGAAACCGAGAAGTGGGGCGAAATCCCAGCCGACTTCGGCCGCAAATGACACCGCTTGTCACCAATCGGAATAATCGACTACAAATTAAACCACCCTGTACAACAATTCTGTTTATTCTGCGTTTTTCTTTCAAAAACGAGAAAAAAACCTTTAAATGACGCTGAGACGATTCCTATTCTCCTTAGCGGCAGTTGTCATTGGCTGCTGCTTTGCCTATAGCCAGGCCGAATACTCGGTCTCGGCCATTGGCAATGCGTCAACTGGCGATTTCGCACCCTATCTAATTGGTTCTCTGAGGCATGGCAAACTCACGCAGAAGGGCTCGGCTCTGCTCGATGGCTGCGTGACCCTGCCGATGGACCCCAACAAGCGTTTCAGCTGGGGCGCCGGTGTGGAGCTGATCACCGGCTACAGCCACGAAAACGCCTACGATTATTGGAATGCCGACCTCGGGCTGTGGGAGACCCACAACGAGGGGCCAGCTCCGGCTTGGGTGCAGCAATGCTACGGCGAAATCAAATATCGCAGCGTGTTCCTGACTATGGGCCTCAAGGAGCACAGTTCGGCCCTGCTCAACCCACTGCTATCGAGCGGTGACTTTGTTGAGAGCGGCAATGCCCGGCCAATCCTCGAGGCTCGCGTCGGATTCTTGGATTTCCAAGACATTCCCTTCACCAACGGCTGGGTGCAAATCCAAGGCGAGGTATCCTACGGCCGCATGCTCGACGACACCTATCTCAAGCATCATTATAATTACTACAACTACCATATCCATCTCAAGAGCCGCTACAGCTATCGCCGCTGCTATTTCCGCACTAATCCCCACAAGCCTCTGTCGGTGACCGTGGGCATGCAGATTGGCTCTTTCTTTGCCGGATACGCCGACTACTACAAACAGGGCGTGTTCCAAAGCGCTCGCATCGCCAAGGAATCTTTCTGGGCATTCTTCAAGGTGCTAATCCCCATGGGCGAGAATGGTGAAGATTACTACGAGGGCTCGAGCGTAGGCTGCTGGGATTTCAACGCTCGCTATCAGCTGCCTGGCGGACAGCAGCTCAAGGTCTACTTCCAAGGCCCTTGGGAGGACGGTTCCGGCATCGGTCGCCTCAACAAGTTTGACGGCATCTGGGGCATTGAGTACAAGTCGGCCAAGCCCGGCCTGATATCGGGCGCGGTGTTTGAATACCTCGAGTTTCGCGACCAGAGCGGTCCCATCCACTGGGCTCCCGGCGATATGCCTGGCACCACGGTCAGCAACGAAGCCACCGGTTGCGACGACTATTACAACAATTATTTCTACAATAGCTATGCCAACTATGGAATGTCGATAGGCACCCCCTTCCTGCTCTCGCCCATCTACAATCTCGATGGCTATCTGGCATTTACTTGCAACCGCACCAACGGTTTCCACATCGGCGTGATGGGCAACATCCTGCCCACTCTCGACTACCGCTTCCTGGCCAGCCATCAGCGCGGATTGGGCACCTATCGCCAGCCTTTCTACCACTCGCGCCACAACACCTCATTCCTGCTCGAGGGTACCTGGAACGCTGCGCGCCTGCTGCAAGGGTTGAGTATGAAGCTCGAGTGCGCCATCGACCGAGGCGCTCTGCGTGGCAATAATTTCGGAATGGCTCTCACCTTGTCTTATTCTGGTAAAATATGAAATCACACTTCCGTCTCCTTATCTTGTGCCTGCTGAGCCTGGCGGCTTGGGGCTGCACCAACAATGGCCACATCGGCTATCTGTACGGCGTGTGGCTCATCGACAGCTACACTATCGATGGGATCGAGGCTGATGTCGACCTTGCCAACTATTCCTGGCGATTCCAGAGCGACATCATCCAGATTACCGAGCAGTTTGGCGACCATGAATACCTGGAATCGACTGGCACTTGGGCATTCTCTGACGATGAGCGCTACCTGTTGCTCAACTTCACCAATACTCGGCCTGGAGTCCCCGATGATTCCCCCAGTTACAATCCCCCCGCTGCTCTTGGCATTCCCGGACGAGCAATCACTGAGATGAAGATCCTCACCCAGACCTCTACGCGCCTCAGCCTCAGCTTTACCAACTCAGAGGGGGAGATCCAGCGCTACGACCTGCGAAAATCACGATAATACCTACACATTAGTCAGTATCCAAAAAATATCGAAATCGCCTCCCCCACGCCCGGGGAGGCGATTTTTCGCATTATGCCCCACCTCTCGACCAACTCTGAAAATCTATCTAAACAGAGGGATTTTTAACAAAATTCAAAAATTTTAAATAAAATATATGAGTCCGCTTTAAAAAGT
>NWBJ01000092.1 GCA_002633115.1 Muribaculaceae bacterium Zag1
CGATCCGAGCTCCGAGGAGTGAGGGACTTGCCATTCTTCTTTTACCGCTGCGCCATGATCTTTGGCTAAGCGTCAGCCACGGATTTTTGCGCATGAGCCGATTTATTCTTTCCGATTTTGCCGAAACTTTATTTACCAAATTTGACGTTGCAAAATTACTGATTACAACAACCCCTACGGGGTAGCCATCCGGGTACATCTGAGAAGGAAGCTTAAATTTAAAATGACCCATTACTTACTCAATTTTACTTTAAGCCCTTCCACTTAAAACTTATTCTTTTAAAATTTGGTTATGTTATTAAATATTGGTAACTTTGCGAAAACATTAGAAGGTATATGAAAACAACATCAGTAGCTTTGGGCGAATACTTTGACAACTATATAAAAAGTCAGGTGAAATCTGGCCGTTACAATAATGCCAGTGAGATGGTGCGTTGTGCTCTTCGCCTTTTGGAGGCCCATGATGCACAAATCCAGGCATTAAGAAACGCAATAGACCAAGGTATCAATAGTGGCATAGCCCCTAATTTTGATCCAGAGAAATTTTGGGCCTCCCTTGAAACAAAATGGCTCAACGAAGAAAAGGCATGAAAAACTACTTCTTGTCAAACCAAGCCTTAGTGGATTTGGGAGAAATTGCAGGGTACACTCGTTCAAAATGGTCTCAGGCTCAGGCTAAGAAATATTATTTAGCCCTAATGGAGACTATCACCACCATTGCCAACTACTCTATACCTCTTGGTAAAGACTATTCTTATATAAAAGAAGGCCTTAAGGGCTATAAAATGAAAAGTCATGTGATTTTCTATTTCCAACTTTCTGATGGGGACATTCTTGTAGTAAGAATTCTTCATGAGAAAATGGACTTTCCCTCTAATATCCTATCTTAATCTATTTTGGATATAGGAAATTTCGATTTCTCTATACTCAGAGCCAAAACTGATGTCTACGTCAAAACCATAGGTCGCTACAAGGATTACCAAATCTCCTGCCAAGGCCTCTCCCTCAAGGATATGTAAGAAGTGCTTACGTGCTTGTGTTTTGTTTTGGTCTTTAGGGGAATAATGGGTAACTTTGCAGAAAAATTTGATACGGTATGAAGCTGAGTATTGTTGTGATTGGAGATGAGTTGCTGATAGGGCAGGTCACCGACACGAATTCAGGAGAGATAGCCAGGACACTCGGTCCGCTGGGCTGGGAACTGGCCGAGACTTATGTGATTGGCGATGACGGCGAGACGATACGGCGCACCGTCGGGCAAGCCATGGAGCAGAGCGACCTAGTAATCACCACTGGCGGCCTCGGCCCTACCAAGGATGACATCACCAAGCATGTGCTGTTGTCGATATTCGGCGGCGAGATGCGCGAAGACCCCGCAGTGCGCGAGAATGTGGAGCGCATATTCGCTAAGCGCCATCTGCAACTCAACCAGCTGACTCTGGGCCAAGCAATGGTCCCGACATCATGCCGCGTGATCCAGAACGAATTTGGCACTGCCCCAATCATGTGGTTTGAGCGCGATGGCAAAGTGCTGATATCCATGCCAGGTGTGCCGTTTGAGACCCGAGGGATGATACGCGGAGCCGTCAAGGACGAAATCAAGCGCCATTTCACACCCCACGAGACCCAACTGCACCACACTCTGATGGCTACCGGCATCACCGAGAGCGCACTGGCTGAAAGGCTTGACGCTTACGAGCAAGCGCTGCCCACCGGTATGCACCTCGCCTTCCTGCCCCAACCCGGCTACATACGCCTGCGCTTGGATGCCACTGCCGACACTGACGATGCTGCCAAGCTGGAACTCAAATTTGCAACCCAAGTAGACAGGCTCAAACAGGCCGTCGGCCCTCATCTGCTCTACGATGGCGATGCCTCGCCAGCCCAAATCCTGCTCGAGCGCCTCAAAGAGCGCGGCTTTACCCTCGCCACAGCCGAGAGCTGCACCGGAGGCAACATCGCCCACCATATCACCTCGATACCGGGCAGCAGTGAGAGTTACCTGGGGGGCGTGGTCAGCTATAGCAACGATGTCAAGCACCGGCTGCTGGGTGTGAGCCAAGCTGACCTCGACGCCTACGGCGCAGTGAGCCAGCCAGTGGCCCTGCAGATGGCTGCCGGCGCAGCCCGCGCCATCAATGCCGACTGCGCAATGGCTACCACTGGCATCGCCGGCCCCGGCGGAGGCACCCCCGACAAGCCCGTCGGCACCGTGTGGATTGCAGCCCATACACCAGCTGGAACCGAGGCCAAGTTGCTGAGGCTGCCGGGCGACCGCAGTCGCGTCATTGACCGCGCCACCACCGAGGCCATACTATTTTTATTGGCAAAAATGGGCTAATAATGTAAAAATTAGGGCCTAAACGAAGAAAATTCCAAAAAAAATTTGGTCACGTGGTAAAAAATGGCTTAATTTGCACTCTGTTTTGTGGGAGGCCCAGAAACGCGCTGAGAAGTGATGCGCTCAGCGCTATATGAGCAGTGGTCAAAACCCATACGACACCCTACTTTACAAACAACAAAAGCAAAGATAAACCAACAACAGCCATGTCAAAGATTTGTCAGATTACAGGCAAGAAGGCGATTACTGGCAACAATGTATCGCACTCCAAGCGCCGCACAAAACGCAAATTCAACGTCAATCTGTTCAATAAGAAATTCTATTGGGTTGAGCAGGGCGTATGGATTTCTCTCACCATCTCAGCCGCTGGGCTGCGTACAATCAACAAGATAGGTCTCAACGCCGCCATGAACCAGGCTGCCGAGAAAGGCTATCTCACCGACAAAGACATTAAATTCATAGAGCTCTAAACGATGGCAAAGAAAGCAAAAGGCAATCGAGTGCAAGTGATCCTCGAGTGCACCGAACATAAGGCAAGCGGTATGCCCGGCACTTCCCGCTATATCACTACCAAAAACCGCAAGAACCATCCCGAACGCCTGGAGATGAAGAAATACAACCCCATCCTCAAGCGTGTGACCGTTCACAAAGAAATCAAATAAAATAGCAACACTCTAAGATATGGCAAAGAAAACCGTGGCCTCTCTCCAGAAAGGCGAAGGCCGTACCTACAGCAAGGTTATCAAGATGGTGAAGTCGCCCAAGACTGGAGCCTACGTATTCAAAGAAGAAATGGTGCCCAACGACGCAGTAAAGGACGCCCTCAAATAATAAAAGCAGCCCCGTGGGCTGCTTTTTTGCTATCCAGGCCGTAGAACGGCCTGGCACAGTAGCCGCCATCCCGGATGGCTTGTCTAGGTGGCCCTGTCCAGATGGGCTGCCCGGATGGCCTGTCCGGATGGCGGCTACTGTTCTCGGCCACTGAGTGGCCGAGCCTCTGGGTGCTGGCCACTATGTGGCCGAGCCTAATTATTAACCGTGGTCAGGCCCAGGCATAACACGCTGATGCTGGCTGGGGCCCCCGAGGCCAGGGTCAGCACGGCCTCTGAGGCCGAGGCCCCGGTGGTGATAATATCATCAACGAATAGCACTCGCCGCCCCTGCACCCGCTCGGGGTGGCGCAGAGCCAAGGTGCCTGAAATGCTCGAATAGCGCTGCTCGCGCCCATGGCGCGCTTGCACACCGTGGCCCTTGGCCGCGCTCAGCACATCGGCAATCTCAATGCCCGTCACCTGCCTCACCCCTCGGCATATCTGCATAGCCTGGTTGTAGCCTCGGCGCATGCGCTTGCGCCAGTGTATCGGCATAGGCACCAACGCCTCGATGTCGCTGAAAAATCCATCAGGCTGCAGCTCGCGAGCGCACATCTCGCCCAACTGACGGTCAAGCGCCGGCAGTTGGCCATACTTGGCATCAATCAGCAGACGCGCATACTGAGTGTCGCGCTTGTAATAAAACCACGCAGCGGCTCGGTCCACCTGGCAATGGTGGCCGAGCCGCTGGTGTATCGCATTGAAATCATTCTGGTGGATGAGCGCCCGTGGCATTTCCATAAGGCACCCCAAGCACATCACCTCTTCGTCAGCGCCGAGAGTGCAGCCGCAGATGCGGCACACTCTCGGCGCTATCAGGTGGGTGAGCCCTTGCCAAAAGGATTTCACAGTCGGTTCAGTTGTTTCAGTCCTCGATCAGGTTGTGCCCAGTCATCTCTTTAGGCTGGGGCAGATCCATGATATGGAGGATGGTAGGAGCCACGTCGGCGAGGATGCCATTCTCAATCTTTGCCTTCTTGTCATCGGTGACATATACACAGGGCACAGGGTTGAGCGAGTGGGCAGTATTGGGAGTGCCATCGGCATTGAGGGCGTTGTCGGCATTGCCATGGTCGGCAATGATGATAGCCTCATAGCCATTTTTCTTGACAGCCTCGATCACAGCGTTGACGCAAGCGTCGACAGCAACGACAGCCTTCTCGATAGCGCTGTACACGCCGGTATGGCCCACCATGTCGCCGTTGGCGAAATTGACCACGATGAAATCATACTTGCCTGTGTTGATAGCATCGACCAGCTTGTCCTTAACCTCATAAGCGCTCATCTCAGGCTTGAGGTCGTAGGTAGCCACCTTGGGCGATGGCACCAAGATGCGATCCTCGCCCTCGAACGGAGCTTCGCGACCGCCGTTGAAGAAGAAGGTCACGTGGGCATACTTCTCAGTCTCGGCAATGTGCAACTGCTTCTTGCCCAGCGATGACAGGTATTCGCCGATGGTATTGTCGACATTCTCCTTGTCAAAGAGGATATGCACGCCGGTGAACGATGCATCATACGGAGTCATGCAATAGTACTGCAGGTCGGGGATGGTGTGCATACCCTCCTCAGGCATATCATGCTGGGTGAGCACGATGGTGAGCTCTTTGGCGCGGTCGTTGCGGTAGTTGAAGAAGATCACAACATCGCCGTCGCCGATAGCGCCATCGACTGTGCTATTGTTGATAGGCTTGATAAACTCGTCGGTCACGCCCTCGTCGTAGCTCTCTTGCATAGCCTCGACCATGTTGGTGGCTTGCTTGCCCTCGCCCTTGACGAGCAGGTCATAAGCAACCTTGATGCGCTCCCAGCGCTTGTCGCGGTCCATTGCATAGTAGCGGCCGATGATCGAAGCAATCTTGCCAGCGCTCTTAGCGCAATGCTCCTCAAGCTCAGAGATAAATCCCTTGCCTGAACGCGGGTCAGTGTCGCGGCCGTCCATGAAGCAGTGCAGGTACACATTCTGCAGGCCGTAATGAGCGGCGATGTCGCAGAGGGCAAAGATATGGTCGAGCGATGAGTGCACACCGCCGTTTGAGGTCAGGCCCATAAAGTGCATCTTCTTGCCAGTGCGCTGAGCGTACTCAAAAGCATTGACAATCTGAGCATTCTTCAGGATTGAGCCGTCGGCGATGGCCTTGTTGATTTTCACCAAATCCTGATAGAGGACGCGGCCAGCGCCTATGTTGAGGTGGCCTACCTCGCTGTTGCCCATCTGGCCGTCGGGCAGACCGACATTCTCGCCAGATGCTTGGAGCTGCGAGTGAGGATAATTAGCCAAAAGATAATCCCAGTAGGGAGTGGGCGTGTTGTAAATCACGTCGCTTTTTGAATGGTCGCCGATGCCCCAGCCGTCGAGGATCATCAGCAGTGCTTTTTTACCCATGAAATCTATGTTTAAGTATAAACTATTAGTTATAAGTGATAAGGTGCAGTGATAAGGAATAAGTGATAAATGAAAAGTGATAAGTGATAAGGTGTAAGGGATAAGGTACAGATAGTGGCCACTATCTGTTACTCCCTATTCACTTTTCATTTTTCACTTTTCATTTTTCATTTTTCACTTTTCATTTTTCACTATTCACTTAGAATGGCAGGTCGTCGGTGGGCTCTTGCGCCGGGATGGCAGGCGGTGGAGGCACTGCGCCAGGATTCTGGGCCGGTGCGCCGTAAGCTTGTGCTGCCGGTGCGCCATAAGGCTGTGCTGCCGGTGCGCCGTAGGGCTGTGCTGCGGGAGCGCCAGCGGGGGCGCCGATGGGAGCGGCATTGGGGGCCTCAGCCTTCCAACCGCGAATCGAGGTGTACCAGCGGCCCATGTATTCGCGGCTTTCGATGTCGAAGCTCAGCTTGATTTCCTGGCCCACTTGCAGGGGGTACTGGTCGGCGCGGTCGCCAAAGAAGTCGAAGTGCACCTTTTTGGGATAAGTCTCTTGGGTTTCCAACACATACTCACGCTTTTTCCAGGGGTTGCCAGCCTTGCTGGTTCCGGTCATCTCGGGAAGGGCTACGATGATTTTGCCTATTATTTCCATATTTCTGATTTGATGTTCTTTAGTTCATTGTGATGGCTGCTGCCAGAAGTATTCTTGCAAAGTTAGTCATTTTCCACGGCAAAGACAAAAATTCCTTGTCTTTTTTTCTATTTTTCTTTCAAACTCTCTTATCCCCAATTTAAACCGAATGAGAATTAAGGTGTTATTATATCAGCGCGTTCCAACATTGAGGGTAGCGCTCCAACCTTTATTTTATACATACTATCTACACTAAACTGTAAAAATTATGGCAAGCAAAGTAAAAGTACATGGCAAGGCGCAAAATCGCACCGCACTTGGCATAATGCATGCGTATCTTGTCATGAATCCCGAGGCAACACTCGAGGATCTACGCCGTGCGTTTCCGGCTGAACTGAATCCGGACTCTGGCGAAAAGGAAACCTTTATCTATCCCGAAGACAAAAAAGACGAAGGCAACTGGAAGGGATACTTCACCGAAGAAGAAGAGCTCCTGCCCACCGGCGACGGCCGCAAGGTAGCCGTGGTGGATATGTGGACTGCTCCGAGTCTGAAGCGCCTGATCGACTATGCCAAACGCTATGGCATCGAAGTTGCTGAATTTGAAGACGCCGACAAGGGTGTCGGCAAGAAAGGCGGCTATCGTCTGGAATATCTTGAAGGCTATGAGCCACCCAAGAAGAAAGCCGACGTCACTACTCCGCCCGTTACTCCAGTAGTGCCTCCTACTGAACCCCCTACGACCAAGGTCGAATACTGCAAACCTCATTCACACTTCTGGATTTGGTTGGCTATCATCATTTTGGCAATTCTGTTGCTGCTCCTTTTCTTGTTGCGGCATCCTAAGAAGATCTACGAAGAGAACATCTACGGCGTAGAGAATGTGCAACCCGGCCCTGGTGGCCCTGGCGGACCTGGCGGACCTGGCGGACCCGGCTGTCCCGGTGCCCCTGGTGGCCCTGGCGCTTTGGAATTGACTGGCGATTATACAAGCCAAATCCAAGCTCTCGAGCAGCAGTTCAACACTATTCAGTATGGTCCCGGCCAGTCGAAACTGCCTAAGGATGGTAAACGCATCTTGTCGCAGCTGGCCCAGGTGCTGCAGGCCAACCCCAATGTCAACCTGCAATTCATAGGCTACGCGTCGTCTGACGGTAGCGCCGCTGCCAACCAGAAACTCTCAGAGCAGAGAGCCAAGTCGGCAGTAGACTTCCTGGTGGCAAAGGGTATTGACCCCAACCGCCTGTCATATCAAGGCATGGGCGAGAACCAGCAGCAGCCCGGCGGACCGGCTGCCAACCGCCACACCGACTTTGTAATCGTCCCGTAACCCATCTGCACAAAGCATAAACTTTGATATAGAGGCGCAGATTCTCACTGAGTCTGCGCCATCCTCTTTTTCCTCCTCACCCCAATTCTTACCTCAAAATCACCTAAATGTCTGAAATGAGATGGAATTTGTGAAAAATGTAGTGTTTGGAATGGAAAATTTTTCTTAAATTTGCGATATATAAAAACCACGGATTACACGGATTACACGGATACTATCCAGGAAGGATTAAGCTAATCGCTTAGGATTTAAGGAAGCTACCGCAAGAATCCTTTTAATCTGTTTATGGCTTGCCATAATACAATTACATCGGCTGGTATCCGTGTAATCCGTGTAATCCGTGGTTTTTAGATAATATTCACAAAGACCTCCTATAGCATGAAATTTCTTGTCCCTGCTTTGCTGCTGTTGTCAGCCGCAGCCCTTAGCGCCAGCGCACAGCGCTCATCTCAGACTATCACCCAATGGGAATTTGCCAAAGGCGAACCATCGGCCTCAACCCAGTGGCAATCAGTGCGCGTGCCGCACGATTGGGCCATCTACGGACCATTTGACATGCAGAATGACCTGCAAGTCGTAGCCGTTGAGCAAAATGGCGAGACGGAGAAGACCCTCAAGACCGGCCGCACCGGCGGTCTGCCTTTTATCGGCAAAGGCTCGTACCGCACCACCGTCAATATCCCTGACACCGCCGGCATCACCAGCACCCTGATTTTTGACGGAGCCATGAGCCATGCCCGCGTCAAGGTCAACGGCAAGGAATTGGCATATTGGCCCTACGGCTACAATTCCTTCTTTGTCAATATCGATGAGGCAGCCGTGCCGGGCGACAACCTGATCGAGGTCGACCTCGAGAATTATCCCCAAGCATCGCGCTGGTATCCCGGAGCGGGCCTGTACCGCAATGTGCATCTCGTCACCACCGATAAAATCCACATCCCAGTATGGGGCACTTACATCACCACCCCTGTGGTCAAGGACGACTATGCCCAGGTGCATCTTGTAGCCGAGGTCGAGGGCCTGACCAAGGGCCAGAAAGTTGATCTTGAGACCATAATCAAAGACCCCGAGGGACAGACCGTAGCCACCAAGAAGAGCCTCTACACCTACCACGAGCAACCCGCTACCCAGAATCTGATGATCCAGAACCCGCATCTCTGGAGCCCCGAATCACCTTATTTATATACTGCAACCACCAACGTAATCGCTGACGGCAAGGTGGTCGACAGCTACGACACCCGATTTGGCGTGCGCACCATCGAATACATTCCCCAGAAGGGTTTCTTCCTCAACGGCCAGCCCACCAAATTCCAAGGCGTGTGCAACCATCATGACTTGGGCCCGCTCGGAGCCGCTGTCAACCGTTCTGCTCTGCGCCACCAAATCGAACTGCTCAAGGATATGGGCGTCAACGCTATCCGCACCTCCCATAATATGCCGGCTCCCGAACTTGTAGAACTGTGCGACGAGATGGGTGTGATGCTGATGGTTGAGCCATTCGACGACTGGAGCTTCCGCCCAAAGAGTCCTAACGGCTACGGCAAATTCTTCAGCGAATGGGCCGAAAAGGACATCACCAACATGGTCAAGCATTACCGCAACTCGCCGGCAGTGGTGATGTGGAGCTCGGGCAACGAGGTGCCGAGCCAATGGGGCCCCGACGGCGTGCAAGAATTGCTGATGCTGCAAGACCTGATACATCAACTCGACCCCACTCGCCCATCCACCAATGGCATGGACCAAATCGGAGCTGTGCTTGACAACGGCTTTGCCGCCGCTCTCGATATCCCCGGATTCAACTACAAGCCACAGTATTATCGCGAGGCTTACGAGAAACTGCCTCAGCAAATGATACTCGGCTCGGAGACAGCCTCGACAGTCTCAAGCCGTGGCGTATACCACTTCCCGGTTGAGTTCCTACCCCACCAGCAGGTGACTCACCCCGACAACCAAAGCAACAGCTACGACACCGAGGTTTGCTATTGGAGCAATGTGCCCGATGAGGATTTTGCCGCCGATGACGATTTGGAATATGTGATGGGCCAGTTTGTCTGGACTGGTTTTGACTATTTGGGCGAACCATCGCCTTACGACACCGATGCTTGGCCAAGCCACAGCAGCTATTTCGGCATCATCGACCTGGCCTCGCTGCCAAAGGACCGCTATTATCTGTACCGCTCAAAGTGGAACAAAGAGGACGAGACCCTGCATGTGCTCCCCCACTGGAACTGGAAAGGCCGCGAAGGCGAAATTACACCTATATTTGTATATACATCCTATCCCAAAGCCGAAGTCTTCATCAACGGCAAGAGCCAAGGCGTGAGAGAGAAGAATGATTCGACTGTCTACAACCGTTATCGCCTGATGTGGAACGAGACAGTCTACGAGCCAGGCGAAGTGCGCGTCGTCGCTTATGACTCAACCGGCGCTCCTGCTGCCGAAAAAGTGATGAAGACCACTGGCAAGGCTCACCACCTGGTGGCTACTCCCAACCGCACCGAGGTTGACGCCAATGGCGAGGAATTGGTATATTTCACCATCACCGTCGAGGACAAGGATGGCAACCCTGTGCCCACCGACTCGCGCTTGGTGAAATTCAAGATCGAGGGCGCTGGCGCTTTTGAGGCCACCGCCAATGGCGACCCAACATGCCTCCTCCCCTTCCAGAATCCCGAAATGAACCTCTTCAGCGGCGCCGCCACTGCCATTGTCCGCGCCGCCTCCACCCCCGGCACCCTCACCCTCACCGCCACCGCCCCCGGCGTCAAACCCGCCAAATCCTCAGTAACCGTCAAATAAGAGCCCCTCGGCCTATCCATAACTGCATTATATAGGGAGAAATCCCTATATAATGGCAGTCTAAACAAGACAGTGCTCGTATTCACCACACCAGATTAATTTGAATTAATGAATTTTATATCAAGAACACAAATCAAGACCATAAAGAATCTAATCCTTCTATCCCTTATGATCTGCCATTTCTCAGTGGCAGGATTAAGCCAAACGCTCTCCTATGCCTACGACGCGTGCGGAAACCGCATAGGAAGGGCTGTCACAGTCCAAATGACATCGGCGCCTCAAAAGGTAGCCGGTCAAATTGACGAGTACATGGATGAGAGGGGGTCTCTCAAGATGAGGGTTTGGCCAAACCCCACGCAGGGCGATGTCCACGTGGAGTTGGTGGGGGATTTGCCAGCCGAGGGAATGACCGTGCAAGTATACAGCGTGAGCGGACAGATGATAGAGCAGCGCGAAGTGGCATCCAACCTGGACATAGACCTGGGCGGACGTCCGGACGGCCTCTACATAATAAGGATACTACACGGGTCAAGGGAAGAAACTTGGAAAATAATAAAGAATTAAGGACATGAGACGCCCACTTGCTGCATTCCTCACGCTTTTGCTGGCATTCCCCCTCTTCATCGCGCACTCACAGGAGATTTCCGACCTCCCATCTTCTGAAGACACCTTAGAAGAATTTGAAGAGTGGGTGGATTCCCTGAAGAGGGCTTTGCTTCCTACGTTTTCTGAGCCCGTATCCCTCGATGCGGATGCCTGCCTAAGCATTGAAGATGAAGAAGAGCCCATACAATCTGCGATGTCAATAGGAGACCATGTCCCCTACAGCGTCTCCGTCAGCAACGGCTGCGCTGTCGGCATGATCCCGATGACCTCCGGGGTTTCCCAATACGGCTCCATGACGGCGAGCATCCCCATCGAGTGCCCCGAAGGCATGAGAGGCTTTTCTCCGGAACTATTCCTCTCTTACGATTCCCGGCGCGGGAATTCCGAAACGGGCATGGGATGGGCTCTGGGGGGCATATCCAAAATATGCCGCAGTTCAGCTTCGATGTATTTCGACTGCTTTCCATCGGCGCCGTCGATGGAAAGCACGGATGCCTTCTGCCTTGACGGAAGCAGGCTCGTTTCCACATCCTCATCAGGGAAGCAAACCGAGACCGGCTTTGTCAAGGCCAATTTCTCGAACTACGGTTCCGGGGATATAGCCTCTTGCAGGCCCGACGGGACAAAGGCAACGTACAGCGCTCCCAACGCTTCATCCCTTGAGTTCCCGATAGCTTCCCTGACGGATGCTTGGGGGAACAGCATAACCTATGAATACTTGTGGGACGGAGGCAAGCCCTACATATCGGAAATCTCCTACAACGGCGGGTGCAGAGTGACGTTTTCATACGTTTCCCGTCAGGATACGGTGGTATCCTTCCTGGGCGGGAAGAGGACAGAATGCAGGAAGTTCCTGTCGGCCATAGCGTGCAGCCTGGACGACGAATTGCTGTCGGAGTACACGCTTTCCTACTCAACCCAGAACGGCCGGTCCCTGCTCACGCAGGTAGATCTCTCTTCAGGAGGCGAGAGCCTCAACCCGATCAGGATGTGGTACGGGACGGGGGCCTCGTATTCCTGCTCCACGAACAGGAAGCTGGCTCCGCTGTTCCACCGCGCGGCCAACAAGGGAGAAGTAAGGGGGATAAAGGGCAGGTTCAACTACACCGGAGGGACCGACGGCCTTGCCACCCTTCCCAACGCCACCCCTTATTGGCAAACCCATAAGGATGCCACTGGCAGCTCCCATTCCAGAGACCTATTGGAATACAACTATGACGGAACCGAAAGCATCCTGGTGTACGGGGGGCTGGAGGAAGAAGGCACGTTCGCCCAGCTGCTTTCCCAGATAACCGTAGGAGAGGGGTTCTGCGACTTGCTGATCGGAGACCTCTCGGGCGGGGGAGACGACTTCTTGGTGAAGGTCAACAACGTGGTGGACAACGGATTCGACAAGATCACCTTCACGGTTTACAATGTCACCACTTACGGCTTTGCCCAGCGGTACCAGAGAAGCTTTTCGGTGCAGAGCGCCTTCACTGACAATTCGGGCAACAAGAGCATACAACCTAAATATTATTACGTAGGAGACTTCAACGGGGACGGAAAGCAGGAAGTCCTGGCCGTCGGGACGCACAAGACCCTGAGCTCATCCGCCCAAAGCGGATTGTGCTGGGTTTTCGACCTCGAGGGCGGTACGTGCCTCATGAGCTCCACGCTGCTGCAGCACAGCGTCCCTTTGCTGGGCACTGAGAACCAGGATGCGGCTGCGATTGCCTTGAACTCAGACCGCCTCTTGGTGATGGATGTCGACGGCGACGGCAAAACCGACCTCTGCCATGTCAACTCATCGGGCACGTATGTGTACGCTTTCGAACCTTCAGGCGGTAACCTTGCGCTGGCTCTCAAGGGCAGCTATTCTGGACTTTCCCGTTCAGCCTGCGCTGACAGGCAGATCTTGGGAGCCGACTTCAACGGCGACGGGCTTTGCGACATCGCCCTGTCTCCCGAAGAGGGAACGGGGCCGGCTACGGATTGGGAAATATATTACTCCAAGGGAGACGGGACCTTTGAAAAATTGACAGTGTCGGGGGCATGCAACGGCCCGTATTACGGATTGGACGGCTTCATCGCTTACGACGTCGACCGGGACGGCTGCGCCGACATCTATGCGGGATACGGTACCAACATATATGGATACCTGAGCCGCAACGGCAAGCCAACCTATTGGGACTGCGGGCTCGGGTCAAAGGGGACGAAAGCCTCCATGGTTGCGTGCGGCTACGGAGTCAGGAATTCCTCGGCCCAGCTGGCCGCAATCAACGACAGCCTGATATCCCTTTACTCCTACGCTCCGGGGGTGGTTTCTGACGTGCAGATGACCGGCCTGTCCGACAGCTTCGGCGTGATCAAGAGGATTTCCTACGGGCTTGCCAACAAGGAGGGATTTGAAAGCCAGATATATTCCTTGGGGAGCCAAGCCTCGTATCCGTACTGCAGCCTTGTCGAAAGCATCCCCGTCGTGACGAGCATAGCCACCTACAGAAGCTCCCAGATGAAGGACTCCCTGAGCTACGCCTACGAAAACGGGGTGCGCTCCCTGCAGGGGAAGGGCTTTCTGGGCTTCTCAAAGGTGACAGAGCGCGACTCGCGTGGGAGAGCCACCGTGCGCGAATTCGACCCCTTGAAGTTCGGCGCCCTCGTATCCGAAACCTCACCTGCCCGCGTTATAAGCAATTCGGTAACAGCTGAGGTAGCGGACAACAAGACCGCCGTTGTAAAAATCGAGAGCCAGACGTGCCAGGACCTGCTGACAGGCTACTCTTCCGCCACCGATTACTCTTATGACAGCTACGGATTCCCAGTCAGCGAACTCACCGCATATTCCGACGGCATCACCAAATCGGTCACGCGCTCATACTCGAATACGTTTTCGTCAACTAGCGATTATCATTTGGGCATCGAAATGGACGTCACCGAGACGGTGACCCGCAACGGCTATCCGGCGGCCAAGCGGTGGCGCTCCATGGGCCTAAGGAACCTTTCGCACATAGGGGAAGAGTATTTCAGCGGCACCGGAGCGGCGAAGAGGCTGATATGGACCTATGACTCTTGCGGCAACCAAGTGGCGATGCAGGAAAACCGCGGCTCGGCCGCTTACTCCCTGTATTCTTACTGGACATACGATGCCCGTGGAAGAGTATTGTCAGAGACGGACCCGAGGGGCAACACGGTGTCTTACGCCTACGGCTCCCGGGGAGAAGTGACCAAGGTCACCGATGCGCGGGGCAATGAGACTCTCTGCTCATACGACGGCCTTGGGCGCCTGATATCAGCTTCCTATCCCGACAGCACCACTTACCAGGCGGCCTATTATTGGGGCGCTTCCGGAGGTGTGTACTCCAAGGTCGAGACCGGGGTCGGCAGTCCGCGCGTCGACCATGCCTACGACTGCTTCAACAGGGAAACGCGTTCGTGCGACATGCGCTTCAACGGCGCCATGCGCAGGGTCGACACGGAATACGACGACTACGGCAATGTCAGCCGGGTTTCTTTGCCGGAAACGATGAGCAGCCCGGTGAATTGGGACACATATTCTTATGATTCCTATGATCGGCCCATAAGGAAGCAGGAGGCGTCGGGGCGCACTACGCTGTGGGCCTACAGCGGTCCTTCTGTTACGGAAACAGTTGACGGAATCTCCACGAAAAGGACTTATGATGCTCTTGGAGGCCTGAAGAAGGAGGAATCGCCATCGGGCACCGCGGTTTTCGTGTTGGAGGGAGACGGGCAGCCGCACACCGTCACCGACCCGATGGGAGTCACAACGGCCTATTCCTACGATGCTTTCCGCAGGTGCGTGTCGGTGGGGAATCCTGCGTTCGGCACTGTGCGCTACACCTATGATGCCGCGGGCAATTTGGCCTCGCGCGCCAACGCAAAGGGAGAAACGGTCGCTTACTCATACGACAATTACGGCGAAGTCACCCAGACGGACTATCCCGAATTCACGATCCTTGACTCGTACGATGCCTACGGCAATCTGGTCTTCAGCACTTCTACCAACGGGCTCACGATAAGCCGCGGTTACGACTCCCTGGGGAGAATCATAGCGGAACGCTGGGGCAATTCAAGCGGATGGTTCAGGAAGAACTATTCATACTCCAAGGGAAAGGTGGAGAAAGTTTCCTACACTTCCAGCATGGGCCTTGCGGCCAGGGAGAGCAGGATATACAAGAACGGCAACCTTTGGGAAGTGACCCTTAACGACACTCTTTCGATTTGGAAAGTGTCTACGGAGAACGGCTTCGGGCAAGTGACGAAGGCAGTGACGGGCCCGATAACCCGTAATTATTACTTCGACACATGGGGCTGGCCGACCGGCAGGGAGGCCCTGTGCGGCGGCGACGTCCTTCAAAGCAGCTCCCTGACCTTCAATCTGAATAACGGCTGCCTGACGGAGCGCACGAACAACCTTGGCGCGTTGACCGAGTTCCTGGGATACGACTACCAGAACCGGCTGGAGCATTGGAACGGCCACTCGATTACCTATGACGGAGCCGGAAGAATCGCCTCAAGGTCAGATGTGGCGAGCTTTTCGTATTCTTCCGGAGCAAACCCTTACATGCTCGTCTCAGCTACCCTGCTCAGCCCCTCAATCCCAGTGAGCGCACAGACGGTGCAGTATACCTCATTCGGGTATCCGGCATACATATCCGAGGGAATCGATGTCGCCTCCTTCGTTTACGGGCCGGATATGCGCAGGGCCACCATGACCATTTCCGGCTCTGAGAATGGCGAGTTCGTCTATCTCGGCGACTGCTACGAGGCCGAGAGGCGGTCAAGCAATGTGAAGGAGAAAATATACCTGATGGGGGATGCCTACACCGCCCCTGCCGTGTTGATGCGAAACAACAGCTCGGTGGAGGTCCATTGGATCCTGAGGGACCATCTCGGCAGCATCGAGGTCTTGGCCGACCAGAATGGCGGGGTGGAGCAGACGCTTTCCTACGATCCTTGGGGCAGATTGCGAAATCCATCCACTCTCGAGCCCTATGCTCCCGGATATGAGCCGAGCATAATCCTCAATCGGGGATTCTGCGGCCACGAGCACTTGCCCATGTTCGGGCTCGTCAACATGAACGCGCGCCTCTACGACCCCGCGCTGGGCCGGTTCTTGTCGGTCGATCCTCCCTACGCCGATGGCTCCTTCTCGCAAAGCTGGGATCCGTACGCTTACGCCGGGAACAATCCCTGCGTCAGGATAGACCGAGATGGACGCTTTTGGTGGTTTGTGGCTGCCGCAGCTATAGGAGGGGTAGTCAATGTGGCCCAAAAGTATTTCACTGGTCAACTTAAAGGTTGGAAGGACGTGGGTAGTGCTTTTGGAGTGGGTGCTTTAGCAGGCGTTGCCGGTTCCTTGGCCGGGGCATGGGCTTATGGGGCTGTAGGCATTGGGGGATTCGTCGGAGGCGCGGCTTCAGGAGGAATAGGTTCTTTCGTAGGCTTGGAAGTAGAAAGTTATGGAAACCATGCGGCATTCAACGATCCCTATTTATCCGACAAGGAGATTTTATACGGTACTCTTCTGGGTACTGCAGCTGGTGGTCTCTTAAATGGTTCTTTGAGTGCATATAAAGGTTGTGATTTTTGGACTGGCAGAAAAACATTTCCTAAAAACGTCAACTTAGATTGGGACAGGGTACCTAAAGGCAATTACGTTTATGAGGATGGGGAAAGATCTCTATCTAAGGCTGAATTTGAAAATCTTGTAGAAGAGTTGAAAAGAGGATTAAAACCATTGGAACGGGAAGGACAAGAATGCGTATCATTTATTAGTGATGGGGAATATGGACTACAATTCAGAGTCGAAACCCATGCTGGAGTAAATGAAAGTTTCCCATCACTTAATATTGATGAAACAGTACGTGTACGCCATGCAAACGTTCAATTGTTCAAATATGATCCAATTACTAGGAGGTATAAAATCCCTGTATTTATACCTGGACAATCTCAAACAAATGTTCACATACTGTTAGAGGAAAAGTTTTTGAAATGAGAAAGGATGATCCCCTAATAGGGATGAAACAACAAATGAAAGAGGGATGGATGGCAGTAGAGGGAGCTAAGGCTGCTTTGCTAATTCATATATTGCGTCATACCCCAGACGGAGCAAGATTCTATCTGGGAGGGGATTGGCATGGCGCTTTAGATGACAGCGAAATTTGGGTACTTAAAGAGTTTCTCATCGATGAAGCCCTCCTAAAGAAGGAGTTAGGAATAGATCTTACCAAAACAATGTATGAATATTGTTTTCGGCTTACAAGCAAATGTAAGGCAATGTTTATAGAGCTCCTAAGAAACCATCCTTGGATCATGGTAGATTTTTGCTTTTTCGGTATAGAATATAGTAAGCATTACCTAATTTACGTCGTGGATAACGACTCGGGGGCTTATCTATCATCTTTTGACATTTCTCCTTATATAAGTAAAATTTTAGAAAAGACCCATATTGGACCTAATGATGACCTAGCTCCTTTCCCTTTAATATGACAATGAAGTATTATCTAATTTTGTCAGCGGAGCCTATTACTGGAGGGGATTTTGACACCCCATATTACCCAGATTGGCTAGGAGGAGACGGCCCTGAACCTCCAAAAACAGAAGGCGCACAAATAACCATGAAGGGAGGCCCGTATGAAGATTTACATATGGGTTGGGGTGCCTATTTTGTTTCAGAACGCCTTAAAGAAGCGTTGGAAACCAGAGTGAGCGAAAAGGACGCTGTAGAATTCTATCCTATACCTATAACGAGTAAAGAATATGGAGACCGTCTCTATTATCTCATACACTTCAAGAAAAAACACAATGTTATCAATTGGGAAATTTCTAAGGTTATCCCAGGTAACCCAGTAATTCCTGTGGTGGGCTTGGATAAAAGAAAAGTCGAGGGCTTAAATCTCTTCAACACTGACACTGATAGATATAGTCTATATATCAGTGACTCCCTCTATAAGGAACTTAAAGCTTTAGGCTTGACTTCAGGCATGGGGCTCAATGGGTGCCGCGTGAAATAGGACCTTCCCCATTGAGGATTAGATATTTTTCCGATAGATTGCCAAATCAATGAAACCGATATGAAAATCTATCGGAAATTTGTATTTCAATAGATAAGGTTATCTAAATTGATTGTAAAGAAGCGATCTTTTTTCAAAAAATTTTACCTCAATTGTGCTTATGTGAAAAAAAATTTGTAATTTCACGCCGTGAAAAGATTTTTGCTTGCCATCTTAGCTGTGTCGGCGGTCGTCTGCTTTGGACGGTCGCACGATTTCACGTCAGCCTCCTCAGATGGTACTATCTTCTATTTCAGCATCTTATCTGACTCCGAGGTCGAGGTTTGCCGCCCTGACACCCTCCCTAAGCCCCAGTATGAGGGTATTGTCACTGTGCCAAGCCGCGTGAAATATGACGGCAACTGGTACAGCGTGACCGCTGTGGGCGAGAGTGCCTTTGCCGACAACCCGAATATGAAGCGCATCACCATCCCCTCATCGGTGACGCGCATCGGCGCCAATGCCTTTGGCTGGTGCTCAAGCCTCAACAAGTTCACAGTGCCGCAAAGCACCGTGGACATTGAGCCTTACGCTTTCAATGGCTGTATCTCTCTGGAGAGTTTTACTGTGTCGAGCGCTAACACCACCTTCACTGTCGATGACGGAATGCTCTTGTCCGACAGCGGGACCAAGCTGGTATGCTGTCCGCCGGGGCGCACCACCCCAGTGGTAATTCCATCGTCGGTGACAGCGATTTGTGAGGGAGCGCTATATGATTCGCCCTACCTCTCATCTGTGCATATCCCTCTGAGCATCACTGATATTGGCCGCAATGCCATGTACAACTGCGGAGCCATCGAGCTGGTGACCATCCCAGCCGAGACCCAAGCCATCGAGCGAGGGGCCTTTGGCGAATGCGCCTCGCTGCGCAAATTCCAAGTGGCAGCCGACAACCCGAGCTTCACCACCGACTCTTGCGCCATCTATGACGGCTCCGGCTCACTGCTGCATTTCGCCCCAGCGAGCTGCACCGAGTATGCAGTTGACCCATCGACCACGGCGATTGGAGCAGAGGCATTTTTCCGCTGCCATGAGGTCGAGCGCCTCACCCTGCCCGACGGACTGCAACGCATCGGCGATGCGGCAATGGCCGAATGTTGGGGGCTGCGCTCAATCGACATCCCTGCCACAGTTGACTCAATAGGATTTGCCGCCTTTGCACTATGCGAAGGGTTAGAGGCTGTCTATACCTACGCCCCTGACCCCAAGGCGATCAGCCTGGGCGACTGCGCCTTCTACGGCGCCAATCAAGAGGCGTGCGCGCTGTATGTGCCCACAGGCAGCCGCGAGGCCTACGCATCGGCCGAGCAATGGAGCGACTTCGCTGTAATCTATGAGTTCTCGACTGTTGCCGACCAGCAGATAGTGTGGGAACAAGACCTGACCGACTGCGGCGTGGGGGCCGACCTGTGGCTCACCGCTTATGCCACATCTGCCCTCGAGGTGAGCTATTCAATCATCCAAGGCGATGACTTGGCTACACTCAACGGGTCGCGCTTGCACCTTTGGGCCCCTGGCACTATCAAGATCCAGGCCACCCAAAGCGGCAATGCCCACTACCGCCCCGCTACCCCGGTGACTCGCACCATCGATATCGAGGCCGACGCCCTCTACTCGCCCACCCAATCGCTGATCGGCATACACGGGCGCGATGGCTTCATCGCCATCACCGGAGCTGAGCCATCTGACATAGCCACCGTCTATACCCCCGATGGCCGACTGGCTTACCAGGGTCGCGCCCGAACCATCCTGTTGCCCCCTGGCATCTACATAACCACCATCGCTGGCACAACCGCAAAAGTGAGGGTGCTGTGACCAAGCCCGAGGCCATTGGTCAGGAAGTAGGAATTTTTGGTTAAATAAACAAAAAATCTCTTTTACCTCCTCGTTTTTTCTCCTTAGGGTATTGTGGAGAAAAAAATAAAGTCGTAAATTTGCATAAATAAAGAAATGTTATGGTCCTTGACCTCCAAGATACCCTGGATCGCATTGTGGGGAAGGCCCGAGTGCTCGCAGAGCGTTACCAAGCGCTGCTCAAAGTCAAGCAGGAGCTTGACCAGAAAGTAGCAGAGCTGGAGCGGCAGCTCGCCCAACGCGACAAAGAGCTGCAGCAGCTGCGCCAAGAGGCTGAATATCTGCGCACTGCAGCCGTGCTCGCCCCCTCGCGCGACCAAATCGAGGCCACAAGAGCCGCCATTTCTAATTTAGTGCGGGAAATAGACCGCTGCATCACCGACCTCTCCGACTGATGCCGACATAAATATGGAAGATAAGCAACATATTACAATACATATTGCCGACGCCTCGCCATTTGACCACTATATCAAGAGAGATAAGGAGGAACTGATGAGGAGCGCTGCAAGCCAGGTCAACAAAATCTGGGCTAAGTGGAGCAATGAATTCAAGGACAAGTCCTCGAAGGATGTATTAGCCATGCTGGCTTTTAGGTACGCCCATGTGTACTATGAGCTGCTTGAGCAAGTCAACGCCAACGAAGCGGCGCTCGAATCCGCTGAGAAGGCCCTCGACTCAATATTGTTGGATGTGAAGTAAAACCGTTGCGGCCCTCCCAGGGCCATAGACGGTCGCTATTCGCTTTTCGCGGTCATTACTCGATTTCTTTATCCCGCACTCCCGCTCGCCTATCAGGCGCGCTCGAGTGCTTTGTCGTTTTTATAAGTTAACCCCAAATATTACAACAAGTTAAGTAACAACTTCTTATAATTACTCTTAGACTAAATATATGCAAATCCTAATCTACATTGTGGTGGCTTTGCTCGCTGCGGCTATAGCAGTGGCTTGCACTGTATATGCCAACCGCAAAATGGCAAAAAGCCGAGCCCGCACCATCATGGAAGACGCCCAGCGCGAAGCTGAGGACCTGAAGAAATCGAAAATCCTTGAAGGCCGCGAAGAGGCCCTCAAGATCACATCTGATGCCGAAAAGACAGCCAACCAGCGCCTCTCAAAGGTGCAGTCGACCGAGGCTAAACTCAAACAGCGCGAGCTGCAGCTCAACCAGCAGCAAGGCGAGAACCAACGCGCCCGCAACGAAATCGACGCCCAGCGCAACAAGCTCGAGGAGCAAGTAGCCAAGCTCGACCTGCGCCGCAACGAGGTGGAGAAACTCGAGGCCCAAGCCAAGAAAGAGCTCGAGCGCATCTCGGGCCTGTCGTGCGAGGAAGCCAAGGAGAAACTCATCAACTCGCTCAAAGACGAGGCCAAGACCGCTGCCGCAAGCTACATCAACGACATCATGGACGAGGCCAAGATGACTGCCAACAAAGAGGCTAAGCGCATCGTGGTGCAGAGCATACAGCGCGTGGCCACCGAGACCGCCATCGAGAACTCAGTCACTGTGTTCCACATCGACAGCGATGAAATCAAGGGCCGCATTATCGGTCGCGAAGGCCGCAACATACGCGCTCTCGAGGCCGCTACCGGCATCGAAATCATCGTCGACGACACCCCCGAGGCCATCGTGCTGTCGGGCTTCGACCCCGTGCGCCGCGAGATTGCCCGCCTGGCTCTGCACCAGCTGGTGGCCGACGGCCGCATCCACCCGGCCCGCATCGAAGAGGTTGTGGCTAAGGTCAAGAAGCAAGTCGAAGACGAAATCGTCGAGACCGGCAAGCGCACAGCCATCGACCTGGGCATCCACGGTCTGCACCCCGACCTGATACGCATGGTCGGCAAGATGAAGTATCGCTCGAGCTACGGCCAGAACCTGCTGCAACACTCGCGCGAGACAGCCAACCTGTGCGCCATCATGGCCTCAGAGCTCGGCCTCAACCCCAAGAAAGCGCGTCGCGCCGGCCTGCTCCACGACATCGGCAAGGTGCCCGACGATGAGCCAGAACTGCCGCATGCAATATTCGGCATGAAACTCGCTGAGAAATACAAGGAGAAACCCGAAATATGCAACGCCATCGGAGCTCACCATGACGAGGTGGAGATGACCTCGCTGCTGGCTCCCATCGTGCAAGTGTGCGACGCCATCTCAGGCGCTCGCCCCGGCGCTCGCCGCGAAATAGTTGAGGCTTACATCAAGCGCCTCAACGACTTGGAACAGCTGGCTATGTCATACCCGGGCGTAATCAAGACCTACGCCATACAAGCCGGCCGCGAGCTGCGCGTAATCGTCGGCGCCGACAAGATCGACGATGCCGACACCGAAAAGCTCTCAGGAGAAATCGCTAAGCGCATCCAAGACGAAATGACATATCCCGGCCAGGTAAAAATCACCGTAATCCGCGAGACTCGCTCGGTGAGCTTCGCCAAATAAGCAACCTCTGAATCCCTACACGCATGAGCGATAACGTACAAAATATCGATGATCTGCTGGAGGAGAGAGTGAAAGCGCCGGTCGATGAACCAGAGCCTGAACTTGAAACTCGCAAAGCTTGCCGCGACTGCAAATGTCCGCGCGGCAAGCTGCACAGTTTCAACTGGCTCGAAGACATACCCGGCGGGTATGCCGACTCAGACATGGTGGAGGTGCAGTTTAAAAACACCCGCAAGGGATACTACAAAAACAGCAACAATCTGCCCCTTGAGATTGGCGACATGGTGGCAGTCGAGGCAAGCCCCGGCCATGACATTGGCCGCGTGAGCATGCTCGGCGCCCTGGTCAATCTGCAGATGCGCAAAGCCAACATACGCCCCGGCACCGAAATCAAGCGCGTATTCCGCAAGGCGCGTCCGGCCGACCTGGAGAAATACGAGGAGGCCATCGCCAAGGAGACCGACACGATGATCCGCGCCCGCAAGATAGCCGCCAGTCTCAATCTCAACATGAAGATTGGCGACGTCGAATACCAAGGCGACGGCAACAAGGCCATATTCTACTACATCGCCGATGAGCGAGTGGACTTCCGCCAGCTGATCAAGGTACTGGCTGAGACTTTCCGCATCAAGATTGAGATGAAGCAGATTGGCGCGCGCCAGGAGGCTGGCCGCATCGGCGGCATTGGCCCTTGTGGCCGACCGCTGTGCTGCTCATCATGGATGACCAACTTTGTGACCGTGGCCACCAGCGCCGCTCGCTACCAAGACATATCCCTCAACCCCCAGAAGCTGGCCGGACAATGCGCCAAGCTCAAATGCTGCCTCAATTTCGAGGTCGACACCTATGTCGAGAGCATGAAGAAGCTCCCGCCCAAGGATGTCACTCTCGAGACTGTCGATGCCACATACTACCACTTCAAGACCGACATCTTCAAGCGCGAGATTACCTACTCGACCGACAAGAATCAGGCAGTCAACCTGGTGACTATCCCAGCCGACCGTGCCTTTGAGGTGATTGCCATCAACAAGGAGGGCCAGAAAGTGGCCTCGCTCCTGGCCGATGGCGAGACTAAGGAGAAGGATATACGCGGAGCCCACGACATACTCGACGAGGGCGACCTGACCCGCTTTGACAAGAAAAAGAAGAAGAAAAAGAAGTCAGGCGGCAACGGCCCCAAGCCCGACCAAAAGCAGCCCCAAGCCGACCAGAAACCTAAAGGTCAGTCAGAGCCCAAATCCCAGAGCCCCGATGATAAGTCTCCCAAGCCCCAGGGCGCCGATGACAGGAATCCTAAGTCTCCTAAGAATCCTAAGCCCCCTAAAGAGCCTAAAGACCAAAAAGGCCCTAAGCCCCAGCCCGCTGATGACAGGAATCCTAAGTCTCCTAAGAATCCTAAGCCCCCTAAAGAGCCCAAAACCCAAAAACCCACTCAAGATGAGCAAGCATAGACCACTGCGCCAAGCGGCAATCGCCATAGCAGCCATCTTCATGGCTGCCGCGATGCTCACTGCCTGCCGGATTGTGCCTGAGAAGAGCGATTTCCTCAACGTCGGGCCCGATGGCTGGCTCTACGGCCATGCTCTGCATTTCTCGCCCGCGATGGAGGATATGCCTGATGACTCGATGGCTGTGGCCGATATGGCCGTGGCCGTGCGCCACACCAATGGCTATGAGTTCTCAAACGTCTGGGTGGAGATCACATATTGGGACCCCGATACCTTGGTGACCGACTCATTCAACATACGCCTGGCCGATGACTTCGGCCGCTGGCAAGGCACTGGCGTAGGAGTCGGATACCAAAAGGTGGATACCGTAAAGCACGGAGCGCGCATCGACCTGCGCCACCCCGTGGGCATCCGCCACATAATGCGCGCCGATACCCTAAAGGGAATAGAACAAATCGGCCTTATACTCAAATACGAATAAAATGGAACGCCTCGTACTACTCTCCCCCGCCGAGCAAAAGCTGCGCCTCGACAAGGTGCGCGCCGCAATGGCTCAGCGTGGCATAAAGTCGGGATTGGTATCCTCTAATCCCAACATCTACTATCTGACTGGCCGCGTATTCAGCGGCTACATCTACCTGCCGCCAGATGACAGCGAACCCATCTATCTGATCAAGCGCCCAGTGCATCTGCTCGCCGACCGAACAATCTCGATACGCAAACCCGAGGGAGTGCTGTCAGAGCTCAAAATACGCAATTGGCCGCTGCCCGAGGCTCTCGGCCTCGAGCTGGGTCGCCTCACTTACAATATGGCCGACCGCCTGATGGCTGCCTTCCTGCCCGATGGCACCAAGGCCCTGGACCTCTCACGCTGCTTAGACGAGGCTCGCGCCACCAAGACGCCCCACGAAATCAATCTGATGAAGGTGTCGGGCGCCAAGCACGAGCGCGTGTATCGCAAGATACCCCAACTATTCATGCCCGGCATGAGCGACATAGAGCTGCAAATCGAGATTGAGCGCGTATCGCGCCTCGAGGGCTGCTTAGGCCAATTCCGCATTGCGGGCGAGGACATGGAGATCCACATGGGCAATGTGCTGGCTGGCGACAATGCTGACGCGCCATCGCCCTACGACTTCGCCATGGGCGGAGCCGGCATGGATCCATCGCTGCCAGTCGGCGCCAACGGCACACTGATACGCACGGGCATGACTGTGATGGTCGACATGAATGGCGACTTCACGGGCTACATGACCGACATGACGCGCACATTTGCCCTCGGCGAGATAGCCGAAAAGGCACACCAAGCCCATCAGTTGTCAATCGACATCTGCTCGACGCTGGCCAAGATGGGTGTGCCGGGTGTAGAGGCAAAGGTTCTGTACGAGAAGGCCGAACAGATGGTAACCGAGGCTGGCCTCACCGATTATTTCATGGGCCATCGCCAACACGCTGGATTCATCGGCCATGGCGTGGGCATCGAGATTAACGAGCTGCCAGTGATTGCCCCGCGTTCGCGCGACATCCTCGCCGTAGGCAATGCCATCGCTCTTGAACCCAAGTTTGTAATCCCCGGCACTGGAGCCGTAGGCATCGAGAATACTTACATAGTAACCCCCACGGGCATGGAGTGCATAACCAAAGCCCCGCAAGAATTAGTGCAACTGCAGAAATGACCAATCTCTCTCGTCTCCTCCCCCAACCCGTGATGCGCCTCGTGGGCGAAGCGGCCGCCTCCATGCAGCGTCAATGCTACGTGGTGGGCGGTTATGTGCGCGATGCCATACTGCATCGCCATTGCAAGGACCTCGACTTTGTCACCGTGGGCTCGGGCATCGAGCTGGCGCAAGAGGTAGCCAAGCGATTGGGACGAGGCACACATCTCACCGTGTATCGCAATTACGGCACCGCCCAAGTGACTAAGGGTGACCTGGAACTTGAATTTGTCGGTGCCCGCAAGGAATCGTACCACCGCGAATCGCGCAACCCTATCGTCGAGGACGGTACCCTCGAGGACGACCTGTCGCGCCGCGACTTCACCATCAACGCCTTGGCTCTGAGCGTTACCCCCGACTCGTATGGCGAACTGATTGATATGTTTGGCGGCGTGGACGACATCTGCGACCAGTTGATACGCACGCCCCTCGACCCAGATGTCACATTCAGCGACGATCCGCTGCGCATGATGCGGGCAATACGCTTTGCCACTCAGCTTGGATTCACCATCTACCCCGAGACCTTTGACTCAATCTGTCGCAACGCCGAGCGCATCGAGATTATCACGCCCGAGCGCATCACCACTGAGCTGCAAAAGATCATGATGAGCCCCAAGCCGTCGATTGGCTGGGATTTGCTGCTGCGCAGCGGCCTGCTCAAGCTGATATTCCCCGAGCTGGCTGCCATGAAGGGCGTAGAGGTTGTCAAGGGCCACGGCCATAAGGATAATTTCTATCACACCCTCGAGGTACTCGACAATGTGGCTCGCGCCTCCGACAATGTATGGCTGCGCTGGGCCGCGCTGCTCCACGACATAGCCAAGCCCGTCACCAAGCGCTGGGACGATGCCATAGGCTGGACATTCCACAACCACAATTTTGTGGGTTCCAAGATGATTCCCACCATCTTCAAGCGGCTCAGGCTCCCCCTCGGGGCAGAGATGCGGTATGTGCAAAAGCTCGTAGAGCTGCACATGCGTCCCATTGCCCTGGTCGAGGACGAAGTGACTGACAGCGCTGTGCGCCGCCTGATCAACTATGCCGAGGAGGACCTCGCCGACCTGATGACCCTAGCCCGAGCCGACATCACCTCAAAGAATATTGCCAAGAAGCAGCGCTTCCTTGACAACTTTGACTTGGTTGACCGCAAGTTTGCCGACATCATAGCCAAGGACGAGGATGCCAAATTCCGTCCGGCCCTCAATGGCAATGAGATTATGGAGATATTCGGACTGCCGCAAGGCCCCGAGGTGGGATATTTCATGAAGAATATGACACGCGCCGCCAAAGAGTGCGAAATCGAAAACACCCGCGAGGCATGCCTCGCCTACGTCCTCGCCCTCGGCGCTGACCGTGGCATCTATCCTAAGACCCCCTCAAACCCATAGTTAAGCAGTCGCGTGCCCCGCGGCTTCGTCGCGGCGGTCCTCTCATTTACTTATTACTTCTTACTCATTACTTAAACTCGTGTATTATCTCACCAAACGCATAGAAATATCGGCCAGCCACTACTTGACGCTCGACTACGAGAGCAAGTGCACCAGGCCCCACGGCCACAATTGGATTATCACCGTGCATTGCCGGGCCGAGGAGCTCGACCGCAATGGCATGGTGGCTGACTTTACCGACATCAAGCGCACAGTGATGGGGCAGCTCGACCACGCCTGCCTCAACGATGTGGTGCCGTTTAATCCCACAGCCGAAAATCTGGCTCGCTGGATTTGCGAAAGCATCCCTCACTGCTACCGCGTCGATGTCCAAGAATCAGAGGGCAACACAGCTAGTTATGAATTATGAGTTATTAGTTATGAGTTATTAGTTATGAGTTATGAGTCGCCCTGACTTTTGACTTAACCCTTTTGACTTTTGACTTTTGACTTTTGACTTTTGACTTAACCCTTTTGACTTAACCCTTGGTTTACTTCCTGAGCGATCTCCATCTTGGAGCCAAATACATACCCGATACCCATCAGGCTGAGAGGCGAGTGGTAGCATTCTTGGAATCAATCAAGCATGACGCTACTGACGTGTATCTGATGGGCGATGTGCTCGACTATTGGTTTGAGTACCGCACGGTCGTGCCACGCGGCTATGTGCGCTTTCTGGGGGCTCTGGCGCAGCTGGCCGATGCCGGGGTGAAGATACATTGGTATATCGGCAACCATGATATCTGGCTGTTTGACTATCTGCGCGACGAGATTGGCATGGAGGTTGTGGATGGGTACAAGGTTGAGATGATATTGGGCAAAAAGTTCTTTCTGAGCCACGGCGACGGCGTGGGCAAGCTGCCGTTGGGGTTTAGGTTTATCCGCTGGATGTTCCGCAACAAGTTTTTGCAGAAGCTGTACTCGGGGATACACCCCCGATGGACGATTCCCTTTGCCCATGCCTGGAGCGCGAGCAGTCGCGATTTTGACAGCTATGGGGCGCAAAAATTCGAGGGACTGGATCGGGAGCCGCAGGCGATTTTCGCGCAGGAGTATCTGAGAGATGTTGATCCAACGATCAATTATTTCATCTTTGGGCATCGCCATGTGTTGGCGCAAGAGGCTCTTTCGCCCACATGCGAGCTCGTCATCCTCGGCGATTGGATTACCCAATTCACCTACGCCGAATATAACGGTTCGACCCTAACCCTGAAACATTTCGCCACCTAACCACGGAGAGGCGCGACAAAGAGAAACTTGCAAAATTTAACAATTTTAAAATTAGCACTTTCTCGTCACCAAAATTGTTAAAAATATTTATCTATCAACGAGTTACTAAATGCAAAAATGTAACTTTTACGTCAGATATTGAAAAATTATGTTGGAAAACATAAAAAAAAATTTGGTCAGTGGTGAAAAAAAACCGACCTTTGTATCGCAAACCTAAAATAATCTTTTTTACCTTAGAAATTGTACCTATTGGAAACCTTAAAAAAGGACTCTGAGACAGAGCCCTTTTTTATAGTAACACGCAATTAGTTT
>NWBJ01000093.1 GCA_002633115.1 Muribaculaceae bacterium Zag1
ACTGACAATAAGTTTACTTCATCCTTTTGAATTTTTTTCTAGCATCTCTTAGGCTTCCGTGATACAATGTCAAAAAGCATTCCATTTCTTTCATGCGGCTCTCGCCGCATACGGAGTTCATCCTGGCCAATCGGCCTTTCAGAAATTCTGTCAAAGATCTCAATGCTTTAAATCCCATTTTAAAAAGCAGAGAGGTCCAAACAGAAGGATGCAATTTGCGGCGACCTCCTGCGCACTGACAAAGGAGGTACTTTATGGAACAGAACAAACCAGCCCCAAACCGTATCTATAAGGCCCGCATCTTTGAGATGATCTTTTCACAGAAATCGGAATGTCTGAGCCTGTACAACGCTGTGAACCAGACAAACTACACGGATCCGGAACAGTTGGAGATCAACACGCTGGAGAACGCGATCTACATGTCGATGAAAAATGACATTTCGTTCGTCATCGACGCGCGGCTGTCGCTCTATGAGCACCAGTCGACCAGGAACCCGAATCTACCACTGCGGTTCCTCATCTATGTGGCAAACCTGTATTCCGGCATCACAAAGAACGAAAACCTGTATGGTGCGCGACTGATTCCGCTCCCGACACCACATTTCCTCATCCTTTACAATGGAGAGGAGGCGCTTCCGGAACGGGAGGTACTCCGGCTTTCCGATGCTTACTAGGTGGCGGAGGAACAACACAATCTGGAGCTTACAGCGACACTTTTAAATATCAACCCCGGGAAAAACGAAAGCTTAAAGACAGCCTGCCGCACTCTGGCGGACTATTCGGAATACACAGCACGAATCCGGGAGAAAGCGAAAACGCTCCCCATTGAGCAGGCCGTGGAGGAGACCATCGACAGCTGTATCCGGGAAGGCATATTAGCAGAGTTTCTAAAACAAAACAGATCGGAGGCGATCAATATGAGCATCTTCGAGTACGATGAAGAAAAACATATGCAGCAGGAACGCGCGGAACACTATGCGAACGGGCATCGCGACGGCATGGCGGAAGGTAGTATAAAAAAATTGTCGCAAAATATCAAAAGCCTGATGCAAACTATGGATTTGTCGGAAGAACAAGCCATGGATGCCCTGCAGGTTCCCAAAAGCGACCGCAAAGCGGTAAAGCCATTGCTGTAAGCCAACTCAAAAATATGAAAAACCCGGCAAATACAACATTTGCCGGGTTTTTTAGCTCCCCGAGTAGGACTCGAACCTACAACAACTCGGTTAACAGCCGAGTGCTCTACCATTGAGCTATCGAGGATCGTGCGGATGCACTTTGAAAACTCCATACAGATTAAAAATTACAAGCAAGGAAGTTCGATTCGCTAAGTTCAGACTTCGCTATCGCTCGTCTTCACTAAGCTCCTTCGAACGACCTGCGCACTAATCTCATCCTGCATCGCAGATGCAGGATTCGATAAGTGCTTTAGGTCAAGCCCTCAGACGATTAGTGACAGTCAGCTGCACATGTTGCCATGCTTCCACCCCTGCCCTATCTACCTCATGTTCTCTAAGGGTCTTTCTATTGTTCCCCGAAGGGATCGGGATATCTCATCTTGGGGACGGCTTCGCGCTTAGATGCCTTCAGCGCTTATCCGATCCGGACTTGGCTACCCAGCGGCGCCATTGGCATGACGACTGGTACACCAGCGGTCCGTCCAGCCCGGTCCTCTCGTACTAAGGCCAGCTCCCCTCAAATATCCTACGCCCGCGCCGGATAGGGACCGAACTGTCTCACGACGTTCTGAACCCAGCTCGCGTACCGCTTTAATGGGCGAACAGCCCAACCCTTGGGACCTGCTTCAGCCCCAGGATGCGATGAGCCGACATCGAGGTGCCAAACCACGCCGTCGATGTGAACTCTTGGGCGTGATTAGCCTGTTATCCCCAGGGTAGCTTTTATCCGTTGAGCGATGGCAATCCCACTTTATACCACCGGATCACTAAGTCCTACTTTCGTACCTGCTCCACCCGTCGGTGTCGCAGTCAGCCTCCCTTCTGCCTTTGCACTCTCCGAATGGTTTCCGACCATTCTGAGGGAAACTTTGAGCGCCTCCGATACCCTTTCGGAGGCGACCGCCCCAGTCAAACTCCCCGCCTGGCATTGTCCCGCCGCCGGGTCACGGCGGCCGGTTAGAAACCCAATACTACAGGGGTGGTATCCCAACAGTGCCTCCACAGAGACTGGCGTCCCTGCTTCTAAGGCTCCCACCTATCCTGTACGTGCAGTACCGAATCCCAGTACCAGACTGGAGTAAAGCTCCATGGGGTCTTTCCGTCCTGGCGCGGGTAACCGGCATCTTTACCGGTACTTCAATTTCACCGGGTGCATTGTCGAGACAGCGCTCAAATCATTACGCCTTTCGTGCGGGTCGGAACTTACCCGACAAGGAATTTCGCTACCTTAGGACCGTTATAGTTACGGCCGCCGTTTACTGGGGCTTGAATTCAGAGCTTCGC
>NWBJ01000094.1:0-62741 GCA_002633115.1 Muribaculaceae bacterium Zag1
TCACAAAATTTTGGACACCCTACTTTTTAAACCACATTTCACAGAAATCTATATATACCTCTTTGGGGATTACGGGGAGGCCGAACATTGACGAAGATTGGAAGAAGGGTCTGGCAGGAGAAGCGAACATCTCTGCCATCACATGGCGTTGCGATCCTGAGAAGATGAATCGCGAATAGGGGGTGCGCTGGATGTAGCTGCGCAGCAATGCTTCTATCTGTGTTCCGTTGGGATATTTGGAGACCTGTTGGAATTCATCAATAGCAATAATGCAAGGGGTCTTGGATTTATTGATATATTCAAATATTTCTTCCAATGTAGCTTCAGGTCGCACTTGTGGACCAAATCCTATGCCCCAGGTAGGAAAACCGTTAATGTCAAAAGATATCTCGCTGCGTAATGAAGCGAGTGCATTGATGAATTTGTCAATCGCATCCTTGCCTCGAGGCTTAAGAGCCTCAGTGACCGCTTTGCTTAGGGCGCTTATAAACTCCATCAAATTGTTGGTCGGGTAAATGTCTACATATACAGTGACAAATTCCTCCTTTATTTCTTTTTGGGAAAATAGATGGCGTATCAAATCCGTCTTGCCTACACGTCTTTGGCTCATAAGCACTACGTTGTTGCCGTTGATCAGCAACCGCACCAGTCGCTCGGTTTCCTGTTCCCGGTCGCAGAAATACTCAGCTCCAGCGTACCCATTCAACACAAAAGGATTCTTCAGTTTCATACTTCAACCATTTATTGCCAATATCACAACATTTCTTGCAAATTTAGCAACTTTCTAACGAATAACGAAATTTTCGTTACGAAAATTTCGTTATTCGTTATCTTTGTTCGCAAGGACCTAATCGGACTGGGAGGCGAGTGGTTCGGAGAGGCGCTGGACGAGGGTGGTGCCGGGAGGGACGGAGTGGGTGACCCAGAGGTTGCCGCCGATTGTGGAGCCTCGGCCGATGGTGATGCGGCCAAGGATGGTCGAATTGCTATAGACAATCACATCGTCTTCGATGATGGGATGGCGGGGGATACCCTTGATGGGGTTGCCATCTGCATCGAGCGGAAAACTCTTGGCTCCGAGCGTCACGCCCTGATATAGCTTTACATTATTGCCAATGATGCAAGTTTCGCCAATCACCACGCCGGTGCCATGGTCGATTGAAAAATGATGGCCAATCTGGGCTCCGGGATGGATGTCGATGCCCGTCTCACTATGGGCCAATTCGGTGATGATGCGAGGTATCAATGGCACTCCCAGGTTGAGCAGCACGTGGGCTATGCGCTGGTTGAAGACAGCGCGAATCGTGGGGTAGCAGCTGATGATTTCACCGACATGCTTAGCCGCAGGGTCGCCATTGTAGGTAGCCTCGACATCGGTGGCAAGGATTTCTCGCAGACGGGGCAAAGACTGCACAAATTGCTCAGCCTTCTCTACAGCCGTCTTCTCGCGCTCTTCGGCTGAGAGATTGTCACACTCGTGGGTTTCGTCCTCGAGAAAGCACAGGCCCGCTTGAATTTGGTCAGTGGCAATGCGGCACACTTGCTCTACACTCACCCCTATGTGATAGCGCAGAAAGGAAGAATGAGTCGCCACCTCGCCATAGTAGCCGGGGAAGATGATTGAGCGGCATAGCTCAATCATCTCCCTCAGCTTGGGGGCCGAGGGCATCGGCTCGCCATCGCTGTGGCAGTGGAATAGATGGCGATAGGGGGCTATCGCCGATAGTTGGTCGATAGTTGAGGTCAGGCGGTCCATCTTTTATTTTAGATTGGCGCGCACCTCGCTCAGGTAGGCTTTCATGGCCTTGCAGTCGCGAGCCTCGACAATCTCTTTCAGTCGCTGCATCTGCTCGATAATGCGGGATAGCTGCTTGGGAGAATTGGGGTTGAAGAGAATCTCGCTCACCAGATAGTCATCCTCGCCCATCAGGCCTTGGGCGATGGCCATGTGGCGCTTGAAGGTGGTGCCGGGAGCGTCTTGGTGCTTCATCACTGAGGCGAAAGCGAGAGTCGAGGCAAAGGGGATTGAGAGCGAGTAGGCGATGGTCTCGTCATGTTTCTCAAAGCTGTATTCCTCGATGTGGAGGCCGAGGCGATTGTATAGGTCGCGGAAGAATATGCGGCCTAGGTGGTCGCCCTCGGTGATGATGACAGCATTCTCGTTGGCCAAGTTGCTGAGTGAGGCGAATGTGGGACCAAACATCGGGTGGGACGATGCGAAGGGATGGCCGCACTGGGCGTAGAATTCCGGCAGTCCGGTCTTGACCGATGCTATATCGCTGATGATGCAGGTCTTGGGCAGGTAGGGGAGTACCGACTCAAAGGCCTGGAGGGTGTATTTTACTGTAGCGGCATTGATGAGCAGCTGAGGCTCAAAAGCCTTGATTTCGTCGAGCGAAGTGAATCGCTGGCAGTTGAATGTGAATTTGAGGCGTTCGGGCTTGACATCGTAGACTGCGACCTCATGCTCAGATGAGAGCACATCGCAGAAAAACGATCCCATTTTCCCCGCCCCGAGTATCAATATCTTCATGTCGTAAAGGATAAACTATAAGTGATAAGTGATAAGGTAGGCTAACGCAACGTAACTTATCAGGTACACATTATTTTTTATCAGAATTTATTTTTCTTTTCACTGTTTTTATAGAAGCGGTAAGGAGTTTTTGTATCTCTACGGCATCTCCATATATGCTTTCAAAAGCTTTTTCATCAGTTATGAATTCACCTTCATATAATAGTTCTAACCAATATATGGTTTCGTTAGACTCTTTTTGTGAGATAGCTAATTTATGGATGAAATCACCATCTGATTCTGCGAAATAAGCTTCTGCAATACAAGCTCCTATGCTAGTGCCGCTTCTTAGTATTTGTTTAGAAATTACGGTTTCATGTAACTCGTTTTTGAGATATTTATAGAGTTTTATGATTCTTAATGCAAATGCTTTACTTTTAGTTCTTAGTATACTTTGTCTCATCACACGTTATCACTTATCCTTTATAGTTTATCCCTATCGGAGGCGGTCATTGAAGACCTCGATTTGCTGACGGACAGACTCTTCGTGGATGGCTGAGAAGACAGAGCGCATGAATTCGCCACTCATCTCCATCTCTTGCGCTTGCTTTACGCGCGAATTGATGATATCATCATAGCGCTGAGCCTGGAGGATGGGCATGCGATGCTCCTTTTTGTATTGGCCGATGTCGCGCGACACTTGCATACGCTTGGCCAGAATCTCTACGAGATCATTATCGAGGCGGTCGATTTCCTGGCGCAAGAGGGTCAGATTCTCAGTGGTGGTATTCTCTTGGCGCAACACCAGAGTATTGAGGATGAAGTTGAGAATCTCGGGCGTAACCTGTTGGCTCTTGTCACTCCATGCGCAGTCGGGATCGCAGTGGCTCTCGATAATCAGGCCGTCAAAACCCATGTCGAGTGCTTGCTGAGACAGGGGTGCAACCAGTTCGCGCTTTCCCCCGATATGGCTGGGGTCACAGATGATGGGCAGGTTGGGGAGGCGACGGCGCAGCTCGATAGGTATGCGCCATTCGGGCATATTGCGGTACATGTGTTTGCCATAGGCGCTGAATCCTCGGTGTATGGCTCCGAGCTTGCGGACACCGGCATTGTAGATGCGCTGCAGGGCGCCAATCCACAGCTCCAGGTCGGGGTTGACAGGATTTTTCACGAGCACGGGCACATCCTTGCCTGATTCCTTGATGGCGTCGGCAACCTCTTGCATGGCAAATGGGTTGGCCGAGGTGCGCGCGCCAATCCAGAGCAGGTCGACATCGGCATCGAGAGCCGCCTCGACGTGGGCGCGATTTGCCACCTCCGTGGCTGTGCGCATGCCAGTCTCCTCCTTCACGCGCTTGAGCCAGGGGAGGCCCTCTACGCCAATGCCCTCAAATCCACCGGGCTTGGTGCGCGGTTTCCAGATGCCGGCGCGGAATATCTTGATTCCGTTGTTGGCGAGTTCGCGTGCTGTGCCCAGCACTTGTTCTTCGGTCTCAGCGCTGCAAGGGCCAGCGATGATAATGGGCTTGTCGATAGCAATGCCCTCAAATGAGATGGGTTGGAGATCTTCCATATTATATCGGTATTTTTGATTTATTAGATAGGAGCACACCGCGAAGCGGTGCGCCACAGAACCGGGAGGGAGAGCGCCCACGGCCCTATTTTTCATTCTTCATTTTTCATTTTTCATTTTTGATGCGGCGTAGGGCCTCGCGCAGCTTGTCGGGGGTGGCGCAGAGCGAGATGCGGATGTAGCGGTTGCCATTAGAGCCGAATATGAAGCCCGGGGTGATGAACACGCGCTTGTCATAGAGTACCTCATCGCACAGCTTCTCAGGACTCTCGGCCGATTCGGGTATGCGGCCCCATAGGAACATGCCCCGTTGCTTGGGGTCGAAGGTGCAGCCCAGAGCCTCCATTATCTGCTCGGCAATCACTCGGCGCTCGGCGTATGTGTCGTTGATTTGCTTGTACCAAGCATCATCAGCGCTGAGAGCCTTGACGGCTGCCTTCATCATGGGCTTGAACTGGCCAGAATCGACATTGCTCTTGACCTTGATAAACCATGACAAGAACTCAGGATTGGTAGCGATCATACCAATGCGCCAACCGGCCATGTTGTGGCTCTTGCTGAGCGAGTTGAGTTCGATTGCCACATCCTTTGCTCCAGGCACTTGCAACAGCGACATTGGCTGCTCGTTGAGGATGAAACTATAAGGATTGTCATGCACAAGCACAATCTGATGACGTTTAGCAAACTCTACGGCGCGACGGAATGTCTCCATCTGAGCCGGAGCCCCAGTAGGCATGTGGGGGTAGTTGAGCCACATCAGCTTGATGCGGTCGAGCGGCAAGCGCTCTAAAGCCTCGAAGTCGGGTTGCCAATCATTCTCTGGCAACAGGTCATAAGGAAATATTTCAGCCTCGGCGAGTTTGGAAGCCGATGTGTAGGTCGGATATCCGGGATTTGGCACCAGCACTCCATCGCCTGGGTTGAGGAAGGTAAGCGACACGTGCAGCACAGCCTCCTTTGAACCTATCAAGGGCTGGATTTCGGTGTCGGGATTCAGCTCTACGCCATAGCGCTCGCCATACCAGCGGGCAAAGGCTCGCCTGAGTTCGGGGAGTCCGGTGAAGGGCTGATAGGAATGGGCATCGGGCTGATGAGCCACCTCGCAGAGGGTCTCGATAACCTCATCGGCGGGCATGCGGTCAGGGCCACCAATGCCGAGCGACACGATGTCGCGTCCTTGGGCATTGAGAGCGGCTACTTCTTTGAGTTTCTTTGAGAAATAATATTCTTGTATCTGAGATACGCGATTAGCAGGAACTATCATGGCAATTAAAAGTTAAAAATGAAAAATTAAAAATGGCAATTTGGGTTTAAACAATAGGGATGTTAGCAATGTGCTGACCGTTATTCCTATTTTTCATTATTCATTTTTCATTTTTCATTATTCATTTTTCATTATCCCCGGGGGGTTGGGCACTCGACATATTGGCCCAGGTCTTTGAAATCGTTAATTAGGGGGCGGATGGCATCGATGGCTTGGTGATAACGCACTATCGAATCAAAGGTGATGTCGACGTAGAAGCGGTATTCCCACTCGCGCCCGATGATTGGTATAGATTGGATCTTGGATAGATTCAAGTCGTAGAATGACAGGATTGACAGCACCTTGGAGAGCGCGCCCTTGGTGTGAGGCAGAGTGAAGGCTATTGAGGCTTTGTTGATTTGTCCCTCCTTGGGCCCTATCTCTGTGGCAAGCAGCGGGTCGGCGAGGATTAGGAAGCGGGTGAAGTTGCGCTTGTTGGTCTCAATGCCTTTCTCCAAGATATTCAGTCCGTAGAGATTGGCTGCAAATTCTCCGCACACTGCCGCATGGCCCATCATGTTTTTCTCGGCTATCTCTGCCGCAGCCCCGGCGGTGTCAAATTTCTCAATCATCTTGAGATTGGGATGGCGGCGCAGGTATTGCTCGCATTGCATCAGGGCGATGGGGTGGGAGTTGGCCTCGGTGAGTTCGTCGATGGTCTGGCCGCGCAGAGCGCACAGCACGTGCGAGATGCGCATCTTGTGTTCGCCGATAATGCGGAGGCTGCTTTGGCGCAGCAGTTCATGGTTCTGGAGGATGCTGCCGGCGATGGTATTCTCGATGGCAACGATGCCAAGCAGCGAAGCGTCGGTGCTGAGCGTGTCGAACATGTCGTTGAAAGTCTCGCACGGAATCGTCTCGATTTCCTCGCCGGGGAAGAACTGCTGAGCAGCAGCATCGTGGAAGCATCCCTTTATGCCTTGGATAGTAATGCGGAGCATATTAAGTCAAAAGTTATAAGTCAAAAGTCAAAAGTACTTTATAAGTCAAAAGCCAAAAGTACTTTATAAGTCAAAAGTCAAAAGTCAAAAGTCAAAAGTCAAAAGTCAAAAGTCAAAAGTTATAAGTCAAAAGTACTTTATAAGTCAAAAGTCTTTGAGTGGGCCAATAAAAAATCCCGCTCTTGGGTACAGGAGCGGGATTATATGGATATGGGCAAATCATAATCATAAGGCACACACAATCTCGCTCCTATCGCAGCAATAGAAGTAATAGAACGAGTATGAGTAAAATCGTGTCATATTGTCATTGATTTTGGTCGCAAAATTACAAATTATTTTTCAACTACCAAAAATAATTACGATTTTTTTGTCAGAAATTTATCAGAACAGGAAATTTATGCCGAAATTGACGTTGGCACGGCTTGTCAGAGGCACATACTGCTTAGAAAATTTGGTAGGCACGTCATCAGCTGCCACAAACAGGTTGAAGCCTGGGCAGTGGAGATTGAGTATGCCGCCAAAGCCAGTGCCATAAGTGCCGGTGTGCACATTGACTGCCAGGTCCACTACCTTGCAAGGAATCAGATTGGCCGACAGACGGAAGTCAGTCCAAGTAAATTCGCCAGCGATGTAGGTGGTATTGAGCAGACCAAACTTCAGTCCCTTGTAGTAGGGGAAGTTATAGAGGGCGCCGATGTTGAGGGTAGCGCCAAGCATTGAGGTCTGGCTGCCTTGGTCGCCCAGGTCGTCGAGCTCGTAGAGAGCTGAGATGTCGTCCTTGATGCGGTCCCACTCGTTGTCGAAGCTGTTGCTGGCGTTGTCGTCAACGTTGAACACATACTGGTTGACATTGAAAGTCTTGGTGCCTTGAGTCGAGGCCAACATCTGGTTTTTCCAGTTGATGAAACCGAAGTCGAGGAGAGCTACTGAGAATTCAAAGTCCTTCAGCACGGGGATATCCATCTGAGGCTTCCAAGTAGCGCCGAGGTCGATAGCAGCGCCGATGCCGCTGATGCCGTCCCAGTCATAGTCGGCACCATTGACGTATTGGTGGCCAGTGTTGTCATTGACATCGAGGTCGTAGGTGAAACCTTTCATGTTGACATACATCTCGCCGCGCGAACGGATAGCCCAGTCGTCGGTGCCGAGAGCCAGGTCAGCCTCCTCGAGGTTGAGGCGAGCATTGCCAGCGCCGACCAGTCCCTTGAGGGTAGCGCCCACGCGCAAGCCCGGCATGATTTCGCGCGAGTGGTTGAGGGCAACCTCAGCAAATGCGGTAGCGCGAGCCTTGAAGTTGGCGATATGATAGGCACGCCCTCTTTGAGGAACGAGAAAATTGAGCTGGGGAGTTTCACGCCCACATCGGTGCGAGCGCTGATCGAGATGGTGTTGTATCCGCCAATGCCCTTGAAGCCCACGGCGAGGATAGTCTCGCGCAGATTCACGGCAAAGCGCTTGTCATTGCCAAGATTTTTCATGGCCTCGGCAGTGCTGACGTCGGGGTGCATAAATGTCACGGTCTTGCCATTGACATTGTACAGTACGTCCTGCACGCCCAGGTTGCCCGAGATGCCTACGTTGAGGTTGCCCAGAGCCGGCATAGACACGAATCCACGGCTATTGCCAAAGGCGGGGTTCATCTGGAAGCGGTAGGTGTAATCATCGAGGAAGTAACCCGCTTCGGTATTTTGCGCTGTCGCACTCAGAGCAGTTGCAATAGCTCCAGCCGCCAGCATTGATTTTATATTGAGTTTCATTTGTAGATTAAATTTTTAGCGAAATGAATCAAATCTGTTACTTGGCTGTTGGCTTAGAGTTCGGTGATGTAATAGCCGGTAGCTTTGGGGCGAATGTTGCTAAGCTCGATAGTCATGTCGGGACTCAGAGCGCCTGAACTGTCTACGGCAGTGGCTACGGCCTCAAATTCGATGCCGTCAACTCCGGTCACTTCGCCCGAAATCTTGATAGTCACAGCTTCGTTTGAAGCATTTGCGCTAATCTTAGCACCCTGAATCTCGACATCGCCGATGCGTTTGCCATTGCAATCGATGGGATAGCCCGTGAAATCAACAGCTACAGGCACATTGGTCGAGATGGTGAGGCTTACCTCGAGAGCGGTGATGGTCATCTTTTGCACATCCTCGCCGAAATCATCAACCACATCGGAGTAAACGATGGTAGAACCGGCAGCCAGTTGGAATGGAGCCACGAGTTTGTACTTGCCGTTTACACCCTCATAATTGGTGCCGAGAGCAAAGTCAGATACGGCTTGCACAGGCACTTGCGGGTCGGTGAGATTGATTTTTAGGGTCTGGGGCAGCCCGTCGCCAGCCAGCACATTGCTGAGCGATGAGAATGTCACATGCTCGATGGCACCTTGGGTATAATATTCAGAATCGAAAGATGCTGGCATCGAGGGTGAGAGGCAAATGTCGTAAAGGCCAGTGGCATTGTAGGGAGTGCCGATGGTGATAAGCTCATCGGGGGTAAATGATACTGCTGCAGAGTTGTCACGCAGAGCGGTGATCTCCATGCTCGATGTGGCAGTGAGACCGTACTGGTTGAGGGGATTGTTGACTTGCACATAGATGCAAGGATTATTGATCACCAGGTTGGTGCCGGGTTGAGCCAGCACGTCGGGCAGGTCGTCGAGCGATACATCGGGCACGCTGACATCATCGAGCGAATATTTGACATTGCCAGAGAATGTATTGGCTGTGAAGTTGCTCGATGCGAAGCTGAGGGTCATCTTAATGTATGACGGCATTACAGCGCCTGAGTTGAGGTCTGAAGCTTTAAACTCGAAAGTGCCAGCCGGCATGATGCCCACCTCGGTCGTGCAGTCAAAGCTGTGCGAGGCTGAATCAAAGCGGTCGCCAATCTCAACGCCCTTAATATACATAGGTATAGTGAGGCCATAAGCAGTTGTGCACTCTACGTCATCGACTGTAAATACGCCAGTGGCTTTATTATATGTGCCCATGCCGGTGGCCAGCATATTCAGGCCTGAGGGGAGCTGAATGTTCACGCCCTTGAGGGTGACACCCTTTGCAGCGGTTTGTGTCTCAGAGTTGAAGGTGAATTTAACGGTGAGCTCCATGTCGCCACCGATTTCGTCGATGGTCACGATGTCCTGGCTGATGCCCGAGGCTTTGAGCGAGAGTGTCGACTCAGAACTGATATTGATAGGCAGGGAGAGGTCAACAGGGATGGATGGGATGGTCACGCCAGCCATGTCGCCAGTGCCGATAGCGAGTTCGGCCGGATTGATGGCGGGCACATTCACCGAAATAGCGGGGATCTTGACGGGATTTGAATTAAAGGTGCCCTCAGAGAAATAGCAATATTCGCCATCGATGATCTTGATGTGCTCATCATCGTCATCGATGTCGATCACTGATTCCAGCTGGATGTTGTCGATAGTGATAGGCACTACCAAATCCTTCACATCAATGCGGATAGTCGAATCGATGTCAGAAAGATCATAGTCATTGTCTACGCATCCGGTCACGGCAATAGCCAAAGCGCCCAGAATGCAAGGCATAGAGTAATGTTTCATTGTGGATTGATAAGTTGGTTGCAAAAACAGAGTCTTTTTCAGAGATAATTGGTTTTAAAGGTGCAAAGTTAATCATATTTAACGTGATAATGAAACTTTTTGAGCTAAAATTGCTCCATTTAATACGTTAAAATGGCAAATAAGACCAAAAGACCGTAAAAGACCGTAAGGACATAAGAAGCATAAGGACATAAGCTAAGGGTGAGCTTATGTCCTTATGGTCTTATGTGCTTACGCTTCTTATGTCCTTACGGTCTTTATGTCCTTATGCTGCTTATGTCCTTACGGTACCCGTTTCTGGACGGTGAGAGAGTAGAGGAGGACGATGATATAGCCGGCGCATGGCACGGTGAAGGCCCAAGCCATAGTGGAGATGTCCGCCACGTAGCCCATTACATAGGTACCGATAGCGCCGCCGATGGGTGTCATCATCAGATATGACGAGGCGCGCTTGGTGTAAGCGCCTAGCCCCTTGAGCGAAATGGCAAAGATGGTGGGGAACATAATGGCCTCGAAGGCATAGCATGCAAACAAGCCAATCTTTGACGCCAAACCTATGTTGGCAATCACCAGGATAGTCCCAATGACAGTCATCACTGCGCAGAAACACAGCACCCGCTCAGCGGCTATGCGGCTCATGACGAGCGAACCAATCACGCGAGCCACCATAAACAGAGCCAACGCTCCGAATGATAGCAAGGCTGAGGCTTGGAGTGGCTCCATCCAGCCATCTTCACATACATAATTTACAAAAAAGCTATTTATTGCAATCTCGGCTATTTCATAGCTGAGCAGGGCTATGATGCCAAGGGTAAAACCTTTGTGCTTCCACAGGCCCGAAATTGGAGCCTTCTCTTCGGCTTTGGTCTCTTGCTGTATCTCGGGCAGCTTGACGCGAGTAAACACTAGGGCTACCAGCAAGATGAATATGCCAAGCACAGTGTACGGCACGGCTATCGAGGGCGCTGAATCGCTGCTGCTCTCGGCAAACAGGATTGAGCCCATGATGAAGGGGCCGAAGATGCAACCCAGACCGTTGAACGACTGCGCCAGATTCAGTCGGCTTGCCGCTGTGCGCGGGTCGCCCAGTGTAGCAGCATAGGGATTGGCGGCAGTCTCGAGGAAAACGAGGCCGCAGCCAAGCACGAACAGAGATATCAGGAAACAGGCGAACGACATGGCAAAGTCGCTCGGGATGAAAAGGAAGGCGCCGACGGCGAAGAGCAGGAGCCCGAACACTACGCCACGGCGGTAGCCATAGCGGTTGATGTACAGACCAGCGGGGATGGCCATCAAGAAATAGGCCAGATAGACCGATACTTGCACCAGGGCCGATGAGGCCTTGGTCATCTCAAAGGCATCCTGGAAATGCTTGTTGAGCACGTCCAATATCGACCTGGCAAATCCCCACAGGAAGAATAGCGAGGTGATAAGCACAAACGGAGTCAGATACTCCTTCTTGACTAATGCGGCTTTCATCTCAGTTACTGTTTATGATTTCGATTACTTCCTCTTCGGTGCCTTGGAATGGTCCGGATGCTTGCAGCTTGAGTGTGCACATTGCGGCGGCAAAGCGTCCGGCCTCGGGGATAGATGCGCCTTTGTTGCGCTGGTACAGGTACCCGGCCATATAGGTGTCGCCGCAACCGGTGGCATCGACCACCTCGGTGGGCACGTAAGCGGGGATTTCGTAGAATTGGCCATCAGCGTAGATGAGCGAACCCTCGCTACCAAGGGTGAGGATCACCTCTTTTACTCCCCAGTCGGCCAGTTGGATGGCTGCTTGGCGCATGTCTGACAGGCCGGTGAGCACTTCGGCTTCGTGCTCGTTGGCTTTGAGGATATCTACAAAGCCCAATGCCTCTTTCTTCTTGGGCCAGTCTACGGCGAAAACTTGTTCACCTCTCACCTCGCGCAGGTATCCTTGAGCGTCAACCGATACTTGGCCTTTCTGAGCCAGATGCTTGATTACATCGACCGAGAAATCGTCAGCCAAGAGGCTGCCCAGGTGGTAGACCTTGGCCTCGACATCGGCCAGGCCCTCGGGAGTGAAGGGGTCGGCCTTGGCCAATACGCGCTGGGTGCGGTTGTTCTGGTTCTGGCCGTAGGTGTTTTCAAAATACACCGAGTGGCGACTCGGGAGTGTCTTTACTTCGATTCCCTCGGCGCGGATGTCCTCAACGGCCTTCATCTCGCTCTCAGCCAGAGCAGTTACCAACAGGAAGCTCGGGTGGGGGAGATGGCCGTAGGCGTGGGCGAAGTAAAAAGCCGTGCCTCCGGGCATGTGGATAGTCTTTTTCGGGGTCACAATCTTGTCAAGGGTGATGTGCCCGATGCAACATATATCATACATAAGTTCAGTCAATTGTTATGAGGTTAATGCTCCAAAATTGTTATCAAATGCAAAGGTAGCAATAAATCGCCACATAACACATAATTGCTAAAATTATTTAACGAAGTATATACCCTATTTAACCACAATTAATACAGTGATTCGAAAATGAAGTCAAGAAAGTGACTGAACGAAAAAAGAGACAGTGCGTTTTTAATATAAAAGGCTTTTATCTTAAGCAACTGAAACATACAAAGTCAACCATAAAATTAGAGAATACTATGGAGACTAATACAACCCCAAGCATCAGGACCCCGAGATACGCGCTCAACAACAGGTCCATGATCGCCATCCTCATCATCGTGGGGGTGGCCGCAATAGTCTGCGTCTTGACTCTGGTGAGCAGCCAGTCGCGACGCGGACACAACAACTTCCCCCTCACCGAATATCAGCTCAAGGCTCTGCTCGGCGATGGCATCGAGGTGCACAATTTTGAGTTTGAAAACGGCTGGAAGTACACTGGCGAGCTCGACAACGGTGTGCCCAATGGCGAGGGCATTGCTGTCACCGACACTGGCGACCGATTTATCGGCACATGGGTTGACGGCCAGCTGCCCGAGGGCAAGCTCTACGCCATAAGCGATGGCAATGAGTTGCTCTACGAGGGGTCGTTCAACGAATATCTGCAGCCCGAGGGATTCGGCCGCTTGACCTATGAGCGAGGCAAGAATGCGGGCGACGTATATATAGGCAATTTCTCGGCTGGTAAGCGCAACGGCATCGGCAAACTGACTCATGCCAACGGAGCCATATCGTTCGGCATTTGGGTCGATGGCGTGCTCAACCAGCCCGACAATCATAATTTCGCCGTCGAGGACAAGACTTATGGCATAGATGTGTCAAAATTTAACGACGGCATCGATTGGGACAATCTGGCTCTGTATGCCGACCCTGAGGGCGATGTGTATCACCGCAAGCCTAAGACCACCGACTATCTGCAGCCGGTATCGTTCGTCTATGCCAAGGCATCTGAGGGCGCTACGATGCAAGACCCTCTATACGCCGAGCATATAGCCGAGGCTACGGCCCACTATCTGCCTCATGGCAGTTACCACTTTATGTGCTTCTCGACCAGCACCGCCAAGGAGCAGGCTGAGAATTTCTTGCAGTCATCGTTCTATTGCAAGGACGACGAGCTGCCACCAATGATCGACCTTGAGTCAGACCAAGCCAAAATTGTAGGGAAAGCCAAAGTGCAAGAGATGGTCAAGGAGTGGATTGCAATCGTGCAGAAGGCTACTGGCAAGAAGCCGATCATCTACACCAACGATTCGTTTGTGCGCAAATACCTCGACATGGACCAATTCTCTGACTACATCATCTGGCTGGCCAGCTATGGCGACGCCCAGATCAAGAAGGAGCCGAAGTCGCACCCATGGGACATCTGGCAATTCACCCACAAGGGTGTTTCGCCCGGCATCGATGAAATCGACATCAACGTCTTCAACGGCTCTATCGCCGACTTCTACGACCGCTTCGGCATCGCGTAAACGCCGATGCACGGCTTAAGGGAAGCTAAAATTACGAATAGCAATTAAATATAAGGTTAACCTTAAGGTTTACACAGAGAAAGGCGGCACCTCGTGCCTCCTTTCTCTGTTGTATTCTCCACGCCTATCCCTTAGGAATTGGTGGATGAAGACCATGACTACTGAACGTCTACTCCTCTGATTTTGTCGTAACTTTGTCGAGGTCTAAAAGTAAGATTATGGAGCAAGAGATAAAATACCCGGTAGGCGTGCAAACATTCTCGCAATTGCGTCAGAATGGTTAGTATGTGCTCCGCGCAGCGTACCAACAGACCGGTATCGGGCAGTGCTGTTGGTCGATGAATATGATAAGCCTCTGCTTGAGGCTATTGGCAACGAGGCGTTGCAAGATCATTATACCACTTTCCATGAGGAGATGGTATGGTTTTTGGAGGAGAAGACAATGCCGATTTTGAAGACTTGACGACCATCGGCTGACCAAGAGAGCAGATAACCTTTCTCATCAATTTGCTTCAGGGCCTCCTCAGGTGTGCCATCAAGTTTGTACTCTATCACATAGACATAGCGTTTGTTCTCAATGACCATATCGATGCGTCCTCCGCTTACGGCAATCTCGCTGCGAGCCTCAATACTTACCATTTGGAAGATGATATTGACAATGATATGGTATGTGGCTTCAAGATGGGTGATGCGAAAGTCTTCTTCCGCCTCTTCCTCGCTCTTCTTGGGCTTTACAAAAAGATGATGGGGGATTTTCCCTATGATTGATTGTAATTCCACAATCCAATCCTCCACATCGCCACTCCAAAGTTTCTCTCTGAGATTTTGGAGCTTTACGGGCAATTGATCCTCGCTGATGCCTGTGTATCGAGGAATCAATTCCTCAACCAGAGCGCTGCGCACCTCGCCATTGGGGATGGCAAGACGGAAGAGGTCGCCGCGCGTGTCAACGATAGTGAGGTAGCCAGTTTGGAAAAGCAATGGAATAGAGTCATTCTTCTTGAAGATATCCTCCATGCGTTTCTTGTTGACCCACAGGTCTTGAAGCTCAAGCAAGTCAAAATTGGCATTTGACAAATACTTTACAAATACCTTAGATGTGCCTGATTTTACCCAAAAGTCATCGAGTTCGGTGGTCGTAAAGGCATTCAATAGGCTGAAGGGATTATAAACTTTCTCTTTTGAGCGAGTGAAGCGATAACTATCATATTTTAAGCGCAAAGCTTCAACCGTGTCGTCAAAAGACCAGTCATGGTCATCGGCAATGTCTTCGATTCCTGATTCAAAGTTAGCCAACATTTCTTCTTGGGTAATGCCACATAATGTGGCAAACTTTTTGTTCATCGAAATGTCGGTCAAGTTGTTAGGTCCTGAAAATAGCGTATAATTTGGGAATCGAGCCACTCCGGTCACCATGCAGAACCTGACACACTCGCTCATAGCCTTGGGTTGAGAGTAGAATCCACGTAATATCACGCTCATCTCTTCCAACCGCTTTGGATCATCCATGGTTTCGAGGATCCCTTTGTCGTATTCGTCGATGAGGATAACAACGCGCGTGCCAGTCTTTTCTTTTACCCCCTTGATAAGATTGCTAAAACGCACTCCCAAGTCGGTAGTGGGTTTGAGGTTTAAATCATATTCCACTTCATAGGCCTCACACCGAGAGAGCAGATACTCATTCATCTGCTCAGCATCCTTACAAATGGTATTGGTCATATCGAAATGGAGTACAGGATACTGAGTCCACTCTGTTTCGTGCTCCCCAAGCCAGAGACCATCGAAAAGCTCTTTCTCTCCTCGGAAATAAGCCTCTATTGTGGATAAGAGAAGGCTTTTGCCGAATCGCCGCGGGCGAGATAAGAATATGAAATTGCTAGTCCATAAAAGCTCGGGTATGAAATGGGTCTTATCAACATACACACATCCATCCTCACGGAGTTTTCTGAAACTCTGTTCACCAATTGGGTATCTTACTCGGTCTAATTTCATAACAGTCTACCAACTTTCCAGCAAAATTAATATTTTCTCCTCATTTATCCAAAGATTTACGATAAGATTTCCCCACCTCTTGTCATGTTAAACCTTTGCTGTAAATTAAGGAAATTTTTTCTTATCTCTTCTTAAGAGTAGGATCCGCGAAGCCAGTGGGTTCAAAAGCATGATGTATGAGCCCAGACTTGCCCATACGCCTGGGGATAATGAGAGAAACATTTCTGCCACTCCTGAGGGCTTGGAGCAAATCCTCAGTTTCTTCCACCCTATCGCAGAAATATTCTCCACCATAATATCTTTCTACAACGAATGGATTATCCCACTTGGCCATAACTAAAAATTTTTGACCCTACAAAGTTACAAAATCCTTTCGATATCCCACGAAAATTTCGCGCGAAAATTTCGCGCGACCCTTTTTTGGAATAAATAGGTTTTTTTACTTGGTAATTTGACGGAATAAATGTAATTTTGCGAGGTCAAATTTTAGGAATAAATGCGAAATTAATGACTGAAAAGAAGATATTGCTGGATGTGCATACCCATACGATTGTGTCGGGGCATGCGTATAGCTCGATGCAAGAGATGGTGAAGGCTGCGGCCGAGAGAGGATTGGAGATGCTCGGCATCACCGAGCATGGGCCATCGATACCCGGAGCCTGCGACCCATTCTACTTTCGCAACCTGCATGTGGTGCCAAGAGTGATGTACGGCGTGAAGCTGTTGCTCGGGGCCGAACTTAACATACTCGACACCCGAGGCACCCTTGATATGGAGGAATTCTTTTGGCGCAAGATGGACTTGCGCATCGCCGGTATCCACTCTGCTTGTTACACCCCTGGCACAGCCGAGGAGAACACCTCTGGAATGATTGCCGCAATACGCAGCCCTTGGACCCACATCATCAGCCATCCCGGCGATGGCACGGCCAAGCTCATCTTTGAGCCAATAGTCCTCGCAGCCAAAGAGACCCATACCCTGCTCGAAATCAACAATTCATCGCTCAACCCGGTGCGCCACAAAACCGAGGCTCGCGCCAACAACCTCGAAATCCTCCGCCTCTGCAAGCAATATGATGTGCCAGTTATCCTCGGCAGCGATGCCCACATCTCCTTTGATGTGGCGCGCACCGACCACATCCTCCCCCTACTGGCCGAGGCGGATTTCCCCGACTCCCTCATCATCAACTATTCCCCTTCCGCTTTCCTCTCTTACCTCGGATTAGAATAGATTTCCCCATTTATCTAATCCATTATGGCATAGGGACAGCTTTCCAGGCGATGAGGTTGCTAATTAAGCCGCCCATCGCTGGGGGGGGGAGCGATGGGCGGCTGGGGGTATTTACCTAATCTTTCCTATTGGAGACGGGGTAGGAGTTAATTCCAGATTGAGGAGAGGGAGCGATGACGGAGGGTTGAGGATGAGGCTGAAGAGGTTGCGCGATGATAGGTCTTGGATGGGTAGACGGTGAGAGTGCTAACAGTTAGGCCAGTGGAGGAGAGAATCTCAACCGAAGATTGGTCAATGTAAATGTTGAGTTCAATCTCATCCCCATTGCAATTGAGCAAGGATTTTACCGATGGCAGGGAGAATGAGGATGAGAATGATGTCTCACCCGTGGTGGAATTTCGCTTGGCCAAAAGCAAACCTGCGGTCGGGTTGATTTCCAATTCCAATTGCTCACCTTTGTCATTGCTCAGAATGAGGGTACTACTTTCTGCGACTGGAATAGTGGCTTGCATTTGGCATGGCCCAACGGAGGGGAAGTCCGCACCATTCTCCACGGTATCCCATTCGCCAGCTATGTTGTCAATCTCGCTAACTACTTTTGAGGATAGGCATAATTCACCGTCAAATTCAACAAGGCTCAATTCTCTTGGCAAGGTCATGGCCGAGCGCCATGGACTGACAGGCGATACGCCGGCATAGTTCCAATTGTTCATCCACCCGATCAGTACTTTACGATCATTGGGCAAATTGCTCCAAGTGACGCCAGCATAATTGTCAGGACCATAGTCAATCCATTTTGGATATGAGCCAGAATCAGCTGTAAATGTGGTGCCATCAAAGTCGCCAACGAAATACATTGTGCCGCTGCCACCGTTGGGGCCACCAGGATTTACGCTTACGATAAGCACCCAGACAGTAGAACCATTATAATCCAGGCTAATCAGATCGGGACATTCCCATTGGCCGAGATTGCAAGCTGCAATCGGAGAGGAGAAGTCGCTAAGCTTTTGCCAACTTTTGAGATTGGTCGATGACCAGAATTCGATTTTGTATTCATATCCGCAAGCGAGAGCCATAATCCAGCGCTGAGTGGCCTCATGCCAAAACACCTTAGGGTCGCGGAAATCCGAGCGGTCGGTGTTGGGGATGATGGGATTGTTGGCGTAGCGCTCAAATGTATTGCCGCCGTCGGTGCTGTATGCCAAAGCTTGCTGCTGGTGGTCGCCATTGGCAGTATAGATGGCTATCATTGCATTGGCTCCGAATCCGGCAGTGTTGTTCTTGTCTATTACGCAGCAGCCTGAGAATACATCGCCAAGGGCATCGGGAGTGAGAGCAACGGCTTTCTCCTCCCAATGGATAAGGTCGGTGCTTGTGGCATGGCCCCACGACATATTGCCCCAGTCGGCGCTATAGGGATTGTATTGATAGAACATGTGGTATGTGCCATCAAGATATACCAATCCGTTGGGGTCGTTGATCCAGTTTTGGACTGGCGAGTAGTGGAATTGCGGGCGGTATGCCTCATCATATCCAGAGGCGGTCACTACGGTCCCTGAATCGTTGTCAGAGTCGCTCTCTGTGCTTATGGCCGGGAGGAAAACTTCCTCGACATCGTTGTCAGAGCAAGCTGCCAGAGCGAGCAATGAGGAAAGACATAATATATGGAAAGGTTTCATGGTCAGCGAGTTTTGAGATATTCAAGTGAATTAGATGCCAGAGTGAGCACATTGGTTTGATAGATATTGTTTTTTGGATAGGCTGAAATGTCGGCAGAGCCATCGGGATTGCGCATTGAGAATTCGCATCCGCCATTGCCTTTGCAGAACACAGTGCCCTGGTATTCGGTCTGGCCTTGGCGAGCCTCCCAAACATTGAGCTGAGAAATCCAATCGATTTGGCTATCCCAGATGCCGAGGGGATAGATGCCGAGTGTTTCGGTGCACATTGTATAGCAAGCCATATCTTGATTGCCAAGTCCAGTCCAAACTGATGGCAAGTTGAACGACAGGCAATTGTGATCCTCGCTCCAGCCCGGACCCTTGAATGAGATCAGTTTGGTGCGGTCAGTCTCTGTAACCTCCAAGCCTTTATAGATTGAGTGGCTCGAAAAGTCAAGCTTGAAATTGCTGCCGGGATGCAATTGCACAGCCATGCTCCAAGTATCGGCATTATATCCGCCGTAGCCGCAACCGATTGAGCGGTCATTATTGCGGAAATCATCCATGGATACGCGGCCAAGGGTGGCGATGTATGGCACTGCATGGCTCCAAAGGAGCAGATTGCCTCCAGCTTTGTACCACTCCGAAACATAAGGAGCGGTTTCTGTCACAATGTCAGACATGGTGAATACTGCGTTTTCGTCCACACCCTCAAGGTCACGGAGCCAGAACAGCACACGATAAGGCTCAAGATCGTCGGCCGATGCGATATCGCCAAAGTAGACATATTCCGAGCTGGGGTATTCGCTTTGCAGCCATAGCCAAGCGCATGCCTCGTCGTCATCTCCCTGCTCGATGAGTTCTTCAGCGGTAGGATAGACGCTGAGGAATCCAATGGCAGTCTTGCCAATCTTCAGAGAAGTGGTGGATGCGAGAGATGATCCTTGCGAATTGGCAGCCCTGAGCGTTACGCTCCAGTTGTCGCCAACCACTACATTTGAGATCACATATTCTGTCTCTGAGGCTGAGAGCGTCTCAGATATTGTTCGCGAACCATTGGTAGCGGTCAGTTGAATCTCTGTGGCATCTGCAGGTGAAGTCCATTCTACCAGAGCGTTGTATCCACCAGCCACATCCACTTGCTTCATAGATACTGAGGATACTGCTGATGCGCCAAGACGAGTGTAAGCCATAACCACGCCGGTGGAATAGTTGGTACCATCGGTTGACTTGAACACGTAGGTGTATTCAACATTAGTGTCAACATTTTTGTGGGTGTAGGTATTTCCGTCAACTACTTCTGTACCTGCTTTTGTGCCATCAGCATAGAGGGTGATTTGGGTTGATAAGGTGCCAGGCTGAGTCCAGCTCCACTGCAAATCATCATCGATGAGTTGGCATGAGAGCGAGGCGCTCAGTTGTTCTGAGAGAATTGGAACTGAGGTATCGATATCGCGATCCTGGCAGCTGGTAAGGGCTATTGCGCAGCCTATGATAAGATATATTGGTTTCATTTTGATAAGTCGTTAAGTCATTAATAACCTTGATTTTGCACATACAGCCCCGGCACATAGTAGAGCTGGTTGTAGGGCACGGGATAGAACTCATTCTTGTTGGGCGTAAAGTAAGCATCGCCGTAGTATTGAGCGTAGCTCTGGCCATCGTAAGTAGAATTCTTTTCGCTTTGGAAATAAGCGTTGAGAGTCTCGGATGCGATGCCCCAGCGGCGCAGGTCAAAGAATCGGCTGCTCTCCATGCTTAGTTCGATGCGGCGCTCCCAGCGCAGGCATTGGCGAGCCTTGGCCTTGTCGGCAAAGTATGATTCTGGATAGAGCGAGATTGAGCACTGGTCAGCAGCATAAGAGATGTGCTTTGAGATAGAGTTGGCAGCGCGTTGGCGTATCTCGTTGATGATGGTGCGAGCTTCTGCCAGTTCGTTTAGTTCGATAAGGGCCTCGGCGCGCATGAGCATCACATCGGTATAGCGCAGCACATAATCATTCATAGCGAAAGCTTGCCAAGAGCCATTGTAAGTTTCGCCCTGAGAACGCTGAGGCACATCCTTCATCGAGGTGTAGTAGCCGTAAGTGTTGGGAGTGCGGGAATTATCTTTGGTCAAGGTATATTCTTCCTCGTATTTGTAGGGGAAGGTAGGCATACCTACGGTGTGGAATAGACGCGGATCCCATTTCTGCGAGGTGGGCGAGCCATTGATAGGATAGGCAATCTCATCATTGTAGGTATCCATCATAGGCAGACCATCCGAGGTTTTGAAAGCGTTGACCAGATTCTGCGAGGGCTTGTGAAAATCCCAACCGCACGACCAAATGCCCCAAACTCCATTGAGCATATTGCTCCAATTGGCGCGGCCATAAGTGGTGTTGTCTTCGGTGTACTGGCTTGTCTGTACGGCAAAGATCGACTCTTGGCTGTTTTTGTAGTCGGGGAGGAAGATGTCGCCAAAATCCTCAAGGTATCCATAGCTTGAGTTGCGCACCACTGCGGTATAGGTGTCAACCTTGCGCATATAATCCGAGTTGATGTAAGCCTCGCCGGTGTTGGCCTCGTATCCGTCGCCCCAAGCGATGTAGAGATAACACTTTGCGAGATATCCGGCTGCTGCGATTTTGTTGGTGCGTCCTCCGTCGCTCTGGGTCTCAGGCAGGCCATTGTAGGCATCAGTGAAGTCATCGATGACTTTCTGCCAAAGTTCGTCGTAGCTGAATTCATCGTTACGAGTCGATTCATGGGTGCCATTTTCAAGCACATTCTCATCAATCCAAGGAATCTGACGGAACATAGTGAGGAGCTTGAAATAGAAGTGGCCACGCAGGAATTTCACCTCGGCAGTGCGCTGGGCAGCCACGTCGGCGCCTAATTTCTCTGTGCCATAGTCGCGCAATGAGAGCAGAGCGCGGTTGCAGCGCGAGATTGCGCAATATAGGCGATACCACAGTTCATCGAGTTCGCCGGGGGTTGAGGTCAGCGTCGACCAAATTTCCATGGGATGATAGCCGGTGTCGGTAGTGCCTGATCCACCCTTAAGGCAGTCGTCAGAACCGAGGTCGGCATAGGGCCAGAGATTGAATGGGTAGGTGTACCAGCAGTCGCCGAGCATTGCGTAGGCAGCGGTCACCATTTCTTCGGGGCTCTCCATAGCCACCGATTCGTCGATTACGCCAGTAGGTTGGATTTCGATGAAATCATCAAAGGCGTTGCATCCGGCCAGCATTGCGGCAGAGATGCCAAATATGATTGATTTTAAAGAGGTTTTCATAAGGGTTGTGTCAATTTGGTACTTCAAATCAGATTAAAATCCTAATTGTATGCCTACTGATATCGAGGCGGCATGAGGATAATTCCAATCGCCGTTTTCGGGGTCAGAGCAAGTGAAGGCATCACTCTTGATGGTCAGCAGGTTTTGGCCCGAGACATATATGCGAGCATTGTCAAGACGTAGGCGGCTCTTAATCGATGTTGGCAGCGAGTATCCTATTTGCAGAGTGCGCAGCTTTAGCCATGAGCCATGCTCTACGAAGTAGGTTGAAGCGCGGCCTTCGTCGCCAGTATTGTTTGTTGTCAGGGCTGGAATGGTCGAGGAGGTATTGTCGGCTGTCCATGCACCGAGCAAGCGATTGCCCTTGTTGCTGCCAGCATCGGTGATGCTCCAGAAATCGGTCTGGAATTTCTGATTGTTGTACACATCCACTCCCTTTACGCCTTGCCAGAATGTCGATAGGTCAAAGCCTTTGTATGTGAGAGCGATGTTGAAACCAAAACTGAAATCAGGCACAGGATTGTAAATCCAGGTGCAGTCGTCGGCATTGATTACGCCGTTGCCATCAAGGTCGGCATATTTAAGTCCACCTACGCGAGCATTCTCCTGGCCAGAAGCGAGTACTTCTTCTTGCGATTGATACAGACCCTCGACCACATAGCCGACTATTGATCCATAAGGCACGCCAGCCTCAACGAGATTTTGTGTGGTGGTATGAGCGTAAGAACCAGTAGCGGTAGAAGGGAGGTAAGTCACTTTGTTACGGAAAAAGTCGAGATTGGCATTGATGTCATAACCGAGGCCGCTGACTGAACCGCGCCATCCGAGTTGGAATTCCATACCCTTGTTGCGCAGGCTGGGTCCGTTGCTCCAAGATGCTCCGCCTTCGCCCATCGAGCCGAGGTAGGCCGGAGAGATCAGCATATCGTCAACATCCTTGATAAAGGCATCCGCCGAACCATAGAGAGAATTGTTGAAGAAGGCGAAGTCGATACCGACGTTCCACTGTGTAGCAGTCTCCCATTTCAGGTTGTTGTTGGCTGCTTGATATGTGCGATAGCCTGAGGGGAAGATGCCCGAGCCTTGGAGGTAGAGGTCGTAGGCAGTCGAGGTTACGCGATCATCGCCGTAGTCGGCTACGAAGAGGGAATAGCGAGCGTTGTTGTCGATGGCCTGGTTGCCAGTCTTGCCCCATGAGGCGCGTAGCTTGAGTTCGTTGATCCAGCTTGCCTTCAGATGACGGCTGATGCGGTAGCCCAGGGTTGCAGCCGGGAATGTGCCATAGCGATTGTTCTTGCCAAATCGGCTGGAGCCGTCGCGGCGAATAGTAAATGAGGCGAGAAGCAGGTCATCGTAATTGTAATCGACTTTGCCAAAGAATGACACCAGACGGTATCCGGTCTGGGCACCAGAAACGCTCTGGGTGCCAGTGGCGGCGTTGGGCCACATATAATCGTTAGTCTCGACATCATACCCCTCGGCGTAAGCACCAAATTCTTTGCGTGATTGGCTGTTGAGTTCCAAGCCAGCCAAAAGGGAGATGCGATTCTTCTCAGCAAGGGTAAATTCATATTGGGCCGTGTTGCTCCAAGTCCACTTTGAATCATTGGCTTGGGCAGTCGAGGTCTTAGCGATGTCGTTGTTGACGATGTCGCTATGGTAGGTGAATGTGCGGTAGTGGCTGAAAGCAGCGTCATAGTCGATGCCAAAGTTGGAGCGTAGGAGTAGACCAGTGAAGGGACGGATGTCAATATAGGCATTGCCGAATACGCGCCATACTTCGAGTTCGTTGTCACGATTCTGATAGAGTTCGCGCAGCGGGTTTTGGCGATCGCTCATGCCGCCTACGGGACCGGAGAATGTTTCGCCATCTTCTTCGTAGACTGGCACGGTCGGAGCCATCTTCAGAGCATTCTCCATTGGGGATGAGGCTACTTGGCGAGTGTGGGTGAGGGTGAAATTCTCACCTATGGTCAGGGCTTTGCCCAGGATGTAGCTGGTGTTGACGCGAGCAGCGATATTTTCAAAGTCGGTGTATTTGAGGATGCCTTCAGCCTTTTTGTAACCGAGCGAGAACATTGAGGTAGAGCGCTCCGTGGCATTCGACATTGAGATATTGTATTGTTGTGTAAAGCCAGTGCGAGAGATTGCATCGAGCCAGTCAGTGTCGGCGCAGCGCATTGTGCGCGAACTGTTGATGTACCCGTCGTAGAGGCCATTGACAGTGTAATTCTCATAGTTGCCAGTGGCGGGATTGTAGGCAGAGATAGGAATGCCAGCCGATGCATTGAGATTGAGACCGTAATTGCTTGCATAGGCCACTGGGTCGAGGCCGTCGTTGAGAGCAGCTTGAGCCATAGCGGTTGCATACTCTGAGGTATTGCACAGGCTCATGGTGCTTTGGTTGGTGTAGAATTGGGCGGTGAGGCTTGCCGAGAAATCAATCTTTATGCCCTCGCCCTTCTTGCCTTTCTTGGTGGTGATGATGATCACGCCATTGGCGGCGCGGCTGCCGTAGATTGAGGCCGAAGCTGCATCTTTCAGCACTTGGATGCTCTCGATATCGTTTGCGTTGAGCGAATTGAGAGTGTTGGTAGTGGGTACGCCGTCGATGACGAATAGAGGATCCTGCGATGAGTTGAATGATCCGATACCGCGGATGCGGATTGTGCCAGTGCCTGAGGGCGAACCGTCAGAAGTGATTGTCATGCCAGGGACCTTGCCTTGGAGGGCGCGCATAGGGTCGGTGTCGCTGTTGGTCTTGAGTTCGTCAACCTTTACAACTGACACTGCGCCGGTGAGGTCGGCTTTGCGTTGGGTCTGGTAGCCCACTACCACTACATCATCGAGCAGGTTGGCATTTTCTTCAAGCTTGATTGTCATGCTTGGTGTGGCAGGGCTTTCTTGGGTCTTATATCCAATATAGGAGAATCTAAGCAGAGAACCTTCTTCGACTTTTATTGAGAATAGTCCGTCTATGTCGGTGGTGACGCCCAAGCTGGGATTGTCCACTGATTGCACTGAAGCGGCAATTATGGGTTCGCCGTCCGAAGCAGACACCACCGAACCGTTGACGGTGATGACATCGGCTCGGAGTGCCAGAGCAGAACTTATGGCGAGCGCGACTGAAAGAATTGTCTTAGTCATGGTGTAAATCTGTAGGGGATTTAGTAAAGTTGATGGTAATTTGGGTAAGAATCTGTTGCAAAATTACTATCAAAAAGGGGCGGAAATATGTAACGAATGTTGCAATGGATGAAAATCCGGTTTCATGGTAACGTGAATTTTATGTTTTGGAACTGAAACCGCAGATTGACACAGATTTTCACTGATTTCCCTATATGACTACTAATTGAGACTTGCTATCAATAAAAGACTTGTATCAATAATCTGTGTAAATCTGTGTGAATCTGCGGTTGCTGAGCCTATTCCATCTTGGAGGTGCGGGCTTGGACCTCTGAGGGAGTTTCGTTGAAATATTCGCGGTAGCATTTGGCGAAATAGCTGGGCGAGGTGAATCCTACTGAATAGGAAATCTCGGATACAGTCATCTCTGAGTTTTTGAGCATCTGAGCGGCGCGGCGCAGACGCAGGTTGCGTATCAGTTCGGCTGGCGAGTAGTTGGTGAGGGCCTTGAGCTTGCGGTACATTTGCACACGGCTCAGCCCCAGGCGTTGGGCCAGTTCCTCGACCGACAGGTCGGCGTTGCCAATCTCATCGTTGACGATGGCCACAAATCGCTGATAAAATTCATTGTCGATGTCGTGGACTGGCACTGATTTCTGCGATGCAGCCTCGGCAACGGGCTCGGCAGCAGTGTTGCCCATAGACGAATATATACGCTTGCGATTCTCGATGAGCGAGTCGCAGCGGGCCGATAACATCTCAGAATCAAAAGGCTTTGACATATAGGCATCCACACCGCATTGGTATCCGAGGGTTCGCTGCTCATCGAGCGAACAGGCAGTGAGCAACAATACCGGTGTAGCCTCCTCGGCTTTTAGACGTCGGCAGGTCTCGTATCCATCAATTCCTGGCATCATCACATCGCAGATAATCAGGTCGGGGATATATTTGGTAGCGAGTCTTATGCCCTGAGCACCCGATGAGGCTTGAAGCACAGTGAATTTTGGACTGAGTATGCTCTTGATCAGCACTCTGATATCAGGGTTGTCATCAATAATAAGTATTGTGGGGGCATTCTCGTGTGGCTCGGTCTCGAGGGCTTCGACCTCTTTGAGTTCGTCAACATCGGCCTCGGCCACCGACACGGATGCTTGGATATCAGCCGCGGTGTCCGCTTGTGTCTGCTTGACGGGGAGTGTCACGGTGAAAGTGCTGCCTTTGCCCGGTTGGCTCTCGACCGCTATGGTGCCTTGGTGCATCTCAACGAATACCTTTGACAGGGCCAAGCCTATGCCAGAGCCAGTAGGATTGATATGGTCGGTCTTGAAGAATCGGTCAAAAATCTGTGAGATTTCCTCTTGAGGTATTCCTACGCCAGTGTCCTTGACTGCCAAGCATATAGAATCGCCTTTGCGTGATAGATTGACATCAATCGAGCCATTGGCTGGGGTAAATTTGAAGGCGTTGGAGAGAATGTTGAAATATACGCGCTCAATCTTGTCGAGGTCAAGGGCGGTATGATAATCCTGGCCAGTCTCGATAGTCAAAGAGAAATGCAGGTGGCGCTTGCGCGGGCTGCAGCCTCAAAGGCTGCGCTCCACTCGCGCAGAGCCTCGCTGAGGTCAACATTTTTTAGGGATAAGCCGAGTTTTGAATCCTCATATTTGCGTAGATCCAGTATCTGATTGATTAGGCGTTGCAATCGCTTTACATTCTTGTCGGCGAGTTGCATCAGGGTTGACTGTTGCTCGGTGAGGTTGGTGGCAGTGGCCAGTTGGTGCACTGGTTCGGCCACGAGGGTGAGTGGTGTGCGCAGGTCATGGCTTACATTAGTAAAGAATGTCAGCTTTGAGCGCGTGGCATCTTGCAGTTGCTTGTACAGTGTGTCGAGTTGGTCGCGCTGCTTTGCCAGCTCGATATTCTGGGCCTCAACCTCTTGGTGATGGCGCTTGCGTGCCCAGTAGGCGCGTAGCACCACGAATAACAACCCGGCGCATAGCACAATGATAATCAAGGCGCTATACAGAAAGGCGGTCTGCAGCGAGTGTTTCTCACAATATGAATCGAGGCTTTGCTTTAGGCCGCTGATTTTGCTTGTCTCTTCGCGCAGGGCTTGGTCCTGCAACAATAGCATTTCAGCATTTGTTGCATCGACAGTCGCCGGGGTGGGGAGGATTGAGACCTTTTTATAGGGCTTGCCCTCGAGGATGGCAATGGCCGTGCGCACCAGTTCGTGTCCCCCCGTTGGGTACAAGAATGTGGCATCGATAATAGAATCGGCCACTGCCTGAATGCCAATGGTGGGCGCGGCATCGATGCCGATCGTCTTGACTTGTCGGTGTGCGGCACGGGCTCTCATAGCTCCGGCTATGGCCATGCGGTCGTTGTGGGCGTATATCAGGTTGGCCTCGGGATAGAGGGAAAGCAATGAGTCGGACACTCGGCTACCCTCTTCATAATTCCAATAGCCATTGCCACGGCCCAGCACCTTGATGCCGAGCTCCTCGGCGGCGGAATCGAAACCGCGCTGGCGGTCGGTGGCGGGCGACGATCCCTCCAGGCCGCAGATTTCTATCACTCGGCACTCATCGCCCAGCATAGCCCGAGCCAGCAGGGCAGCTTGGTGCCCGATCTCAACATTGTCGGCTCCCTGGTAGGCCGTATAATACTCGCCATTGACATTGCGGTCGAAAACGATAATGGGCAATCCGCTCTCGTAGATGCGTTTGATTGTGGGAGTGAGGGCATCGGCCTCGTTGGGCGCGGCGATGATTAGGTCAAATCCCTCATTGACGAAATATTCCAGGTCGGCGATTTGCTTGGCATTGTCGTCATCGCCCGACCGGATTTCGATTTCAATATTGTCATGAAACATGGCCTCGCGCCTGATTTCTTCGTTCATCTTATCGCGCCAGTCATCGGCCGAACATTGCGATACCCCGATTCGGTAGTGAGGCTCGTGGGTGCACGAGCCCGTCAGTGCGGCTATGGCAATACTGAGGGTAAATAAGAGGAGCGAGCGCAAAGGATAGACGTTTATCATATCGTGGGTTTGGATTGGGATGAAAAAGGGTTGGTTTTTAGATACGGCAAAGTTAGTGATTTCGCCCGACAAAATCCCAATTTGGGGATTGTAGAATCGATAATTGAGGTTACATAAGGTACAAATTTCGCTACATTGAATCAATTTTTTCATAAAATGTGACCTGTGTATTACCTAACTGATGTAATTCCGTATTAATTTTGCAATGGATTTAGGCCACGAAGCCAATTGCCCGCCTGGCGGCAATAATAATGGTAAGAATCTCGCTGCCCTCTCGGCCAGTTGGCGCTCTGCAACCCGAATCCGCCTCTAATCTCAAACAACATCGAAATCATGAAAATCTTCAACCCGGCTTTACTTGTAGCTGCTGCGCTATGCGCCCCGGCCCTCGCTTGGGCTGGCATATCAGCCTCGCACCTTGGCAGCACCAATACTATGGTGCGCCTCACCGAGCCGCAGCGCTATCTGTTGCTGCCTGTCCAGGAGGCTATGCCTGATGCCAAGGTCGAGGTGCTGGTCAATGGCAAGCCCGAACGCACCCTGTATGTGCGTCTCGCCGATACCGCTGTCGACTATGTGGTGCCTCTCGACCTCGAGCCTTATCGCGGCCAAGGCGAGGTGCTGCTCAACATCATCACCGAGGCCTACCGCAGCCGCAGCCGCGAAGCAGCCGACTATGTGTGCTGGAGCGCGATGCAGATGTCCGATACGTTCGACACCCAGAATACCGAGAAATACCGTCCGCTCTACCACCACACCCCGCTATATGGGTGGATGAATGACCCCAATGGCATGTTCTACCGTGATGGCGAATGGCATCTCTATTACCAGCACAATCCATACGGCTCGAAATGGCAAAATATGACCTGGGGCCACTCGTCCTCGCGTGATCTTGTCAATTGGATCCACCATCCCGAGGCTATCGAGCCTGACGGACTTGGCACAATCTTCAGCGGCAGTTCGGTTGTCGACCATCAAGGTACAGCCGGATTTGGCGAGGGCTCTGTCATCTCGATCTACACCTCTTGCGCCCATAGCCAGGTGCAGAGCTTGGCCTACAGCCACGATGGCGGACTGACATTCACCAAATATCCTGGCAATCCTATTATCCCCAATCCAAGAGAGGCGAGAGACCCCAATATGTTCTGGCACGAGCCAAGCGGCCAATGGGTGATGGTGCTCGCTGATGCCCTTGAGCATCAAATGCAGATCTACACCTCAGCCAACCTTAAGGATTGGACCCTCCAGAGCAGCTTCGGCAAGGGATATGGCGCTCAAGAGGGCGTGTGGGAATGTCCCGACCTATTTGAGCTGCCGGTCGAGGGCACCAACGAGCGCAAATGGGTGCTGGTGTGCAACCTCAATCCCGGCGGACCCTTTGGCGGCAGCGCCACGCAATATTTCGTGGGCGACTTTGATGGTAAGACCTTCCGCTGCGACACCGACCCATCGGTGACAAAATGGATGGACTACGGCAAGGATCACTATGCCACTGTGAGCTGGAGCAATGCGCCGGCCGACCGGCGCGTGGTGCTGGGGTGGATGAGCAATTGGCAGTATGCCAATGATGTGCCCACCATGCAATATCGCAGCGCCAACACTCTGCCTCGCGACTTGGGCCTGTTCCGCGCTGATGATGGCCAACTCTATCTGAGCGTTAAGCCGTCGGCCGAGGTCGATGTGCTCAGAGGCAAGGCTGTAGCCAAGGGCAGTTTCAACGTGGGCAATGGCAAGGAGAAATCTTTTGCTCTGCCCGAGGCAAATGATGGAGTATGCGAGATTGAGATTGACTATGCCGCAGCCCGTGGCAAACAGCTCACCTTGACCCTCAGCAATGCCCAGGGCGAAGAATTGGCAATGCTCTATGATGCCGACAAGCATGAGTTCTCGATGGATCGCACTCGCGCTGGGTTGTCAGATTTCTCTCATAGTTTCCCGGCGGTGACTGTGGCCCCGACTTATGATGCTCAGGGCAAGCTGCGCCTGTTTATCGACCGCTGTTCGGTCGAGGCATTTGATGGCGACGGGCGCTTTGCGATGACCAATCTAGTATTTCCCACCTCTCCCTACACTCAATTGCGCGTCGGCGCCAATGGCGCCTCAGCCAAAATCAATTCCCTCAAAATCTATCCTCTGGTTAATTGAAACGTAAGTACGTAAGCTTTACGTAAGCACCCTGATTATGGATCTAAATTTTTATTGTTTAGGACCCTCCCAAATAAAATAGAAAGTACCTGGTTTGTGCTTACGTCAGTCTTACGTGCTTACGTTCTCCAGATACTTTATCACTTATCCCTTATACTTTATCCTTAAATATGGCTTCTCAAGATACTGCAACTACGGTTGCGCGCCCGCAGGTGGCCGTAAGGCCCCGCACTACGATGGCGCAGATACTGCCCATAATGCTGTGTTTCTTCGCCATGGGTTTTGCCGACCTGGTGGGCACTGCCTCAAATTATGTGCAGAAAGACCTTGGCCTCACCGATTCGCAGGCCAACCTCTTCCCCTCGCTTGTGTTTTTCTGGTTCCTAATCTTCTCGGTGCCGACTGGGCTGCTGATGAATCGCATAGGCCGCAAGCGTACGGTTATGCTCAGCCTCGGCGTAACTCTGCTATCGCTGCTTATTCCGATGGCTGGAGAGGGATTCACAGTGATGCTGATTGCCTTCTCGCTGCTCGGCATCGGCAATGCTCTGATGCAGACCTCGCTCAATCCCTTGGTGAGCAATCTGATTACATCCGACAAATTGGCTTCGACCCTTACCTTTGGCCAATTTGTCAAGGCTATAGCCTCGTTCCTCGCTCCTATCATCTGCGCTTGGGGCGCCACTACGCTGATGCCCACTCTGGGCCTCGGATGGAGGGTATTGTTTCCCATCTATGCGGCAGTTTGTTTGCTGCCAGTAGCCTTTCTTGGGGCTACGCCTATCCATGAGGAGCGTCCTGACAAGGCATCAAGCATCGGTAGTTGTTTCCGGCTGCTCGGCAAACCTTTCATTCTGCTTTGCTTCCTCGGCATCATGTGCCATGTTGGCATCGATGTTGGTACCAATACAACGGCTCCAAAGCTGCTCATCGAGCGCGTAGGCCTCACCCTCGAGGAGGCCGGCTTTGCCACCAGCGTGTATTTCATATTCCGCACAATAGGTTGCTTCACTGGGTCGTTTATTCTTAGGACAGTGCCTACTCGCGCTTTCTTTATCCTCAGCGTGGCTATGATGGCAGCTGGCATGGCGCTGCTCTTCGTGGGCGATACCGTGGCTCTCCTCTACACTGGGATCGGACTGATTGGCTATGGCAATAGCAATGTGTTCTCGATGGTGTTTGCACAGGCACTCAATAGCACGTCGACCGAAAAAAATGAGGTGTCTGGCCTGATGATCATGGGTCTCTTTGGTGGCACAGTGTTCCCCCTCGCCATGGGTTATGCCAGCGATGCCGTAGGCGCCCAATACGGTGCGGTAGCCGTGATGACCCTCGGCGTCATCTACCTCGCCGCCTACATCTTCAAAATTAAACATTAAATTTTAATATAAAAAAATATATCTAACCACGAAGTTCACGAAGGATTCACGAAGTTCACGAAGCGATTCTTTACCTTTGAAAAAGGGCCGCAAGGCCACGAAGGCGCAAGGCTTTTTAAAGGTCACGAAGACTTGCTGGAAACATTTGGAACGACGTATCTGTATAGCCTTCGTGACCTTCTCAAAGCTCTGCGCCTTCGTGGCCTTGCGGCCTTGTCATAGGCGAACTATGGGAAGATAGAAATCTTTGTGAACTTCGTGTGGTCTTCGTGAACTTCGTGGTTAGAATAATAATTTCAACTATTATGACTATTGTTGGATTAGGAGAGGCCCTGTGGGATATGCTGCCCGAGGGCAAAAAGATAGGCGGTGCGCCTGCCAATTTTGCATTTCACGCGTCGCAATTCGGTCTCGACGGCTATGCCGCCAGTGCGGTGGGCAATGATGCCCTGGGCGATGAAATTTTGGAGACATTTGACCAGAAGGGCCTGCGCTATGTGATTGAGCGTGTGGATTATCCCACTGGTACTGTGCAAGTAGCCCTCGATGCCAAGGGTGTGCCTCAATACGATATCCGCGAGGGCGCAGCCTGGGACAATATCCCCTGGACTCCAGCCATGGCCGCTCTGGCGGCTGATACCCAGGCGGTTTGCTTTGGGTCGTTGGCTCAGCGCTCCGAGGGATCGAGGCAGACGATTCGCCGCTTCCTCGAGGCCATGCCCGAGGGGAGCCTTAAGGTGTTTGACATCAATCTGCGTCAGCATTTCTATACCCCCGAGGTGCTCGAAGAGTCGATGCGCCTGTGTGATATCCTTAAGATAAATGATGAGGAGCTGGTGATTGTGAGCCGTATGCTCGACTATCCCGCCACAGATGTGCAGGACCGTTGCCGTCGGCTCATCAACGACTATGGGCTGCGGATGCTGATTCTCACTTGCGGCACCTGTGGCAGCTATGTCTTCGGTGCCGATGGCTCGGTATCGTTCCTGCCCACGCCCAAGGTCGATGTTGCCGACACTGTCGGCGCCGGCGATTCATTCACTGGCTCGTTTGTAGCCTCCCTACTCAAAGGCGCTTCCATTCCCGACGCCCATCGCCGCGCCGTCGATGTCTCAGCCTACGTCTGCACCCAGCCCGGCGCCATGCCCCAGCTCCCCTCCCACCTCCTCGCATAATCTCTCAGAGTCTTATGTTTACATGGTAAAGGTTGGCCCAGGGCCAACCTTTACCATGTAAACGCTTATCGGAGGAATTTCTTGGTGACGGATTGGGAGGAGGATTGGGCGAGGGCTATGTAGAGGCCATTGGGCAGGGAAGATATATCCACTGTATTTGAGCCATCGGCCTTCATCACCAATGCGCCATTGGCATTGTAGATTTCCAGCCGATTGGATGAGCCAGTGGCTCCTTCCACACAGATTTGTCCCTCATGCACAATTATGTCTAAAGTCTCACTATCAATTGCCTCTATGCCATTGATATCGTCAGGGAAAACCAGCTTGTAGTCCTCCTCAGAGAGATAGTCAGAGGAATTGATGAAAAAGACCTCTATACGCTCGTAACTATCCGTTGCATTATCATATTCTTGATAGGTTAATCTGAAGAAAGTGTCAGGGCGAATATTCTGGAAGGTTCGTGTGAAATATCCTTCTTCATTGAACTCCTCGATAGGAATACGTAACTGCCAAAATATCTGACCGTATTTTTGGTATCTTTCCCAGCTCGATTTCTCTAAGCGCATGGGAATAAAGTCAGAAGCTATTATCTTTATGGTCATTTGACCAATAGCGTAATAAGATAAATCTTCTTGTTGATATGTTTCATAATCATAGATTATTTCCTCTTCAATTCCATAGGGATTCTCATCATAAGAAACACTAAAAGTATTAAAGGGGAATAGAACCATAGAAATAAAAAACAGAAGGACGGGATTTATATTGTTCATCTTTTTATATATTTTTCTATTCTTGTGTCTCCATTTTCATAATAACGTTTGATAAGGAAAAGACCAGATTTTAGAGATTGTTTTAATTCTTCCTCCTCTTCTCCCCATGTAATGAGTTGACCGGAAATAGTATAAATTTCAGTTTTATATAATGAGGTATCAAAAATCACGATTCCGGAATCCTCAATACCAGCTGTGGTATAGGCCCTATTTTGAGAGGATGGAATATTGGCTAAGCGCTCAATCTGCTTGGTAGTGGTACCATAAGTGTTAGTAGCTTGGATTTCGACCCAGGTATTGTACAAGGAACTTATTTCGCCAGATATGACATGTGCGAACACTGGCTCGTTCACTCGTTGAGACCTCATGATACTACAATCCTCCTCAATAACAAACACAGTTAGGTATTCTGCTCCTGAGTAATTTACATTAAATCCTAATTTATAGTTATACTCAGAAGTGGGATACACTACAAAATCACTGATAGACTTTATTGTAGGCTTCAACTCCAAAGATATTTTGAGAGGACGTGCCGTATATCGTTGTCCATTTGTGGTAGTGCATCCATATTCAATGAGACCTTCCAAATCTCCATTCATATTTACATAAAGCCCATCAAACGAACTGAGAGGTTGGATAGCGAAGGCGATTGGACTAACACCTTGGCTTATTGTTCTGTAGACTCCATTTATATTCTTTAGCTTGAATCTCCAATAGGCGGTACTAATGTTTAGGCCTGGTGCAACGGCCACAAAGCTTTTGTACGTATAAGCTGAACCTACACCATTAGCATCTAATCCATCCCACCTTATCGTTATTGGCGAGTAAGAGGTTGAGGAAGTTGATGAGGATGAGGTTTCCCAGCCAATAGCATTCAATATTTCTTCAGTAGTATCATCGATTTCTAACCATTTGGTATTATCATTCCAACCATAATGCATTAACGATGCATTATTGTCTAAGAATACCAAAGAACGGTGAGGTTGGTAAGAAGATGGAGAATACATTTTATAGTTATTGTTATCATCAAAAAATACGGAACCACTCTCTACAAAATTTTTGAAAGCAGTTGATCCAGGAATTAGAGATGTGAAATTTATTCCATTTGATATTAGGTGAGTATCGAAAATTGTCGGAAGGCCATTTTGAAATTCAAAGTTGTCTGTAGAAAGTCCATATTGACCAACTGAGCTTCCGAATCCGAGACTAAGAGCAAAGGCCCGAAGAGCTTGGGTTAGCATATTGTATCCTTCAGTTTGAGCATCAGAATTAAAACTGCAATTCCATTCAATCTGGGAATTAAAAGTAATATAAACATCAGAGTACAATAAATCACTCTCCCTAGCATTAGATATCTCATGCCAAAGGATTGCAGGATATAGAATAGAATTGCTTTCTTGGCACCAAGTGTCCACAATGAATACCTCATTGTTGTCAGTTTCACCAAATTCTATATCTATATAGATATCCTGTTGATTCTCAATCTTGGTTGCCCATAGTTTTGCAGCAGCTTCTATGCAGATTTTGATAGAATCTGGAACCTCTGATCCATAATTGATATTCCAATTGCCTTCGTAAGCCGAAGTGCGCTGGGATTTTTCAGGGAGGCCTACATTAGATAGCGAGCTAGTAGAGGCGTTGCCTGCATATTCTCTATAGGTAACGTAAATGCGGTCAGTTGTTGTAGCCTCGGCAAGTTGGGCGGAGAGGATCATCACCAAACCGATGATGACCACTCCTAAGAAATAAGGAAATTTCATAAGTGTTGAATTAGATATGGAATTTTTCTGACACAACTATTTCTCCATCGTATATGACTTGGAAAGTATATATCCCTGTCGAGAGATTGCTGAGATCAATGCCCTCTTTGCCAACCACACCACTCTTAGCCACTTTAGAGGTATAGGTCTGAATTGGAACTATTCGATACAGACATCCCTCCAGTGTCTCTAAATCTTCAGATGAAATGATGAGCTGCCCATTGGATATGGAGATGGGTGAGGAAGAAGAGGAAAGGCTATTAGCTCGTATGGTTATCGATTCACTTGTGGTGCTCCCATTGTCATTGTAGGCTATTGCGGTAAATGTGGCGTCTCTTGATGATGACAACGTCGCATCGAAATATCCCTTCTTAAAGTCGGTAAGAGTAGTCCTTACAGGGAGCCTATTGCCGCTCAAGAGTTTTTCTATCACAATACGAGTGCAACCTTCCACATTCTTCATGCCTATTCTAACCGCAGGCGTGGTTGCGTCAGCCACGGATGAGATTGTTTGGCTGGAGGAGCTTTCAACATGCGCCAATCCTAATTCAACCTTTTGTGGCGTATAGCTTGCTACATAATAATAAGAGGTATAGGTATTTCTCCTGCCAACTTGTATAGCCTTTGTGAATCGTACTCTTAAATGGCCATCACATGTGCGAGCATATTCTTCTTGATCGTAGTGAAGTGTTAAATCACTCATTTGACCCTCTATGTCGTCTGAAGTGGTGTAAATATACAGGGCTACATCCCAAGTGCCATCTTTCTTTAAGATTGACACTGTCCATCCCTCGTTGACAATGCTTCCAGATAGGTTAATTGATGGATGGAACTGTCTTACGTAGTCGGTCAATTGTTCCTGAATTGCATCAGACGTGCTCAGACTCATAATTCCGACATCAGCGTTTTCAGTGGTATAGGTTAGCCCTGAAGCCGAATTGGAGCCAACAGAGAAACTGCCATTGTAGGGTAAGATATTGGCGGTAGATCCTCCAGAGGTATTTGAAGGAGTAGAGGTGGAGATGAGGAAGTCTTCCTGCCATCCTAAGAAACTACGGAATAAAGACAAGCCGTAAGTATCGTTTATGTTGCGCAAAACAGTTCCCCTACCAAACTCGTGAGAAAGCACTTGAGTGACGGCATAGGTGGTGTCTGGCACAAAATAGTTGAGTGATACATTGTTCTGCCATGTAGTAGGCGCATACAATTTTAATGGGGTATAGTTCCAATAAGTGGCTGTTAATGATACCTCCCCTTGGGTAGCAGCACTGTAGAGAGATGCTGGGGTACCATTGCCAAGAGCGACTTTCGTCACTACCTCAAAATCAGTCAAGAGTCCTCTTGGAACAGAGATTTGATTATTAGTGAGAGGATTGACTTTAAACTCTGTACTGAATCCCAACGCTTTAAGAAGATCTCGCAGTACTACGGATACAAAATCATATTTGTCATACTGAGTTTCCTCTAAAGAAAAAGAAAAATCGTCAATTAGGTTAGAATTATAAACAATACGAATGTCTGGGAGTGAGGGGTCATCAAGGAATGTGACATCTGGAATCGAATCAAAATATGAAATTGTACTTTCTTTAATGAACTCACCCAGTGTTATATATTTAATTTTAGCCATAGGGCTGGTGCGGTTATCTTGGCTTTCGCCTCCAAAACCTTCTGGAGCGTTAAGAAGTACTTTCGAGATGTTTGTTTGTGTACTTGAAGTAGATGAGAGATTGCCCCATTCTGCATACACAGTTATGGGAAGGCAAGTCGGAATGTATTCTTCAAGGAGCTTGCAAGCATACTCGAAGGCTCCTTTCATTTCCACGGTGAATCCATCACCGTATTCGATTTTGAATACGGTTCCGCCATTGATTTGGCGAATGGTCTTGAGAGGATTTGTCACATCTATATACGAGTCTGTGGCAAAGTTTTCACTCTCCACATAATCCTGAGCCCAGCTGGCGCATAGAGCCCCAAGAAAGAGAGTTAGAAAGATAAGTTTCTTCATGATGGTAGTGATTTGTTGAGTTTGTATGAAAAGTTCTATGGCTTTAGCACCTAAGAGATAACCATTCAGATGCTACTGTACCGTTATCCAGCCTTCGTATTCATTTCCATGAGAGGTAGTGATGGCAATTAGAATAGGTCGATCTGTGAAGTTGAAAGGAATGGTGATGGTAGAAGCTGTAGAATACACCCCTTGATACAGAGGAGTCCCTGCATAGGAGTAGAAGGCAACAGTGGCGAATCCTTCAAATTCTTGGAAGGAGAGCGTTACGTACTGCTCGTACACATAACAGATAACCTCAGGATTAGATGAGGTGTCATGAGGACGTAGATTTTTGACTTGGATAGCAACTTCCTCCTTGGGTCCTGTAGGAGGCGTAGTACCTCCAACATCTCCTAGTGCTACATTGGCACTGTAAGCGATGGCGATTAGTAAAAAGATTAACGATCTTAACATAGGATAATTCTTTTGTTGGTGATGTACAAAGTTACGAATAAAAGCTGTCATCTTCCAAGGGTTTTACACCTATCTTTTAGCCTCCTAACCCATTGATAATCAAGATTGATAGATGTAAGAAATCTATCATTCCCTATTATCAAGGGGATAGGAGGCTAAAAGATAGAAATTTTTTAAGCAAGATAAGGGATTAACTGATTAGGAGGATAAATTCATCTTTATGGGGACTATCAAGGGCTGCTAATTTTTCTTTCCATCTCTTCTTTTTGTTGTAGAAATTCCCTATGGTGATATCACAGATTAGACATATTGACTTGGGGGCGAACCCAGCAAAGAGGTGAAGTAGGAAGATATAGTCAGCTTTTTTAATGTCAGGAATGGCCTCTTTAAGCTTTGTGACTATATGTCCATGGTAAGTTTCCAGTAACTTTTCTAAATCTGCGATATGAATTGGACTTTGGAGTTTTTGAAATTCCTTTTCCATATCAGCAAAGAAAGCAAGCTTAACTTTTTCTGGCCTATTCTTTTTGTTACGATATTCCGCAACTAATCTGTTGAGAATTTCAAAATGCTCGGCATAGATATCTTGGAATTTTCTACCCAGGGATGAAATTTCCTCATCTTTACTTGAAATCTCCAAATCTTTATTTGAAAGTTCCCTGTCTTTATTTGAAAGCTCCCTATCTTTATTCGAAAGCTCCCTATCTTTATTTGAAATCTCTTGAACCTTAGTTGAGATTTCTATTTCTTTTGAGGTAATCTCGATGTCTCTATTAGAAATCTCCAGTTCCTTAGATAGGATTTCATTCTTTTTAAGAGTAATTTCTTTTTTGAGATTATCTATTATTATGTCTTTGCTATCAAGTATTGATTGCATCTGAGCTAGAGAATCCTCCTTTGATTGTAGTGTATTGTCTAACTCTTCGATTATGGAAATTTTTTCTTGAAGTTCAAGTAGCCTTTCTCGCCTTTGAGCCTTGAAATAATAGTAACATAGCACGCCAAAGACCGTTAAGAAAAGGATTAAGAGGATCAATATAATATCCACTAACACGCTTTTTTGATGAGCGTGAAGAGCTGCTTCTGATTTTTTCTCGACTATAGTTTCATAATAATCGGTCTGTGCTTTTAGAAGGCCTTTCTTTAGAGTGTCAAAATAACGGGAGTTTTGACACTCCACGGCTTTATCATAGTAGGCCAGAGCCTTTTGATAATCTCCTTTTTGTTTATTGTAATCGCATAGCGCCATTAGCCCAGAAAAATCCTCTATAGTGTCAAGTGAATCTCCATATACTGATTGTATGACGGAGATGGCTTTATCGCCTTGATGATTGGCCAATAGGGCTCTGTACTCCAAGGTGGTATTTATTGGATATATTTGAATTGGCTGGTTAAGAACTTTTACTCTTTCAATATCCTCGAGAGCCAATTGATTGTTGCCAGATTGGAGGGCTGAATTGGCTCTTGTTTCTAAGGCATAACAAAGAAGGATGGTGTCAGAGGAGGAAATTAATGGCATTAAACTGTCTATTAGTATTATGCTTTCGTTTGCTCTATTGCAATTGAACAATGCCTTAGCCTTATCCACTAAAGAGAAGAGATGATTCTCTGTTTTCCCTATCTTAGCATAGAGATTAGCAGCTTTATCAACATAATATAATTGTTCAATTGGATTGAACGACACGTTAAATACGTCGGATAGATGTTCGCAAGAGCGGGCCATATACAGTGTGTCGCCAATATCCTCTGCCATGGCTTCTGCCTCTAAACCTGAAACTAAGCTATGGTTATAATCTCCCTTAAAATATTCGATTACTCCTTTTATGAATTTTCCCCGCATCAAACGTTCCTTATTTCCCATCTTTTCAAGGTGTACACACATCTCATCCAAATCATAAATGGGATTAAGAGCGAGATTGTTCTTAAATGCCAATTGATAGTAAAGAAGAGAATATAAGACTACCTCATTTGTATCTTTCAATTGCGTTGTATCTATAGTGAGAAGCTCATTGAAAGCTGTTTTAGGGTCCTCTTCCATCAAAGCTTCAGCATGGTTTAAAGTCGACCATACATTAGAGCGGTCTGAGCATCCCAGAAAAGAAAGTATCAGCCCTACCATGAGTATAAACCAGAAAGGTGATTTCATGCGGTTTTTATGGGTTTTAGAATTAGTAAGTGTGGGTTACATTATTTAAACCCCCAAACCTTAATGTTTATTGTGTGCAATGTACCCAATTTTTAAGACCAATCACTTTCCTCTAAAAATTATTTCACGAAACCTTGCAAAAACATAGCTCTGCCATCTATAAGGCATGGCACAATAGATCTACTGAAATTTTTGCCTTCCCAGTTCTTCTTCTAAGTAGCTGTAAATGTATCTTGGGCTCTGATAGTACAATCCAGTGGAGAGGTTGGTGAGATGTTGATATGTTTCTTGCTATGATATAATTTAATCATAGGGTGCCTCCGTTTTTGCGACAGTTTAGTATTAGGTCGTTTACAGCATCTTTGTCTGAAAGGAGATGCTCGGCCGCCTAGCACTTATAAATTTTCTTTACACATCGCCCATATTTATAAAAATAATTTGGAGGGAATTTTGAAAACGTGTAAATTTGCAGTCGAGAAAAGCTTGAAAACGTGTAAAATCGGGATGCAACAGCCCTTGAAAATGTGTAAGAAGAGGCGTTTGCTAAACCTTGAAAACGTGATTTGGATATGAGACGAAGGATTTACGACCGGTTAGTTGAATGGAAAAAACGCAATGGCGAGTCGGCGTTGCTATTACAGGGCGCGAGGCGAGTTGGCAAAAGCTACATAGTCGAGCAATTTGCCAAGGATAACTATCGCTCATACATAAAGGTGGATTTCAATGATATCAGCGTTGAGAACCTCAATCTGATATTGGATAATCTCCACGACCGCGATCGATTGTTTTCCTACCTACAGTTGATTTACAATACCACCCTATATCCTCGCGAATCATTGATTATCCTGGATGAGGTGCAAGAATGTCCCAAGGCAAGAGCTGCCATCAAATATCTGGTAGCCGACCATCGCTATGATTATGTTGAAACGGGCTCACTGATGTCAATCCGTAAAAACACTAAGGATATAGTTATCCCCTCAGAAGAGGAGCCCATCGACATGTACCCCATGGATTTTGAGGAATTTCTGTGGGCAAATGGTGAGGAGATGCTTGCCAATTTTCTGCGCGAATGTTTTGAGCGATTAGAACCACTGCCACAGGCGATGCATCGCAAAGCTATGCAACTCTTTAAGGAATATATGGTGCTTGGAGGCATGCCCCAGGTGTTGAATGCCTATATGGTCAATAGAGATTTCAATGCTGCCGACCGGGAAAAGAATACAATCATCGCTCTATACAGAGCCGACATAGCCAAGCATGCTGGCGCAGATACGCTAAGAATAGAGAGTATCTTCGATTCGATTCCCTCGCAATTGTCAAAGCCCGAAAAGAAATTCACTCTTGCGGCCCTCAATGAGAACGCTCGTATGCGTGAATACATCGAGCCATTCACATGGCTTATGGATGCGCGCATGGTAAATCTGTGCTTCAACAGCACCGAGCCCAGCCTCGGTCTTGCAATCAATGAGGACCGTACGACCCTGAAATGCTATATGGGTGACACGGGATTGCTTTATGCTTTGGCCTTTGACACACTCGAGGAGAAAAACGATGTGTACCGTAAGATTATTCTTGGCAAGCTCACTCTGAATCAAGGGATGTTTATGGAGAATATTGTGGCGCAGATGTTGGCTGTGAATCATCGACGTTTGTTTTTCTTCTCCAATCCGTCGCGAGAAGACAAGGATAGCCGCATGGAGCTTGATTTTCTGCTCCCCAAGAGTCGGGTTACCAATCAGCACAATATAAATTTCATTGAGGTCAAATCAGGCGACCGCTATGAGCTTGTCTCTCTCAATAAGGCCATGAAGAAATATGCCCTCAATCTCAACCGAGCCATCGTCCTCCACCCCGACAACGTCCGCACCGAGGAAGGCATTCTCTATCTGCCCCTCTACATGACCCATTTGCTGTGAAAAATAGCTGATCAGAGACTTTTCTCCTGTAGCTGAAGGGCTCGGTTTTGGGACAGAATTTTGAGGAAATGGAACAAAAGGGGAGAGGATGGTTGTTATAATTATAATTGAATGATTATGACGACTGACAATACTAACATAGCAGCAAATGGGGGCAAATCCTGCCCTGCAGGGGGCGCCCACGAGATAGAGCACCGCGTATGGGCCGATATGAAGCGTTGGCTATCGCCGGCGTTGAGGTTTGTGGTGCCAATAGGGTGCAGCGTGGCACTGGTGTGGTGGCTGTTCTCAAAGGTGAATTTCCACGACATGGTACAGGTGCTCCACCACAATGTGCAATACGGCTACTTGCTCTTGCTGATGTTTTTCAACGGCATGAGCTATGTGTTCCGCGCACGGCGCTGGGGGCTCCAGCTCGACGGCGTGGGTGTGCATGTGCCATTTACTACCCTGTGCGTATCGATATTCGGGGCCTATGCCCTGAATCTGCTGATGAGCGGCGTGGGCGAGGCCTGGCGTTGCATATTCATATCGCGGCGCAGCGGCGTGTCGCTGAGCAAGGTGGTCGGAACCGATGTGGGTGACCGCTCGAGCGACGGTGTCTGCGTGATTTTCCTATTGCTGCTGACCCTGCTGGTAGCACACCGAGATATTGACCTATTTATACAGCACTATGCCATAGGACGCGATGTGGTGAAATTTGCCGACAACCCCTGGATGTGGGCGTGCGTGGCACTGGGTGTGAGCCTGCTGTTCTGGCTGGTGCATATATTTCGCAACTATAAATTCATGAAAAAGGTGGATGGTTGCGCCCACGATATCTGGGTGGGATTCAAGGTGATATTCACTATGCCCCACAAATGGCTATATTTCTGGCTCACCATAGGCATCTGGGGATGCTACTATCTGCAGAATTGGGTATGCTTCCCCGGCTTCCCATTCACTAAATTCCTGATGGGTGCAGACTATTGCTACGGCTTGCTGCCGGGATTGGTGGCATGCTTATTCGTGTCGATGTCGATGGCCATCCCGAGCAGCGGCGGCCTGGGCCCGTGGAACCTGGCCATGATGTTCGCCCTCTCGCTATATGGCATCGGCCAGACCGAGGCTGCGGCTTTTGCCATGCTGCTATGGGCAGCGCAAGCCCTCATACAAGTGCTACTGGGCATCTTCAGCCTAATCTACATCATGATCACCGACAAAAAGCGCAAATGCGCAGCAGCGACAGGGACAAAAGCGGGATAACAAAGGCGTAAACGAGCAAAGGAGCAAAGAGGGGAGCAACCCAGCCCCCTTTGCTCCTTTGCTCCTTTGCTCCTTTGTTGGAGCCTCCTGATCAGAAGTCAATCGGCATGTGGCGGAAGAAATCGATTGATTTGTTGATCTCGAGATACATCGTCACATCGTGGGTGAGGAATGGCACCGATTTGCGGTATTCGGTCATGATGCCCTCGATAAATGGCGACGACTTCAGCGGGCGGCGGAAATCGATGCCCTGAGCCGCATTCATCAGCTCGATCGAGAGTATGCGCTCGAGATTATCGATAATCTTATGCAGCTTGGTGGCGGCATTGGCACCCATGCTCACATGGTCCTCCTGGTCGTTGCTCGACACGATCGAGTCGCACGATGCCGGGAAGCAGTACATCTTATTCTGGCTCACCATCGATGCTGCAGCATACTGCGGAATCATGAAGCCCGAGTTGAGGCCTGGTTCGGCCACCAAGAACTCTGGCAGTCCTCGCTTGCCCAGGATCAACTGCACCACTCGGCGCTCTGAGATATTGCCCAGTTCGGCCAGAGCCACGCCCAGATAGTCAAACGGTATGGCTATCGGCTGCCCGTGGAAATTGCCGCCCGAGATGATGAGATCCTCGTCGGGGAAGACCGTGGGATTGTCGGTGACAGAGTTGATCTCAATCAGTATCACACGCGACACATAGTCGATGGCATCCTTCGTGGCGCCATGCACCTGCGGGATGCAACGGAACGAGTAGGGATCCTGCGTAGCCTTGCCGGGTTGTTTGATAATCTCGCTGCCCTCGAGGATGCGGCGCACATTGGCGGCAGTATCAATCTGGCCCTGATGGGGACGCATCTGCTGGATGCAATCCATAAACGGGTCGATGCGCCCATTGTAGGCCTCAAGCGACATAGCGCCGATGATGTCGGCCTTTTTCTGCAGCTTGAAAGCGCGCAGCAAGGCCCACACGCCGTTGGCGCTCATGAATTGGGTGCCGTTGAGCAGAGCCAGGCCCTCCTTGCTCTTGAGCTTGATGGGCTCCCAGCCCAGCTCCTTGAGCACATCGCAGGCATGGCGAATCTTGCCCTTGTAGCGCACATCGCCATCGCCGATGAGCGGGATGAAGAGATTGGCGAGAGGAGCCAAGTCGCCCGAGGCGCCGAGCGAACCGCGATCATAGACGATAGGCAGCACCTCGTGGTTGTAGAGGTCGAGGATGCGCTGCACAGTCTCGACTTGCACGCCGCTATAGCCGAGCGACAAGGCATGAGCCTTGAGCATAAGCATCAGCTTTACTATTACCGGCTCAACCTCGGTGCCAGTGCTGCAAGCATGGCTCTTGACCAGATTCTCTTGCAGGGTGCACAGGTCCTCGGGCGAAATATTGCGGTTGCAGAGCGAACCGAATCCGGTGGTGATGCCGTAGAGGGGTTCCTCTGATTCGACCACCTTGTTGTCGAGATATTCGCGGCATTTCTGTATGCGCTCGATGGCTGCCTCAGAGAGGCGCAGTTCCATATTCTCCTCAAGTATCTTCTCGATGTCTTCGTAGGTGAGGGGATGGAGCCCTATTTCATACACTTTCCTTTCCATCAGGCCAGGGCTTTATCCAGCAATTTGCGTACTTTGCCCTCCATCTCTTGGGCATCGTGCTCAATCACAGTCAAGTCTTTGATCATTTCGTTGACAAACTCGGCATCAGTGATCGATGTCAAGTTGATGCGTACGTTGGCTCCGGCGCCAAGCACGGCAGTGCGAGCGCACAGACTGGCCACATAAGCATCGGTGATGGCATTCTGGTTGCCTTTCTCAGCTACTTGCTCGATGTCGGGCAGGAAGGTATGCACCAGTTTGCATACGCTGAAAGGCACGGTAGCGGCATTCTTCAGAGCATGCTGGATTGCAGCGGTGCGCATATCTTTTTGCTCATCGGTGTCCTTGGGCAGCTTGTAGGCTTGGAATACTTGGTCGTAAGCGTCGCTGTCGAGGTCGACCGAGCGAGCCAGCAGGTTGGTGGCCATGCCGAGCTTTTCGGCTATCGCCTCCATTTGGGGTTGGGCATCGGCATATTTCTTTTTGCCAATAGTCAGGCCGGCGACCATCTTGGTGAGGGCTGCAGCCATGGCGCCGCAGAGAGCGGATACGCTGCCTCCGCCGGGCACGGGTTCGCTCGAGGCAGTTGCCTCGACGAACTTATTGAGAGTCAATTCTATAAGATTCATAGGGTAGGGTTTTTAATTCACAATTCACAATTCACAATTCCTAATTCACAATTCATTGTGCATTGTCAATTGTGAATTATGAATTTAAATTTGTGTAAGTCTTGGGATATAAGGTGATTTTGGTGAGGTGGGATCGTTGTTGGCCACGGGGATGCCTCCCTTGATGGTGGTGCGCACGCTGTTCATGGCAGTGTAATAGGGCAGCATATTGATGTTGCCGCTGTCGAGGATTACCATGTCGCCTTGCTTGCCCACCTCGAGGCTGCCAATGCGCTCGGCGAGGCCGAGGGCAGCAGCGCCGTTGAGGGTGAGGGCAGTGATGGCCTCCTCGGTGGTCATATCCATGTAGATGCAAGCGAGGGCGAACATCAACGGGATGCTCCCGCTCAGACAGCTGCCCGGGTTGAGGTCAGTGGCAAGAGCCACGGCGCAACCGGCATCAATCATCTTGCGAGCCGGGGCGTATTCCTCACGCAGCGTGAAGGCTGTGAGAGGCAGCAGCGTGGCAATCGTCTGGCTCTTGGCCAGGGCGCGGATGCCCTCGTCAGACACATGCAGCAGATGGTCGGCCGACACGGCTCCGAGCTCGGCAGCCAGTTCAGCTCCGCCAGTGGTGACAATCTCATCGGCATGCAGTTTGATGCCCATGCCCAAGTCCTTGGCGGCTTGCAGCAAGCGGCGCGACTGTTCGGGCGTGAATACGCCCTTCTCGCAGAATACGTCGCAGAACCTTGCCTTGTCCTTTACGATGGGCAGGATGTCGTTGATGATGAGGTTGATGTAGCCATCAGGGCAGTCGGCCCACTCGGGGGGCACGGCGTGGGCGCCGAGATAAGTGGCCACGATGTCGATGCGGTCGTTGCTGGCATTGAGCAGATTGATGGTATCGAGCATCTTCAGTTCGGCATCCTTGTCTAATCCGTAACCGCTCTTGGCCTCGACTGTGGTGACGCCCATCTGCAGCATGCGCTGCAGGTAGGGTTTGGCTTTCTCGTACAGGTCGTGGGGCGTGGCCTCGCGCGTAGCTTTCATTGTGCTGACTATGCCGCCGCCGCGCTCCATAATCTCCATGTACGTGTCGCCGGCGATGCGCCACATAAATTCATCGGGACGATACCCACCAAACACCAGATGGGTGTGGCTATCGACAAAACCAGGAAGCACCGCACGCCGTTCGGCATCGATGGTGAAGTTGGCTTTTGGCGCATCGGTGCGCTCAGCCCCGATGTAGGTTATCACCTTGTCGGTGACTTCGATTTCGGCATCAGGCAGATGCCAAAGCGATGCCATATTTTCTCCTCTCACGGCAGTCGAGCCGAGCGGAGTGTAAATATCGGCGTGTAGAATGCGGGTGGTTATCATGAGCCGTAAATTTGGTTTTCGAGTACTTGGTTGGGTGAGAATCCCTCAAGACCGAGGTAATAACTGGCTGTGTCGACCAGGGCTGCCATTGGCACCAGGCCGATGATCTCGCTGCCTACGATGTTTACACCATAGCGGCGAGCCTCGTAGCGCACCATCTCCATGGCTTGGTACAGGTGGGTGCGGGTATAGTCGGTCATATTGATCGACACCTGGGTGATGCCGCGCTCCTTGAGCTCGACGCCCATGGCCTTGCAGAATCTCAGACCGCCGCCGATAAAGCGAATCTTCTTGGCGATGGCGGTAGCAATCTCCAAGTCGGGAGTATTGAGATTGATATTGTAAGCCACCAGGGGCATGCGAGCGCCGATGGCCACGGTGCCAGCGGTGGGGTGCTGCACGGCGGGACCAAAATCGGGTTGCCACTCGGGCAGCTTGATTTTTCGGCAAAGCCTTCAAATTCGCCCTTGCGCACAGCGGCGAGATTCTCGCGATAGGGGGCTGAGGCTGATTTCTCGTATAGATACACGGGGATATCATAAAGCTCGGCAACCTTTTGGCCAACCTCTTTTGAGAGGGCGATGGCATCCTCCATCGTGCAATTTTTGATGGGGATAAATGGCACTACGTCGACGGCTCCCATGCGCGGGTGCTGCCCGTGGTGGGTGCGCAGGTCGATTAGCTTGACGGCTACGCCGATTGCCTCGATTACAGCCTCTTTGAGAGGCTCGGGCTCGCCAACGACAGTGACAACCATGCGGTTGTGGTCCTCATCGTTGCTGTAGTCGAGGAGTTTCACTCCGGGCTTGGCGCGGAATGGCTCTACGATTTGGTCAATTTTTTTGTGGTCGCGGCCCTCGCTGAAGTTGGGCACGCATTCCATGATTGTGTTCATTACTGGTATGATATTTAGGGTTGTTATTGGCGATAGTATCGATAATTTCGATAATTTCGATAGTTTCGAGAATTCTCGAGAATTATTTGAGGGCCTGGACGATGATTTCGTCGTCGACGAGTTCAGGGATGGTGATATGATAGTAATCGCTGTGCGATTCGTTAAATTCCTCGGCGGTATCCATAGCGTTGGGGTTGCGGGCCCAAGAGCGGCGAGCCACTCCTCCCATCACATCCCAGAGCATGGCCGAGCGCAAGATGCGGTCTACGCGCTCGCTCCCGTCGCAAACCATGCCGAATCCGCCATTGATGGCCTTGCCGATGCCCACGCCGCCGCCATTGTGGAGAGCCACCAGGCTCATGCCTCGGGCGCAGTTGCCGGCAAAGCACTGCACAGCCATGTCGGCCATCACATTGCTGCCGTCTTTGATATTGGCGGTCTCGCGGAATGGCGAATCCGTGCCGCTCACATCGTGATGGTCGCGGCCCAGCATAATCGGACCAACCTCGCCTCGGCGCACCATCTCATTGAATTTGAGAGCGATATTCATGCGACCCAGAGCGTCCTGATACAGGATGCGAGCCTGGGTGCCGACCACGAGCTTATTCTTCTCGGCATCGCGAATCCATACCCAGTTGTCGAGGTCTTGGCTTCGGCGAGTGGGGTCTATGCAGTCCATAGCGGCCTTGTCGGTCTTGATCAGGTCTTCGTGCTTGCCGCTGAGGCATACCCAGCGGAATGGGCCGTAACCGAAGTCGAACAACTGCGGGCCCATGATATCCTCGACATACGATGGCCAAATAAATCCGTCCTTCTCGTCTACGCCATTGCGTGAGATTTCCTTCACGCCGGCATCGTAGATGGCTTTCATAAATGAGTTGCCGTAGTCAAAGAAATATGTGCCGCGCTCAACGAGCTGCTTGACTGCTTGATAGTGGCGGCGCAGGGTCTCATCGACGCGCTTCTCAAATTCTTCGCGATCCTCTTTGAGCAGGCGAGTGCGCTCCTCAAATGTGATTCCGGCTGGGCAGTAACCGCCCTCGTAGACAGCGTGGCATGAGGTCTGGTCTGAGAGGAGGTCGATATGTATATTGTTGGCGATGGCGTATTCGAGCAGATCAACGATATTGCCGTGATAGGCGATAGAGCGGGGCTCTTTGGCATCGATGGCCTCTTGGGCGAGGCGGAAAGCCTCGGCCAGGTCGTCAGTGACATGGCCAACCCAGCCTTGGTCATGGCGCGTCTTGATGCGCGAGGCATCGACCTCGGCGATGATGGCCACGGCGCGGGCAATCTCGGCTGCCTTGGGTTGAGCGCCGCTCATGCCTCCAAGGCCGGAAGATACGAATAGGTGCCCGGCCAGGTCTTTGTCTTGGGGTATGCCAAGCTTTAGGCGCCCGGCATTGAGCAGGGTGTTGAATGTGCCGTGCACGATGCCCTGCGGGCCGATATACATCCAGCCGCCGGCTGTCATCTGGCCATAGTTGGCCACACCCATCTGGGCGGCTATCTCCCAATCTTTGATGTTGTCAAAGAGCCCCACCATCATCGAATTGGTGATGATTACGCGCGGCGCGTCGGGATGGGATTTGAACAGGCCGAGCGGGTGGCCCGATTCTACCACGAGGGTTTGGTCTTGGGTCAGATTTTCAAGATATTGCTTGATCAGGCGATACTGCATCCAGTTTTGGCATACTTGGCCAGTCTCGCCGTAGGTTACCAGTTCGTAGGGGTAGAGGGCAATGTCAAAACTCAGGTTGTTGTCGATCATCACCTGGAATGCTTTGCCCTCGATGCATTTGCCCTTGTACTGGTCGATGGGCTTGGCCTTGAGGTCGCCCTCGGGTCGGAAGCGGTAGCCGTAGATTTTGCCGCGAGTGCGCAGCTCCTCCATAAACTCGGGAGCAATCTCGGCGTGGAGATGCTTGGGGATATAGCGCAAGGCGTTGCGCAAGGCAGTTGCGGTTTGTGCTGGGGTCAGTGAGTAGCCTCGGTCGGGTGCGCGCCGGATGCCCTCCTGGAATTTGGGGTATTCGGGCAGTGTGTCTGGTAGTGAGTATTTCATGTTTTGTGTCTGATGGCATTAAATTTCCACAAAATTACAAAAAATCCCAATATCCACAAAAAGAAATTGGGAAAATCGTCGATTTCAACAAAAGATGCCCCTATTGAGTTGTTAGTATTACAAAGAAGTATAATTTTAAAACCACGGATTACACGGATTAGGCTGACGCAGCCAATCGTGAATGTAGCCGGATGGTATCCGTGTAATCCGTGGTTTTAGACAATATCTAAGTAATCGTAAGTTATGAAGCGTGTATTTCTATCTCTGTTGCTCGGGCTTATGGCAGTGGCTATGAGCTGGGCCCTCACTTATCCCGGTCTCTATCAGGATTTCCGCACCAATACCTCGACTGATGGCACTATCACCTTTGATTTCTCGTGGATCGAGGTTGTCGAGGTGGCCCAGCCCTGGAGCTACAATGTCTATGTGGTTGTCGATGGCAAGAATGTGCAAGACCTATGGTTCAATTCCGGTTCGCACTATCAATATCAGGCCGGCAAGGGCGCTGACAGCCGCAATATCTATATGATGGTGCCGTCTGGCCCCGACCCCAAGGAGTACATGATGGTGAGCACCACCATCGAGCCGATGAATGCCGAGGGCACTGAGGAGGCAGCCATCCTCGAGGTGCACTTCATCGATGCCCAGGGCCAAGAGATAGCTCGCTTCTCTCGCGCCTGGACCCACGACCTGGCCATGCAGCTCTACCAATCCCTCAACAACGCCATCGGCATGGTCGACATGCAACCCTACCAAGACAAATAATCCCTATTCAACTGGAACTGACGTTGTGGCATGCTCCTCACGATACTGTTGGGGAGATATGCCATAGACCTTTTTGAAAGCGTTTCTGAAATAGCGAATATCATTGAATCCAACCTCCATGCACACTTCTTTCACGCTCTCGCCACTCTCAAGCAGCAAACGAGCAGCGTGGCGTATGCGTATTGAGTTGACAAAATCAGTAGGAGTCTGGCCCGATATCTGCTGCACTCGCCTGTAGAGGGTAGAACGACTCATACCCATCTCTGAGCTCAGCTCCTCAACTCTAAAGTCAGGTTCGGATAAATGCTTATTGATTAGAGCCACGGCTCGGGCAAGGAATTCCTTGTCCTTGCTTTTTATTTCGACAGGTTCTGGCTTTATTTCCGTAGCTTGAATGATAAATTTATTACGCTTTTCCCGCAATTGGGCCAACAGTCTTGCCCTACCTTTGTAAATATAGGCGCATAGCCATATCAGCCCAATGGCCCCGATGGCATATAACAGATAAGCCCACCAAGTGAGATAAAAGGGAGGCTTGATTGTTATCGCCCATTGGCTTGGCTGGCTCCAATCCCCATCAGATTTCTTTACCCTTACCTTAAGGGTATAGCGACCTGGAGGCACATTGGTATAGGATAGGTCAAAACCACCCCGATCAGAAATGATTTCTTTCCACCCTCGGTCGATGCCTTCTAACTGATAACTAAATAGAGGCATACTCATGCTCATATAATTGAAGTCAGAGATATGCAGAGTGAAGAAATTATGCTGATAGTCGAGCGTTAGATGAGTCTCGTCACGGCTAATTATTCTGGTGGCTGAGGCCAGTTCGCCATCTTGATTGATGGTGATGGCAATGAGGCGTGGAGACAAGTCAATGGCATCTGCTTTAGATGTCAGAGTGCTTAAATTCTCAATTAGGATAAGGCCGTTGCTGGTACCGCACCACAGATTATCGCCTATGGTCAGCAAGCAGCCGTCGATAGGTTCGCCTCCGCCCAATGCCTCGCCAAGAGAGTAATTTGAGATACTGAAATCCTTGGGGTCGCTTGTGGGTTGTATAGATGCTATCCCACGCGAGGTAGAAATCCATACGCCTCTCTCTGGGCCTTCGCATACCGAATGCACATAAGGAGAATATATGCCATTGGATTCATTCAGGAGAGTTAATTCCTCATTGGGGTTCTCCAATATTATGCCACGTGCTGTGGCAGCCAAGAAGTGGCCCTGCCGAGTAGAAAGAAAATCGTGCGCATTATCGTTGATGCAAGTCGACACTAACTCGGATGGGAATAACTGCCGCATCTGTTTGCTTTCAAAGTCATAACAGATGACCTCTTGAGCCGAGGACATGACCACTCTACCTCTCTTCTTATCATAGTACGCTTTAAAAAAATCATGATACAAACCATTCAATTCTTCCGGAAATGCTACACTGTCAAACTGTCGGTTTTCGGTATCCAAGAATCCTATGCCTTTGGCTCCGAAACAACAGAATATTTGGGATGTGCCCTCGATAGGAAAAGCCCACAGACATCGACTGGTGTCTATGCCTTTGACAGTTTCTTTGCTGAAATGTTCCTTGACCTGTCCCCGAGTTCCTTGGGGCTCTAATCCATACAGGCCATCTCGGGTACTTATCCAAATGCGATTGCGTGACTCATCATAGAATATTGAGAAAAATTCGGGCGATTGTATCTCGCTGCATACCACAGATTGACCCGATTGAATGTCGAAACAGTATAGGCCAATGCTTTTTATGTACCAAATTTGGCGATCGCCGATAGCCAGCATGGCTCGCATATTATAGGTTTCGTTTTCATCGAGGGTAAATCTATGTATGCGGTTATTATCGGGACTGAAATAAAAGAGTCCGTTGCGATAGTTTGCCAACCACATTCCTCCCTGCCAATCCAGGGTGGCATCAAAAATAAATTGGATGTTGAAATCCTTACTTAGGGTGGGGAGCTGTTCAATATTGTCAGTCAGTTGCAGATTGCTGTCTAAATGCCAGACATGCATCCAGCAGACCACATATATCCCTCCATAGCCATCGGGAAACATTTTCAGAAAGGCATGGTCAGGAAATGGGATGTCAATCAACTTTCCATTTCTGAGCAAACCAAATTCACCTTCTCCTCCGCGATTGACAGCTACGACCTTGCCACCCCCAGAATAGGAGCATGACACCACATTCATCCAGATAAGATTCCTGTCGTCTCCTTGGCTCAAAGGCTCAATTAACTGATTGGACGTCTTATCATAGACCTGGATTCGGCCTCGTGAATCGTAGAGATACACTTTGCTCTGTTCTTGGACTGCTCCGCACAAGCGTTCATCAGACCCAAGCTGGCCTATCTTTTTAGCCTCTTGCTCTTGGGCGCATAGCATGAGCGCGCCATTGCGCATTAGCAACCAGATGTCATCTTCATCGTCAAGAAACAGATTGGAAATTTCTTTGGGGTCCAGCTCCCAGAGGCTAAGCAGACTGTCGACTGATTCAAATTTGGCTTTATCCTGAGCGTAGACAAAAAGTTTTTTGCTATTCTTTATCCATAGCCTGGCTTTGAGGTCAGTCTTCACCTCCATGGGCACGCAGTTATCGACATCTATTGCCGAGTTCGCCGGGTATCCTAAATCATAAAAGCGTACACCGTCGTAGATGCTGAAATTGCCATCTGTCCCAACGAGCAGCGAATGGTCAGAGAGCGACTCGACCAGCCAAGCCGTATTGTTGTACATGCCTTGAATGACGCAGATGTTGGAGGCGATGCGCGGTGCAGAGATGCTCTTGCTTATGGCAAAGATTGCCATAGCCGATATGAGGATGAGAAGTCGGATTATTTTCATGGCCAAGATGCTTTTATCGATAGAATATGCAAAGGTAAGAATAATTGTCAAACATTGTCCCATCTGGTGCTTTTTTGTTTCAAAATTTTGAAAATAGGTTGAATTTAGGGCTCTTTGGTGTCAAATTCGGTGCTTAAATGATTCAAAACGTGTGTTTTCAACAAAAAGGCTTCCGCTTCAAAATCGAGAGGTTTGGGGATCGGGGTCATTTCTTCATAATTTTGCAATGCCTATCCGAGACAAGGATTAGGCGGCTCACAGACAACACAACAACTAACATTCATACCCATGAAGAAAACTTTTATTATCGCATTTGGCCTAATGGCTCTGACCATCGGAGCCCCGCAGGGCGTAATGGCCAACCCGACAGGCCAGTCAGTCGCATCGGCTGAACAAATAATCCAAGGCACAGTGACCGACACAAATGGCGAGCCATTGATAGGCGCTACCATTATCCTGAAAGGCACCAATCAAGGCATCACCACCGACATTGATGGCCATTTCTCTATGAAAGCGGCCTTTGGGCAGGAATTGGTAATCTCATACGTTGGTTATGAAGAGACCACTGTCAGAATCGACAGCTCCAATCTCGACATCACGCTCAAAGACAATGCTCAGGCGCTTGACGAAGTAGTTGTGGTCGGCTACGGCACTTCAAAGAAGAAAGATCTCACCGGCTCAGTATCCTCTGTGCGCGCCAAAGACCTGAACACAGTCAGTTCGTCATCAGTAAGCCAAATGCTCCAAGGCAAAGTGGCTGGCATGAGCGCAATCCAGAGCTCTGCTCAGCCAGGCGCTGGCATCAGCGTTACCATCCGAGGGGCTGCCTCTCCCAGCGGTTCTAACTCTCCTCTCTATGTGATTGATGGAGTGCCATTGCAAAGCAACTCAACTGCCGATCCGGGCATCCAAGGCATCGATTACAAAACCGGCGTGGATCGCGACCCTCTCAATACGATCAATCCTAACGACATCGAGAGCATCGAGGTGCTGAAAGATGCCTCAGCCGCAGCCATCTATGGCGCATCTGCCGCTAATGGTGTGATTCTTATCACCACCAAGAGCGGTAATAGCGGTAAGCCAAAAGTGGATTTCCGCAGCGTGGTGACCACTCAAATAAAGAAAGATTATCCTGAAGTGCTCAATGCTCATGATTTCCGCGAACAGGCCAATCTGTGGAGCCGCGAATACTATCTCTACAACAACAAAATGGGAGTCTATGGTCCAAATGCCATTGATTACTCAAATTATTCACCAATATTCTCGGATGTCAACGGTTATACCGCCGATACCAATTGGCTCGATGAGGTGACCCGTACAGGCTATATCGTGGATGAGAACCTGTCAATCAACGGTGGCACAGACCATACCAAGTATTTCTTTAGCTATAATTACTACTACAACCAGGGCATGCTGATGCAGAGCGATATGCAGCGTCACAGCATTCGCTTGAATCTTGACCAGGATTTCAGCAATAAGCTTACTGGCGGCATACGCATGAACTATTCTAATCTGGGAGTCCATAGCACATCGGTCGGCGCAGCTGGCAATGGCGACAATATGTTGCTCAACGCTTTCAGATTCGCTCCCGACATGCCAATCAAGGACGAGAACGGCCAGTACACACATTCGTATAATCAGTTGATTAATAATCCGATGGGATTTAGCGAAATAGAAGATTATACCAAGACTGAGCGCGTATTTGTGGCTCCGACCCTTGAATTCAAGATTCTCAGCGGACTTTCTGTAAAAGCCGTAGGTGGCTACGATAGCCAACAAAGCACTCGCAAATTCTACATTCCAGCCTCAGCCAATCAGACTGGCGCAGCTGTCAACGATGGCTTTGGAAATCTTGGATATTCAAAGGTGGAGAATCTGAGCGCAGAGGCTTTCTTCAACTTCAACAAAGAATTTGGCAACCATCGCATCAGTGCTGTGCTCGGTGCCGGTTGGTACAAGATGAATAGCAACGGCTTTGGTCTCTATGCGTCAAATTTCTTTACCGATGCATTCGGAGTTGACAATATCGGCATTGCTTCTGACAAAGATCGCGAGGGCATACGCTCGTGGCGCAGTGAGCGTACAAAACTTTCGCAATTCGCACGTCTCAACTATGCTCTGATGGATCGCTATCTTTTCACTATCACCGCTCGCCGCGACGGTTCAAGCTATTTCGCTGAAAACAACAAGTGGGGCTTCTTCCCCAGCGCTTCGATAGGTTGGCGCATCAGCGAGGAGCCGTTTATGAAGGACCGTACCGCCTTTTCTAACCTTAAGCTCAGAGTGGGCTATGGAGCAACCGGTAATGAGAATGTGCTTGGCACCAACTCCCTCTCACTTTACACCAGCGGATACGGCACTCTGATTGGCAATTCTGTCAATACCGGCTTTATGCTAACCCAAGCGGCCAACCCTGACCTGAAATGGGAGACAGACTATACTCTTAATCTTGGCATTGATTTCGGTCTATTCCATGAGCGCCTGCGTGGCACAGTCGAGGTGTATCATCGAGGCGTCAAGGACTTGCTTGACTATCAACAGCTCCCAGCCAACAATGCAGTGGGGCGCGTGGCAGCCAATATTGGTGAGACGAAAAGCGAGGGCTTTGAAGTCACTATCAACTCCAACAACATAGTTACCCCCAAATTCAACTGGGAGACCTCGCTCAACATTTCCTATTCAAAGGCCAGCTGGGTAAAACGCAATCCAGAGGTAGAATTGGCTGAGTACATTGGCGACACCGATGAGATAGATGCCATCTATGGTTGGGAAACCGCTGGAATAATCACTTGCGAGGCTGATATACCATCGTATATGCCCGATGCCAACATTGGCAATATCAAATATGTTGACCAGAATGGTGACGGAGTGCTCGACTCTAAGGACGTAGTGAAACTTGGCAACTCCACCCCGAGATGGGTTGTAGGATTAGGCAACACCTTGAGCATTGGCAATTTTGATTTGAATTTCTATTGGTATGGGAGTTTTGGCAACAAGAAATGGCGCGGCCAAGTGCCCGATGCGGCTATTCTTGGCAACAATGGAGCCGCTCCAGGCAATACCTACGTGAGCGTGATGACTGATGTGTGGAACTCTCAGACCGGGACTGGCTGGATGCCTGGCATTGCTTCTAACCCTTACTCTGGCAATAATCCAAGCGGATGTGAAGACTTTTATTTGATGGATGGCAGCTACATAAAGCTCAAAAACGTAACTCTGGGTTACAACCTCCCATCTTCTGTCTTTCTCAACAGCAACTTCATCAAGAGCGTAAGGCTCTTTGTGGATGCACAGAATATTTGTACTATCACCCCATACAAAGGCTTTGACCCTGAACTCGGCACTGACAATCCCTATCCTCAAGCCCTCTCACTGTCGTTTGGAGTAAACATTGGATTCTAATCTCATAAATATCAACGATCATGAAATACTGTATATCATTTTTAGCTTCCTTGGCCGTCACCGCTGCCTTCTGCTCATGCGATGACATGCTCGAGACCAAGAACTATACCGACATGGTAGCCGAAAACTTCTTCCAAAGCGAAGGTGACTTTGATGCAGCCGTTACGGCCCTATACCTCCCATTGACAGTGAATTGGGGCTATGGCGACGGTGGCACTGGCAACTGGCTAAATGCCCTCTTCAACGCCGACCAGAATGCTATGCTTCCGGGCAACGAGTACACCACTGATGAGATGCGCACCTACTCAGACGGTCATGATTACATGGAATTTCTTGTGGGGCCATCGACCAGTTGGGGCCCAATCATCTCTACATTCAATATGATGCGCTTCATAGCTCGCGCTACTGACGTAATCGACAACATAGAACGCAGCACAGCCTCCACTCAGGCAATACGCGACCGATATGTGGCTGAGGCCAAGACTTTGAGAGCTTACTATATGTTTGTCATTCTTGACTACTTTGGCCCCATGAATGTCAAGCTTGACCCAGCTCGCTTGTCTGATAATACGATAGATCCGCGTCCTGATACTGAGACCTATGTTGGGTACATACATCAAGACCTGGCTGATGCCATCAGTTGCGATGCTCTCCCCGATAAATACAATGGCGATGCCGAAAACTGGGGCCGAATGTCAAAGGCGATTGCCTACGCCATTAGAATGAAGGTCAACATGCACCAAAAATCTTGGAGCGCTGCCCTTGCCGACTGCAACCAATTGATGCAGATGGGATATTCCCTCAATAGCGATTACTACGATTGCTTCAACCAGGACCAGACCTCAGAAGCCATCTGGAGCGTACCCTCCAATTCAGCTTATGATAATTTCTATGTGATAGAGCTGCTCCCAAGCGACTTCAAAATGGGGTACAATCATCTGGGTGATTCCTATATCAAAGGTACCGATTCATACTGGTATTCGGGATGGCAAGCCTATTGCATGAGGTGGGATTTCTATGATACGTTTGCTGACAATGACGTGCGCAAGCAAGGCATATTGTGTGAGTACCTCTCAAACGACGGCACTGTCAAGAGTCGCGAAGGCACCAACAAGATGGTTGGGCCAATCCCACTGAAGTTTACAGATTCGCAAGTGGCAGAATATGGAGTACAAAGCGCATGGCCGGTGATAAGATACGCTGATGTGCTGCTCTCTTACGCTGAATGTGAGAATGAGCTCAATGGACCCTCTGCCTCAGCTCAAGCCGCAGTAAAGCAGGTCACTGACCGAGCAAACGCTGAGATTCCGACCTTGGCAGTAGCCTCAAAGGATTCGTTTCGTGATTTCTTGCTCGCCGAGCGTGGCCGCGAACTATACGCTGAGGGCCACCGGCGCCAAGACCTGATACGCCATGGCACATACATATCTTCGGCTATTGAGCGCGGATATAATGCAAAGGATTATCAGGTGCTTTTTCCGATACCTCAATTTGCCATCACCGAGGCTGGAGGCATCTTGAAGCAAAATGATGGATATACTGAATAACTCTCCCCATACAGTACTTTTCTACAGGAAGATAATGAAAAAGGTTTGGAAAATCTCTCTTCTGGCCTCTCTTTGGCTGGCTATGAGCCAGCCAAAGGTTGGGGCTCAACCATCTGAAAACAAAGTAACGTCGGCCGACACTTATGTGGCCTATCTGGCCGCTTATATGAAAGGGTCAGACGAGCATAGCCTGTACTACGCCATTTCTGACGATGGTTTCAAATTTAAGGAATTGAATCACGGCGTGCCTATTCTTTCAGCCTCCTATGACGATCAATTGATTCGCGACCCTCATCTGCTTCGCACCCCTAACAATGGCTTTCTGCTCGTTGCCACTGTATCATGGAGCCATCGACCCTTCACTCTTTGGGAAAGCGCAGATTTGGTGACCTGGGTAGGGGAGCGATTGGTAGACATTGCTCCAGAGGGAGCAACTAAGACCTGGGCCCCCGAACTCATCTACGATGATCAGCGCCAAGAGTATATGGCTTATTGGACAGCAGAGATAGGGGATGACTGGAATACTGCCAGCATCTATTGCTCTACTACTCCCGACCTAATCAATTGGAGCCCATCACGCATCTTATTCCAAATGCCCAATAGCGGCATTCTGGATGCCAATATCACTAAAATGGATGACCGATATGTGATGCTGTTCCGTCACCAAAGCCAAATACATCTTGCTACCGCCAATCAGGCTGTTGGGCCATACTCTTATCAAGGCATGGTCAATGATGAAAATGTTGAGGGACCCTTTGTCTTTCCTCTCATCGACGGCTCTGGGTGGGGATATGTGTTTGATTATTTTGGCGAAAGCGCAGGATTCGGTTTTCTTACCACCAAAGACCTGAAGTCATGGACGCGCCTGACCAATCCAGCCTATCCCTACTACAATTCTTTAGTGGAATTCCCCCCTGGTATCCGCCATGGCAGCATTATCGGTATCACCCAATCAGAGCTTGACCGCCTCCATAATGCTTTCCCATAGTGTAGTAGACGGTCTCAAGCCGTAAATCTACAAAATATGGAATCTAAACGTGATTAATCTTTTTCCAAAGAAATGTTTGGGCATTTTATGGAAAAAGATTAATTTTGCAGTGCCAGCGTATCGTCACGGCGGTGACGGTCACGGCGGTGACGATAATTTAAGTGATTATGGAATTTGTAGGAAGAGAAAGAGAAATAGAAAAACTAAGGCTCATCGAGGAGCGTTCACACTCGGTGGCACAATTCACTGTGATTTCTGGGCGTAGGCGCATTGGCAAGACGGAATTAGTAAAGAAAGCTTATGAGGGTAATCCGCAGATGCTCTATTTCTTTGTGGCACGTAAGTCTGAGGTAGAGTTATGTAGGATATTCATAGAAGAGATGCGACGCAAACTGGATGTGGCCGTACCCAATGCCACATTTGAATCTTTTGCTGATGTGTTCCGATTCGTAATGGATATAGCTCAGCGGCAACACATCACTCTTTTCATTGACGAATTTCAAGATTTCTTTAAGATTAATCCCTCAATATATTCTGATATGCAGAATATCTGGGATAGCGGCAAGCGTGGAGCTTCGATTAATCTTGTGGTAGGGGGTTCGGTCAACACCTTGCTCAATCGAATCTTCAGAGATGAAAAAGAACCTCTTTTTGGACGTCAAACAGATTCTCTCAAGTTGCAGCCCTTTACTCCCTCTTTAATGAAGTATATCGCATCGAAATATTTCCCTGGCCAATCGCCCGCAGATTTCTTGGCCCTCTATGCCATCACTGGTGGCGTAGCGAAATATGTTGAACTTTTTGTCGATAGGCAAGATTCCACTCTTGATAAGATGCTTTCCACTATATTTGAAGCTGATTCTTATTTCTTGACTGAAGGCAAGGTGCTGCTCATCGAGGAGTTTGGGAAGGACTATGGAGTGTATTTTTCTATACTGACCGCGATTGCTGAAGGAAAGAATACCCGCTCTGAAATCGAAGACCAATTAGGGACGGATGCCATCTCGGGCCATCTGAGCCGCCTTATGGATGATTATGAGTTGATAAGCAAGCTCCAACCCATACATGAGGCATCGGCCAACAAAAATGTGCATTATGCCATTCGCGACCCCTTCCTTAGATTTTGGTTTAGATTTGTCTACAAATATTGGCATGTGATTGAGGCCAATGGCCATCGCAGTCTTAAGCTGAAAGTTGCGGAGTCGTTTCCTACATTCTCTGGCCTCGCTCTCGAGCATTATTTCCGTGAAGTATTGAAAGAGACAGGTCAGTACACTCGTCTCGGATATTGGCACGACCGCAAAGGCAACAATGAAATCGACATCGTGGCCGAAGATGAATTCGGGGAGCGCCTTGAGCTCATCGAGGTCAAGCGCAGCGAGCGCAACATCGACCTCTCAATCCTCCGTTCCAAAGGCGATGCCTATCTCAAGGCAGTAAACCGCTACAAAGGCTACCGCATCTCCTACCGCGGCCTCTCATTAGAGAATATGTAGAAATACATCGCCTAGAATAAAACCAAATATGGCACCATTGCGAGATGGCGCCATTTTTTTTAATTATCTTTATTGAGAGATCCCTTTGTCGATTAGTTTGTGGTTGCGGAAAATGAGGTAGAGAGGGGTGAGGGGAGTATTACGCAAGATGAAGCTATCACGCAGATGTATATCCTGGATGTATTGGGATAGTTGAGCGCAAGCATCGGAGATGTATTTGTCTTTGTTCTTCTCTCGGCTCTTCATATATTTCAGTTCGATGATGTAACTATGGCGCGTAGGGCAATTCTCGGTCGTTTTAGGCACAAGCAATATGTCGCTGTAACCCATATTGAGTTCTGCCTCAGGCCATACGTCAAAGAAGGGACTGGTGCATAGCAATCCACGGATGAATGCTTGGACACTCTCCTCGCCCTTGTTGGAATTGCGTAGGCTGGAATACTCAGATACCAATTTCCCTATATCCTCTGCCATAGGTCCCCACTGCCCATCCACCGCAGCGAGCTTGATAGCAGCATCCAGCTCTTTGCGGCGTCCATTCAGGTAGAAACCTTCTTGCTGAGCCACCTGTAACATATAGGTAAGATACAGGTCGCCCATGGTTTTGTTGGGGACAATCAATTTGGGGAATCCGAGTTCATCGCGTCCCCCAAAGGTGAGGGTTCCATAATAAAAGAGCATGCTTTTGAAATTCTTCTCATCTCCAGCATCGCAAGCAGGAAATTCCGGCTCTACTTCTCCGATGGTAAAGCCGTTAGCACATATTTCCTTTACAATCCCAATCCTTTCCTCTCGATTGCGTAAGTCCTCAGCCATTACCAAGTAATTGAGAGCCTTCGGCTCGGTGCGAGCAGAACGATCAACCATTACCTCGGGGGGATAGCCCGTTAAAATCAAGGAATTGATATACCTAAGTACCATAGAGGTATTATATATGGTATGCTCTTTGTCATAGCTGCGCAGCGAGAAGCAATAGTTGTCATACCAGGGCCTCATCTCCTCGATTATCTCTTGGGTTGACCTGTGGATCTTACCTTGCTCTCGATAATATTCTATCATTTGGCGAAGTTCGGCCTCGGTGATACCAATGGCTTGATTAAATCGGGGGTTAAGCGAAACCACATCGGCTATTGAGAAGCCTGACGTTAGGTCATCGTAGGTAGCCGGGGACACACCAGTCATCAGGATTCGGTCGAAAGTGCCTTTGCATCCCTTGAAGAAATCGCGATAGAATCCATTGCCATGAGTTATCTCTTCATGAGCCTTCACTCCGCGAGCCGTCAATACCATGTTGGCGAAATTGTCATATTCATCAATAAATAGATATATCTTCTCTCCTTTGAGATGAATAAGATCTACCATATACACTATGGCCTCTTTTATGGAGGCAGCACTCAGTACATCGGCTATCTCTTTTTCAGAAAAGAGATCGGGATATCTACCAAAAAAGAGTTTGAGACAATTAAAACAATAGCGCGTGAACTTAGCCTCGAGATCGTCGAGGTCGCAAGTGACATGGGAGAAATCAAACTTAAGCACCAGAAAAGAATTGGCCTTATCCGTAGGATTCTTTCCTATCTCTAAGGAGCCAAAAAGCTCTTGAAACCGGCTCTTGCAGTTGACATCATAATAGGTCATCGCCATGCTCGAAAACAACGACTTGCCCATGCGCCGAGGCCTTACGAAAAAGATAAAGTTCCTTTGCGTCTCAAGAGTACGGATGTATTCGCTCTTATCAAAGAAATAATAATCTTCGGTGATAAGAGTTACGAAATTGTCAATGCCTAATGGTATTCCTTTCATGCGGTAATATTATTGTACTGAGTACATACCTTGCAAATTTACTAAATTTTATTGATAGTTCATATTTTTACCCCATTATTTTTAAGAAAGCAGAATAAGTAAGGGCTCAATTAGAAGTTAAATATGGAGGTCGCCCGGATGGCTACCCCGTAGGGGTTGTTTCATCTAGCTATGGGCGCATACCCCTCCTACCCCGTAGGGGTTGTTTCACTAACCTTCTGAGCACTATAATGAAACAACCCCTACGGG
>NWBJ01000094.1:62788-63015 GCA_002633115.1 Muribaculaceae bacterium Zag1
GTACATCTGAGAAGGAAGCTTAAATGACCCATTACTTATGGGTTAATAGGAGATAAAAATGGCGCCATCTTGGGATGGCGCCATTTTTGTGGGGATTAGAGGGTGAGGGCGAGGGAGGAGATGAGGGGAGGGTAGTGGAGGTGCTCGAGGGATTTGACGCGGGATTGGAGGGTGGAGGGGGTGTCGGTGGGGTAGACGGGACACTCAAATTGGGCGAGGATGCGGCC
>NWBJ01000094.1:63044-63418 GCA_002633115.1 Muribaculaceae bacterium Zag1
CGCGGCAGCAACGCTGGATGGCTGTTGACGATGCGGCCCTCCCATTCATGGACGATAGCCTGAGGCACATAAGCCAGAAAGCCGGCCAAGACTATCAGGTCGATATGCTCCTGGCGGAGCCACTCGATGACATGCTCGCCACCGCTGCGCCACTCTGAGTTGGGGAAATGGAGGGTGGAAATGCCAAGACGCTGCATCCTCGGTATGGCGCCGGCATCGGCGCGGTTGGTGAGGAGGCCGGAGATATGGAGGTGAGGGGCCTCGGACTGGGCATAGTGGGCTATCGCCTCGGCATTCGTGCCTTCGCCGGAGGCGAAAATGGCTATGTTAACTTTTGAGTTCATAAATATGCTTTTGCTCTTGAGAGCCGTGCT
>NWBJ01000094.1:63482-63738 GCA_002633115.1 Muribaculaceae bacterium Zag1
AGACAAGGGCCGTGCTACGCACTAGTGAGTGTGGCAAATGACGGATTCCATCTGGTTAGGTGGAGAGCCGTGCTACGCACTAGTTGAGGCGGAGGCGGGAGGTTGTGCCTCGGCGCTCGATGTAGAGGCCGGAGGCGGGGGCTGTGGGCAATTGGATGCCGTCAAGGCGATAGTAGGTGACAGGGCCGTCAATGGCGTCGGCATCAACCGAGGTCACGCCGAGCAGGTCGTGGATGGTGATGCGGTCTTGAGCCAC
>NWBJ01000095.1 GCA_002633115.1 Muribaculaceae bacterium Zag1
CAATTGCGCTGATAAACCTAGGGTTTCTATATCTCCTTAAAGGAGCCTCGGAGAGGCTCAACTTCCCTCTTCCTTATAATATATTTCAGCCATTATTTCCGTTTCCTCCGCCAATAATTCTCTGAAATCTTGAGGAGCTAACACCTCAGCCTCAGCTCCCATTGCTAAAATGGCTCGGAAGAAATCAATTGTAGGATGGAGCCTGAATTCATAAATAGAATATCCGTCCCCATCTTCTACCCTGCGTTGGCTGTGATGCAGAGGCAAAGTATCTACATATTCCCTTTGGCTGCCATCGATGAGTACCCTTACAGTCTCGAGGGGCACTCCGTATGCGATACATACGCCGAAATGCTCGTTGAAGAATTCCTCTGCATCAAAATCCCGAGGATATTCAAATGTCTCATCAATTATCCGCAAATCCTCCATTCTATCCAAGGCGTAGATGCGCAGGCATCCAAAGCGGTCGTACTCAGGATAGTCGCGATGATGAGCATCGGCTCCCGGAATGCGGCACAGCATATACCAGCGCCGATTGTTGACCTTTACGCAGAAAGGCTCGGCCACGATGTGGGTGTCGGGGTAACCAAATCGATGGTAATCAAACTTAATCCGATGTCCTGATTTCATAGCCTTAAGGATAGGCATCAGGCACTGCTCGCCCGAGGGGATATCCTCAAGCAATACCCTCTTGCGCAGCATGCGGCTCTCGGCCAGCATGTCATTGACAGCCATCGATTGCATCAGCCATTTCAGGGCGTGATTTTGTTCGGCCTCAACCTTGTCGGCAATCGTATATTTATCGCCATCAATCTCGATGCGGATATTGAACAGGTCAAATATCTTTTGCCTCCAATTATACAACGTGCGTTGCTGCAGCGGCTTCCCTACCTCATATAGCATCGACCGCTCATAGCTGTCGGCCAGTTCAGCCCACGTCATCGGCCTCCTCGCCAGCCTCTCGATCAGCCAAATGTAATTCTCTATTCCTACCTTTGCCATGTTTTTTGATTTTATAGAGTCTCGGGTTCATTCATTCGGCAAATTTACAAAATAGAATCGGAAAAATAAATTCCTTACTATTGGAATTTATTTTTCCGATTCACAAAGAGAGAAGAATTATTTTACTCGATTTATAGCTTTGGGTGTACCGCTAATTGACTGTTGGGTGTGGAGAGTGGTATTTGTAGGAAGGCCAAGAGAAGTAGAATTCTTTTCTGGGGCAGCCTTACTGAGGCCGTTATTCTTCATTATGGCTTTGTTTGGAGCAGATGCATTATTGCCGCTTTCTACACCTCCATTAGCCTTGAGGATCTCGTAACCCTCAGGCAGATAAATGATGGATTGGTAACCCGAAGAATTTGTTTGCATCCAATCTTTATTGCCCCATGTGGCCATAGGATATTGTACATAGAAGGCTGCAGCGGATTCGTCATAGTATGAATTCATGCCAGATCTCATAATGTTTCTATCCGTCAATCCCATTTCTCTCCCGTACCATGTGCCATCGCAAATATAGAATATATTCTCCTGATATGCAAATCCGCTGTTAGCAGGAGAGAATGTGACCATATCTGGATTGTCTGTATCGAACACAATGCTACGCATGGTAGCCATTTCATTGATTTGGGCTACTACAGCATTACCTCCATCAGAGGAATAAGGATTCACAATGCGATACTTCGTCTCGCTGTCAACTGCTTTCTGTATTTCTACTTCATAGCCGTATTCATTAGGGTTAAACCCTGCGTATTCTCCATTTTCATTTGTATATCCAAAGAGAGGTGTTATCCACCCGTCTATAAAGTAGCCAGTCCCAAGACTTTCCCATTCTCCGCCTTCAGGTAGATATCCTTCAAGGACATAATATAAGAGGGTGATGGAGCAACTCTCCAGTTGATTACCATCTGCGTCTCGTGATTCAGCATATATTGTATGTGTATTGAGATTATCGATAGGGAATCGCCAAGTGAGAGATTCGTTGGCTTGCACTATTTCAAAATCTTCTTCAGTCAGATTTGTGGCTTTTGAGTCCTCTGCGCATCCAAATGCAATTGTAGAGGCAAAAGAACCGCAGGAAACCTCAGTTTCGATATAGTATTTCCCGTCTTCTTCTGTCACACCAGTCACAGCCATGCTGACTTCAGCGTTGAAATCATCTAAGACGTATTTCTCAAAGTCATACCCAAAGCTTGCCCATTCGTTATATTCTGGGGCAATATAAGACATGAGAAGGTTCAATCGACCCTTTTCAGGATAGTATTCTGAACCGTATGCATAATCTAAAGGATCGCCTCCATAGTACTCACTGCAGTATACGCCATATTCCACAGCGTATACATTGCCATAAGTAGGATGTACATATCCTGTTGGTTGACGGTAAACCATCACCGGATATCCTCCGTCACTATATTGATAATTAGTGTTTACTGTTATCAGTAGGCTATCAGTTTGCCCCCAAGGTTCAAGTTTCAGAGTATATATGCCATCGGATTCTGTAGGCGTGATTTTTGTACATCGGATGCCATCTGCCTTTCCATTCCAAAAAGCAGTATAGGTATATTTCCCAGTGCCTAAGTATTCTTCACCCTGACTGGGATTTTGGTCTTGAGTGTACGATGAGAAACTGAAGCTCTCAATATCATCGACCTCATAAGAGACTGTGGTTTGGTCCTTGAGTTGTATGTCAAGGGTATATTTTACCACTTCTTGGGCATAGCCATATAGGGCTATGGCAATGCCAGCAATTAGTAATAGTTTCTTCATTTGTATAGGTTATTTCTTGATTATTTTTATGTTTTTGATAGATGGGATTTGCACCACATATACTCCAGCAGATAGTGAGGAGATGTCGATTGAAATGGTTGTCTCATCGCCGTTTCGCACCGACATTCTTTTGTTTCCGCTCATATCATAGAGTGAAATCTCAGAAGAGGGGGCAATGCCATAGAGCTCGATGCAATTGTCAGAATACTTGAACATGAAATCCCTTCCTTTCGGGTCTGTGAGTTTGTCAGTAATCACATTGTGTGTGAAAAAGAATTGAGCGATTTCATCAAAAGCGTACTCGCATAGCAGCTCATCAGTTTGATCGAATATGCCAAGCTGGGCATCATTAAGCTTGGCCTTGGGCTGGGCTGACAATTGGTAGTAATGATAGTCGCCAGATAGCAACTCCACCACGAGGGTATCATTTGGATCGTTTTCCCCTGCCGATGTCACAATCGGCACGGAAAGACCCAAAATACCCATCAGCAAAATAAAGATTGACCTCATGGATACATAGGTTTTGTTTGTGGTTCCGACTGATATCCCAAGATTCGGATAAAAAGATTGGACTAATATGCAAGGCCATAGGATAAAGAAAGTGGGATCTTTCATCATCGCTCATCCCACTCTAAGAGGCCTTCGCATTGCCTGCACCGTCGGGATGAGCAACGCGAAGAACCCACGTATTAGGAATATGTAAGACCTGCCGTATACCTAATATAGATATACGGTAGGCATAATATACCTACCGTGAGCATCTATCGGTTGCATTGTCCATTGACGGTGTCGAGAAAGTTGCGAAGTTTCTTAGAGTCAAGAACGTAGCGTGATAAACGCTCAATATCGTATGTCTGCCAAAGTGGCCTTAGGCCCTTTGACCCCACAAAGTTATAAATAAATTTTGATATGTGAAAGAATTTCTAGAGAAAAAACTTCCTATTTATTTAAGTGTCGTATTCATCAATCAACACCACCACATGCTTATGGCGCTTATAGTACAATTCCTCTATGATTTCAGTGAACCTTACTCCCAAATCAGTAAATTCACTGCGGATGTCATTTTCTTTTTCTAATCTTTGAGTCCGCTTTAAAAAGTCGAA
>NWBJ01000096.1 GCA_002633115.1 Muribaculaceae bacterium Zag1
CTCTCCGTTGTTGTATCTCGTTTTTCTTCTTTTCAGAATTGTCATCAGCGGATGCCCGTCTGCCCTGGCGCCTCTTAGTGGAGTTGCGCTCTCTTCAGAATTGACTTGAAGCTTGTATGCTCTTGTACTGTCTCTACTGTCTTATTGTAAGTCTTTTCAATGTTCTATTCTGTGTCGTTTGCCCTTCTGGCGAAACGGCTCTGCAAAGTTACGAACTATTTTTGACATGGCCAAATTTTTGTTCATCATTTAGCATCTTTTAGTTTTTGATGCCCTCTTTGCGAAAATCTTTCAATTTTCCTCGACCCCTTTCGGGCCTCGGCGCTGTTCCTCTCGAAAAGCGAGTGCAAAGTTCGGAATTATTTTTGAATTGACCAAATATTTTCGGGAAAAAGTTCACAAGAAATGTGTTAAAGAAAGTTTCATGGCTGATTTCCAGAACGTAAGCACGTAAGCTTTGCGTAAGCACCCTCAAGGGATTTCTTTTATACCATCAGCGTGCTTACGTAAAGCTTACGTGCTTACGTTCTCTCTTCCGAACTGGTAGTTGAAATTTGATTTGGGAAATTCAAGCATTATTAGTAATTTTGCCAAAGAAAAATATTAAGGTATATATTTTAAGGCTTCCCTATACCTATATTATAATAGGAAAAGATATTATAATAGGAAAAGACGAATAATGCAATCCGAAAAAACTCAAATCACCCATCGCGGCCGCATTGTCGGAGTTGGCAACGACTGCGTGACCATAGCCATCAGCGCCAGCGCTGAGGAATGTGGCCGATGCGCCATTGCCTCGATCTGCTCCAGGCCAACCGAAATTGAGGTGGCTCTGCCCGGAGCTTCGCCCTCTCTGCTCGGCCGCGAGGCCACAATAGCCAACACCACGCGCTCCCACCGCTTGGCCACCCTGCTGTTTCTCGGTGCCCCGCTGGCTCTGATGATCGCCGTGCTGTGCGTAGCCTCGGCGTTCGGTGCCTCGCAAGCCCTGGCCGGAGGCCTCTCGCTTGGCTCAATGCTCGTATGGTACGCCGCGCTGTTGTTGATACGCAACCGCCTTACAGCCCGAGCCGCTTTCCAAATCACTCACCTGTGGGATGCTGAAATCCCCACATCCACCCCTGAATCATGGCACTCATAGCCCCAATAGCCCTGCTCGGGTGCATAGGCGCAGTCGGCGCCGTGGCCCTGAATCGCGTGGCTAAGAAATTTTATGTTTACGAAGACCCACGCATCGCTGATGTCGAGAGCTTTTTACCCAGCGCCAACTGCGGCGCGTGCGGACAGAAAGGCTGTCACGACTTCGCTGTGAAATGCGTATGCAACGGCAGCCTGACCGGCCTGTATTGCCCCGGAGCCGGCGATGAAGGCATGTGCAAGATAGCCGCCTATCTCGGCCTGACAGCCGAAAAAGGCGACACCAAGATCGCTGTTGTAAAATGCGCCGGCATACCCGCCACCAAGACTCCCATCGATGCCAAGTATCGGGGTCCTCGCAATTGCGCCATCATGAATCTGACAGTTGGCGACTATGCCTGTCTGCAGAGCTGCCTGGGTTGCGGCGACTGCGTAAACGCCTGTCCCTGGGATGCCATCCATATCCCCGAGGGGGAGACCCTGCCGGTTGTCGACCAGACCAAATGCACTGGATGTTCGCAATGCTCCCAGGCGTGCCCGCGCAATATAATAGAGATGAGACCCACAGGTCTGAAAGGGCGCCGGGTATGGGTAGCGTGCAGCAACTGCCAGAAAGGCGGAGTCACGCGCAAGCAATGCACAGTGGGGTGCATAGGCTGCGGACTGTGCGTCAAGGCATGTCCTTTCGAGGCCATCACCGTCACCAACAACCTGGCTCACATCGACCCCGCCAAGTGCAAAACCTGCGGCAAATGCATACCCGTATGCCCGACTCATGCTATACAGTATGCTAATATGAAAGTAGCCCCTCCAAAACCAGCGCCAGCCCCCCAACCCCCTAAAGGGGGAGCTGCTGATGCTGGGAAAGCCCCCCAGACCAAAGCCCCCCAACCCCCTAAAGGGGGAGCCACTGAGCCAGATAAACCCTCTGCCGTATGAAACTGAAGACATTCAAGATAGGAGGGGTGCATCCCCCGGAGCTGAAGACAGCCCCATCAGACCGCATTATCACCGCGCCGCTGCCTATGGAGGCGAGCGTGCTGCTGCGCCAGCACATCGGCGCCGAGGCCAAGCCCATTGTCAAGGTTGGCGACCAAGTGAGCCGAGGCCAAAAGATTGCCCAGGCCCCCGGCGCCATTTCAGCTAATGTGCACGCCCCCATCAGCGGCAAGGTCAAGAGCATCGCCCCAGTGGCCACGCTGCAGGGACGCCCCACCAACGCCATCCTAATAGTTGCCACCGCCGATGACCATGACGCCGATGAGAAGGCTCGCAATGCCGCGCCAGTGCCAAAAGACTGCAACAATCTGGCGCCCAAAGACATAACCGATGCTATCACCGAGGCTGGAATCGTGGGCATGGGAGGCGCGACATTCCCCACTGCCGTAAAACTCACCCCGCCACCGGGCAGCAAAGCCGAGATCCTAATCATCAACGGATGCGAGTGCGAACCGCGTCTGACCTGCGACGCGGCCCTGATGCGTTGCCATCCCGACGAAGTGATGGCCGGAATCGACCTGCTCAGGCGCGGCGCCCAGGTTGACCGAGCCGTCATCGGCATCGAGGACAACAAGCCCAACGCTATCGCCGCCATGACAGCCGCTGCCAAGCGATACCCGGGCATCAGCGTGCAAGTGCTGCGCACCAAATACCCGCAAGGCGGCGAGAAGCAATTGATACAAGCCATCACCGGCCGCGAGGTAGCCTCGGGCGCATTGCCCATCAGCGTGGGAGCCATCGTGCAAAATGTGGCCACAGCCTACGCCACCTACCAGGCAATTGCCCTCAGCCAACCCCTGATAGAACGCGTAGTCACCATTGATGCTATAGGCAACTTCTTGGTAGCCATAGGCATGAAGACCTCGGCCATCAGTGCCGACATACCCCAGCCCACTGCCGAAACCAATCCCACAGTTGCGGCAATCGACGTGGTGGCAGGCGGCCCCATGATGGGCCAGTCGGTGGTCAATATCGACGGACCCGTCACCAAGGGATTCTCTGGCCTGTCATTCGTAAACAATCCCTTGCAATTTGAGCCGGCACCGTGCATACGCTGCGCCGAGTGCGTGCGCGCTTGCCCAATGGCCCTCGAGCCATACCTGATTTCGACTTATGGTCGCAAGGGATGCCCCGAAGAGGCCAAGGCTATCGGAGCACTCGACTGCATCGAGTGCGGCAGTTGCAACTACTCCTGCCCCTCGGCGCGCCCCATCCTCGACTACATCCGCCTCGCCAAAATGCGCATCCGCGCCCTGAAATAAACCCAGGCTTACGACAATATTTCCAAAAGCCAAAAACCAAAGACTTACAGTAATATTTCCAAAAGCCAAAAAC
>NWBJ01000097.1 GCA_002633115.1 Muribaculaceae bacterium Zag1
ACGTTGCAAAATTACTGATTACACTAAGGTGGAACAGGGGACTGTCCCCCGGCGTGCCTTTGTCCATTAGCGGTGCGTTGTTGGCCAGATACACAGATGACACAGATGTCACACAGAAACCAAGGCTGGGAAATCAATTCCTTAGAGGCGCAAAGCGCCGACAGATAGCACAGATGCCATCCGGATGGTCTGTGAAATCTTCGGCACCTCTGGTGCTCTAAGAAATATAACAGTGGTCATCTGAGGAATTTGTGTGAATCTGTGTAAATCTGTGGTCCCTTTCCGTAATTTAAATTCAAAATGACAGGTTACTTAAAGGGTCAAATTAAAATTAAATTTTAGCTTGTAAAAGGAACCACAGATTTACACAGATTCGCACAGATTCGGCTATGGGAATCGCCTATTTCATGGAGTCGCAGTCGCGCCGACAGATTTCCACAGATGCCATCCGGATGGTCTGTGGAATCTGTCAGAGCCCTTGGCTCTCTATGAAATTTTAACATCCTCACGGGAAAATCTGTGTGTCATCTGTGAAATCTGTGTAAAGCCACCAACAATGCACCACTAAGATGGAACAGGGGACTGTCCCCCGGCGTGCCTTTGTCCATTAGCGGTGCGTTGTTGGCCAGATACACAGATGACACAGATGTCACACAGAAACCAAGGCTGGGAAATCAATTCCTTAGAGGCGCAAAGCGCCGACAGATAGCACAGATGCCATCCGGATGGTCTGTGAAATCTGTCGGCACCTCTGGTGCTCTAAGAAATATAACAGTGGTCATCTGAGGAATCTGTGTGAATCTGTGTAAATCTGTGGTTCCTTTCCGTAATTTAAATTCAAAATGACAGGTTACTTAAAGGGTCAAATTAAAATTAAATTTTAGCTTGTAAAAGGAACCACAGATTTACACAGATTCACACAGATTCGGCTATGGGAATCGCATATTTCATGGAAGCGCGGTCGCGCCGTCAGATTTCCACAGATGCCATCCGGATGGTCTGTGAAATCTGTCGGCACCTCTGGTGCTCTAAGAAATATAATAGTGGTCATCTGAGGAATCTGTGTGAATCTGTGTAAATCTGTGGTTCCTTTCCGTAATTTAAATTCAAAATGACAGGTTACTTACTTATAAATCCTATCCAATTATCCAGTTATGGTGGATAACTGGATAGCAAATATAAATACTTGAAAATCAAATAATTAAATGGGGAGGGGTAGAAGTTTTGTCGATAAAAAGGCGACACTTCGTCTTGATTGGGTTAAGGCATTTTTGCGTTTTTTCTTCGTAAATTGTTCATTAATACAGATTTATTTCGTACCTTTGCACCGTGAATCCAGTTATCCACCATAACTGGACGCTGTGACTGCTTTGTACTACTCTTGTTTGAGAGGCCCAAAGGGCGGTTATAAGAGGCTGATATTGGGTCAGCCTGACATATTTAGACAACACTTGTATATGGAAGTTTTTAAGTTTTCACGACCAAGGGTTAATAGGATGACAACATCAATCATTATCACCAAGACCCACCGACATATACTTTGCTGCAACTGTTGTGAGACCACACAACAGGACTAGAAGAATTTGTCATAACCCATCGCCATGACCGACCAATTCGCTGAAAATAAGACAGTTAGTTCGACAGCAAACACCGCGATTTCTGCCGACTCAACCCAGCCCAAGTGGTTTGTGCTGCGCGACTTGAAGCGCCCCAACGCCAAGTACCCCAACTACCAGGTGCTGCGCGATAAGGGCTTTGAGGTGTACATGCCCACCATGAAGGCCCGTGCCCACACCGCCAAGCGCCGCAAGGTGCTGGTCGAGGTTCCCATCATGCAGTCGATGATATTCGTGCACAGCAGCGAGGAGGCCCTCAACCCGATTATCAAGGATATCGACACATTGCAGTACCGGTTCGTGCCGGGGGGCTACATGCGCCCCATGATGGTGCGCGACTACGACATGCAGCGCTTCATCCGCGCCACCAGTTCGGAATCCTACATAGAATCCCTCTCTCCCGATGATATCAAGCCCCACATGCTCGGCAAGCGCGTCCGCGTCAACGGCGGACCACTCGACGGCATGGAGGTTACCCTGCTCAAAATCCGAGGCGCACGCAAGAAGCGCGCCATCGTTGAGATTCCCAACCTCATCGTAGCCGTAGTCCAAATCGATTTGGCCGAGGACTCAGTGTAGCTGTGCCGCTTGGAAGCAAGGCATCGATAAAAAAATCCCCTCTTGAACTTATTTACTTTTGCTATTCAATAACCCCATTACTCTCCCCCTGACAGCCCATGCCGAGGTATCCGCATGGCTCAACCCCCGCTGCGGGGGCCCGGGGGCCGTTTGCTATCTATGGAAATAAACCGCAACGCGGTTCAGCGCAAGCCCGCCGACAACACCTTGCAGCTGACCGACATACTGTACCTGTGCATGGCCAAGTGGAAATGGTTCGCCCTGTCGCTGGCCGTTTGCGTGGGCCTGTCGGTGCTGTACATCCTGCGCACCCCGCCGACCTACACCCGCACCGCCTCGCTCCTGATCAAGGAGGACTCAAAAGGCAAGTCGGTGAGCTCGGAGCTTGACCAGTTCAACGACCTGGGCCTGTTCCAGACCAACACCAACGTCAACAACGAGGTCGTGGCCTTCCAGTCGCCATCCATTATGGCCGAGGTCGTCAAGCGCCTCAGCCTCGACATGAACTACTACTCGCCCGGCCGCTTCCACCGCGAGGTGGCCTACGGCAGCAACCTGCCCGTCAAGGTCAGCCTCCCCGACCTGGCCGAGAACGAGTCCGCCTCGTTCACCTTGGACATTTCTCCTGAAGGCGACTACGCGCTGCGCGACTTGAAGCGCGGCCTCGATGTGTACAGCGAGGTCTTCATGGGGGTGTTGCGCGACACCATTCCGACGCCCCTGGGCTCGGTGGTTGTGACCCCGACCGCCGTCTATGAGCAGGGCAAGGAAACTCGCTTGTACGTCAGCAAGTCGAGCGTCTTCGCCGCCATCAACGGCTACCGCGCTCATTTGACCGTGGCCCTCAACAGCAAGGAGACCTCAATCATTAATTTGACTTGTTCGGATAACTCCATCCAGCGCGCCGAGGACGTGCTCAACACCCTGA
>NWBJ01000098.1 GCA_002633115.1 Muribaculaceae bacterium Zag1
TATTAAAATTATTCGTATTCAATAATTTACTGACAAATTCTGTTTAAATTTATGATATCAAATTTTGAACAGCCTACCCTACGGGGTAGCAGGGAGGACGTTACCATAAGGCAATGGGTAGCAGCGACAATGATGTTACAATTTGCAGGTGAGGGTGTGGGTGCCGGCGCGGTAGGTTTTGGATTTGGTGGAGCCGGGGAGGGTGACCGTGGCGGTGGAGCCAGAGGGGATGGTGAATGTCCAGGTCCACTTGGGGCCATCATATCGCCATGCGCTCTTGATCAGGCCAGCGGCCGACTGATACTCGGCAGTAAGCGAACCGAGCCTCGGGTCGGGCATCGGACTCATTATGATATTCTTGAATCCCGGCGCGGCGGGGTCCGACTTGATGCCGGCGGCCGTCTGCCACAGCCATTCGCACACGCAGCCGTAGGCGTAGTGGTTGAAGCTGTTCATGCTGTTGGGGCCCATGCCCTTGTCGAGCATGTAGCTGTTCCAGCGCTCCCAGATGGTGGTGGCGCCATTGTCGATCGAGTAGAGCCAACTCGGGTTTTTGCGTTGGAAGAGCAGCTCGTATGCGATATCGCCCATGCCATTGTCAGTGAGGGTATTCATCAGAATAGAGGTGCCGAGAAAACCGGTCTGCAGGCAGTTGTCATGCTCGGCAAAGTTGGCGCGCAAGCGTGCCACCATATCCTCACGGGCTTGGCCCTCGACCAGGCCGTTGCGCAGGGCAAACAGGGCAGGGGTCTGCATAGTGTTGAGGATTTCGGTCTTGAACGTGCCCTCGGGGGTGAGGAAGGTGTCCTTGAGGTACTGCTTAGCATCGGCAGCCATCTGCTGGTATTTGGCGGCATCGCGACCGGTGGCCTGAGCCATTTGGCTCATCATCTCGGCATCAAAGATTGCTGCATGCTTTACCGGACCACCGATGCCGGCTTTCCAGGCCTCGGTGTCGGTGCCGTAGAGTTGCTTAGTACCATCGGCGAAGGTCAGCTCAAGCACGGCGCGGAAGGCGCATTTGTCGCCAATCATTCCGTCGTGGCCCGAGTATGTGATAATCTTGTCGGCCCACCAGCCGGGGGTGACTTGGGCTGAGTATTGGTTCTCGGCACCAGGGGCAGTGTTGATGGCGCCGGTGATGTCGTATGTAAATGAATATTTGGTCTTTTCGGGATGGGTAAAGCCAGGCTTGAGCACTTCGTCGCCAACGAGTTGGCCGTTGACGTAGATGTCGTGGATGCCGAGGCTGGTGGCCATCCATTTGGCCGAGGCCACCTGTTTGGGATTAGAGATTGAGGTAACAAACTAACTGGCGCCATCGGCGGCGCGGTCAAAGTCATAGACCTTGCCCTTTATGACCGGGGCGTTGACGGCCGAAATCCATTGCGAGACCTCCCAGGCGTCATCATCGAGCGCGGCGGCGCGATGGCCCACTTGGGCGTAAGCGCTCATGCCAATGGCTGTGGCCAATGCGATTATTGAAGTTTTCTTGATATCCATAAGGCGAGAAATTATAATAACGGTTTGCAAATTTACTAGGGTGTCCAAAATTT
>NWBJ01000099.1 GCA_002633115.1 Muribaculaceae bacterium Zag1
GGTTACGTGCTTACGTTTAGGTTACGTGCTTACGTTTAGGTTACGTGCTTACGTTTAGGTTACGTGCTTACGTTTAGGTTACGTGCCTACGTTTAGGTTACGTGCTTACGTTTCAGCCGTTGATGATGGCTTGCTGGATGGTGGTGATTTCTTGCTGCAACTGCTTGTCGATGGGCAGACGGTCCTCAATCTGCTTGCAGGCGTAATTGACCGTGGCATGGGTGCGGTCGAGCTTGTGGCCGATGCCTACGATGGTCATCTTGGCCATCTTCTTGGCCAGATACATCACCACCTGGCGCGCATCCGACACCTCGCGCTTGCGCGTCTTGGTGAACAGCATGTCGGGGTCGATCTTGTAGAATGTGCACACCTCGTCGGCGATGACCTCAAAGTTGATGGGTCGCTTGCTCACCTTCACGGCCCTCTCGATCACCTGGCGTGCCAGGTCGATGGTGATGTCGCATCCCATCACTGTGGCGTGGGCCACCATCGACACCACGATGCCCTCCAAGTCGCGTATGCTGTCGGTGACGTGCGTTGCCACATACTCGATCACATCCTCGGGGAGCTCCAGGCCGTTTTGCTCGGCCTTGCGCACCAGCACCTTGCGGCGCAGCTCCAAATCCGGGGCCTCGAGCTGGGCAGCCATGCCCCACTTGAAGCGCGACAGCAGGCGAGCCTCAAATCCGTCCATCTCGGCCGGGGCACAGTCGCTCGACATGATGATCTGCTTGTTGTTTTGGTGCAGATGGTTGAAGATGTAGAAGAATGTGTTCTGCGTGCCGGGCTTGCCATGCAGGTCCTGGATATCGTCGATGATCAGGGTGTCGATGCTCTGGTAGAAGTGGAAGAAGCTGTTGGTGTTCTTGTTGGCCACTGCGGCAGTGTATTGGCTCTCAAAGAGTCGGGCAGTGACATAGAGCACCCTGGCCATAGGCGAACGCTCCTTAATGCCGATGCCGATGGCTTGGATCAAGTGAGTCTTCCCCACCCCGGTGTTGCCGAACAAGAAGAGAGGATTGAATGTGACATTCTTGGGATTGGCCACGATTGACTTGCCGATAGCCACGGCTATCTTGTTGCTCTCGCCCTCGCAGTAGTTGTCAAATGTGTAGCGCGGGTTGAGCTGGGGGTCGATGTCGCACTCGGCCACAGCCTTGAACGGGTTGGCGGGCTGGGCCTTGGCTTGGTCGAGGATGGTGCTGCTGGGGTTGGTGCTCAACACCTTGACAGCGGTGTCGGGCTGCCCCTTGACCTGGAAGAAGCGGTAGTAGAGCTTGACGCCGTCGCCATAGACGCGGCGGATGGCCGGCTCGAGGATCTTTAGGTAACGCTCTTCGAGCTGCTCTACAAAGAATGAAGAAGGCACAATCAGGGTGAGGATGCCATTGTCGAACTGATACGACGTGACATCCTTGAACCAGACGTTGTATTGCTCCTCAGGGATATTGTCGCGGATTATCTGACGACACTTGTCCCAGAGCTCTATGTGGGAATTATCAATCATGGTCAGAAGAGAAATGCTCTATTTGTCATTGCAAAATTATAAAGAATTTTTCCAAAAAAACATACCCCCAAAAATTTGGAAATCTGAAAAATTATCAATGTTATTGCATTTCAATGGGTTAGGCTAAGTTTTTGAGGAGAGTTATAGTTTTTGTAGAATTTATTTCGATAACAATCAATGGATTAGAGATTTACAAAAGCGAGAAAAAAGTTCCACAATTTTACCGAAAATGCGTAACATTTTCAAAACCTTGTGGCATTTAGAGAGTTATGAAAATTTTATAAATTTTTTCAAAAAATTTTCATATCGGTGCAACACCGCCTGAAACAACCCCTCCGGGGTAGACGGGTGGGGGCAAAAATTCCTGCTATATGAAACTACCCCTACGGGGTAGATGGATGGGGCAAAAATTCCTGCTATATGAAACAACCCCTCCGGGGTAGCCTTGATGACGTCAACCCTGCTACCCCGTAGGGGTAGTTTCATATAGCTTTGGGTTGACACCCATTTCCTTACGAGCCAACGCCGAAGGCGTTGGTCAACCCTATACTGGTATCACTAACATGGGGATGTCGGCTGCAAACAATACCTGATGGGCCAGAGAGGGGTTGAAGAGGCGCGAGAAGATGCTCTTCTTCTTGTTGGGGATGACCACCAAGTCATACTGCTTCTTGGTCTCGAGGGCATCGAGCTCCTCCTGCATGCGCTCGAGGCTGATGTTGGCTGTCTCAAACGTGTAGGTCTTGAAATTCTGCTGGCAATAGGCCTGCAGGGCCTGGGCGGCATCGGCTGTGTTGCGCATCAGCTGGCGGCGTTTGCGCCCTGGCACATTGGCAATCGTCACCGTAGCCATTGCCTTGGGGAAGAGGCGGCACAGGGTGTCCATAGCCAGAATGTCCTCCTGCTCGATATTGCACAGAAACAGGAGTTTTCTCGGCTGGAATGGCACCGGCTCGGTGTCTGCCTCGTGCGGCAGCGCCAGCACGGTGAATCGGCATTTGTCGAGCACCTCGGCTGTCACCGACCCTATCATCTCAGCCTCCTTCTGCCGCGCATTGCGCGTGCCCATCACGATCAGGAACGGATTGCGGGCCTTGGTGAACTCATTGATTGCATCCTCTGGCACGCCCTCCATTACGCATTGCTCAAACTTGACGGGCGGCAATGTGCCCATCTTGATGGCATCCTTGATGCGAGCGGCAAAGTGGCGCATCTGGGCCTTGGCGGCGTTCTGAGCCTTCTCGCGCGACGACGCATCGGCCATCTCGTAGGTCAGGCTGTCGGTGAGCTGCATGCTCCCCGCCACATAAGGATCGATATAGGTGTGGAGCAATATCAGCGATGTGCCATGAGCCGCGGCTATGTGGAACGCCGCATGCACCGCCTGGCGCGACACGTCGCTGAAATCGATAGGCACCAGTATGGGCATCGCCGGGTCGGCCTGGCGCCCGGTCACAACCGGGTCGGAGAATATCTCGCGATTCTCGATGATGCGCAGGGCCAGAGGCAAGTCAGTCTCGCGTATGCGCACCCTGATTCCCGAGGATACCACCGGGTGCTCGATGTTGACATTTCGGAATTGCACCTCGATGCCCTCGCGCTCGAGCAGTGCCCTGAGGGCAATTGCCTTCTCGTAGGTGTGTATTGCCACCGTAATAAATCGATCCATCTCTACAATTAAAAATGAAAAGTGAAAAATGAAAAATTGGCTAACCCATGTGGTTGGTGGGGTGTCGTCTCGGCTCGGTCGGCTGCGCCGGCCGCTCGTGTCCGGATGGCGGCTACTGTGGCGCGCCTCTGTGTGGCGCGCATCGTCAAATGCCAAAAGGCAGCGGCTCGGGGTGGAGCAGCTGCCTTAAGGGGTATGTTACGCAGCGAGCTGCGCGGCATAGGGTGGAGATGCTGGGGTCAGCTGGCTCCGTTGGCCTCCTTCAAGATACCCACTGCCATGTCGTAGATGGTGGAATCATCCAGAACTACAATGCCGCCGTCAGGGCCGGGCTCGATGTGCACGCCGCAATTGCGACCACAGTCATAGTTGGCTCCGCCGAAATAGTTGCGCACAGTCTGCACTGTGACGTTGAGCTGGTCGGCGATTTTGTGCATCGAGCCATCAGGGAGGCTATCCTTGAGGCGGCGCAGCTCGTTGAAGGTGATTGTCTTACTCATGTCGTATTCCTGGTTTAGGGGTTATTTGACTATGTTTTATGAAATTTGTGATAAAGTTAAGGGCACTTTTTGAAATAAACAAACAAATTTGGGGGAAAATTATATGTTTTAAAACATATTTTTCGTTATTCTACTGATAATCAGTCAATTAAATCTTCTCAACATCCACGGCCCTGACCCAAGCGCGGGTGGCATTGTTGATCTTGACATCGTACCACAGCGGCGAGGAGGTTTCGCCCGGTATCGCCATCGAATCCACAATCTCGACCACCGTGCCCTCATGCACGGGGATGATCTTTGAATCCTTGGTGTTGACATTGCCCGGCGAGGTACTCAGGTTGGTGGTCGGCACGATTACCACAGCCGTGTTGCGGTTGTATGGGGCCGCAGCCACCTGCCCGGCCACTATGAAGGCGTAGAAGAATATCACAAGCACCACGCCGCCACCAAAAAATCCCACCTTGCGCAGGATCACATTGCCGCTAAACACATACAGGGCGATGCAACCAAGCACCAAGATAAACAGCCCGAAAGCTACCCATGCCCAAGCGTTAGGGCTCATCCAAGCCTTGATGCCGGTGTGGACATTGCTCAGGAATGTGCTGTCATCCTCAGGCTTGTCGAGGATTTTGGTGTTGACAAAGTCGAGGTTGGTGCGAGCATCGGTGAACGATGGATCCATCTTGAGTGCGCGCTCGTAGCAAATCACGGCGCGGCCGAGTTTGCCGATGCGATAGTACGAATTTCCGAGGTTGTAGTACAGCACCGGCGTGCCGCCAGTGTTGGTGACAGCCTGGTGGTACAGCCTGACGGCTTGCACAAACTCACCCTGATTGTAGGCTGAATCGGCCTCAGCCACCAGCGAATTGGCCCGAGCGCTTACGCAAGCGACCAGCAGGACCAGTAGGAAAAGTATCTTTCTCATGTCTTTAGGCTTCATTGGTTGTTGCGTTGGGGCTTTGCGCCCTTGGTATTCTCTATGGCCTTGACAGCGCCTTCAGCCTTGCGGTACAGCTCTGACATCTCGGCCTCGCTATGCTGGGGCGTGAATCGAGCCATCTCGCATTGGTCGAGGATATCGAGGATGCCGCTCACGGCTTCCTCCCCTACTCCATAAGCTGAGAGCTGCGAGGCAATGTTGCTGCGCAAGAGCTGCGAGGCGGGTATGCCCAGCTTGTCGCTGAGGTATCCCCATGTGGCGCGGTTGAGCTCGGCATAGAATTTGTCAGCCTCGCCGGCAGCCATGGCGGCGCGTGCGGCCTTGAATTTCTTGGCAGCCACCTTGTTGGCGCGAGCCAGCTTGCGGCCGCGCACATCGGCTTGAAGCCTGAGCTGCCGGCGATAGATGAATATCACCACGATCAGGGCCACTGCGGCTATCAGATACAGCATCCAATACCACCAAGCGCGGAAGTCATACGACGGACGCACCAGTTGGCTACCCGTTGCAGCCTTGATGTGCAAGATGTCGGTCATGCCCTTGGCGATGGTCTTCTGCTCGGTCACTGCCATCGTGGCGGCTCCCTGAGCCACCTTGATGTCGAAACCGCGCAGGTCGATGGTATGGTATTTCTTGTCCTTGGGATTGAAGTATGAGAATTGGCGCTCGGGAATCTCAAAAGCGCCCGGATCTTGCGGCACCAGTGTATAGTTGACGCTGTATGTGCCGCGCATATCGCTGCCCGTGAATCGAGCGTTGATGTCAGTCTTGGGAGTGAACTGGTCGATGCCCGGCGGCAAGTCGAGCGTCGGTGTCTTGAGATACTTGATGTTGCCGGTGCCCTCCACCTTTATTATATAGGAGGCGGCTTCGTTGGTGCGCAGTTCGGTGGGCTTCATCTCAACCGATGCCGAGAAGTCGCCCACTGCGCCGTTGAACGACGCGGGCCTCGGCTCAGGCAGAGCCGTAACATTGAGCTTGGCGCTGTTACTCTGGGTCACCACATGCTTCTCGACCGGTCGGCGAGTCTGGAAGAAGCCATTGCTCACCAACTCGTAGTCGACCAGAGTCACATCATACTTGCCCGAGGTAATAGTGAGAGTGCCAGCCTTCTGCGGATAGATGATGCATTTCTTAAGGTAGGCAGTGTAGTAGTTCTTGCCATTGTAATGCTCCATCTCTACGCCCGAGGGGATATCAAGCTCCTCAGACAGGAAGCCCTCAAATGTGGGCTGCGAGGTGATTTGGAACGAACTGATTTCATACCGGGTGTACACCTTGACGGTTGCCACCACGGCCTCTTGCTCATAGACACTGCTCTTGTTGAGCGAGATGCGCACAAACATATCATCGGCCGAGATTTGGCTCGTGCCTTTCGACGGAGCTGCTCCGCCGGGCATAGCGCTGGGGCTGCCAGAGCCTTGGCTCTGTGCCGACTGGTCGGGAGGCAGGATGGTGTACTGCGTAGGATTAGAGCTTAGGGTCTTGCCTCCGGCACTGATGCTGACAGCGGGTATGGTGATGGTGCCAGCCTTCTCGGCCAGATAGGTAAATGTATAGTCGATCGAGGTGCTCGAACTCATCTGCCCATTGATGATCTGGGTCGATGACATGGTAGATGTCGACGGGCCGTAGACAAACTTGCAATTTTCGAGTTGCGGAGCCTGCGGCGCGTTGGCTTGCCCGTTGGTAAGGCGGAAGGTAATCGTGAATTTCTGGCCCTCGATAGCCGTGCGGGGCTGCAGGAGGGCAAAGGTGGCCTGGGCCGACGCATCAAGCCCGATGGCTATCAAGGCAATAATGAGAGTGAAACGCAAATAGTTCATCATCTGGGGGTGAGTATATTGGGTTTACCAAGGCTTGTCGGTGCTGCGCTGCACGGCCTGACGCTCCTCTTTCTGCGCATTCTCGCGGGTCTGGTTCTCGCGATTCTGCATAGTCTGGAGTATCTGCTCGGCATTGCTGCTCATCTCTTGTTGCTGCTGGGGCTGTTGCTGCTGGTCTTGCTGCTGCTCCTGCTCTTGTTGCTGCTGGTCTTGATTCTGCTCTTGCTGATCTTGATCCTGGTCCTGGTTTTGGTCCTGGTTCTGATCCTCGGGGGGAAGCTTGAGCTGGGCCACGCGCAGATTCTCGCGAGTGCGCTGGTTGGCGGGATTGCTGCGCAGCACTCGCTTGTAGTATTCGATGCTCTTCTTGTAGTCCTGCTGGGCAAAGGCAATGTTGCCCAGATTGTAGTTGGCTTTTTCGCGCACATTGAGGTCAGAGGCATGGTTGCCGAGCGATTCGTAGATCTCGACTGCCTGGGCCATCAGGGTGTCGCGCTTGCCGCCATCCTGGGTCTTGGCGTAATTGTATATTGCGGCAGCCCGGTCAAAGATGGCCGGCTCAGAGCCGGGCGAGGCCGCCAGGGCCTGGGTATAGTCCTGGAGAGCCGCCACAAAGTTGCTGTCGGCAAATTCCTTGTTGCCCTTCTTGATCAGGTTGCGCTCTTCCTTGGTCGACTCATAGCCGCCCTTGTTCTTATTCGAGCAAGAGCACATCAGAGCCAACCCAGCGCACAGGATTAATATTGTATAGATAGGCTTCATAGTCATTTCTTGGTAAAGAAGTTGATGTCCTTAAGCCAACTAATCTTGCGGTCGAGCACGAAGATGTCGGCCACGATCAGAATCAAGGCAATCCAAGCAAAGGTGGGGAACTGCTCGGCGCTGGCCTTGTATTGCACCTTCTTAAATTCGGTTTTGTCGACCTCGTCGAGGGCCTGAGTCAGAGCATCAAGGGCCTTTGACGATGAGCCGTTGACATATATGCCCTTGCCAGCCTCAGCGATTTTCTTGGCTGCCTCTTGGTCAAATGTCGTAAGCACCACCTGGCCATCGTTGTCGCGCAGATAGTCGGTGCCAGCGCTGTTGATGGGGATAGGCACTCCCTTGCCCGAGCCCACGCCGATCACATCGACCTGGATGCCCTTGTCGGCAGCAGCCTTGGCAGCCTCGATGGCATCGCCCTCATGGTTCTCAGCATCGGTGATGAGGATGATGGCCTTGTTGACCTTGTCGTCGGCGCTCATGGCGCGAGCCGACATATTTATGGCATCGGTGATTGATGTGCCTTGCATTCTCACCAATTTGGGTGACAGCTCGCTCAGATACAGTTTGGCGGTATAGTAGTCGGTGGTAAGAGGCATCTGGGTCTTGGCCTCGCCGGCAAACACCACCAGGCCCACCTTGTCGTTGTCAAGGCGGTCGATAAGTTTCTCGAGCAGCAGACGGGCGCGGTCGAGACGGCTGATGCCGTTGGGGTCATCGTTGGCCGAGGCGAGCATCGAGTTTGAGACGTCAAATGCGATCATAATCTCGATACCCTCGAGGCGCGTCTGCTGAGGCTGCTTCTCTCCGCTGCGAGGGCGCGCCAGCACAAATACCAGAGCGGCGAGCGCCAGCAGTTGCAACACAATCTTCACCCTGGGGGTATAGATCGAGGCATCGGGCATCAGCGATTGCAGCACTGACAGGCGCCCGAATCGGCGCAAATTATTCTTGCGCGTCACCTGGGCCCACCAGAATAGCAGCCCGATGAGCACCACGGCTCCCAGCAGGGATAACAGTTGCGGATTTGCAAAATCAAACATACTTTTATATAAGTAAAAAGTAATAAGTAATAAGTAATGACCCAGCTGGCCAGCTTTGCGGTGCTTCAGCGCCTTTGCCATTGGCCTCCCGGGCCGTAAGGGGCGCTCGTGTCCGTATGGCGGCTACTGTGCCGGGCCAGTTCGTGGCCCGGATCGCTATGGTATCGACCGCAATATGGTGTATCTGAGCAGCAGCTCGAGCGCAAACAGCCCAAATGCCAGCCACGCCCACAGCATATAGTTGTCCTCGGCGTGCGAGAAATGGCGCACATCCATGCGCGTCTTCTCGAGGGTGTCAATCTCGTCAAATACCTCGCGCAGCACATTATTATTGGTAGCGCGGAAATATTTGCCCCCCGTCAGGTCGGCTATTTGCTTGAGGGTGTTCTCGTCAATCACCACCGGCATCTGCTGTATCTGCTTGCCAAAGGCGGTCATCACCGGATAATTGGCTGTGCCGTTGGTGCCGATGCCGATAGTGTAGATGCGGGCATCAAGCTCCTTGGCCACCTCGGCGGCCGTGAGCGGCGCCACCACGCCAGTGTTGTTGCTACCGTCGGTGAGCAGGATGATGCTGCGGCTCTTGGCCTTGCCCTCCTTGAGGCGGTTGAGGGCCGTAGCAATGCCGTCGCCGATGGCTGTGCCGTCAGGCAGCACATTCATGTCGATGCTGTTGATATAGTTGATGAGCATGCCCCGGTCTACGGTCATCGGCATGCCGGTGAGGCTCTCGCCGGCAAATATCACCACGCCGATGTTGTCGCTCTCGCGCCCCTGCACGAAGTCGGCAGCCACAGCCTTGGCAGCCTCCAAGCGGTCGGGCTCAAAGTCCATGGCGAGCATCGAGGTAGATACGTCGAGGGCAATCATGATGTCGGTGCCTTCGGTCGATGTGGTGTGCCAGCTGTCGCGCGTCTGCGGGCGCGCCAGCACTATGATGAGGGCGCCGATGGCTCCGAGGCGCAGCAAAAACAAGGCATGGCGCAGGTATTCCTTCCACGACCGCCCTATCGTAGCGAAGGGGCTGATGGTTGAAATCCCGAGCGTGGCCCTGGCATTGCCCTGCTTCAATACGTACCAGGCTATAAGCGGCACATAGATCAGGAAGAGCCAAAGATATGAAGGTTGAGCAAATTGCATAGATTAGTCTTTTTGCGGTTTGCTGGTAGTTGCGCCACCGGCCTTGGCCTCGCCACCCTCCGGGGTAGGCTCGGGAGCGGGCTTGGTGGCCTCGACAAAGTCGCTGATGGTGTTGAAGGTGCGCAAGCCCTCCTCCGGGTTGGGGTTGGCAGCGGCAAACTTTACAAAGTCGGCCAACTCGAGCACCTGCTCCATCTGGGCAGCCGAGAGATGTATCTCTTTATTCTCGCGTATGCGCTTGAGGATCATCTTTGACGGCAGCTCCATGGCGTTGATGCCAAAGCGACCCTCGAGGTAACTGCGCAAGATATCAATCAGTTCGGTATAGTATTGCTTGACATGGCCCTGGGATAGCAGCTTGCGGTCCTTGAGCTCTGACAGGCGCTGCACCGCCAATTCATAAGGCGGCGTGGGCTTGCGCTGAGCCAGCAGCGCCTGCTTGCCTTGCTTCAGCATCAGGCATGCCACTGCGGCGAGAGCCAAGGCTATCAAGCCGATAAACACCCAAATCAGCCAGTTGGGTACATAGTCGTACCAGCGCGACGGCACTGAGAGAGGCTCCTCGTCGGGGTGCACAGTCAGGCTCTCGATATCCTCGGGATTGCCGAGCTCGGGGCTCAGGTCGACGGGATAGACTTTGAATGCGAGCGATTCACTATGCACAGTGTCGCCCTGGGAGGCATAAGCAAAAGGCGGCAAGGTGAGCAGCTGCGACGGGTCGAATGCCTGGAATATTATATGGTACTTAAGCTCAACGCGGCCATTGCCCAGCTCGGTGCTGTCGGCAGTAATCTCTTGCATCTCAAGCCCATAGTAGTCTTTCTCCTTTTTGGGCATATCGAGCAGAGCGCCGTCATGGGTGTTTTTGATCACCTCGACATTGACAGTCACGCGGTCGCCCATCACCAGCGTCACCGAGTCAGCACTGGCTCTGATACTCATAGGCGCCTGTGCCCTGATGGCCAGAGGCCACAGCAGCAACGCTGCGGCCAGCACCCACAGTTTGGCTGAAATCAGATATGAAAGTTTATTTTTCATTCTTCATTTTTCACTATTCATTTTTCATTTCTTGCCACGGCCCTTGAACAGAGCGAGCAGCGCCTTGACATAATCCTCATCGGTGGTGATCGACGCATAGTCGACACGGCAACTGTTGAGAGTCTCGGCCATGGTTTGCTGGCGGGCATACCACCACTTGTCAAAGGTCTTGCGCACGCGCGCCGACGAGGTGTCGATCCAGCGTGTAGCGCCAGTCTCGAGGTCGGCCACGCGCATCAGCCCCACGTTGGGCAGCGTAGCATCGCGCTTGTCGTAGACCTGCAGGGCTATCACCTCGTGGCGGTTGCAAGCCACAGTGAGAGCCGGCTTGTAGTCATCCTTGTTAATAAAGTCGCTGATCAGGAATGTGGTGCAGCGGCGCTTCATGGCGTCGGCGAAATATCGCACAGCCATGGCTATGTCGGTGCCGTGGCTCTGAGGCTGGAAGTCAATCAACTCGCGGATTATAAACAAGATATGCTTGCGGCCTTTCTTGGGGGGTATGAACTTCTCGATGCGGTCGCTGAAGAAGATTGCTCCAATCTTGTCATTGTTCTGGGTAGCCGAGATGGCTAGGGTGGCCGAAATCTCGGTGATCATGTCGCGCTTGGGACTGCCTACGGCTCCGAAGTCGCGGCTGCCCGACACATCGACCAGAAGCATCACCGTGAGCTCGCGCTCCTCCTCGTAGACCTTGATGAAGGGATGGTTGTGGCGAGCCGTTACGTTCCAGTCGATATCGCGTATGTCGTCGCCGTACTGGTACTCCCTCACCTCCGAGAACATCATGCCCCTGCCCTTGAAGCGGGAGTGGTATTCGCCTGCGAAGATGTTTTGAGACAGAGCCTTCGACTTGATCTCGATCTTCCTTACTTTCTTTAATAGCTCGTTTGCGTCCATCAGAGATTAGGGGACTTGTACCTTGTCGAGGATTTCGGTAATAATTTCGTCAGTGGTAATGTTGTTGGCCTCGGCCTCGTAGGTGACGCCGATGCGGTGGCGCAGCACGTCGTGGCATACTGCGATCACATCCTCGGGAATCACATATCCGCGCTGGTGGATAAAGGCGTAAGAGCGAGCGGCGCGAGCCAAGCTGATAGATGCGCGAGGCGAAGCGCCGAAGGCGATGATGCCAGTCAGGTCCTTCAAGCCATAGTCGGCCGGGAAGCGTGTGGCAAACACCAGGTCAACGATGTAGCGCTCAATCTTCTCATCCACATAGATTTGCTCCACAATCTTCTGAGCCTCGATAATCTCTGAGGGCTTGAGCAGCGGCTGCACGGCCTTGCGCTCGTTCGACAGATTCTGGCGTATGATAAGTTTCTCCTCATCGCGCGAGGGATAACCGATCACTACCTTCATCAAGAAACGGTCGACCTGTGCCTCAGGCAGCGGATAGGTGCCTTCCTGCTCAATGGGGTTTTGGGTAGCCATCACGAGGAAAGGCTCGTCGAGTGGGAAAGTGCTGTCGCCGATGGTCACCTGGCGCTCCTGCATAGCCTCGAGCAATGCGCTCTGCACCTTGGCGGGAGCGCGGTTGATTTCGTCGGCAAGCACAAAGTTGGCGAAGATTGGGCCCTTCTTGACCTTGAATGATTCGTCCTTTACGCTGTAGACCATGGTACCGATCACGTCGGCAGGAAGCAAGTCAGGGGTGAATTGGATGCGGCTGTACTTGGCGTCGATGAGTTGAGCCAGAGTCTTTATGGCCAAAGTCTTGGCCAGACCGGGCACGCCTTCGAGCAGCACGTGGCCATTGGCCAAAAGAGCGATTACGAGTGATTCTACGAGATGCTTTTGTCCCACGATGGTTTGGTCCATGCCGTGGGTGATTAGGTTGATAAAGTCGTTTTTGCTGGCAACGAGGCTGTTAAGCTCTCTGATGTTGACTGTTTCGGCCATAGTTGTAGTCTATGAAAGAATAGTTGTTAGTCTTAAATTTTTGTGGTTGGAAAGCACGATTGCAATCCAACCACAAAGATACGATTAATATGTGAAATGCGCAAATTGGATAATGTTAATTTTGTTTATTATACGTTTCGCACATTAAACAATTAACATTTTTTCAGGTATAAGGTATTAGGGATAAGTGATAAGGTGCCATCCGGACCCAACGCCTCTCTATCTTATTTACATGTCATCGAGGCATTCGCCGAATACATGTAATCGCAGCAGCCATCCGGATGGCACCTTATCACTTACCCTTTACACCTTATCCTTAGTTGGGGTATTTGCGCAGAATCTCGTTGACCTTTTTCTGAGCATCGGCTTTGTTTTCGGCCTCGGTCGACTTGGTAGCGTATTTGCTCAGTGGGGGTATCTTCAACCGCGTGCCTACGGCCACCTTGTTGGGGTTGCCGATCACGTCTTTGTTTTCAAGATAGATGTACACCCAATATATGTTTGAGCCGTAGTGCTTCTTGGCCATCGAGCCCAGGCTGTTGCCCTCGCGCACTGTGTCGTAAACCTCGGCTGCAGCCTTTGATGGAGCTGTGGCAGTTGCCGGCTTGGCGGATGGCTCTTCCTTGACGGGAGCCGGAGTCTCCACTGCGGTGGCATCGGGTTCGGCGATAGGTTCCTCTTCGGGTGGGGTCATTTCGGGCAACTCCTCGGCATCGCCATCGTACATGGCCTCGGCCATATAGTCCTCGTCGAGCGAGGGCTCAAGCAGACGCTCGATCGGGTCGTGGACAAAAAATCCGATGGCAAGGCCCACAATCAAGCCAAAGATTACGCCCCACATCACCCAGAAGGTGGGGAATCCCTGCCCTCCCCTATTTGAGGCGCCGTAGGCAGCGACGGCATCGTCTTCGCCATCCTCATCGTCGTCAAACGGCACAATTGGCACCGGGGCTTGCTTGGCCTTGGGTTCGGACCTCGCCTCGGCGCCCTGAGTGTCAGTCTTATGGGCCTGTTTTGCCTCATGCTTCTCAGCTGGCTTGGGCTCAGGCTTCTCAGCTGGCTTGGGCTCAGGTTTCTCAGCCGGTTTGGGGTCCGTCACAGGTGCCGGAGCAGCCTCTTGCTTGGCCTCGGGTTGAGCCAGAGCGGCCTCTGCAACAGGTTCAGCCACCGGGGTCGGCTCTTCAGTTTTTTCTTCAGGTTTATGCTCCTCAGCGCCTTGATGGGCAACCGCAGCTGCAGCGGCCACGTCGCCGATGTCGGGATTTTTTAAGTCTTCAAGTTTGAGGTCAGGGTCCAGCTCCTCAGGCGCGAACATCGCAAAAGGCTCGTTGATAGCCTCTGACAGTTCGACAGCCGGGGTGAACGACACGCGGCCCTTTGAGGGGACGAACTCGCCCACTCCCTTGAGCTTGACCGTCTCGCCCTGTTCGAGCCCATTGCTGATGGCCGAGGTCAAGGCTTTGACAAATTCCTCGGCCGCCGCTTGCTCAATGCCCGTCTCTTTGGCTATTTGCTCCGACAAGCGCCGGAGGGTGATAATATTGTTCATAGGCCTCGATTAATTGTTTTCTAATTGCTTCTTAAGCATGGCGCTCGCCACAAACTCCACCTTGATTTGCGGGGGGAGCAAAGTGCGCTTGCCGGTCGAGCTTTCGCTTTGCACTCGCTCAGGCAGCTTGAGAGCCACAAAGTTTCCAAATCCGGGAATCGCTATGGAATCCAGATTGGAGATGCGTTCGCGCATTACCTTGGCGAAAGTATCAATCAAGCGCGCTGCCTGGGCTGGCTCCTGCCCTATCTCTTTGGCTACGCGAGCGCATATCGTCTTGTTGTCCATTACATACAGTGATTAGTAAGATACAATGAGGAGAAATACTTAGATATATTCATTGTCAAATGATTAAAACCACGGATTACACGGATTACACGGATAATTATTATGAAAAATTACCGGATGGAATCCGTGGAATCCGTGTAATCCGTGGTTTTAACTAGAATTACCGGATGGAATCCGTGTAATCCGTGGTTTTAGTTGACAACTATGTCCTAGTGATCAATAGTTGCGGGCGATGATTACGCGCTGAGCCGAGGGCTTGCCAGTGACCATGCACTTGCCCGGGGTCTTGTCGCCATCGAGGGGGATGCAGCGGATCGTGGCCTTGGTCTCCTCCTTGATCTTCTCTTCGGTCTCGGGAGTGCCGTCCCAGTGGCAGAGGAAGAAGCCGCCGTCTTCAATCTTCTCCTTAAATTCCTCGTAGCTGTCGCAGACATAAGTCTTCTCCTCGCGCATCTTCAGGGCCTTGGCGTAGATGTTGCGCTGGATATCGTCGAGCAGTTCCTTGATATGCTCGGCTATGCCCTCGAGAGGCACATTCTCCTTCTCGAGAGTGTCGCGGCGCATCAGTTCGACCGTGTCGTTCTGGATGTCGCGTTCGCCAAGCACGAGGCGCACAGGCACGCCCTTGACCTCGTAGTCGGCAAATTTGAAGCCGGGGCGCTTGTTGTCGGCATCGTCATACTTGACGCTGATGCCGAGGGCGCGCAACTGCTCCATAATGGGCAGAACGGTGGCGGTGATGGTGGCGAGCTGCTCCTTATTCTTATAGATAGGTATAATCACCACCTGGATGGGAGCCAGCTTGGGAGGCAGCACCAGGCCATTGTCATCGCTATGGCTCATGATCAGAGCGCCCATCATGCGGGTCGACAGGCCCCACGAGTTGGCCCAAACGTATTGGGGCTTGTTGTCCTTGTCGCTGTAGGTGACATCAAAAGCCTTGGCGAAGTTCTGGCCCAGGTTGTGGCTGGTACCGCTCTGCAGGGCCTTGCCGTCTTGCATCATGGCCTCGATGGTGTATGTATTGAGGGCGCCGGCAAAACGCTCGTTGGCTGTCTTTACGCCTATGGTCACTGGCATGGCCATGTAATCCTCGGCAAAGCGAGCATAGATGTTGATCATCTCTACGGTGCGCGCCTCGTTCTCCTCAGCGGTGGTGTGGGCGCAGTGGCCCTCCTGCCACAGGAACTCGGATGTGCGCAGAAACATGCGGGTGCGCATCTCCCAGCGCATCACATTGGCCCATTGGTTAATCAACAGGGGCAGGTCGCGCCAGCTGTGAATCCAATTCTTGTATGTGCCCCAGATGATGGTCTCAGAGGTGGGTCGCACGATCAGCTCCTCTTCGAGCTTGGCCTCGGGGTCAACGACAACGCCCTTGCCGTTGGGGTCGTTTTTCAGGCGGTAGTGGGTCACCACGGCGCACTCTTTGGCGAAGCCTTCGACATGCTCGGCCTCGCGGCATAGAAATGATTTGGGGATGAGCAAGGGGAAGTAAGCGTTCTGCACGCCTGTCTCCTTGAACATGCGATCCAGTGTCTGCTGCATCTTCTCCCAGATAGCGTAGCCGTAGGGTTTAATCACCATGCATCCGCGCACTGCCGATTGCTCAGCCAAGTCGGCTTTTGCCACCAGCTCGTTGTACCATTGCGAGTAGTTCTCACTGCGCTTTGTGAGGCCTTTTAGTTCGATTGCCATGTGCTGTATGTCTGTTTTTGGGTTATCTTTTGTCGTTTTATGGATTTTTATGTCGCAAAATTAGTAAAAATTATTTTTATCG
>NWBJ01000100.1 GCA_002633115.1 Muribaculaceae bacterium Zag1
CACGGACTTTTGCGCATGAGCCGTTTTTGGTCTTTGGTTTTTAGCCTTTGGAAACAAAAGCATATGGTTTTTGGTCTTTAGAAACAAAAGCGTTTTTCATTATTCATTATTCATTTTTCATTATTCATCTCTTAGCGCCTCGACTGGGCGTACCTTGGTGGCGCGAATGGCGGGGAAGAGACCGGCCAGGGCGCCAGCGATGATCAGGGCGATTGTAACCTGGATGGCGATTGAGATATCGACTGTGGGGTTGAGGAAAAATTGCGAATCGCGAGTGGCGTAAGAGAAAATCTCGACTGCCACAGTGCCGAGCACGATGCCGATGTAGCCGAAGCAGGTGGTCAGCACTATGCTCTCAAGCACCACTTGCACAATCAGGTTGCGAGGCTTGGCACCGATGGCTCGGCGTATGCCTATCTCGTGGGTTCGCTCCTTGACCGACACAAACATGATATTGCTCACGCCCACAATGCCAGTAATCAAGGTCAACAGACCGATTACCCACATGGCAATGTTGAGATAGTTGGTCGAGCGTATATTGTTGATGTAGCTGGCAAAGCGGTCAAATGTCCATACGGCGCTTTCGTCATCGGGGTCGAAGATGGCAGACTTGGCAATCGAGTGGCGCACTTCTTTTTCGAGCGCAGCCGATTCCTGTTCGTTGCTGATGCCCTTGATATGCACGTCGATGCGCTGCAGCTGATCAGAGTAGCCTGATAGGGCGTAGGCGGTGGTGAAGGGTATGATGCTGGTTTGTTCCCAGTCGTGGTCGTAGATGCCCACAACCGTAAAGGCCAGGTTGCCCAACTTGACGTATTTGCCAACCGCTTCTTCGGGTTTGTCAAACAGCACGGCAGCTGATTTCTTGTGGAGCATGATCACTTTGCGCTGTTGCTGCATGTCGGCTTGGTTGATTTCACGGCCGTAAAGCAACTTGTTGCGGGCGCTGAGGGTGCCGGGATACATGCCCACTACGCTGCTCGAGGATAGGTAATCCTTGTTGGTCGAGACTGTGCCGGAGAGGTAGATGGTCGAGGTGACTTTTTCTACATTATCCTTCGAGTCTTCTTTGATGACATCCATGTATTTGTAGCGCAGGGGTATGTCGCGCCCCTCTTTCAGGCCCATGTAGGCTTTTGAGGTGCGACCGCCCCACACGCTGATGCGGTTAGGATCGTTGCTCGCCATAAACTCCATCGAGTGGTTGAGCAGTCCGTGCGAAATAGACAGCAGCAAGATGAGCATGAAGATGCCCCAGGCCACGGAGATGCCCGTGAGGATGGTGCGCAGCTTGTTGGTGCACATCGTCTGCCATATTTCTTTTGCTAAATCGATCATATTGAGGTTTTTGGTCTTTGGCTTTTAGCTTTTGGAATTGAGGGGAGCGCCGGGCCGAAGGCCCGTGGCACCTGACTATTGGTTTTTGGTCTTTGGCTTTTAGCTTTTGGAATTGAGGGGAGCGCCGGGCCGAAGGCCCGTTGCCCTCGACTGCTCTAATGGGATTGGAGGGTGGGAGCGGGGTTGGGTACGCTGATGGGCGGATTCTCGACTATCAGACCGTCGCTGATGCGGATGGTGCGGTCGGTGGCTGCTGCCACGTTGGGGTCGTGGGTCACGATTACGGTGGTCACGCCCTCTTGGTGCAGCTGGCGGAAGATGCCCATCACCTCGACTGAGGTCTTGCTGTCGAGAGCGCCAGTGGGTTCGTCGGCGAGCAAGATTGCCGGGTTGGTGATCAGCGACCGGGCGATGGCTACGCGCTGTTTCTGGCCGCCAGATAGTTCGCTTGGCAGGTGGTGGCTCCATTCCTTGAGGCCCATGCGGTCGAGCTGCTCCATAGCGAGGATGTTGCGCCGCTTGCGCGACACGTTTTGGTAGAATAGCGGCAGAGCTACATTCTCGAGTGCGTCTTTGTAGTTGATCAGATTAAACGACTGGAACACAAAGCCGATCTTGCGGTTGCGCACCTCGGCTGCTTTGTTCTCCGACAGATTGCGCACCAGCGCACCATCGAGATAGTACTCGCCGGTATCGTAATTGTCGAGGATGCCGAGGATATTGAGCAGGGTGGACTTGCCGCTGCCGGAAGCTCCCATGATAGAGACAAGTTCGCCCCTGTCAATCTCCAGGTTGACACCCTTGAGCACGTGCAATGGCACGGCTCCCGGGTAAGTCTTGTTTATATCAATAAGCCTAATCATGTCACTTAAGGATAAGGTATAAAGGATAAGTGATAAAGTGAGTTGAGGATAAGCAATTGTGAATTCTGAATTGTGAATTCTGAATTGTCAATTGTCATCGTCTACTTCGATGGGGATGCGGTAGAAGGTGGTGTCGCCGTCCTCGATAATCTGGATGTTCTCCTCGATTACGTTTTCGATATTGTCCCAAGGGTTCTGCTCGGTGCGCACGGCGAGGGTGAAAGCGATGGCGCCGACTGCCGAAATCAGAAATGATGCTCCGATCAGGCCGAATATTATGTATGTTGTCTTTTTCATTGGTTGCTATTGTTGGTTGGGTTCTTCGTCTTTGATTTCCACCGAGATTTCTCCGGTGGCGAGGTATTGGGCGTAGAGTTCTGCGAGGGTCACAGGCGGTATGCCCATCACCTGCAGGCGCGAGAAGAAATATTTCACTTCGTCGTTGAAGAATATTTCTGTTCTCGGTTTTCTGATTCGCTCCTTGGCGTCGGCGGCGATAAAGAAGCCGATGCCTCGCTTGTTGTAGATTATGCCCCTGTCAGACAAGTAGAGGTAGCTACGCATTACGGTGTTGGCGTTGACCTGTACCAAGGCTGCGTATTCCCTCACCGAGGGGATGCGGCTCTCGGGCGGATACTCGCCAGCCATGATGCTGTCGCTGATGCGCTCTGCTATCTGCAGATAGATGGGCTTATTGTTCTCCTTGAAGTCCATAGGCTACCAGCGTTTGATTATCTCAGCCTCCTTAAATCGGTAGTAGGCGAGTGTGTAATTGATTGCGCAAACCACAAAGGTGAATATGCCGGCAAGCAACACAGGGTCCCAATCATCAAATGGGATGCACAATCTCTTCCCATAGTAACCTTTCATCATCCAAGTGAAGATGCCGGCCGTCCAGATGCTGAGGGCTATGTTGAGGATGATAAGGAAAAGAGAAGTGAACAGGAAGGCTCGTTTGGGCCAAATAGAGCTGCCCAAGGCGTAAAATGATTGAATAGCGAGGATTAGGAAAATGGGAATCCATCCATCTTGCGGATCTCTGGGGGTCATAAAGTGGAATCCGATAGGGATGACATTCGGATTTGATCCATATAGGATAATTGTAAATAGGCATCTCAACAGGTCGATAATCTCAAATCCCAAGATGTAGACAATCAACGAAACTGGAACCATCAGTGTCCAGCGCGACAGGTATTTCTCTAATTGGGTAGCGGGTTGCATCAAGTAAGCGATGCTCGAGGTCTTGGTGGAAAGAGGCGAGAAAATCATCGAGGCTCCGCAGAAGGCCACGACAAGGAAGCCGATCCAGAAGTATATGCGTTCGGTCTCCCACATATAGTCGCGACCCACGGGTGCGGCATAGTCGTAGAAGCAATTCTTGGTGCCGACCATCCAAAGCACGATGCCGAAAATCACGCCGAGGGCGATGCCCACAACCATCAGGTTGTCTTTGGCGTTGCTGCGTATGGCATCAACCATCAATTGGAAATATCTTTTGAAAGAGAAGGTATTCATATTAAGTAAGGAGTAATAAGTAAGAAGTAATGAGCGAAGGTTAGTGGTGCTCGATTCTTACTTGGTTATAGGGGATTGGAATTGAATTGGCTGTCGTTGCCTGTAAATGGGGGAGGGGTCTGGAAGACTCGCTCCATCAGGTCGGGGTGATTGGTGGCAAGCAGGAATAGGAGCTCGAGGTCAACTTCGGTTTCGAGGGTGCCATTGTTGGGGATGGCGATGCGGGTGCCCATCACATCGGGTTGGGCGTAGAGGGCTTGGGCAATCAGCGCCGGGTCATTGGTGGAGATGAAGCACAGATGGTTCATAATCTCGGGTATCGAGCGGTTGAGCACGATCTGGTTATGGTCCATGATCAACACGTTCTCAATCAGTTGGCTCACGTCCCTCACTTGGTGGGTTGAGATGATGATGGTGCGCTCGTCGGTCATGCGGCTGCCGATGAAGCTGCGGAAACTGGCCTTGGAGGGAATGTCGAGGCCGTTGGTAGGTTCGTCCATCAGCAGGAGCGGGGTGTTGGCGGCGAGGGCTATGCACATGTACACCTTCTTTTTCTGGCCCATCGAGAGGGCGCCGAGGTTGAAGTCGCCGTGGAATCCGAATGATTCGAGGCTCTCTTTCAGGTCTTGCTCTGAGAAATTGGGGTAGTATTGGCGCTGGATGGCAGTGTAGCGCGAGAGTTTGATCTTGGGGAGCTCAAACTCCTCTGGCACGATCATCATGTCGGCCAGGGTCTGCGGCAGACGCAGACGGGTGTTGACGCCGTTGAGAGTCACTTCGCCGAATTTGGGGGTGAGGAGTCCGGCGATGAGATAGAGCAGGGTCGACTTGCCGGCGCCGTTGGGGCCGAGCAGGCCGTAGATGCCTCCTTGCTGTATCTTGAAGCTGATGTCGTCAATCACCGGCTTGGAGTTGCCGGGATAAGCGAAGGTGAGATTTTTAGCCTCGATCATATCGTATAGTCAGTTAGTTTACTATTGAAATAGTGTATTAGTATATTAGTACACTGCAAGGTTAAGGCCTTTTTTATTATCCACCAAATTTTATCGGGAATTTTTCAGTTAAAAAATGTAAAATCCGTTGTTGAGCCTCTCGGAGAGGCTCAACATTGAAGACAGGATTGGTGGGGAAGAATGATGAATATGTGGGGAGTGAATGAATGAAAATTTATGGTTTTCGGAGGCGATTTTGGGTGAAAGAGTGTAGGGGTCTGAAGAATTTGTAGGGTGTGAAAATTACGTAATGGTTGAAATATGAGGGATTTATGAATAAAAGGTAGAGTGTCGGGTCCAAGAAAGTGCACTATCTTTGCAGTGTCCGGACAACAAATCAATCACTCAATTTCTCATCTATTAAAAGGACAAAAAATGAAACACCTTAACTTTATCATGGCTCTTGCTGCAGCAGCAATTCTTCCCCTAAGCGCTGCCGCTGCTGATGACGACAACCTGCTCATTGGCTGGGATGGCCAGGGCTACGGATCTGAAGACACTCCCGAGGACGCTGGCTGGCTCTGCACCGATGATGAGGTTCAGTGGTCAACTCCGCTTACCGGGGCCAACTATGAGTTTGCTCACTATCGTGACAACCTCGGCGTGGGTCGCGCATTCATTCACCCACAGAACACCGCTGTCTTCGCTTTCCCCACCCAGGAACTCAAGGCTGGCGTGACCTACATTCTCACCGCCACACTGAGCGGCATGAACAAGGAAGACCTCCAGTACATCGGCATCAGCTCTACCCCCGATTTGACCGGCAAAGTCTGCATTGAGTGCGATGAAATCTCAAAATGGTCGGGTTTTACCGGTCTCGAGACCTCGTTTGAGTGCCCGGCCGACGGTAACTACTATTTCGTATGGCAGAGCGACCTCGAGGAGCGCAGCGTAATCTGGGACATTTGGCTTGAGGCTGATCCCAACAGCGTAGGCGGCATCACTTCGATCTCTGTCAACGATTCAGCCGCTGTGGATGTGTACAATATAATGGGTGTGAGAGTAAAGTCGCAAGTGAGCAAGGCAAATGCTCTCGACGGTCTCAGCAAAGGCATCTATATTGTTGGTGGTAAGAAGGTCGTGAAATGAGATCTAAATTCTTCTTTATTTTGTTGGCAACATCATTGCTCCTGGCAACAGGAGTAATGGCTGCCAACATTGCCACCACAGTAGAGCAGGTGACCTCTGCTGTTACCATTACCGAGGATGAGGACTTTGTCATCACATCTGATATACCCTTTGGCGAGGGTGCAAGCGTCAATATCGCTAATACTGAGCATGCGACCCTGATACTGAAGAGCGTAAAACCATCGGCTGCCGCTTCCCTGCTTGGCAATGTCAAGATCAACGGCATGGCAGCTGTCAACGGCGAGAACTGCCAGGTCAAGATGTATAATCTTGGCTCGATCATCCTTCCCTATAAGGCCGACTGCAATCCCCTCACTGTATATAGCGAGCCTAACTTTGGTGGCGAATCAACCAACAATTTGCCAATTGAAACATTCAACGAAAATCGAGTTTCAGAAAACACCTACATGGCCACCCTTACAGATGAGCAGCTCAACAACCGCATCAGTTCGTTCAAGCTCAAGCGTGGCTATATGGTGACATTTGCCGTTGGCAATGAGGGCTGGGGCTACAGCCGCTGCTTCATCGCAGCCGATGAAGATCTCGAGGTGGCCGAACTCCCGGTAGAACTCAACAACCGCATCTCGTCGTATCGCATCTTTGTATGGAACGATATACAGAAGAAAGCGCTTGCTGCCGATTCAGAGGAGCACCTAAACATGATGAACGCTTCATCGACCTACGGCTGGGGCGCTGGCGGATATATCAGCGAGGACATCGAGTGCGTGCCTCACAACATCAAGCTGGGATGGCCCGGCAACTGCGGCAACATGATGACATCGTGCTACCTCAAGACCAACAACGAACCAGGCAACTCGGCCGACGATGGTGGATATGAGCCTCTTGAATCGGTGCTCAACACCTGGGAGGACATGATGCGTACTGGCAAACGTCTCCTCTCGCCTTCAAGCCATGATGGGTCGATCAGTTGGATGAATGCCTTCATCGATTCGATTGATGCGCGCGGATGGCGCTGCGACATCGTGGATATGCACTGCTATTGGGCTGAATGGAATCTCAACAACAGCCTCAATACCTATCATGAACGATATGGGCGTCCCATCTGGGTATCGGAATTCGTGTATGGCGCATCCTGGAGCGGCCGCAGCGGCATCTTTTCTTACGCTTACAATAAATACGGTACCACCGACACCAATGCCGAAGACGTGCAAGAGGAAAATCTGCGCTGCATGAGCGCAGTGTTTGAGAATTGGAACGCCGCACCTTATATTGAGCGCTATTTCTTCTGGAACCATGAGGCCACATGCTCAAAGCTTATCGTAAACGAAGAGCCCACGCTGCTTGGCGAATTCTATCGCGATATGGATACTGGCCTCGCTTATAACAAGGAGTCAGAGTTCATACCTATCCCTGTGGCACGTGCGCCCAAGGATTTGACAGCCTACTTTGATGAAAATAACTATCAAGTGGTACTCAACTGGGTCAATAAAAACCGCGACCTAACAGATGAGATGCTTGTCGAGATGAGAGCCAACGATGGCGACTGGCAGGTAGTCGCAAGTTTCAGCCAGGAGGAGCTTGACGCCAATTCCGACTTCACCTATTCTTACCAGCTCCCCGAAGACTTTGTTCCTACCTCTTTCCTATTCCGCATTCATACCACCGAGTTTGATGGAGAAGAGCATCTGTCAGCCACTGTGGCTTGCGATGCTTTCCGCGACATCGAAGGTTATCACAAAGTGACCTTTGTCAACGGTTCTGCCATAGTGCGCACAATAATGGTAGCCAACGGAGAAACCGTCTCGGCACCAGGCGAGGATTATGACATCGAGGGCATTATCTTGTGGGCTTACGAGCAAGAGGGCATCAACAAATATGACTTCACGACACCGGTCACCAAGGACCTTACCCTCTATGCTGTCTGCGAAGTCAACTTGCTCATAGGCTGGGACGCTGGAGGCGACACCACCAAGACCCCTAAAGATGCGGGATGGATTTGTTCTGACGAAGAATCTGTCAATTGGACAGCTCTGATTACCGGCGTTACCTCAGCCACAGGCTATCGTGACAACCTTGATGGCGTGGATCGCGCATTTATCCATGGTTCTAATTCGGCTGTCTTTGCCTATCCGGTGATGCTATACACTGGTCAAACCTACAAGCTCAGCCTGATGCATTCGGCTATAAATTATGCCGCAGACATGAACTATGGCATCAACAGCGCCTCAGACAACACTGGCACAATGGTGGCATCGGCCACAGCCAATGCTCCTAAGTGGTCGGCTACTGATTCGTTCTCAATGGAAGGTTTTTCTGTCGATACTGACGGTCTCTACTATTTCACATGGCAAACCGATGCCTTGGATAGGCCTCTGATTTGGGATCTCTATATGGCTGGTGGCACTCGGCCCATAGTTGTGACCTTTGAGACCAATGGAGGCACCGCCGTTGAGCCTATCAATCTGATGGCTGGCGGGCGAATCTCTGCTCCTGAGACAGAAAGAGAAGACTATCTGTTTGAGGGCTGGTGCACCGATGCTGAGTTGACTACCCTGTTTGACTTCAACGACCCCATTGGCAATGATATGACTCTCTATGCCCACTGGTCGCAGAATAAGCTCTTTGGTTGGGATGGCCTTGGCGAGGAAGTCAGTCCTGCCGATGCTGGCTGGACTACTACTGACGAGTCAATAGTATGGAGCACTCCTATCAATTCGGCCAATTATGACTATGCCCACTATCGCGACAACCTTACCTTGGGCCGCGCATTGATCCATCCTCAATCTGAAGGCCTGTTTGCCTATCCCACTCTGGAACTTGAGGCTGGCGTGACCTACGAGCTGTCGGCAGTAGTGAGCGGCATGAATGGCACATCCAACCAGACAATATCCATCAACACCAAGGCTGATGGCACTGGCGAAGAGATATGCGCTGTGACCGATGTGGTTGGCAAGTACTCAGAGACAACCGATCTCTCAGTCAAATTTATTTGTCTGGCTGATGGAGCCTACTATTTCTTGTGGTACAGCGATCTCACCGAGCGCAGCGTGCTTGGCAAGCTTCAATTGTATGTTGATAGCGACAGCGGCATTGCCACAATTTATGCTCAGGATAACAAGATCGTGGATGTCTACAACATAATGGGTATGCGAGTCAAGTCACAAGTCAACATAGAGAACGCCCTTGACGGCCTGTCCCGTGGCATCTATATTGTCAATGGCAAGAAAATCCTCAAGTAATCACGGTTTCAATTATATTGGGTTATTTAGGAATATTGACCAATCCTTTCTTTGTCGTGTGCGCGCTTTCCATAGGCGCGCACACTTTTAAAACAAATCAAAAATTATGAAAATATACCATTATATCCCCTTGCTGATAATTTGTTTAGCATGGGTTAAGGCTGAGGCTCAGCAACCCTCACGCGACTTGACTGGCTATCTATTTACCTATTTTGAGGGTTCAGGCAAATGGACTGAGCAAGAACAACTGCGCTTTGCTGTCAGCAACGATGCAGTCAACTGGCATGCTCTCAACTCCAATCGACCCATCATTGCATCCGATTCTATTAGCGAGACGGGAGGCATACGCGACCCACATATTTTGAGAAGTGAGGAAGGCAACACATTCTACATCGTAGCCACTGATATGAATGTCGCAAAGAATGGCTGGGGTAACAACCCCGGGATTGTGATGATGAAGTCAGACAATCTAATCGATTGGACCTCTTCTCATATCAATCTCGCACAGGCCTATCCTAATGGTTTTGCTGATGCCTACTGGGTATGGGCACCCCAGACTATCTACGACCCCTCGGCCAAAAAATATATGGTATATTTCACACTGCGTCGTGAAGACAAATCCCAGGGATTGGTCACATATTACGCCTATGCCAATGATGATTTCACAGGATTTGAATCCGAGCCTAAGGAACTTTTCAATGCACACTTCGGTTCAATCGACAATGACATCATCTATCATAATGGCCAGTATCACCTATTTTATAAAGGCAATACCAAAGATTCAGAAGGCAAAGAAATAAAGAATGGCATACAAAAGGCTACCTGTAAGACACTGCATGGGGCCTGGAAAGAGGATTTCAAATATCTCGATTCATACGCCGGAGTTACTCCGGTCGAAGGCTCGGCAGTTTTCCCCCTCAACGATGGCTCGGGGTTTGTCTTGATGTACGATATCTATACCTCGGGCAGGTATGAATACCAGATATCTAAGGATTTGGATTCTTTTTCCGAGCCAAAACCTTTTAACAAAGACTTTAATCCTCGCCATGGCACAGTCATTTCGCTGACCGATAGCGAACTAACCCGACTGCAAGAAAAATGGGGCTATGTTTTAAAGTAAGACATAGCCAGCCAAGGCAATATTGATTCGCTCTCCATACAATTCATCACAAGGCGTCAATGTTGTACAGTAGTTTTCATCATGCGTTTAATTAGGTTGGACGTCCCCATTTCCTGCTGGTCAGGAGATGGGGTATCATTTTACTTAAGCCATAGGGCCATTAATTAGGAATTTATTTGTAACTTTGCACTCACAACTCACAACTCATAACTCATAACTCATAACTCATAACTCATAACTCACAACTCATAACTCATAACTCACAACTCACAACTATCTGTATGGACGCAAAGGATATTAATATAAAGAATAAGAAGGCGAGGTTTGATTACGAGATTATTGACACCTATACCGCTGGGTTGGTGCTGACCGGCACCGAGATTAAGTCGATACGCCAGGGCAAGGCCAGTCTGGTCGATACCTATTGCTATGTGACCAATGGCGAGGTGTGGGTCAAAAACATGCACATCTCTGAGTATTTCTATGGTTCTTACAACAACCATGCCGCCAAGCGCGACCGCAAGCTGCTGCTCAACCGCAAAGAGATACGCCGATTGGAGAAGGATGGCAAGGAGGCCGGATTCACCATCGTGCCGCTGCGCCTGTTTATCAACGAGCGCGGCCTCGCAAAACTCGTGATCGGCCTGGGCCGAGGCAAGAAAGAATACGACAAGCGGCAATCAATCAAGGAGCGCGAAGACAAGCGCTCGATGTCGAGAATGTTTCAGAAATGAAAAGCCTATTTGTGAGCGGCATCGACACCGATGCCGGCAAGACCTACTGCAGCCGCATGGCTGGCCATGCGGCTGCAGCAACAAGGTCATCGAGTGGTGACCATGAAATTCATACAGACCGGCAATGTTGGCCATTCCGAGGATATCGATGCGCATCGGCGCATCATGGCCACTGGACTATTGCCCGAGGATACCGAGGGCTTGACCGCACCGGTGATATTCAGTTATCCGGCTTCGGCGCAGCCCGCCGCCCGCATTGATGGACGCGAGATTGACCTAAGCGTCATCGACCGCGCTCGCGAGGAATTGGAGCGCCGCTACGACATAGTGCTGGTCGAGGGAGCCGGTGGCTTGATGGTGCCAATCACAGATGATTTCTTTTCGATCGACTACGCGGCCACGCGTGGGTTGCCCATGGCACTTGTCACCAACGGCGTGTTGGGGTCGATCAACCACACTATCCTATCTCTTGAGGCAATAAAAGCGCGGGGCATAGAGCTACGCGCAGTGTTGTATAATCAGTATTTTGATCATGACGCGGTCATCGCGGCCGACACCCTCGGATTCCTCGAGCGCTATTGCGCTCGCCACTTCCCCACCGCGGAGGTCCTCACCGTGCCAACCTTATAAAAGCCACTGTAGCGGGTGCAAAAACCACGGATTACACGGATTACACGGAAGCCATCCGGATGGCAATCCGTGTAATCCGTGTAATCCGTGGCTTTTATCGATATTCGTGTTTAGAAATCATCATCGGATGATGTGGTCGTGGTCGAGGTCGAAGAGGAATCCGTGCCGAAGTCAACTTTGGGGGCGCGAGAGGCCTCGGGATCGGCGCTGAACATCTGCTTTTTGGAATAGCCCCACGAGAACATTGACCCGGGGAATTGCAAAATCTTGGTATTGTATTCCTTGACAGCGGCATTGTAGCGCGTGCGCTCGGTGGCGATGCGATTTTCTGTACCCTCGAGCTGCACCTGCAGGTCCATAAAATTCTGGTTAGCCTTCAGGTCGGGGTATGCCTCATGCACAGCGTTGATATATATGCCGAGCTGGCGATTCAGATTGGCCTGGGTCTGCTGAAATTTCTGGAGGTCCTCAGGGGTCTGGTCGGTGGTAGCAGTCTTGGCTGCATCGTAGGCTTGTTTTAGTCCGGCCCGAGCCTCGGTGACCTTCTCAAATGTCGAGGATTCGTGCTGGGCATAGCCCTTGACAGCATTCACCAGGTTGGGAATCAGGTCGAGACGACGTTGGTATTGGTTCTCGACATTGCCCCAGGCCTCGTCGACATTTTGATCGTAAGAGATGATGCCGTTGCGTACATTGACGCACCAGATGATGACGAATATCACCACGGCAACAATTATTCCAAGAATGATTAATCCTTTTTTCATAGATGGGTTTGTTAATTGGGGGAATTACTATAGATTTTGTACTGGATTCTACAAAGGTGCAAAGGTGCAAAGGTGCAAAGAGGGGGGTGGGGCAAGGGACAAAGGGGCAAAGGTGGCCCTGCTATCACCAGCCGCCTGAGGCGCCACCGCCGCCGGTAGAACCGCCGCCGAAACTGCCGCCACCGAAGCCGCCACCGCCAAAACCGCCACCGAAGCCTCCGCCTCGGCGCCCGAGGGCGCTGCCGAGTATTGCCCCGGCTGCTGCGGCTGCCGCAGCGCTGTTGCCGCCTCCTGTGGGAGGCACCTCGTATTCCTTATTATACACGCTCTTGCAGTGCTGGCACTGATAGGTGACAACTCCCTTGCCGGGACGCGTGGCTGTGGGTCGCACCACGATGCGGTCAGATACTGGCTGGCAAGCCCGGGCTCCGCATTTGGGGCATTGCTCATATTGCGATTCGTCGTTGACAAAGGGTATCACATCGGTCTCGCCGCATTTGGGGCACAGCCACACGTCGTAGTCGACCGAGTTGAGCTGCTCCTCCATGTCCTGAGCAGTGTTGAGGTATTTGTTGTCAGTCTCCTCATCGAGCTTGTGCATCTCCTCGCCGCAATTGGGACAGCGGCGCGGCGCATTGCGTATCTTATTCATCAGGCTGAGAAGAGGGAAATAGGCAATCAGCGGAATGCCCAAGCCAAGAGCCGAAACAATCCCAACGGGCATTTTCAACTTCTTGAGGCTGGCATAGGCCTGAGTGGGCGAATTCTTGCGTTGGCCATAGATGCTGTATTCTACTGCCAACAGCACTAACCCTACTATCAGAAACAGACCAAGATATCCGAAGAAAAAGCCCCAGAAATCCTCGTCTCCCTGCTCGCGGGCATTGTTGGGGTATTTCGACCGCAGTTCGTCGGCGTATTCGGGATTAGTAAGCACTGAGTCGACTTGAGCCACGCCGGCCATCACGCCAGCGCTGTAGTTGCCCTCCTTGAAGTCGGGAAACATATAGTCGCGCAATATCCGGCCGCAGATGATGTCGGGCAGCGCGCCCTCGGCCCCATAGCCCGTGCGGATTACCGCACGGCGCATATCCTTGACTACGAGCATCAGCACACCATTATCCTTGTCGCGTTTGCCAATCCCCCAATGGGTGAACAGGTCGGTGGCAAAGCCATCGATATCCTGCGGGTCGATGTCATCGACCGCAACTACCACAAATTCGGTGGTTGTCTGCCGCCACATACGCAGGATTTCACTGTTGATCTGCGCTACGGCAGCTGGCGAGAGGATGCCATCGGGGTTGGACACAAACTTAGTGCTGTCCTCCAGATGCACATTAGGAATCTGGTCGACAGTATATGTGGCGGCTAAGGCATTCGCCGTTGCGGCCAAGCATAGTATTACGAAAGATACAAGTTTTGATACGGTGCGCTTCATGCAATAATAACAAAAACTCTCTGTTTTGGCTTAATTTTAGGCCAATTACTTGGCTTAATTCCTAACCGTCACACTCTGAGCATCAATTTTCTTGATGAATCCGGCCACAGTCATGTCGGGCGAGACAAGCATCGAGCAGTCGCGGATGGTGATGTCGCTGGCGCAATCGATGTAGAAAGCGTAGGGGGCATCATTGACAAATCCCTCGCCTACGCATGGGCGCTTGTCGTAGGTGCCCCCGGGATAGCCCGACACCTTGCGAAACTCTATATCCACATTGTCAAAATAGATATGATTGACCTTCTGCGGAGTGTCGCCGCCAACGAATACGCCATTCTCAGTGAGGCACTTGACATTGCGGAACCATACGTTGCTGACTTCGCCGCAACGACCCTCGGTCGCTCCCTTGGGGAAGCGCCAGCCGGCATCCTTGTGGTTGCCCACAGCGCGGGGATAGGAGGTGACATAAATAGGTTCTGACTTGCCCCACCATACATCGCTCCATAGGCGACAGTCGACTATCATATTGGTGAAAAAGACATTGGATACTGTGCCTTCGTCGCGATTTTGGATACCGATGCCACGGTTGCTACCAGTAATAACGCAATTATTGAACAAAACAGTATCTATGCTATCCATATTTTCCGAACCAATCTTGATGGCGCACGAGCGTGAGGTCATTGTGCGGTTGTTGACCACGATGTTGCGGCAAGGGCCGTAGGCCTCAAATTCGCGGCGGTTTTTCAGGCAGATGCAATCGTCGCCCGACTGTATGTGGCAGTCAGAAATGCGCACATTTGTCGAGTGGTCGATGTCGATTCCGTCGCTGTTGCGCACCTTCAGGCTGTTGAGCACGCTTACCCCGATTATCGAGGCATCGTTGCAGCCGATCAGGTGGATGGTCCAGTAGGCGCTGTTGCCGATGGTGACATCACGGATGGTGAGTTTGTCAACATTGATCAGGGTCAGCACATGGGGCCGGGGGTCAAAGGTGGTGACGGGTTTCAGTTCGTAGCTGTCTTCGAGTTCGGCTCCCATAAACTCGATGCCATTGCCATCGATGCGGCCAGTGCCGGAGATGGCTACATTGCTGAGGTCGGTGCCAGAAATCCACATCATGCCTTCGCCCTCGTTGGCGAGAAAGGCACTCTTCTTGTAGAGCGACTCGTCGGGATTGGCGAGCAGTACGGCTCCGGCTTGGAGATGGATCTCGACATTCGACTTCAATTCAAACGGGCCAGTCATGATGGTTGTGCCGGCGGGGAACACCACTACGCCGCCACCCGATTCCGAGCATTCGTTGATGGCTTTTTGGATAGAGGCTGAATTGTCGGCGCTGTCATTTAGCACCACATTGTAATCAGTGATCAGAAACGTGTGATCGGCTTTGCGAGATGAGCAGCTTGAAAGCAGCAGCGCTGCTGTGAGGTAGTAAAGTATCTGTTTCATTATTGATAAGATTTAATGTTGATGGGACCGCCGGGCCGAAGGCCCGTGGCACTCGACTGCCCTTACGGAGTCATGGTAATTTGGCCTTAGGTCCTTATGTAGCTTATGTCCTTATGGTTTTGATGTCATCTCAAATTCGAGGGTGCCTCCCTGCATCAGGTCGCTGTGATTCAGGAAGCGGTGGTCGATTTTCTGGCCATTGAATTTGAGTGATTTTACATATATGTTTTTGGCTGAGGCCTTGGGGGCTGAGATGGTGAGGGTATTGCCATTTTCAAGATGTATTACCGCTTTGGTCAGCGCAGGGCCAGATACAGCGTAGGTCTCTGTGCCTGGGCATACCGGGTAGAATCCCAAGGTGGCGAATACCAGCCAAGCCGACATCTGTCCGGCATCATCGTTGCCCGACAGACCGCCGGGACAATTGAGATACTCGGTATCCATGATATGACTCACCTCGCGCGATGCTTTCCACGGCTGGTCGGTGAAGGCATACATATATGCCACCTGGTGGCATGGCTCATTGCCGTGCCAGTAGCGATGTTCGCTGAACATGGAATCCAGCCTCTCGGTAAATGCCTTCTTGCCGCCCATGGCTGCCATCAGGCCCTCGGGGTCGTGAGGCGCGTACCAGGTGTAATGGCAGGGCGCACCCTCGGTGATGTGCTTGCTGAAATTTACCGGATTGGCGCCTACCCACGAGCCGTCGGCATGGCGACCATCGGCATAACCAGTGGTGGGATTGATGACATTGCGATAGTTGCGCGAGCGGTCGAGCAGTTGGTCGGCATCTTGGTTATGGCCCAAGGCGCGAGCCAGTTGGGCTACGGCAAAGTCATCGTAAGCGTATTCGAGAGTGCGTGAGGTCTGTTCGCGCTTATGGAAAGCCATAGGCACAGAATCCTCGACTGGCACATAGCCCAAGGCGAGGTATGAATCGATGGCGCGTCGACCCTTGCCAGCGGCGTATTCTTGCGCCGAGGGAATCTCAAAGGCGTTGCGGCGTATGCCCTGGTATGCCTTTTCGGCATCGAAATTGCGAATGCCCTTGACATAAGCATCGGCAATGATGGCCGAACAGTGGTCGCCAATCATGGCGCAGGTGTAGCTGTTCCAACACGGAAAGATTGGCATCCAGCCTCCCTCATCATATTTGCGCACAAGTGATTGCACCATCTCGCCGCCCATTTCGGGGTGAAGCAGGTGGATCAGCGGATGCAGGGCGCGATAGGTGTCCCAGGCGCTGTAGTCATCAAAATAGCGTTGTCCCATGGGCAGATTCTTGATAGGATAGCCCGAGGCGAAAGGCACATAAGCGCCGTCGACATCGCTCACCTCGTGGGGGAGGAACGATGCATGGTACATGGCAGTGTAGAATTTTTGCAACACCTCGGGATCGCCTTCGGCCTCGATTGTGCCAAGCCATTGTTGCCACACCTCGGCTAGTTTTTCTTTCTGGCCATCGAAATCCCAAGCGGGTATCTCGGAGAGCAGATTTTGGAGTGCTCCGTGATGGTTGGTGAATGATGAGGCAGCCTTGACAAGCACGGGCGAGTCGGGGGCGACGTCAAATTCTACATAAGCGCCAATGTCGTTGCGATGTCCGATGCTGGCCACGCCTGGCATCTGGGTTTCGCTTTCATACACGCCGTAAGCAGTGATGGGGCGGTCGAGCATCACCACAAAGTGGCCGGAGAATCCGGCCGCTTCGCCCTTGCTTTGGTATATGCGGTGCACTGGGTTATAGCCGTAGATCATGCGAGCCTGGGGGTCGATAGCAATGAATCCTTCCTCTTCGTCATTGTTGGGATTGACCACGAGATACCCCTTGCCAGCCTTGTCGTAGGTAAAGCGGAAGATGGCCGAACGGGAATCTCCAGTCATTTCGGCCGTTACGGCCTGCTCTGGCAGTTCCACGCTGTAATAGTGAGGCAGAGCGGTCTCGGCCTCATGGCTGAATGGGGTAGCTCGGCACTCCGGGGTGAGGGAGGAGAGTTGAGAGAGCGGCATTAGGGTAAACGAGCCGTAATCCTGGGTGCAACCCCCTACTATCCAATGCGAACCGCGAAAACCTTGCAGCAGCGAATCGGCATAGTAGTATGGGGCTATGCATTTGATTTCTGTGTCGCGTGTCTGGGGTGTCCAGAAATTCATGCCATGGGGCTTCAGCACTGCCGGGAGGGTTTGGCCCAATTCCTCGGTGCCCTTGCCGAACATTCCAGCCGCCTTTGTCACGCTGTGGGCCGTACCCACCCTCGTGTCTATCTGCGCCCAGCAGCCCAATGTGGCAATCAGAAACGTAAGCACGTAAGTTTTACGAATCGAGAACGTAAGTACGTAAGTTTTACGTAAGCACATATATGGTTTTTGGTTTTTAGTTTTTGGTTTTTGGAAATATTACCACAAAACATAGTTTTTATGTCCTTGTGGTTTTATGTCCTTATGGTTTTATGGTCATAGCCTTATTTATAAGGCGTTGGTTTTGTGATCTCAGCCTTATCCATAAGGCGTAGTTTACAGTTTTATGTATATTTTCTTGCGATAGAGCCAGTAGCCTACAGCCCAGATGGCGCAAACGAAGAGGAGAGAGTAGATGGCCGATGCCACCTTGGGGTCGGGGATGCCAGCCTCGATGAAACCGTAGATGGCGCGCTTTGCACCAGATGCTGAGAGCAGGATGGCTGCCACTTCGGCCAGCACGTAGAGAAACAGCGGATTCACGCCGAATACATCGAATGGCCAGAAACCCCGCTTGCGTCCCTTGATGTCAGCAATATAAGCTATAGCCACCAGAGCCATTGCGGCCAGAGCGCAGCTCACCAATACATACGATGGTGACCAGATGCGCTTGTTGATGGGCAGGATTACGGCTATGGCCAAGCCCACGAGTAACATTCCGAATCCCATCACCATGATGCGCAGCATCTTGGCCTCGATGTTGGCGCTGCGGGCCATAAGCATTCTGCCGCAGCAGAAACCTATAAGAGTGTGAGCCAGTGCGCTGAGATTGCTCATCAAGCCCTCGGGGTCGACTGGCTGCTTGGTGTACAGATGGGCCTCGCCGAGCAAGGCGCGGTCAAACCGCACCAGGATATTGTCTATCTCGTTGACAAATCCGTTACCGGCGAGCAGTATCCACCCGTACAGCACCAATAGGCACACGATGATAGCCTCGATGGCTTTCTTGCCGCAACTGAGGGCGATGACCGAGGTGAGGAAATAGCACACGGCAATGCGTGGCAGCACCCCGGTGAGACGCAGGGTGGCCAGCGGCAAGAAATCGGCCTTGACGATGTGCTCGAGCCAATGGATGGCCCAGCCGATAAGCAGAATCAGCACGGTGCGCTTCAGAATCTTAATGGCCGTAGGTTGCGACCATTGGAAACCTTTCTTGCTCAGCGAGATATATGTAGAGATGCCCACGATGAAGAGGAAAGTGGGAAACACCATATCGCAGAGTGTCAGGCCGTTCCAGACCGAGTGCTGGAGGAATGAATACGATTCGGGTCCTCCGGCATTGTTGACGATGATCATAGCGGCGACAGTGATGCCGCGCAGTACGTCGAGCGAGTACAGGCGTGCCGACTTGCTCTGGGCTTTGGCTTTTGGCGCGGCGGCTGCGCTGCGTGATATTGAGGCAGATTGGGCAGGCATGGGGTGGGAGAGATTAGTTGGCGAATGCTTGCTTGAACACCTCTTGAGCCACGGCTATGGGGTCACCTTCGGCTTCGGCCGAGTAGGGATTGCGAGCCAGTGTCCAGGGTTCTTCGATGGCGTAATAGTCAATTGGGTCGGCCACCTTGCGGCTGTCAAACTCCTGGTCGAGTGAGTTGAAGAATGCTTGCCAGCGCGGATAATAGAAGTCGCGCAGCAGTCCGCTCCACTCTTTGTGGGCATAGTCGCGGAGTTTGCCAGTATCAGCGGCTGTGCGGTTGCCCCAGGTGGTCACCTGTACTCGGGCATTCCACTCATACAGAGCTTTTTCTTCGGGGGTGTCGCCGGCGCGCAAAGCGTAGTCAATCCAGGTGCCTACCTTGAATTCGGGCCGAGTGGCGAGCAGTCGGTCTTGCAGTTTGATTAGCTGGAGGAATTTCTGCGAGTTGCGCTTGAATCCCTGGCGGTCAAAAGCCTTGTAGTCGGCGATGGCGTGCTGGTACACTCGGCGACCAAGGTCAGAGATGCTTTGGCGCACGATATCGACCAAGTCGTATTCAAAATTATTATTGCCTTTATAGTCTTCGGCGGCTTGGAGCATCAGGCGGGCTGCCTGCTCGGTGGCAGTGGGGTCGTAATAATTCTGCATCTTCGACCACGACGAGGCTTGGAAATTGTCGAGAGTGGGACGACAGCAGAAAATTGATTCGTGGGTGCCTTGCTGGTTGTTGCCGCGAGGACAGTTGTAAATCGAGTTAGACAGCACCGACCAGGCCTCTTGGGCTTTGTCGTTGCTCTTGCCGTAGCGGGCGGTGACGTAGCCAGGGAGCCAGTCTTCCTTCTTAAACTCAGCCGGACGCCAGGGCAATTCACTCATGAGCTCAAACATCACTGGATTGTTGAGGCTGCCCTCTTGCGAGAAGCCTATGCCGGCGATATGAGCGGCGAGCGGGTCGGTCTTGGTGAGATAGAAATTCTCAAGCAGCTGGTCCATGCGGCCGTGGAGGCCCACGTTGCCGCCGAAATTCTCAAGCATGCAGAATAACCATTGATGTTTGCCATAGCCTTGTTCGCGCTGCCACAGCGATGGCATGCCCCACATGGGGCGGCACTCGCTGAATAGGTCGAGGATTATCAGGTCGCCTTGGTCAAGGCCCTGGATCATTTCGTCGCGAGGATTCTCAGTCCAGCCTTGCACCACCCATTTGGCCTTGGGAGCGTGGCGCTTCATCTCGGCCATGATAGCCTTGCCAGCGGCGTCAAAGTCTACGCCCTCGGCGTTGGAGAGTTCGTGGAACGGGTCCATCGAGTAGAAATCAGCCTTGCCGAAGAGTTTTTCTTGTTCCTCATAGAAAATGCGAGCGATCTCGGAATATCTCGGGTCGGTGGGCTGGAGGAAGGCTGGACGCTGATAGCCATTCCACAGCTTTGCGGCTTTGGTGAGGTTTAGGCCAAGCTTCTCGTCGGCATCGTGGGGCATCATGCCGCAATAGCCGGGCAGCACGGGCCGGATGCCATATTCTGCCATGCGAGCCAGAATCTTTTTCTGCAAGTCCTCTTGGCGGGCATACCACGAGTCGGGATTTGGACCGCCCCAGCCCTCAAGATTGTTCATGGCCCACCAGGCCATGAAGGCCGGGCCCGAGATGAACTTGTTGACCTCATCGTCAGTATAGCCGAGGCGAAGCAGCATATTGCGGTACACGCACTCCAGGCCTACGGCGGCAAGAGGCATGTTCACGCCGTGCAGGGCCATCCAGTCGATTTCTTCTTCCCAGCGGTCCCAGTCCCAGAAAGGCATGGTGTAAGAGAAAGTGCAATAGTTGAAATCATAGCGCAGCTTGAGGTCGGTCTCGTGTCGCTCAGGGGTTTCCACCTGGGGCAGGGGAGACGGCAGGGAGGCTTGCATCTGATTCCAGCAGAGATGCACGCCGGCGTAATATTTGAGGTACCAGTTTAGGCCCACGGCGGCGCACACCGGGTCGCTGACCGTGATGGCTACTTTCTGGCCTTTTTGCGACAGTTGGAAATAGTCGGCATCGCCGCTCTTCTTGATCGAGACGGCAAATTTCTTTGATGCTCCGGGGTCGATGCGCTCGAGCAGACCATCGATAGGCGAGGCCGCACTGGCTGTGATGCTTACAGCTGCCATAATCCAGGCTATGGCTTTGTTGATAATTTTCATGGTGGGTATTGGTTGGTAGTATTTTAAAATGGGATATCGACCATAAAATGGCCGAACACAGTAGCCGCCATCCGGAGAAGGAGGAGGCTGCCTATTTTTCATTTTTCATTTTTCATTATGTCTTTGATGACCAGCCCGGCCAGAGTGAGGCCAAAGATGGCGGTGATGTGGCAGAGCGAGCCATTGTAGGCTACTTTGCCAAATTGCAATTCGTCGGGGCCCATGGGGCCGAGGTTGTGGAGGAGTTCGTCGCTGTACACGCATTTGAATTTGCGGCGCGGCTTCTGGCCTGAGCGCTTGAACTTGTTGCGCAGGGCGCGAGCCAGGGGACAGCCTTTGACATCCCAAAACTCTGCCACCTTGACCTGAGTGGGGTCCATCTTGAGAGCGGCTCCCATCGAGGAGAATAACCGGGCCCTCGAGGCTGTAGCGGCGAGTATGAGATGAGCTTTGTCCGAGAGCGAATCGATGGCATCAATCACATAGTCGTATTGGTCGAGGTCGAACGATGCGGCACTTTCCGGGGTGAATGGCTCTTGGATAGCTGTTACCCGGCACTCAGGGTGGACAGTGAGCATGCGCTCGCGCAACACCTCCACCTTGGGGCGCCCCATAGTGTCGAGGGTGGCCATTAGTTGGCGGTTGATGTTTGATGGGGCCACGCGGTCGGGGTCGACGATGGTGATATGGCCGATGCCAGTGCGCGCCAGGCTCTCGGCGCACCAGCTGCCTACGCCTCCCACGCCGAAGATTATGACACGGGTGTCCCTCAGGCGCTGCATTGTCTCCTCGCCTACAAGGCGCAGGGTGCGCGAAGCCATTTCGGGGTTTGATGATATTTCTGCGGCTGCATTCATATTGCAAATTTAACTATATTTTTCAAGAAACAAAGCCGTTTTTCCTCCATAATCACAGATTTTTGAGAAAAAGAGAGCCAAAGTGAAAAAAATTCGTAATTTTGACCCGCGAATTGCAATGATAGACCAAACAGACCGATATAAGACATGATTTCAGAATATCTAAATTTTACCGGGGTAGGTATAGCCGTGGCCACCTTTTTGATAATAGGCATGTTTCATCCCATAGTGATCAAGACTGAGTATTATTTCGGCACTCGCCCTTGGTGGTTGTTCTTGCTGCTGGGCATCGCCTGCGTGGTGTGCGCCTTGTTTGTCGACAGCATCTTCTGGTCGGCCATCCTCGGCGTGACCGGAGCCTCGGCCCTGTGGAGCATAGGCGAACTCTTTGAACAGAAGCAGCGCGTGGCCCGAGGCTGGTTTCCGGCCAATCCCAAGCGCAAAAAGGCTAAGCCAGAGGCAGTTGAGGCCGAGATGGCAGTGAGGGAATAACTTTTTTCAAAAAAATAGTGAGAAAAATTTGGTAGATTCCGAAAAAGAGTGTAACTTTGCACTCGAAATCGGACAACGAGGTCCCTTAGCTCAGTTGGTTAGAGCACCTGACTCATAATCAGGGAGTCGTAGGTTCAAGCCCTACAGGGACCACTGAGCAGGCTCTCAAAGCCGCGCATACATTTCGGCTCCTTAGCTCAACTGAATAGAGCATCTGACTACGGATCAGAAGGTTACAGGTTTGAATCCTGTAGGAGTCACAGATAATAAGCCAATCGGCTCCTTAGCTCAACTGAATAGAGCATCTGACTACGGATCAGAAGGTTACAGGTTTGAATCCTGTAGGAGTCACAGAGATGCATAAAGTTGTGATAATCCATCCCCTGAGTGGGGGGATTGGTGATGAATGGTAGTCGCTCACAGCGACTATTTTTTTTGAAACGACTTCAAAAATCTGACCCTGCGTAGTGAACTTATTTGGGTTTTATTTATTAATGTATTAGGAAAAATTTTTTCTCCTCAACAAATCAATACCTTTGATAAGTACTATAGATATGAAAAGATACCCATTAGCTATTCTGGCCGCAGCTTGGATGCTCACGGTTGGATTTGACGCGCAAGCCGAAAAGCTCGTGCTGCTGCATACCAACGACACACACTCGCAGATCGACCCATTCCCCGAAGACAATCTTGGCGGCATTGCTCGCCGCAAAGTGCTAATCGACAGCGTGAGAAATGCTGAAGAAAACGTGCTGCTCATCGATGCCGGAGATATCGTACAAGGCACCCTGTTCTTCAACCTCTACAAGGGCGAGGTTGAGGAGAAGCTGATGAATGCCCTGGGGTATGACATGCGCATCCTCGGTAACCATGAGTTTGACAACGGCATGCAAGCCCTCGCCGACAATCTGGCAGTAGCCGATGCCGAATTGCTATGCGCCAACTATGATTTCCGAAATACTCCCCTCAAAGATACTTTCAAGCCCTACTCGATCAAGGAGGTCGATGGAAAGCGCATCGCTTTCTTACCCATCAACCTGCAGCCCAAGGGCATGATTGCCGACGCCAATTGCGAGGGCGTGGGTTTTATCGATGAGATCGAGGCTGCCAATGGCCTAGCTTGGTATCTCAAAAATATCGAACACGCCGACATGGTGGTGGTCATATCCCACATCGGATATGACGATGATGTCAAGCTGATTGAGAATTCCCATGACATCGACTTGCTCATCGGCGGTCATAGCCATACATTGGTCAATCCAGCCGACCCCAATACTCCTCCCTATCTGATTAAGAATGCCGATGGCCGCGAGATAGTAGTGGCTCAGGCTGGCAAGGGCGCTCGCTATCTCGGCGAGATTACCATCGACCTTGACGACCTGGCAGCTACTCCTGACTACCAGCTGATCCTCGTTGACGATCGGCTTGACAGTCGCGTTGGCCCCGAGGTTGAGGAGATAGTGAGCCCGTACCGCGCCGAGGTTGACGCTCTCAACAAAAAGCAAGTGACCAAAGCCGCCAAGTACCTCAAGAAAGACAGTCCGGAAATGGTGAATTTCGCCAGCGACTTTGTCGAGTGGAAGGGCAAAGAGCTCAACCCCGATGTCGACCTGGTGATTATGAACAAGGGCGGTATCCGCAACGATGTTGACAAAGGCCCCGTCAGCGAGGGTCAGGTGATCACGCTGATGCCATTCTTCAACCGCATCGTGGTCATCGAGGTGCCAGGCGACAGCCTGATCGAGGCTTTCAACAATATGACACGCATTGGCGGAGCCGGCCTGAGCAAAAATGTCAAGGCCGTGTATGACAAGAACACCGGAACTTGGGAGGAACTCACCATATCGGGCCAGCCCATCGACCCCAACCGCAACTACAAGATTGCTACGATCGACTATGTTGCCAATGGCGGCGACTATTTCCACTCGCTGGTTGACCACAAGACCCTTGGCACAAGCAAGAACTATGCCTTTGACGACCTGCTGGAATATTTCCGCACCGGTCCCGGCAAGGGCAAGTCGATCAATCCGCCAAGCGAGCGACGCTTAGTCTTGAAGAAATGATGGCTTCCCCCCTGTTATTCCTTAGAATTCTAACTTATATCCTATGAATATACCTTTTATTTACCTGCTAATCGCCCTCTTGAGCTCGTACGGTTCGGGAGGGCGTAGCCGTTTGTCTCAACCCATCTCTACGCCGCAATGCAAGCACTGGGTTGACTCGGTCTACAATTCCATGGACGAACGCGAACGTGTCGGACAGCTGATGATTGCCAATGTGAGTCCGGCGCAGGGCCAAGCCTCACGCGCTGCGGTCAAGCGCATGGTCGAGCAAGCCCATGTGGGGGGTCTGCTGTTCTCGGCGGGCACCCTTGAGGAGTTTGCCGATATCACCAACTACGGCCAAGAGTTGGCCAAGGTGCCTCTGATGATGACCCTCGATGGCGAGTGGGGACTGAATATGCGCGTGCCCGACTCTCCGCGTTTTCCCAAAAACATGGGCCTCGGTGCCATACAGAATCCCAAGCTGCTGTATGAGTATGGCCAGGAGATGGCACGCCAATGCCGCGCCATGGGCATACATGTCAATTTCGCTCCCGTGGTCGATGTCAATTCAAATCCCAGCAATCCAGTGATTGGCTATAGATCGTTTGGCGAAAGTCCGGCGAGGGTGGCCAAGCTCAGCAAGGCTTACTCCTTGGGATTGGAGGACGGTGGAGTGCTGGCCGTGGCTAAGCATTTTCCCGGACATGGCGATACCAATACTGACTCGCACAAGGCTCTGCCTGTGGTGAATCGCAGCCGCGACAGTTTGGAGAGGGTAGAATTGTTGCCATTTCGCGAGTTCATCAATTCGGGTTGCGGAGGCATGATGGTTGGGCATATCTCTTTGCCGGCTTTGGATGCCACCGGAGTTCCGGCCTCGATGTCGCGAGCCATTACCACCGGCCTGCTCAAGGATGAACTCGGATTTGACGGCCTGGTATTTACCGATGGCCTCGGTATGGATGGCGCTGCCATAGGCGGCAATCGATGCGTGGGCGCTCTCAAGGCCGGAGCCGATGTGTTGCTCAATCCGGTCAATCCCGTATCAGACGTTGACGCAGTGTTGGCGGCTGTCGAGAGCGGCGAAATCTCGGCTCAGGACATTGAGGAGCGGTGCAAGAAGATGCTGGCTTACAAGTACGCTCTTGGGCTTGCCGATTACCAGCCGATAGATATGGCAACTGTCGACTCAGTGGTCAATTCGTCTGATGCCGAGGCCATCATCGAGAAATTGGCTGATGCAAGCGCTACTGTGCTTCGCAATAACGATTCTCTGCTGCCCCTTGGCGACTTGGCCCACCGCTCAATTGCTGTGGTCAATATCGGTGCCAATGGTTCGACTGAATTTGACCAAATGGCCGAAAAGTACGTACATATCGACGTGTACCACGGGGTAGGGGCATTGAATGAGATAAAGAAGCATGACACAGTGATCGCCGCTGTGTATGGCGACGAGGCTGAGAGCCGTTCGCAACTCGCCGCTTTGGCTGAGGTGCCGGGGCTGATCGAGGTGTTTATGGTCAATCCTTACAAGATGGGCAAATTCCGCGCCAGCATGCCTAATGCCCAAGCAATCGTGGCTGTTTATGACGACACCCCGGCCAACCAACGCTCGGCTGCCAAGGCTATCTTTGGCGGCATCAAGGTGAGGGGGCGTTTCCCCGTGGATGTAGCCGGTGTGGGCCGTTTGGGCCAGGGCATTGACTTGGACAAGACGCGCCTCGGCTATGGCTCATTGCAAGCCGCAAAGATGGATCCATCGTTGGAGCAGAAGATTGACTCGGCCATCACTGAGTATATCAAGGAGGGAGCCTTCCCCGGTTGCCAAATTCTGGTGGCTCGCGAGGGCAATGTGGTGATTGACAAGAGTTATGGCGTGACCACTAAGGGCGGACCCGCTGTCGATGGCAACACTCTCTACGACTTGGCATCGGTCAGCAAGGTGGTCGGCACGCTGCCCGGAGTGATGAAGGCTTACGATTTGGGCCTCTTCTCGCTCGACACCTTTGCGTCAGAGTATATTCCAGGCCTCAAGATTGAGGGCAAGGATAGCATCACGCCGCGCCAGTTGCTATTCCACGAGACCGGAATACGTCCGTCGCTCAATCTGTACACGATTATGATCGACTCGACTTGCTACAAGGGTACCACTCTGCTTAGTGGCCGCAAGGACAAGAAGCACCCGGTCAAGATCCTTGACAAACTCTATGGAGTGAAGAATCCCAAGCTGCGCACCGATATATTGTCTAAGAAAAAGACTGATGTCTTCAATCGCGAGGTGGCCGATGGGTTGTATATGAGCCAAGCCACGGCCGACACTATCATGCGCCGCATCTACGAATTGCCATTGCGCAATAACCGTAACTATGCATATTCGTGCCTCAACTTCGCCCTGCTCATGGATATGGAGCAACGCCTAACGGGTCAACCCCACGACCAATGGGTGACCGACAGCGTTTGGGCACCGCTCGGCGCCTACACTTTCACCTATCGAGCTGCTGACAAATATCCTCTGAGCCGAATTGCTGCCACTGAGAATGACAGTTACCTGCGCCGTCAGCATGTGCATGGGTATGTGCATGATGAGTTGGCAGCATTCTCTGGAGGCGTGCAAGGCAATGCCGGAGTGTTTGGCACTGCCACCGATATCGCTAAGTTGTGCCAGATGTGGCTCAATCAGGGCGAATACGGCGATGCGCGCATCCTCTCGCCCGAGACTGCCCATCTGTTTACCACCGTCAAGAGTCCCAATTCGCGTCGCGGCCTGGGCTTTGACAAGCCCGATGTGGAGAATACCAAGAATAATCCCACCACCGATGCGGCTGGGCCAAATGTGTATGGCCATACAGGGTTTACCGGTACCTGTTTCTGGGTCGATCCCGACGAGGAATTGATTTATGTGTTCCTCTGTAATCGAGTTGACCCGACCCGCGACAATTCTACATTCAGTAAACTGAATGTGCGCGACACCCTCTTTGACTTGATATATCAATCGATCAGGCAAGAATAAGGGAATCCATAAACAAGCCCCAGCATCTGCATCGAGATGCTGGGGCTTATTTTATTTTGTAGGGGACGGTTAAGAAACGCGCCGGTTGTTGGTTACGCTGCTTGTGGCCTTGACGCTGAGCATTGCTTTGCGTCGGGCGATGCGTTTGTTGAGAGCCAGGATGGCTACCACCCAAATCGCTGCATCGATTACCAGCAGGATGTTGATGTTGACCCAGAGGCTGGCAGCGATGTTAGCCACAGAAAAGAGCAGAGATACGCATATCAGTGTGACCATGGCGCGGCGCTGCGGCCATCCGAGAGCCAGCAGCTTGTGGTGGATATGGCGCTTGTCGGGCAGGAAGGGATTGCGGCGCACCGAGAGGCGTTCGCCGTACACCCTGACCACATCAAAGCATGGCACGATCAGCGGCGAGAATGCCACCACCAGTATATTCATGTTGCCGAGCTGCATAGGGGCATCGATTTGCAGCATGCGTATGCCGAGGAATGAGATCATCATGCCGATTGTGAGGCTGCCGGTGTCACCCATGAAGATTTTCTTCTGGCGCAGGGCATCGCCAAAAACGTTGTAGTAGAAGAATGGCACTAGCACGCCCACGCTTGCAAACGATAGGATGGCGAATACCCACTCGCCAGCCATGCCGTAGACTATGCCGTAGCACAATAAGCAAATCGAGCACAGGCCTGAGGCCAAGCCGTCGATGCCGTCAATCAGGTTAATCGAATTGATAATGAATACGGTAGCCAATACTGTCATTGGCCAACCGAGCCAAGGGCCGACTTCGTAGATTCCGAAGAAACCGCCGAAGGTGTTGAACCATACCCCACCGCCTATGATGAGGCAGGCGCAGGTGACCTGCACCACAAATTTTGCGCGATATTTCACGCCAACCAAGTCATCGGCCATACCCACGATGTATAGCATCATCAGCGCGCAGGCCGCAAAGGCCAGTGGCTTGAGGTAGGGCATCACGTAGCGTAGGAACTGAGTGCCATCAAAGTGAAGGTCCAGGCCGAAGAGCAGCACAAATGTGAAGCATACCACTGGCATGAATGCGAGGCCTCCAAGTCGGGGCACTGCTGAAGTATGGATTTTCCGCGCGTCGGGCTCGTCAAACAGAGCCTTGCGGAAAGAAATGAGGAGAATCTGAGGTATCAAGACTCCGGCGCATAGCACTGCCAATCCAAATGCCAACAAACAATTTGCAATCCAAAAGTTGGTCATAGAGTTGCCGTTTTCGTTATGCTAAATCCTTATCAAGCGCAAAATTACTCTTTTTCTGTCAATTTTCCAAATTCAAATTTGAGTCC
>NWBJ01000101.1:0-266 GCA_002633115.1 Muribaculaceae bacterium Zag1
GCATCTGGTTCAGGCTCGGGAGCGTCCCGGAAATTGTAAAGCTTACCACGGCAAGTCACTCGCTTCCTCATCCGGGATTTCAACAAAGCCATCCATTGCCATTTGCTCAGGCTCCCAGCCATACTTCCAACTTGGTGACGTCCCAGCTTTATAAATGCGGCGGCTCTTTGGCTCAAAATCCATAATCATACCCTCGTAATCCCGATTGCCGTTTGCGCTGCATTTGCACAGCGACAGCTTGCGTTGCGTCTCGGAAATTTTGCCGC
>NWBJ01000101.1:458-2150 GCA_002633115.1 Muribaculaceae bacterium Zag1
GTGCCGGCATTGCCATCGATGTCGAGACCGGTCATTAGATTATCGATGAGCGCGAATTGTATGCCGTACTGCTGTATTGCCGTTTCGAGCGTATCAAGTAAGCTCTCCGGCTCATCGCTATCAACAATTTGATTGTCGTAGTAATACACCTTATCGTGGCACCAACTCCTGATTAGCGCCGCATTCGTTTCGCTGATACTGTAGCGCGGGCCATACTGTCCAAGTTCCTCGATGATGTGTTCCGGCCCCGCAACCTGCCGTTCAAACTGATTGCGCAACTCATAGCCGGTCGCTTCGCCGCTGTAAATGAATGCCGTCATTCCCTGCGCTACAGCCTGCGCGGCCATCTGAATAGCGAGCGTTGATTTCCCTTCGCCGCGCTTCCCCTGCAAGACGCTTAATACGCCACATTGAATGCCGCCGCCTGTGAGTACGTCCAGGTTAAAAATGCCAGTGCGCAGCTTCTTAACGTCGTCCAAATTGACACGTTCAGCGTCAAGCAGATGCTTCACGCGCTTCACTCCGGCAAATTCAGCGCCGGCGATTGCCGCATTGATGCCGTTCGTGCCCCCACCTTTTAAGATGTCGTTTGCGTCCTTGTACCGGCCGTTCTCGTAGGCTTCTGGCTTTACGGCAAGCACGCGCATCGGGAACCGTTGCTTGATGCCGTCCAGTAACGTCATTCGGGTTTCACCGGTGCGGGGGTCTTTTTCGTAATCACCAAAGACGACAATCTCATCAAATTGGCGCACCCAGTCATAGCAATAGGGTACCCACGTCCAGCCGTCTTTGCCGTTCGGAACGCTGACGACGTTATAGTTTCCAGCTTGAGCAACCGACAACGCGTCAATTTGCCCTTCCGTGATAATCAGGCGGCGGTCTTTCCCCGAATTGCACTGCGCCATGCCGAACAGGATAGGCTTGCACCCCGATTCGCTCCATTCTTTGCTCCTGCCGTTTTCTTTTGTGGCCGTGGTGTCGCGGTACTTTACATACTGCAAAACCCCGCGCTCGTCCGCAAACGGGAAAACCAGAATTTCAGGTCGCTCTGTTTGAACTGTGATATTATACCGTTCGACCGTTTCAGCGCGGATTCCCCGCCCTTCCAGCCAGGCAACCGCATCGGGGTGCGCACTCGGGAGCGCCTTCCCTGATAAGTCCCGATATTGGCGGCGCGGCGCGAGGTATTCGTCTACTTCCATACCAAGCGAAAAATCAAAATCAGCAGCAAGGGTGAGCATATTCCCGCTAACCCCGCATCGACCGTGAAAGCAGTGAAACTGTCCCGTCTTAAGGCTCAGCGTAAATTTATAATCACCGCCCCCGCAGTATGGGCACGACATAGCTATATTCTGTGAACCGCTTGTGTGGCGAACCTTCTTCCCATACTGATTGGCAAAGCGTTCAGCGTCGGAGGGGTCAAACTTATAATAGTGCCGCTCCCTTTGTGGGGACGCTTCTTCCCAGTTAACATGTTTCATCCGCTTTTAACCTCGTCTATACTCATTGATAAAATATCAGCAATAAATTCATCGCTGTGGAATGGCTCGAATTTCCATTCGTCCAGCGCGCCGCCCTTTTCCTCCTCAACTATCCTTCGGCCGGTTCCGTCTCGTGGCCAAACTTGGAATACACGCCCTTCGGCGTTAACCACGCGCCGTGGCTCGTCCTCGCTCTTAGCCGGCCGCGAGC
>NWBJ01000102.1 GCA_002633115.1 Muribaculaceae bacterium Zag1
GTGAAAAGCGTAGGCGGCGGCAGGATCTTGAGCAGGGGATACATGAATATCACCTGGCGCGCCAAGCCCAGGATTATCGACTGGGCTGCCTTGCCGATGCTCTGGAAAAATCCAGTGGATATCACCTGAAATCCCACCATCCAGAACATAAACAGCGCGTGCCTGAAGCCATTGTCGGTGACCCGTATCAGCCCCGGGTCGGAGGTGAAGGCCCGCGCTATCACATCGGGCCATAGCATGCCCACTACGCAGCCGAGGGTGCAGATACCTGTGGCCCAATAGGTGGCCAGCGCAAACGCCCCGGTGAGGCGGTGCAGATTGCCAGCGCCGTAGTTGTAACCCACGATCGGCTGCATGCCCATATTCAGGCCAACAACCACCGAGGTGAGCAGCGAGGTGAAGGTAATGAAGATGCCGCAAGCGCCGACATCGATGTCGGTGCCGTAATGCACCAGCGAAGTGTTGACAATCATCGTGATTAGGCACGAGGCGGCATTGACCACCGAGGGCGCTGCGCCGAGGCTGACCATGCCCCAGACGATGCGCCAATCGATGCGGTATATTCCGCGCCGAAAATGCACCGTCGATGACCGGCGGCAGAAATGCCACATCACAAAAGCCGCAGCCACAAACATCGAGATGTCGCTGGCGATGGCCGCTCCCTTGATGCCCATGTCAAACCCGAAGATGAATATCGGGTCGAGTATGACATTGAGCACAGCCCCGAGCAGATTGGTGACGAGCGCCTTCATCGGGTATCCGCTGGCGCGCATGATATTGTTGAAGCTGAAGCACAGATTGGTGACAACCAATCCCGGCAGCATCCATATCATGAAATCGTAAGCGTAGGGCATCGTGACATCAGTCGCGCCAAACGCCCGCAAGATGGGCTTGAGCCAGATGCCGAAGCATAGGGTATAGATCGTACCTATAATCAGGGTAAGCACCAAGGCATTGCCGAGCACACGCTCGGCCTTGGCCTGCTGCTTAGCACCAAGGAAGATGCTGGTGCGGGCGGCAGAACCCACACCCACCAGCACGCCCATGGCGGCGGCGAGATTCATCACCGGAAAAGTGATGGCCAGGCCCGAGATAGCCTCCGGCCCGGCCCCTTGGCCTATGTAGATGCGGTCTACGACATTGTAGATGCTCCAAATAAGCATGCCCACCACGGATGGCAGGCTATATTGCCACAGCAGCCGCGCTACGGGATGCTGGGCAAGTGCTTGTAAGCGCTGATCGGTCAAATGCTATTATTTACCTGCAGCGGCTTTGGCGCGCTCAGCGTATTTACGCAGGTCGATATTGCGCTGCTTGAGGCTCTGGACGTAAGTGGGATACTCGTCAAGAATCTCCTTGTAGCAGCTGTACTCTCTGTCATACATGCCGTTCTCGCGGTAGATGTTGGCCTCCTTGATGAGGATGAAGGGGCAAATCTGGGTGTTGCCGTCGGCGCAGTTGAGAGCCTTGGCATAGCACTTGAGGGCCTCGTCGGTGTTGCCGAGGTTGACATAGCAGTCGCCCATCAGCGAGTATTTTCCGGCCTCGACGATGTTGCTGCTGATTGATGCATCCTTGAGGTATTTGATAGCTTCCTGGTAGTCGCCTTTGCGGAAGAGGGCGATGCCGGCCTGTAGGCTGGCGCGATTGCCGCTCTTGTATCCGAGCTTGGCTGCATCCTGATAGAAAGCCAAAGAAGTGGAGTCATTCATTTCGATGTCGGCGAGAGCGACTGCCTCGTCGGCCTTGCGAGCGCCGTTGAGAGAAATGAGGTACCAAACAAGGGCGAGAACGCATAGAAACACCACTGCGATGCTCCAGCCAAGGAGAACCTTTTTGTGGTTTTTGAGAGCGGTAAGGGCTTGGGGCTCTTCGGGAGCCTGCTGATTGGGTTTGTTATCCATTGCTTGTTGCGAATTGCTTTTAGCGTGTTGCTTAATTAGTTTTAAGTTTACAGAGTGCAAAGTTAGTGGAAATAATCTACATAATAAAATTTTAAGGCTTAAAAAGTGAAAAAAAAGCTCCGCGACATCGCGTCGCAGAGCCCTGGATAGTTATTTTGGAGAATCATTTAATCTAAGGATAAGGTATAAGGGATAAGTGATAAGGTTTTTTGATGGCCCATCACTTGTCACTAATGCTTAGTCGATGGTTTCGTCAGCGGGGTAGCCGCCCATTTCGCGGATGGCGTTTTTGAGCATGACGTACTGCTTGAAGAGGTGGTTGACAGGCACCTCGCCCTTGGTGTAGTCGTGCATCGGGCTCTTGAGGAAGAAGCTCAAGAAGCGCTGTATGCCGTGGCGGCCGGCGCGGGCAGCGAGGTCGCTGAGCAGCACGAGGTCGAGGCACAGAGGAGCGGCGAGGATAGAGTCGCGGCACAGGAAGTCGATCTTGATCTGCATGGGGTAGCCCATCCAGCCGAAGATGTCGATGTTGTCCCAGCCCTCCTTGTTGTCGTTGCGGGGAGGATAGTAGTTGATGCGCACCTTGTGGTAGTAGTCGGTGTACAGGTCGGGCTGCTCTTCGGGCACGAGGATCGACTCGAGGGTCGAGAGCTTGCTGACCTCCTTGGTGTGGAAGTTGGCGGGTTCGTCGAGCACGAGGCCGTCGCGGTTGCCGAGGATATTGGTTGAGAACCAACCGGCGAGGCCAAGGCAGCGGGTGCCGATGATGGGAGCGAAACCTGACTTAACGAGGGTTTGGCCAGTCTTGAAGTCCTTGCCAGCGATGGGCATGCCAGTCTTCTCGGAGAGTTCCCACATAGCGGGGATGTCGACTGTGGTGTTGGGAGCGCCCATGATGAAGGGGCAGCCCTCAGACAGGGCGGCGTAGGCGTAGCACATCGAGGGGGCGATATGCTCCTTGTCGTCAGCCTTCATGGCGTTCTCGAGAGCCTCGAGCGAGCCGTGGATCTTCTCATCGACGGGGACATAGATTTCGGTCGAAGCGGCCCAGAGGACAACCACGCGGTCAACGCCGGTCTTGGCCTTGAAGTCGCGGATATCTTGGCGGATTTGCTCGGTCATGTCCCAGCGGTCCTTGGCGTCCTTTACGTTGTCGCCGTCGAGACGCTTGGCGTAGTTCTTGTCGAAAGCGGCCTTGAGGGGTTTGATTTGCTCGAGCTCGTCCTTGACGGGAGCGATGTCTTTGTATTTGAGCACCTCGGCGTTGATGGCTGACTCGTAGGCGTTGGCGGGATAGACATCCCAAGCGCCGAAGACGATGTCGTTGAGGTCGGCCAGAGGCACGATGTCCTTGTAGTGGAGATATTTCTTGTCAGCGCCTTGGCCAACGCGGATTTTGTCGTACTGGGTCATTGAGCCAACGGGCTTGGCGAGGCCTTTGCGGGCCATGAGAACACCGGTCATGAAAGTTGAGGTGACGGCACCCAGGCCGACGACCATCACACCGAGCTTGCCCTGTGCGGGCTTAACAGAAGGATTGCTCATTTCTTAATCTGTTTAAATTTTTAATCGTAATTTTCTAATTCCAAAATACTCTGTGGGGCGCGATGCCCCCGAAATCGCGGGTGCAGGAGAGAGCGCGTTGCGATTTCGGGGGCAAAGTTACGTATAGTTTTTGGAATTGTGAAAAAATCTTGACTATAATCTTCTTTAAATTTTCTTATATTTTGTTAAGAAATAGCCGATTTAATGAAAATAGGTTAAATATAGTCGATAATTGTGATGATATTGTTAATAGATATTAATTGACCAGAATCGGGTATTTGAGGGGGAAGAGGGCGACTGGGCCATAAAAGGCCCAGCACAGTAGCCGCCATCCGGCAGGAGGCGCGGCCGTTTGGCCGCGCTGACCCCGGCGCTGGGTCATTTTTTCATTTTTCATTTTTCATTTTTCATTTTTCATTAGGTCAGATAGCGCGGTGATTTGGCTGGGGTGGGTGGCGGCATCATCGGCTGGGGACCAGCCTCGGCCCTTGAGCCAAGCGGTGGCGCAGCCGAGCGACTCGGCTGGGAGGATATCTTTGGTGAGGGAGTCGCCGACCACCAGCACCTGCTCGGGCGGCAGCCCGAGGGCCACGCAGCCAAGCTGGAAGATGCGCGGGTCGGGCTTGCGCACGCCCACCACGGCGCTCTCGATGATGTGGCTGAAGAGGTGACGGATGCCGTAGGCCTCGAGCACAGTAACGATATTGCCGTAGAAATTGCTCACGAGGCACAGGGGGTAGCGATTGGCGAGGGCCTCGAGGGTGGGGCGCGCCTCGGCGATGCAGATGCGCGCCTGGGTGTCGCAATAGTCAGCGATAGCTTGGGCGATTTCCGGGGTCATTTCCGGGCCCGCGGGGGCGCTGGGCCCATCAGGCTGGCGCAACACGTCGATACGGGTTGTCGATACGGGTTGCTGATGGGCGGAGTAGAAATGGTTGAGCTCGATGGTGATTTTTTTGAGGAGGAGGGTGCGGAAATCATCTGAGGGGAGGATCACCGGGTGGCGAGCGAGATAGCGCTCGGCATAGACATAGCTGTCGCGAAAAGCCTGTTTGGTGGCGGGGATGCCGGCGCGCTGCCAGCCGCGCCAGATGACCTCGCTCCAGTGCTCGCCGCGGCTATCAATCGTGCCGCCATAGTCAAAAATAATACCAGAAATCATTTTTCATTCCTTAGTGATCTCGCGAGCTGGCGGCAGATGCGCTCGTGGCGCCACATCATGTAGACCATCAGGGCGTTGAGCACCACCAGCTCAAAGGCGAAATACAGCCACGGCTGCCCGATAAACAGGGCAGTAAACAGGGCTATTATGCGCCAATTAAACGATAAGATATTGGTATATTTCATCAGCGGCAAGCTCAGCTTGCGGAATCGCTCACGAAACTCCAACGGTATCCGCCCATCGGGGTATTTCTTCTTGAGCGCGCGGCGCAAGCGCTGCATGGCCGGGGTCATCACCTCTTGATTGCGAGTGTAATTGAGATAGGTATAAAGCGTAAAGCGCTTAAAGATGTTGCATCCTTGGCGCTTGGCCTCGCGATATGCCTTCTCCAGTTCGGCTGCCGATTCCAATTCGCTGCCGCTCTCGCCCTTGAGGAAATACAGGTGAAATTGCCTATAATAATCGGCCATCTTGGCCTGCTTGGCATGGCACAGGCCGGTGACAGCCGCCATGACCCAGATGAGCCAGGGATGGTCGGAGAAAAACACCGAGAAATGATTCTCCCTCAGGCAGATGGCGGCGTAGATGGCTATGAACCAGAAATCGCCGCACATGCCGTCGAGAATGCGGCCGATGCGCGAGTACTGCTTGGTCATGCGTGCCAGCTGGCCGTCGGCGCTGTCGAACGAGTTGGCCCACACCAGCAAGAGCATCCCTATGACGTTGATGCCGAGATTGTTGAAATAAAAGCACACGCCGGCGCCGATGCCGAGGAAGATGGCCGCCACGGTGATGGCATTGGGCGTGACACCCAGCTTGCGGGCCAGGCACGCCCAGGCGTAGCCTATCGGCCGGTAGAATGCCAGGTCGATATGCTCCTCGGTATCCATCGACTTGAGCGATGTGCGATAGTCAGCTTTGATTTTTTGCCAATTCATTTTTTAGACCGGCGCCCAAAGCGCCGGGAACAGTGGCGCTATGGGACGTGAGGATGGGATTTTAAGTCAAGAGTCAAGAGTCAAAAGTCAAAAGGCCGAGATGGGATTTTAAGTCAAGAGTCAAAAGTCAAAAGGCCGAGATGGGATTTTAAGTCAAGAGTCCGGGATGGGATTATTATTTTGACTATTTGATGTCACGGAGGGCGTAGGTCTTGGCGCGGAGATAGGCGCCGAGGGCCTCGGGCGAGTCGAAGCGCGCCTGGTCTTCGACCGAAATGGGATCGCCGATGCTGACATGGAGGGTCTTGCCGCGCTTGCGGAACACCTCAGCGGGGAGCCTGAACGAGCGGGCTTGCCAGCACACCACGCCGAGGAAATTGAACCACCAGCTGTTGGTGCCATGGAAGAAGATTGGTATCACCGGCACCTTGGCGCGGTAGATAATCTTAAGCACAGATTCTTGCCAGGGACGGTCCTGGAGGCGCAGCCTCCAGTTGACCTTGCTCATCGCGCCGGCAGGGAAGAAACCGATGGGGTTGCCGTCGCGCAGCTGGCGCATGGCCTCGAAGAGACCCGAGACCGATACCTTCTTTTTCTCCGGGTCGTCGCTGGCCCAGGCGTTGACGGCGATGAAGTTGGGGCGCATAGCCGAGATCTTGTTGAGGATCATATTGACCATCACCTTGAATTTTGGACGTCGCGAACCGATCAGATATATGAGCGTGATGCCGTCGAGGGCGCCAAAGGGGTGGTTGCTGACGGTAATGAAAGCGCCCTCGGGCAGGTGGTCGAGCACCTGCTCGTTATCGACGCGCAGCTTGATCTTGAAGTCGAGCTCCATCATGCGCTTGACAAATTCCGGACCCGGGGTGTCGCACCAACGACCGTGCACGGCGTTTACCTCGTCGACTTGCAGCCAGTGCAGCAGGTTGTTGACCAGCTTTTCGTGGCCGGCGAGCTTGGGCACCAGCTCTTTGATGTCATCATAATTGAGCACATCGGGGCGCACATCATTGTTGGGCGCGGGGGTATTTTCTGATTTCTCCATAATAGTAATTTTTTATTAAGCTGGACCACACAGTGGCCCAGAACAGTAGCCGCCATCCGGAAGGTGGAGGGCGCGAAGCGCCCTCAGGCTTATCAGGATCAAAGGCACCGGATGGCCACCTTATCACTTATCCTTTATCCCTTATACTTAAGGTTTAGCCTTTGATATAAGCAACGTAGCGAGCTATGAAATGGTTGAAGGCGGGGATGCGCATCAAGGCGTATTCAAAGAGCAGGAAACCCACCAGAGCGCAGGCGATGCCGCCCAGCACATCTATTATATAATGGTGTGAGGTATAGACAGCCGTAAACCAGATGCCAACGGTGATAATGCCCAGGGCTATCTTCCAACCCAAGCCGCAGCGCGAACGCAGCGAGTAGATAAATGCCACGAGGGTATATGCCGAGTGCAGCGAGGGCAGGGCGGCAAAAACATTGCTGTTGCGGGCATACAGGCCGTCAAAGATGTTGAGGCCGGTGATGCGGTCAAAAGCCCCAAGGCCAGCCACCTCGCCAAGCGTGCCCGGCACGGCCTCAAAGCCGTGGTTGGCCACATACCATGGCGGCGCAGCGGGATGCACGTAATAGAAAGAGAATCCCAGCAGATTGACCAGCAAGAATACCAACGCGAAATGCAGGTACGATGCCTTTTGGCCACGGAAATACAGCCACAGGCCGAAGAAAATCGGCACTGGCACCCAGCACAGATAAAAGATGCCGCACAGCACATCGAGCCACGGCTGAGTGTGGAGCGCCCAAAACTCGTTGGGCGTGAGCATTGCCCCGCCGTAGGCGATGCCGAAGATTCGTTTCTCGGCATTGTAGAGGTCGGCAACGTCGACCGGGTTGACGTTGTAATTGGGGCACAGGTTCATCCAATCATAGGAGATGCCGAACAAGAAGAACGGCACCAGAGCCACGATGAGCCGGCGCGTGGGATTGCTGGCAAAGAAAAGCACAGCGATGAGCACTGCCAGCACCACATGCTCGACCCTGAAGCCTATAAACAAAGCAGTGACCCCGAGCCAGATGGCCAGGGCCCCCACGCAGCACAACGCTGCCTTGAGCTTATTGGGATCAGTCTGCGACATAGATTACTGTCATTTTTGAACCACGGATTACACGGAAAGCCAAGTGGTTATTTTTTCTCTTTATCCTTTAGGGCACGTTTGCACCAGCCGATGCGGGCAAAGGCTGTGAGGTTGGCGAATACGGCGATAAAGGCCATGGCGATAATCAGGATCCAGTTGGGGTCGAACCCTACATGGCACTGGCCGCAGATGCCGGTGGCAAGCACCGCCAAGCTGGTAACCACCACACGCTCGGGACGCTGCATGAATCCAATCTTGCACACCACGCCGAGGCCCTCGCCACGGGCGCGCACATAACTCACCATGATGCTGCCCACCAGAGCCAAGAAGGTCAGGAAGGCGCCAACCGGGTGGCCGATGCTGATCAGATAGTAAGCGGCTCCGCCCAGTGTGAGGAGTTCGCAATATCGGTCGAGCACCGAATCGTACATGGCACCAAAGGTGCTCTCCATGCCGCCAACGCGGGCCACCGCCCCGTCGAGCATGTCAAATAGCGAGAAGCCGATGATCAGGGCACCCGCCAGGGTGAGCAGCCAGTATTCGGGGTGCAGCGCGTGGGGAGCCGCATAGCCGGCGTAGGCCAAGACGCACGCGGCAGCCAAGTTGCCGAGAAAACCGATGGTGGTGATGGCATTGGGGGTGAAACCGCATGCTATAAGCACCTTGCACAGAGGCAGAATGCCCTTGTGGAGGCCTTTGTCTAATGTATTGCGCGCTTGCGAGGCTTTATCTTTGATTGCCATGGTTGGTCTTTGGTCTTTAGTTTTTGGTTTTTGGTTTTTAGGAATCCTAGGCAGCCTAGGATTCCTACAGTATTATGATTTGCTTTTTTTGTGGAATAGGTGGGTTATGAAATCGATGGCGCGGATGGCGTATTTGTCAAAGCTGCTGACACGGTACACAAAATAGCGCTGGAGCAGGAAATTCCAGAACCATGACACAGCCAGCGACACCGACAGACGAGCCACTGCGAAACAGCCCTCATCGTTGAATCCCAACGACGCCAACCACTGCCAGCGGTACAGGGCGTAGTAGACGATCTGGGTGCCAAACGAGTTGAGCAGCAGGCTGCCTACCCACACCATGCCGTATTTGACGGCGACAGCCTTCCAGGGACAACCGTCGGCGTGGAACGTAAACTTGTAGTTGATGATGCAATTGATGATGCCTCCCATCAGGGCCCCAATCGCTGTTGACAGGAATGGAGTGAGGCCCACCCAGGAGAAGAGCACGAAAGCCGAAACCAGGTCGACCCACGACGCCGCCTGTGATGCCACGATCGAACGCAGGAACGTGAACACCAGGTTGTCGCTGTGGAGCATTGTGTTGCCGACTTTCTTCAACGATCCCATGATCCTATGCGGGTAAGAATATTATAATGATTACCAAAATAATAGCTGAGTAGATGCCGGCCAGCACATCGTCGGCCATCATGCCGTAGCCGCCCGGCAGCTTCTCCATCTCGCGTATGCCCAGCGGCTTGTAGATGTCGAAGAAGCGGAACAGGCACAGCGACACCACAATCAGCCACCAGGGGCTGACCGCCACCCCGGAGAGGGGAAGGAGCGAAATCCACTGGCCAACGGTCTCGTCGGCGCAAGCCACCACCGGGTCGTGGCCCCACACCTCCTCGGCCTTGTTGCTGGCCCAGGTGCCGGCGATGAAATACACCACCGTGGCAGCGAGCGTGACCCAGAATATCAGCGGCTGGTGACACCATAAATATAAGGGCAGCCACAGGATGATGCCGAATATCGAGCCCCAGGTGCCCGGAGCATACGGCAAGAACCCGAAGCCGAAGGATGTGGCCAACAGCTTGGGCACCCACCCCAAGCGGCGCCTCTCAGCAGCTGTGGGCACCGGCTTGCGGTATTTATTTGTTATTTGCTGAGAGTTCACTGGCGTGATTGCTTTACGGTTGTCTGTTTTGAGTTGTGTTGCTTGATCAGGCTCATGATGCGGCGAGCAATGATGGGCGCGGCTTGCACCCGGCAGGGAGCGAAGCTGGGCCAATCGTTGAAGTCGATGAGCGAAAACGAGCCGTCGGGAGCGACGATGGCGTCGCCTCCGTAGATGACCACACCCAGGGCCTCGGCCGCGCGGGTGCAGGTGTCGTGCAGCGCTTGCTGGTCAAATTTGTACTGGCGAGGCACGCCGTTGACCATCTCATCCTCGGTGCCGACATGCTTGTCGTAAGGGTAGAACCAGTAGAAGAACGGAGTGCCCACCACGCCGTAGAACTTGACCAAGTCGCCCTCGAGGTGACGATTGATGACGGCGCGCTTGATGCCGCGCAAGAAATACTCTTGCACTACCTCTTGAGCCTCCTCGGGATGGCGGACGCTGGTGACATCCTCTTTGTGCTTGGCGTGGAAGTCGCCCCTCTTGATCCAGCAGCGGCTGATGCCCATGTCATTGAGGCGCTTCTGCACCATCTCGTCGGTATTGACGATGATGCTCTCCGGATAGGTGATGGAATTGCCCAGCAGGATGCGCGTCATGCGCTCGCGCGTACAATTCTCAATGCCATAGCCCGAGTTGATGATCAGGGCGCCATCGTCCTCCATCTGCTGCAGCACCTCCAATGAGCGTGGCTCGCGGCACATGTCAATAATCACATTTTCAGTGACTCGGCCCGCCAAGAGCTGCTCCTCGCTGTAGATGTTGACCTGCATGCCGCGCTTGCGCAGCTGGTCGGCCACCATATTGAATATGGCGGAATCGTTGCCTATGTGGTTGGGACTGTAGGCCCCGGCCCTCATGATGCCGCCTATCTTGATTTCTGCCATGTCGTAATTACAAAAATTTCCGCAAATTTACACAAAATCAGTCAAACCACAAAATCCAATTGACAAAACGGAGTGAAGAATGTCACAAAACGGCCCAAATTGTTAATGTTTTGCCCATTTCGACACTTTGTTTTTGGTAATCTCTGAAATCTTCGTAACTTTGCACTCTAAAAACTTAAAGAGATGTCTGAGTTCAAGAAAATTTCGACAGCGTTGGTATCGGTATACCACAAGGACGGCCTGGACCAAATCCTGGCCATGCTCAACGCCCAGGGCGTGAAATTCCTATCAACCGGCGGCACCCGCCTATTCATCGAGAGCCTCGGCTATGAGTGCGAGGCTGTTGAGGATGTCACCGGCTACCCATCCATACTCGGCGGACGCGTCAAGACGCTCCACCCCAAGGTGTTTGGCGGCATACTGCAGCGCCGCGCCAACCAAGCCGATGCCCAGGAGGCCAAGGCCTACCAGATAGCCCCTATCGACCTGGTAATCGTTGACTTGTACCCATTTGCCGCCACCGTGGCATCGGGCGCCAGCCAAGCCGAAATCATTGAGAAAATCGACATCGGCGGCATCTCGCTGATCCGCGCCGCAGCCAAGAACTTCAACGACGTGGCCATCGTGGCCTCGAAGAAGCAGTACCCCTACCTGGCCGGAATCCTCGACACCCAGGGCGCCCAGACCACTCTGGCCCAGCGCCAATGGCTGGCCAAGGAGGCATTTGGCGTATCGTCGGCCTACGACTGCGAGATATTCCGCTATTTCGACTCGCTCGAGGCTCGTCCCTCGGCAATGCGCATAGCCATCGACGGCTCGATGCCGCTGCGCTACGGCGAGAATCCTCACCAGCAGGGATACTTCTTCGGCGACTTCCACAAGATGTTTGACCAGCTGCACGGCAAGGAGATATCATACAATAATCTGCTCGACATCGACGCCGCTGTGCAACTGATGTCTGACTTTGAGGCCACCACATTTGCCATCCTCAAGCACAACAACGCTTGCGGCATAGCCACGCGCGAACCATTAGTAGAGGCTTGGCGCGCTGCCCTGGCTTGCGACCCGGTGTCGGCATTTGGCGGCATCCTCATCACCAACCGCCAGGTTGATGCTGTGACAGCCGAGGAGTGTGGCAAGATATTCTTTGAGGTAATCATTGCGCCGTCGTACACCGAGGACGCTCTGGCAATCCTCCAGCAGAAGAAAAACCGCATAATCCTGGTGCAGAAGCGCAAGATCGACACCAAGCATACATTCCGCTCGGCCCTCAACGGAGCCCTGATGCAGGAGCGCGACACCAAGCAGGAGACCCCCGAGGACCTCAAGCCCGTAACCACCGAGCTCCCGACCCCCAAGCAGGTCGAGGATATGCTCTTTGCCAACAAGATCGTGAAGCACTCAAAGAGCAACTCGATCGTATTGGCCAAGGACCTGCAGCTCTGCGCCAGCGGCGTGGGCCAGACCTCGCGCGTCGATGCGCTGAAGCAGGCTATCGAGAAGGCTCACAGCTTCGGGTTTGACCTCAACGGCGCGGTGATGGCATCTGACGCCTTCTTCCCGTTTGCCGACTGCGTGGAGCTGGCTGCCAAAGAGGGCATCAAGGCTGTGATACAGCCCGGCGGGTCGATACGCGACAACGAATCAATCCAATATTGCGATGAGCACGGCGTGGCCATGGTAATGACCGGCTTCCGCCATTTCAAACACTAAATATCAAGGCTTTTGGTTTTTGGTCTTTAGTTTTTGGAAACAAATGCATTATTTTTCTAAAAACTAAAAACCAAAACCTACCGGATGGCCTTCCAAAAGCCAAAAACTAAAAACCAAAAACCTACCGGATGGCCTTCCAAAAGCCAAAAACTAAAAACCAAAACCTACCGGATGGCCTTCCAAAAGCCAAAAACTAAAAACCAAAAACCATTTAGATGCGTCTGTTCTCCCTTACAAAAGAGATAGCCATCGATCTTGGCACTGCCAATACGGTGATTATCCACAATGACAAGATAGTAATTGACGAGCCATCAATCGTGGCTCTCGACAAAATGACCGACAAACTCATTGCCGTAGGCAAGGAAGCCCAGCTGATGCAAGGCAAGGAGCACGAGCGCATCCGCACGGTGCGCCCCCTGCGCAAGGGCGTGATTGCCGACTTCAACGCCGCCGAGTTGATGATCCGCGGCTTGGTGAAGAAGGCCAGCTCTAAATACAACTGGTTCTCGCCTTCGCTGCGCATGGTGGTGGGCATCCCCTCCGGCTCGACCGAGGTTGAGATTCGCGCAGTGCGCGACTCATCGGAGCATGCCGGCGGTCGCGACGTGTACATGATCTATGAGCCTATGGCAGCAGCCCTGGGTATCGGTCTGGATGTGACTGCCCCTGAGGGCAATATGATCGTCGACATCGGCGGCGGTACCACCGAAATCGCTGTGATTTCGCTCGGCGGCATCGTCAGCAACAAGAGCATACAGATCGCCGGCGACGACCTGACCGACGATATCCAAAACCACATGCGCCGAGCGCACAATGTCAAGGTGGGCGAGCGCACAGCCGAACTGATCAAGATGAATGTCGGCGCCGCTCTGACCGAGCTTGACAATCCGCCGGAGGATTTCATCGTGCACGGCCCCAACCAGATGACGGCCATGCCTATGGAGGTGCCGGTGTCGTATCAAGAGATATGCCACTGCATCGAGAAATCGATATCAAAGATTGAGACCGCAGTGTTGCTGGCGCTCGAGCAGACACCGCCCGAGCTGTATGCCGACATCGTGCACAATGGCATCTTCCTGGCTGGCGGCGGCGCGCTGTTGCGCGGCCTTGACAAGCGATTGACCGACAAGATTGGCATCAAGTTCCACATCGCTGATGATCCCCTGCTCGCCGTGGCTCGCGGCACGGGCGTGGCCCTCAAGAATATCGACAAGTTCTCGTTCCTGATCAGATAAAAGAAAATGAATAGTGAAAAATGAAAAATGAGAAATGCCATCCGGATGGCCATTTTTCACTTTTCATTTTTCATTTTTCACTATTCACTATTCACTGAACATAGGTTTGGGTCGGATTGTTGTAATAGTTGATGACACGTCAACTATCGGATGCCGCCACCCCGGCACTCATAACTCATAACTCATAACTCACAACTCATAACTCACAACTCATAACTCATAACTATTAACTATCATCGGATGCCGCACCCCGGCACTCATAACTCATAACTCATAACTCAGAACTATTAACTATCATCGGATGTCGCAACCCGGCACTCATAACTCATAACTATTAACTATTAACTATTGTGCACGAGCTATTAGCATTTTTCGTAAAGCACAGCAAGTGGTTCCTCTTCATCGTGTATGCGGGGCTCTCGCTGATGCTGCTCTTCAAGAGCGGCCCATATCAGCACCACGTCTACCTGACCTCGGCCAACGCCGTGACCTCGGCGGTGTACAAGGCCAGCAACAGCGTGTACTCATATTTCCACCTGCGCGAGATGAACGATGACCTCAACCAGCGCAATGCCGAGCTGCAGAGCGAGGCTATCGCCCTGCGCCAGCAGCTCACTGACCTGCGGGAGGCCCAACTGGGCGACACCCTGCAGCTCCCCGATTCGCTGAGGCAGTACCGATTCATAGTGGCCCACGTGATCAGCAACTCGATAGCCCAGCCCTACAACTATATCACCATCAACAAGGGCAGCGCCGAGGGCATTCGCCCCGAGATGGGCGTGGTCGACCCCAACGGAGTGGTCGGCATTGTCAATGTGGTTGGCGAGCACTCGGCTCGCGTAATCTCGCTGCTCAACCCCAACTTGAGGCTCTCGTGCCGCCTTAAGGGTAGCTCGAGCTTTGGTTCGCTCGTGTGGGAGGGCAGTGACCCGGAGATAGCCCTGCTGCAAGAGCTGCCGAGGCACACGGTGTTCCAGCCCGGCGACACGGTGGTGACGAGCGGATACTCGGGCGTGTTCCCCGAGGGCATCCCTGTTGGCATCGTGATGGCCGACAACGAGCACAAGAATGAGAATTTCTTCACCCTCAAGGTGAAGCTTTCGACCGATTTCGCCACTCTGAGCAATGTGCAGGTGGTGATCGACAGCAAGAAGGACGAGCGCGAGGCTCTGGAGGCTGCCGACTATACAGTAAAAACCAAGTAGCCCACCGAGGAAGAGAGAGATATGACACGCACTATTACATTCTTCATTCTCAAGCTGTTGATCTTGATATTGCTGCAGGTGGTGATATTCAACAACATCGTGCTGTTCAACGTGGCTATGCCGTTTGTGTTTATCTACGCGCTGATCACGATGCCGATCACCTGGAGCACCAACGCCTCGCTGACGATTGCGTTCTTCACCGGCCTGATCATCGACATATTCTCAAATACGCTCGGAGTCGACGCATTGGCGTGCACACTGTTGGCGTTTGTCAGGAAGCCAGTATTCCACCTGTATGAGCAGCGCGACGAGGACCTGGGCGGCCACAAGCCCAGCCAGACCACCATGGGCTCGGGAGCATTCCTGAAATACGGAGCCACGATGTCGCTCATCTACTGCTTGGCCGTGTTCACAATCGATGCCTTTGCCATCTTCAACCCCATCCGTTGGGTCGAACAGGTAGTGGGCAGCGCAATCTTTACATTCATAATCATTTACGCATTAGACTCAATCTTCACTCGCCAGCATGAGAAAAGATTATAAGCTGGAGAAGCGCAAGTATGTCATCTGCGGATTCTTGCTGATAATAGCCATCATATATGCCGTCAGGCTGTGGGATCTGCAGCTCGCCGACCAGAAGTATAAGAAGTCGGCCGATACCAACGCTTTTCTGCGCAAGACGATATACCCCTCGCGCGGCCTCATCTACGACCGCAACGGCGAGCTGGTGGTGTTCAACCAGCCCGCCTACGATGTGATGATGATACCCCGCGATGTGCAAGAATTTGACACTGCCGACTTCTGCTCGGCCCTGAATATCACTCGCGAGCAACTCGAGAAGCGTCTGGTGGATATGCGCGACAAGCGCCTCAACCCGGGATTCTCGACATACACCCAGCAGCGACTAATCAGCCAACTGTCGGCTCAGGACTATGGCCGACTGCAGGAGAAGCTGTATCGATTCCCCGGATTTTTCATACAGAAGCGCATCTTGCGGCAGTACGCCACCAAGAGCGCGGCCAATGTGCTGGGCAACATACGCGAGGCATCGGCGGCCGACATCAAAAATGACGACTACTATTCTCCGGGCGACTATACCGGTGACCTCGGGGTGGAGAAGAGCTACGAGCGGGCGCTGCGCGGCATCAAGGGCGTGGAGATACTGATGCGCGATGCCCACGGCCGCATACAGGGCCGCTGGGAGAATGGCGCCGAGGATATAGCCCCAGTCTCCGGCCGCGACTTGAAGCTCAGCCTCGACATCAAGCTGCAAGAATATGCCGAGAGCCTGATGGTGGGCAAGCGCGGAGCCGTGGTGGCCATCGAGCCGGCCACGGGCGAGGTGCTGTGCATGGTATCAACCCCCAACTATGACCCCAACTTGCTGGTCGGTCGTCAGCGCGGCGAAAACTATAAGATGCTCGCTAACGCGCCCGACTGGCCGCTATACGACCGAGCCATCATGGGCACGTACCCGCCGGGTTCGACGTTCAAGCCCACGCAGGCGCTGATTTTCCTCGAGGAGGGGATTATCACGCCGGACACCAAGTTCCCTTGTTCGCACGGCTATATCAATGGCGGACTGCGAGTTGGCTGTCACGGCCATGCCTCGCCGCTGCCGCTGAGGCCAGCGCTGCAGACATCGTGCAACGCCTATTTCTGCTGGGGATTCAAGGCTATGATTGACCGCCGCAGCAAGTATGGCTCGCCCGACAAAGCGTTTGAAATATGGAAAAACCACCTGGTGTCGATGGGCTACGGCTACCGCTTGGGCATTGACCTGCCGGGCGAGTCGAGAGGTTTCTTGCCCAATTCGGCCTTCTACGACAAATTTTACAGCCACGGCCACTGGAGTGCAAACACTGTGATATCGGTTGCCATCGGCCAGGGCGAGGTGCTGGCCACGCCGGTGCAGATAGCCAACCTGTGCGCCACCATCGCCAATCGAGGCTGGTACATCACGCCGCATGTGGTCAAGGAGATTCAAGACTCGACCATCAGCGACGACTATTTCATCAAGAATTACCCGACAATCGAGCAAGATTTCTATCAAATCGTGGCTGAGGGCATGCGCATGGCGGTAATCGGCGGTACGTGCCGCAGCGCCAACATACCCGACATCGAGGTGTGCGGCAAGACGGGTACGGCCCAGAATCCCCACGGCCAGGACCACTCGGCGTTTATGGGCTTTGCGCCCTACGAGGAACCTAAGATTGCAGTGTGCGCCTATATCGAAAATGGCGGCTGGGGCGCAACCTACGGCGTGCCGATTGGCTCGCTGGTGATGGAGAAATACCTCAACGGCAAGATTGCCGACTCGCGAAAATATCTGGAACAGCGAATGTTAAATACAACAGTATTCTATGCCCCTCCCAAAAAATAAGCCATCCGACTCGATATTCCGCAACCTTGACTGGACGGTGATCCTGCTCTACACGGTGATGGTGCTGTTTGGCGCCGTCAGCATCTATGCGGCCGCTTACGATTTTGACGAGGCCAGCATGTTTGCGTTCACTGAGTTTTCGGGCAAACAGATGCGGTGGATTGCCCTCAGCTTCGGCATCGGCCTGATACTGTTGCTGATCGAGACGCGCATCTATGAGACTTACGCCTACGCTATCTATGGGCTGATGTGCTTGTTGCTGTTGGCGACGGCTTTCATAGCGCCCGATATCAAGGGTTCGCACTCGTGGCTGATCATCGGTCCGGTGAGTTTGCAGCCGGCCGAGTTTGCCAAGTTTGCCACGGCGCTTGCGCTTGCGCGGCTATTCTCGGGGTATAATTTTGTGCTCAATGCCAAGTGGACCAACTATGCGCGTGCGCTGCTGATTATCATGATGCCTATCGCGCTGATTCTGCTTGAGAATGAGACGGGGTCGGCGCTGGTGTATCTGTCGCTATTCTTCGTGCTTTACCGTGAGGGCATGAGCGGGTTGATACTGTTTGCGGCGCTGTTCAGCGTGGTGATATTTGTGGTGGCTGTCAAGTTTACTGAGTCGCAAATCATGGGCATCGACACGGGCCAATTCTGGATTCTGGTGATTACGATGGGCGTGACTGTGCTGATGACGGCGCTCTATGGCAAACGCCGCGCCGAGGTGACGCGCAATATCCTGATTTGGTATCTGGTGGCTGGCATCGGACTGGCAGTGGCTGTCAATTTCTCTAATTTCGAGGTACCGGGCATGATGGCCATGCTGGGCATCATTGGCGTGGCTTGCCTGTATCTGATTTTTGAGACTATACGTACTCACATACGCGGACTGTTGGTGCCGGTGGTGACAGCCATTTTGGCTGTGGGATTCCTCTTTATGGTCAACATCGCATTCGACCAGCTGCAGCCTCACCAGCAGATGCGTATCAAGGTGGTGCTGGGCATGGAGGAGGACCTGCGCGGTGCCGGGTATAATGTGAATCAGTCGAAGATTGCTATTGGTTCGGGCGGCTTGCTGGGCAAGGGATTCCTGCAGGGCACACAGACCAAGCTGAAATATGTGCCTGAGCAGCACACCGACTTTATCTTCTGCACCATTGGCGAGGAGGAGGGATTCTGGGGCACTGTGGGTGTCGAGATTCTGTTCTTGCTACTGATTTTCAGGATTGTGCATATTGCCGAGCGGCAGCCCACAACGTTTGGACGCGTCTACGCGTATTGCGTGGCGTCGTATTTCATATTCCACTTTTGCATCAATATCGGCATGGTGATCGGGCTATGCCCGGTGATCGGCATCCCGCTGCCATTCTTCAGCTATGGCGGCTCCTCGCTCTGGGGCTTCACCATACTCCTATTCATCCTCTTGCGCATCGACGCCTCCCGCAAATTCGTGCTGGCATACTAGTGTGGCTGGCCCCCGGCGCTGAGCTAGAAACCACGAAGCACACGAAGAATTTCACGAAGCATGCCCTGTCAGGCGATTACCCCGTAGGGGTTGTTTCATGTAGCATTATGGTTGCCATCACCCAGCTACCCCGTAGGGGTTGTTTCATGTAGCATTATGGTTGCCACCACCCAGCTACCCCGTAGGGGTTGTTTCATGTAGCATTATGGTTAGCGCTCTGCCCTCATGGGATTATTCAAGAAATCTTGGTAGGCGAGGCGGATGCCGTCTTCGAGTTCGGTGCGGTAGGTCCAACCCAGCCCCTTGGCCTTGGAGACGTCGAGGAGCTTGCGCGGGGTGCCATTTGGGCGCGAGGTGTCCCACAGGATGCGGCCCTCGTAGCCGATGACCTTGGCGACAAGTTCGGTCAGGGCTTTGATGGTCAGCTCCTTACCGGTGCCGGCGTTGACGGTCTCGTTGCCCGAGTAGTTGTTCATTAGGAACACGCACAGGTTGGCCAGGTCGTCGACGTAGAGGAATTCACGCAAGGGCGAGCCGTCACCCCAGCAGGTGACCTCATCGATGCCATTGGCTTTTGCCTCGTGGAATCTGCGGATGAGCGCCGGCAGCACGTGGCTGTGCTCGGGGTGGTAGTTGTCGTTGGGGCCGTACAGGTTGGTCGGCATCACCGAGATGTAGTCGGTGCCGTACTGGCGGTTGAGGTACTCGCAGTACTTCAACCCCGAGATCTTGGCCAGGGCGTATGCCTCGTTGGTGGGCTCGAGGCTGCTGGTCAGCAGGCAGCTCTCGGGCATCGGTTGCGGCGCCAGGCGCGGATAGATGCACGATGAGCCGAGGAACTCCAGCTTCTTCACGCCCGTCTTCCAGGCGGCGTGGATGACGTTCATCTCCAGCATCATGTTGTCGTACATGAAGTCGGCGAGGGCCGACTGGTTGGCCTCGATGCCGCCGACCTTGGCGGCTGCGAGGAACACGTACTCGGGCCGTTCCTCCTCAAAGAATCTGTCAACCTCGCTCTGGTTGATCAAATCCAACTCCTTGTGGGTCCTGGTCACGATATTATGGTATCCTTGCCTTTCCAGCTCCCTCACAATTGCCGAGCCCACCATCCCTCTATGCCCGGCCACATATATCTTAGAATCTTTTTCCATAACAATCAATCAGCCCCCTCACTTCACAATACCTTTCTCCAAATACTCTTCGAGGTTCATCCTGACGCTCTCGCCGGCGCGCTCGGCCGCTACCTTGGCCATGTCGCTGTCGACCATCAGGTTGACAAGCTGCTCCAGCGAAGTCTTCGACGGGTTCCATCCCAGCTTGGCTTTGGCCTTTGTGGGGTCGCCCCACAGGTTGACCACGTCGGTGGGTCGGTAGAAATCCGGGCTGACCTCCACCAGCACCTTGCCGGTGGCAGTGTCGATGCCCTTCTCGTCGGGGCCCTCGCCTTCCCATTTCAATTCAATTCCGACGCGGCGGAACGCCAGCTCGCAGAACTCGCGCACCGAGTGCTGCTCGCCGGTGGCGATCACGAAGTCCTCGGGCTTGGGCTGCTGCAGTATCAGCCACATGCACTCCACATAGTCCTTGGCGTAGCCCCAGTCGCGCAGGCTGGAGAGGTTGCCGAGCAGCAGCTTGTCCTGCTTGCCTTGGGCGATGCGGGCCGCTGCGAGGGTGATCTTGCGGGTCACGAAGGTTTCGCCTCGGCGCTCCGATTCGTGGTTGAACAGGATTCCCGAGCAGCAGTACATGTCGTAAGCCTCGCGGTATTCCTTGACTATCCAGAAGCCGTACAGCTTGGCCACGGCGTAGGGCGAGTAGGGGTGGAAGGGGGTGTTCTCGTTTTGCGGCACCTCCTCGACCTTGCCGTATAGCTCCGAGGTCGAGGCCTGGTAGATGCGCGTCTTGTCCTTCAGGCCCGTCAGGCGCACGGCCTCGAGGATGCGCAGCACGCCGGTGGCATCGACGTTGGCCGTGTATTCGGGCGAGTCGAACGACACCTGCACGTGGCTCTGCGCGGCCAGGTTGTATATTTCGTCGGGCTGGACTTTGCTGATCACTTGCATGATCGACATCGAGTCGCCGAGGTCGGCGTAGTGTAGGTGGAAATTGGGATGGCCCTCGAGGTGGGCTATGCGTTCGCGGAAGTCGACGCTGCTGCGGCGTATCGTGCCGTGCACGTCATATCCCTTGTCGAGCAGGAACTCGGCCAGATACGATCCATCCTGGCCGGTCACACCGGTTATCAATGCAGTCTTCATATTCAATCAGAGATTTCTTATTTCCTCTTTGTCCAGGCCGGTGTATGCTGAGATCTTTTCTACGGGCTCTCCGGCATTTTTCATCAGTCGAGCCATGTTGTATTTCTCTTCCACTCTGCCTTGGACCATTCCCTGGGCCATTCCCTGGGCCATTCCCTGGGTCATTCCCTCGGCGAATTTGGCTTTGGCTGTCGAGGCTATGGTGTTGTTGTAGTCGCGCATCTCCTTGAGGCTCTCCTCGTAGGCGAACCGCTCCTCTTCGGTGAAGGCGCTTATCTTGGCTTCCTTGAAGAAGCGCTTGAATATCTTCTCGGTTATTGCGGATGGGTACTCGTCGAGGAGGTACAGGTTGTTGATCACGTACATCCATTTGTCGGTGAGGGTCTCAAGCTCGTTGATGCCCTTCTTGAATTTCTTCATCTCGAGGAAAACGTAGTTCAGGGCCTTGGTGGACACCTTTCCGGTCTTCGTGTCGCAGATGCCCCAAGTGTGCTTGAAGTCCCTAGAGTCGGCGAATTCCTTCGGCTCGAAGTTGAGAAGCGCGATGGTGTAGACCCTCGGCAAATTGAAATCCCAGTCGCCCTTGGCCGCTGCGTCTGTCACCGCCATGGAGGAATAGTATATGCAGCGCTCCACGAAGTGCTCCTGCCAGCCTCGCTGCATCTCCACTATTATGTGGTCGCCGCTTGCGGTCTTGCAGTAAATGTCGTATATGGCGCGGCGGTCTCGCTCCGACGGCCCCAGCTTCTCGACGTTGTGGTAGGTCAGGTCCACGATGTCTTCTTCGTTCTCAAGCACGGCGTTGAGGAAGTGGATGAGGATGTCCTTGTTGGCCTCGGTCCCGAAAAGGCGCTTGAAGCCGAAGTCGGTGAACGGATTTACGTATCTCTCTTTGCACATTTGGCTGTCTGTTTGGTTTTCTCCGCAAATTTACGCTTTTTCTCTCTAACCACAAAATCGGCGGGAAAGTTTTTGCATCGGGGGCCTTTCCACTCGGCTTGTTGCTCCCACGCTCGCCTGTCCCCTGCGAGAGGGTGTGAACGCGGACCTGTCCCCTGTTCACAAGGGGCGCCGATGGCGGGAATGCGGGGTGGGATTGGCATGAGCAGCCGGATGGGCTGCTCATGGGGTATAGGGGGTCATTTGGGGGAGAGCTCGCGGTAGATGGCCAGGTGGGTGGCGACGACGGAGGCGATGTCGAACTCTCGCTCGGCCTTGGCGCGGGCCGCGAGGCCCATGCGGGCGCGGAGCGAGGGGGAGTCGAGGAGGCGCCTGAGGGCCGAGGCCTCGATCTTCACCTCGTGCCCGCTGTCGCGGGCCGCTCAGAAGGGATGGCTAGGAGGAGATTTTCCTGATGCTTATCAGTAGGTCGCGGTATCCATCATCGGTGTAGCTGCCCCTCACCAGCTCCCCTTGGCGGAATACTTTCAGTCCGGCATGGGCCGGGAATTTCTTCGTGGGTTTTGGCTCCAGAGCCAAGGCGTAGTCCACGGGGCACTGCAGCCCTCGGCAATCCCCCGCTTTCATCTCAAGGTAGCCCAAGGCAAGCTTCAGGGGCGCGGAGTCTGGCGATGGCTGGTAGCCTTAGTAATCCTTACGCATAAGTGACACGTAGTCCTCGTCTTCCCCGCTGGGGAGTCTCCTAAGTGTGAAAACGCCAGAGCCTATGGTCCCGTTGCGGGACATAGAGTGCGCTGGCACGAATCGGATTAGCGATTCGGCATCGAGGATGGGTTGCGCTGTGGTCATATCGAGTAGACTCTTGTTAGGCATTCCATCCCGCACCAGCTCTATCAGCTCCGGCACGATGGCGTAGCCGCCCTCCTCATTCCAGTCGTCCTTCAGGGCAGACAGTTCTTCAAGATGGGCGTACCATTGCCTCCTCTGGTCCCTCAGGGCCTTTGAGGGGATTTCTCCAGATGTTGAGTACGCGCTCGAGCCTTTTCCTCCGTAATGGTCCATGGGCTCGCCGGCCCCAGTGTTGCAATTTTCCATGTCTGCCTGCTTTAAAGTTAAACCGTCTCCGCAAATTTACGCTTTTTCTCTCTAACCACAAAATCGGCGGGAAAGTTTTTGCATCGGGGGCCTTTCCCCCCCTCGGCTTGTTGCTCCCACGCTCGCCTGTCCCCTGCGGGAGGGAGGGGTGTGAACGCGGACCTGTCCCCTGTTCACACGCTGTCCCCTGTTCCGTTTGGCACGGGCGGCGAGGCCCATTGAGGCGCGGAGGGAGAGGGAGTTGATGAGGCGTTTCAAGGCGGCAGCGAGGGCAATCAGAGATTCTCTATTTCTTCTTTGCTCAGGCCAGTATAGGCGGAAATCTTTTCAATGGGCTCTCCGGCATTTTTCATCAGTCGAGCCATGTTGTATTTCTCTTCCACTCTGCCTTGGACCATTCCCTCAGCCTTTCCCTCGGCCTTTCCCTCGGCGAACTTGGCCTTCGCGGTTGAGGCTATGGTGTTGTTGTAGTCGCGCATCTCCTTGAGGCTCTCCTCGTAGGCGAACCGCTCCTCTTCGGTGAAGGCGCTTATCTTGGCTTCCTTGAAGAAGCGCTTGAATATCTTCTCGGTTATTGCGGATGGGTACTCGTCGAGGAGGTACAGGTTGTTGATCACGTACATCCACTTGTCGGTGAGGGTCTCAAGCTCGTTGATGCCCTTCTTGAATTTCTTCATCTCGAGGAAAACGTAGTTCAGGGCCTTGGTGGCCACCTTTCCGGTCTTCGTGTCGCAGATGCCCCAAGTGTGCTTGAAGTCCCTAGAGTCGGCGAATTCCTTCGGCTCGAAGTTGAGAAGCGCGATGGTGTAGACCCTCGGCAAATTGAAATCCCAGTCGCCCTTGGCCGCTGCGCCTGTCACCGCCATGGAGGAATAGTATATGCAGCGCTCCACGAAGTGCTCCTGCCAGCCTCGCTGCATCTCCACTATTATGTGGTCGCCGCTTGCGGTCTTGCAGTAAATGTCGTATATGGCCCGGCGGTCTCGCTCCGATGGCCCCAGCTTCTCGACGTTGTGGTAGGTCAGGTCCACGATGTCTTCCTCGTTCTCAAGCACGGCGTTGAGGAAGTGGATGAGGATGTCCTTGTTGGTCTCGGTCCCGAAAAGGCGCTTGAAGCCGAAGTCGGTGAACGGATTTACGTATCTCTCTTTGCACATTTGGCTGTCTGTTTGGTTTTATCCGCAAATATACGCTTTTTCTCTCTAACCACAAAATCGGCGGGAAAGTTTTTCAATCGGGGGCCTTTCCCCCCTCGGCTTGTTGCTCCCACGCTCCCCTGTCCCCTGCGGGAGGGCGTGAACGGGGACCTGCCCCTGTTCACATTCCGGTTGATGCTTTTGGCTTCCTTGTCGAACCAGCCCCACTTGTTGAAGTACTTGATGGCGCTGTCAGTGTGGATTTTTGCCAGCTTGGGGTTGGAGTGGCTCTCCATGTAGGCGATGTGTACGATTTGGACTTCGGGCCAGTACATATTGCCTCTTGCTGTGTATATGCGTCGCCCAAGGTCAACGTCCTCATGCCTTTGTTAAATATGCAAATATTTATAAAAACATTTTGATTTTTGAGTGGAAGACCTTAAATTTGCAATAAATTCGTAAAAACCAAGTTTTCCCATCCAATTTCAGCGTTTGAAATTATGATTCTGGATTTCTCAATATCTAATTTCCGTTCCATTAGGGAGAAGCAAACCCTCTCCTTTGAGGCCACCAATGATCTCCATCTGGAAGATTACTTCGTAATGAAGAAGAAGGTAGGGCAAACCGAATATAGGATACTGAAGCTGCTCGCCCTGTTGGGAGCGAACGCCTCGGGCAAGAGCAATCTGCTCAAGGCCTTCTTTCTCTTCCCACAGCTGCTGTTGGAGCCCTGCGCCACAAAAACCGACTTCATAAAATACACAAAGTTCGCCCTTTCCAAGAAAAGCCAAGAGGAAGACAGCGAGATGGTGGTAAACTTCCTGGTAGGGGAGAGCAAATATTGCTACACAGTGCGGTTCAACAATCAGATAATACGGAAAGAGAGCCTCTATCGCACCCGTGGAGAAGACCTGCGTCAGCACAGGGTGTACCAAAGAGAGACTTCAGCCGAGCCCTTTGTGTCCACCATCAAGTGGGGGGACAAGTATAAGTCAGCCAAGAACACGCGCGCCCTGACGGTTAACCTTCTGCACAATCGCACCTTGTTCGGAGCCTACCAGTACAGCAACGTGGTGATTGACTGGATGGAGGAGATCTTGAGGTGGTCTAAGACCTACATCATGCCCATAGTGACCACAGGGGTGCAGCGCATAGACGACTACGTGTCAAAAAACATCCTGACCCATAAAATTGACAAGGCCATGCTGACTGAGCTGATGCGCAAAGCCGACATCGGGGTCAACGCCTTGGAAATCAAGAAGGAAATTGAGAAGATACCGGATGAGATCGTCCAAAACGTCCTCCAGGACGAGAAAGTCCCGGATTATCTGAAGGAAAAGCTGAGAGAAGACCCCACACAGGAAGAATACGTAATCCGCATGCTCCACAAAGGAGAGGACACCGATGCCTACCTGCCATTCGAGGAGGAGTCAAATGGCACGAAGCGTTATTACGAGATGGCCGGTATCCTGATTCAGCTGATCCGGGAATCCCACTTCGTAGCCATTGACGAACTCGAATGTCGCCTCCATCCCGACCTGTACCAGCATTTTGTGCTTACTTTCTTGCGCGAGGCCAAGGATTCCCAGATCATATTCACGACCCACAACCGAGAGTTCCTTGGGAACAGGGACCTTTATAGGGACGATGCAATATGGTTCGCGCAGAAAACCGAGGTTGGGGCAACGGAAGCCTATTCCCTGGCCGACTTCGGCACAGGCTCCCTTAGGAAAGACACCAACAGGTACAAGGCCTACTGCGCCGGCATTTTGGGAGGCGTCCCGCAGCTTGAGCCAATTCACTTTCAGCAGACTGACACGCTATGAGGGGAAGAGCCGTAAAGGAAAGAAAATGCTCGACCGCCATATCAGTAATAGTGGATGGCCAGGATGAGAAGTGGTATGTCGAACAAGTGAGGAGCCATTATAAGGATCAGTCCTTGAGATTCATCCGCGTCGAGCCTGAATTGCCCGAGAAGAAAAAGGTAAAGGAATTGTTCGCATCGGCCAAGGAAAAGCTCAGCAGCAAAGTCTTCAAGAAAGTCATTCTGATTATCGACCTGGATACTATATTGCAGGACAGTAAGGAATTCAATGAATTTAAATCCCTGTATCAAAAGTGGATATTAGACCCATTGAATGGCAAAAAATCGAAAATCGAGAATCTCGAAGACTTCATACTCATAATCAACAATCCCTGCTTGGAGTATTGGTATTTATTGCATCATAAGAGCACTAATAAATTCTACCCGTCCTATGCGGCTCTGCTGCCAGACCTGCGACGTTGCAAATCTCTGGAAAATTACGAGAAGAGCAAGGAATACTATTACGGAGAGCCGAAACTGTATCAGCGTCTTTCCCATCATTTAACTTGCGCTCGATCAAATTCGGCGCCATTCTCTTTGGAATTGTGCCAATTTCAGGGAGGGTCGACCATGGGACTTTTGTTTGATTTCTTGGATACCTTGGCTACCCCCTGAGTCCAAAGGACACATTATTGGAATTGTAAAACTTGCGTTTTTAACGGCATGAGCAGCCGGCGGGGCTGCTCATGGAGGATAGGGGGTCATTTGGGGGAGAGTTCCTGGTAGATGGCCAGGTGGGTGGCGACGACTGAGGCGATGTCGAATTCGCGCTCGGCCTTGGCGCGGGCCGCGAGGCCCATGCGGGAGCGGAGCGAGGGGGAGTCGAGGAGGCGCCTGAGGACCGAGGCCTCGATCTTCACCTCGTGCCCGCTGTCGCGGGCCGCTCAGAAGGGATGGTAGGAGGAGATATTCACAATCATCTTTAGGAGTTCCTGGTACCCTCTGTCGAGGTACTCGCCCTTGACTACATCCCCGTTATGGAACACGTACATTCCGGCGTGAGCCGGGTATTTCTTGGTGGGCTTTGGCTCCAAAGCCAGAGCGTAGCTATCGGGGCATTGGAGCGCCCTGCATTCGCCGGCGTTCATGACTGTGTATCCCTGAGCGCATTTTATCGGCGATGCGTTTCTGGAGGGCTGGTATCCTTTAAAATCCCTACGCATGAGGGATACGTAGTCCTCTTGGTCTCCGTTCGGGAACTCTCTAAGCGATAAAACGAAGGGACTTATTTGGCCTTTTCGGCCTACTAATCGAGGATCCACGAATCTTATTAGTGATTCGGAGTCGAGGATTGGGTGCGGTGTGGTCATACTGGGTAGACTCTTGTGAGGAATTCCATGATGTCGTGGAGTATCTGCGGGGTGCTTGTGGCCACGCCGCTTGTCTTGTTATTGCCCTCCGACTTGGCCAAGAATGAGATACCGTTCATGCCGATGCTTACCGAGGCGAAAGCCCCCGATTCGGGCGAAAAGCCCAGGGAGCCGTTGGGGACAGGCATAACCCACCAGTTGGCGAGCACCTGCTCAGAGGCCAGAGGCACGAAGTCCCGGACCAGCTCTATCAGCTCCGGCACGATGGCGTAGCCGCCCTCCTCGTTCCAGTCGTCCTTCAATTCCGACAATTCGTCGAGGCGCTCATACCATTGCCTCCTCTGGTCCCTCAGGGCCTTTGAGGGGATTTCTCCAGATGTTGAGTACGCGCTCGAGCCTTTTCCTCCGTAATGGGCCATGGGCTCGCCGGCCCCAGTGTTGCAATTTTCCATGTCTGCCTGCTTTAAAGTTAAACCGTCTCCGCAAATATACGCTTTTTCTCTCTAACCACAAAATCGGCGGGAAAGTTTTTGCATCGGGGGCCTTTCCCCCCTCGGCTTGTTGCTCCCACGCTCGCCTGTCCCCTGCGGGAGGGTGTGAACGGGGACCTGTCCCCTGTTCACACTTGGCTTCGGGTTTCTGATGGGGCTCCCACTTGAAGCTCATCAGCAACCCGAAGCCGGATGGCAGTTCCCCCGCTGCGGGGAGAGGGGGCCAAGAGAATAGAGGAAGCGGAAGGTTTAATTTCCTTTTGGTCTTTCTCCTAGTCTGAAAAGGGTTATGTCTTTAATGGCCTTTATGAAGGCTTGACTATTCTGATAGAATCGTTCCAATATTTCCGGAGAATACTCTGCAAACTCATCATAGTCACCAGAAATTCTCTCTTTGTATAACAGTGAATAATGTTTGCCCAGTTCTTTAGGAATTATTCCAGTCAATATGTATCTTTGACCTAATAGGGTGATTACTCCATCATGGCTTTTAGGACTATGGCCATCGGTTAGAAGCAAGCCTAATGCCGCATAAAAACATGCATAATAGAGTCGATTGACAGCAGAAATCTGGCTTCCTTTGTCAATCATCGATTTAGCATCATCCAAAACTTCCTCTGAGCGACTCAATCTGTAATGGATGAGATGAATTAGATTATCCTTATTGAGTTCTTTCATAAACGGATTCCCTCATTCAACACGTTGTAATAGAAAGGAGTTGGGACATGATTGTCCCAAAAAGATTTGCTCCGTACCATAGGGCTAACGTCTATTCCGTTTTCCCAAAGCAAAGAGAGCAAGGGGTAGGTGATTTCTTCCAAGCGGTCAGGGGATACGTTGTCTTCGGGAATCAATATCAGGAGATCAAAGTCAGAATCAGGCCGCGCATCCCCCCGAGCCTCAGAGCCATAAAGTATGACCTCGGCCTCAGGGACGACTTGCTTGAGCACTTGGCGAATTATTTCAAGTTTTTCTGGCCTTCTCATAATCAAAAGAATTTAGTGGAAAAGTCCCTGTCTGTTCTGTTGATTCCGTTAAGATGTCAATTTGGCATCTTAGACATCACAAAAGCGAGGGGGATTTTTGGAATTTAGGTAGTGGGGGCGGAGAGGAGGGGCTTGCCGAAGGCTTGGATGGTTTCTTCGGATTCGCGGCCGGTGACGCGCTTGCCGATGGCCTGCTCTATGCGGGGAATCTATTTGACGATCATTTTGCCGCTGGAGGCTGTGTGGCCGTCGACAAGGATGGAGTAGATGTAGAGGCCGGGCGCAAAATCCGAGGTATCTATCGTGGCCGTTTGGGCAGTCGATCGGATGGGCTTGGCGCGGTCGGCTAAGCCGAGCTACAAAGATACAGCCACCAATTCGCGGCCCAGATTGTTGAGCGCTTGTTGGATTTTCTTCTTGGCTGCAGTCCGGGGCTTGCTTACGCCGTTGGCATAGTTCCAAAGCTGCTTTTGGTTGATTCCGGTGAGGCGCTCAAGTGCGGCATTGGTGAAAATCCCGGCAAAATGCTGGAGCAGGGTTTGGGTATCGTATTTCCATTCAATGTCGAAAGATTCATCCTTAAGCTGTTCGGGCCACTGGCTCAAGGGCAAATTGGCTTTTATAAGGCGAATGGCCTCAAGCACATCGGCCTTTGTGGCTTCGATGGTATTTCCGGCACCGTAGATGCCTTCTGCGTTCTCAGCAAACGCTCCAAAACTGTCAGCGCTCGCGCAGATATTGACTATAAGTTTTCCCATTTCAAATTTTGTTAAGGTTGAATAATCTATGCAAAAGTGTGGTTCAATCGATTCCCATATCTCTGGCAATCTTCTTTCTCAATGGTTCTGGCATCTCCTTCGCGCCATGGTAAGGCACAGGAGGCGATGCTTTCCTTCCTTCTTGTAGAAGCGGTGACTGCCTTCGGCGTGGCTGAATTTCCAGCCGTGGCTGACTATCTTGCGGTGAAATTCGGTATATTTCATCTCTTTCTTGCATTTATGAGGCAAAGATATGAAATATTTCCTATTTTACCAAGTAGACCATGGAAAAACTTCCATTATTTATCAGTCATAACCAATTTTGAAACTATTTTGTTCAATCATCCATAACTTTAACGGTTTTTGGCTATGCGCAGAGGGACACTCACACGCTCGCCTGTCCCCTGCGGGAGGGTGTGAACGGGGACTTGTCCCCTGTTCACATTCCAGAAATCGCGGTTGATGCGTTTGGCTTCCTTGTCGAACCAGCCCCACTTGTTGAAGTGCTTGATGGCGCTGTCAGTCGAGGGGGCCGGAGTTGAAGTTGGCGATGAAGGATTCGCGGTTGGCCCTTATGTCGGCCATGGACTGGTGCATGAAGTAGCAGCCCTCGTTGAACTGCGACTTGGCAGTCCCGTAATCCTGCGAAGGGAGAAACTTGAGCCACTTGGCATAATAGGATACCAAGTCGTTGTTACGGCTCATGTCGCTGGCGAATAGGTAGACATGCTGTACGCCAATTTCTCTTGCTGCGGCCTCTATGTGGGGGAAAGCAAAGATCCAGAACACCACTTCGCCCAGGGTATGGTCCTTGAACAGGGCATCCTTGTAGGCTCTTGATCTCTCGTTGTGGCAGAAAAGCCGCTTAGGGTATTCCAAATCCGAGTTGCGGCAGAATAGCCCGAGCTCTATCGCCGGGAAGGTGTTGCAGACCATGTGGTGGGGCGTGTTTTCATCGTGCTGGTGCTCAAACTTCTCGAATGACTTGAATTCCCTTTTGCGGGATGTCCATTCGGCGATGCGAGCGTTGACCTCATGGTCCGAAAGGGAGTTCAGCACTTGGAATTGGAAGATTCGCCTCTCCATGTCTTCCGTCAGCGGAGCGTCGCTGAGCATCGCCTCGCAAATATCCCTAAATCTATTAGGGACGGGGAGGTCGAACACCAACCCGCCTTTCAGAGAGAAGATAAATAGATGCTGGCCGTCTCTGTCCTTCACAACGTATATCGCCGCGCGCCCCTCGCGGTCCTCCTTGGCCGCTTCTGACCAGATATACTGGCTCAGGCTCTCGTTTTCTGCCACAGAGAAAAGGTACAGGTTCTCAGCGTCCTCCTCCGAATCGGAGAGGCGCACGCACTCCAGACTCTTAAGCCATTTGAGTTGGGATTCAGATATAGCGGCCATAGCGTGCCTTTGCTTGCTCCATTCGCCATAGGATCTTCATTCCGTCCTTGCGGATGTCCCCCTTCAGCATTACGGGGTAGACCTTGGGGAGATCTGGATTGCTCCTGTCGCGCGCGTTCTTCCAAGAAATCTCGCCATGCGAGATTTCGCTAAGTCGCCAAGGGGCCTTGCGGCCGTAGTATCCTACAGTCGACAATAAGATTTCGGCCTCGGATGGGCTGAAGGCGTCGCTTGCAGCCTCAGGCCACTTGCCCTTCTTGTAGGCGGCGTGGACCTCCAACGACATGGGGCCGTACGGGGCTGCCACCATGTCTTCGGGAAACAGGGGCTGGTCTGAGCGGGCGTAGCTCTCGCGCTGGGCGAAGTAGAGCAGCTTGTGCAGCGACATCTGGTCGATGTCGCGCCCGAACTCCCTCAGGTATGCGTCCTTGATGAAGGAGGCTATTTGCAGTATGGTGGCCATGATGGTGTCAGGGGATGGTAAATTGTTGCTTGTATCTTGTCGCAAAGTTACGCATTATTTTCTTCTCCAACAAATTATTGGGGACCAAAGTTCTTGAAACCGTCAGGAGCAGCCCGGGTTGGGGCTGCTCCTGACGGCAGTGTGGCCGCGCCTCCTTCGGCTGGGGGGCCCTGGCGCCCTCGCGGGCCCGGTCAGGCTCGACCTGCTTTCAAGTTGAATCTCGTTCCCACGCTCGCCTGTCCCCTGCGGGAGGGGTGTGAACGCGGACCTGTCCCGTGTTTACAAGGGGGATCGTATACGTGCACAAAACGGAGCATTCCCGCC
>NWBJ01000103.1:0-35072 GCA_002633115.1 Muribaculaceae bacterium Zag1
ATCGATAGTATCGAGATTATCGAGAATATCGAGAATTCTCGAGACCTCTCGATAATCCTCGAGAATTCTCGACTAACTCATTACTTATTACTCATTACTCTATTAGATGGATTTTATACAAGAATTGACCTGGCGCGGTATGATACACCAGCTGATGCCAGGCACCGAAGAAGAATTGAAAAAGGGCATGACCACTGCCTACCTCGGCATCGACCCCACCGCCGACAGCCTGCATATCGGCCACTTGGTGGGGGTGATGATGCTGCGCCATTTCCAGCGCGCTGGCCATAGGCCAATAGCCCTGGTGGGCGGAGCCACTGGCATGATTGGCGATCCCTCGATGAAGAATCAAGAGCGCAACCTGCTCGACGAAGCAACTCTACGCCACAACCAGGAGGCCATCAAGAAGCAGCTCGGCAAATTCCTCGACTTTGAGAGCGACGCGCCCAATGCCGCGATAATGGTCAACAACTATGACTGGATGAAGAATTTCTCATTCCTCGACTTCATCCGCGACATCGGCAAGCATATCACCGTCAACTATATGATGGCCAAGGACTCTGTGAAGAAGCGCCTCTCGGGCGAAACCCGCGAGGGCATGTCGTTCACTGAGTTCAGCTACCAGTTGGTCCAGGGTTTTGACTTCCTCAATCTCTACCGCGAATACGGCTGCAAGCTGCAGCTCGGCGGCAGCGACCAATGGGGCAACATCACCACCGGCACCGAACTCATCCGCCGCACTGAGGGCGGCGAGGCTTACGCCCTCACCTGCCCGCTGATTACCAAGGCCGACGGCGGCAAATTCGGCAAGACCGAATCGGGCAACGTATGGCTCGATGCGCGCTACACCTCGCCTTATAAGTTCTATCAGTTCTGGCTCAACGTCTCTGACGCCGACGCCGAGAAATACATCAAGATATTCACCTTCCTCAGCAAGGAAGAGATTGTGCAACTCGTGGCCGAGCAGGCAGCCGACCCCGGCCAGCGCCCGCTGCAGAAGCGCCTCGCCAAGGAGCTGACTGTGATGGTGCACAGCCTTGAGGATTATGAGATGGCAGTCGAGGCCTCGCAGATCCTGTTCAGCAACAAGGCCCAGGATACGCTCCACAAGATTGACGAGCAGACCCTGCTGGCAGTGTTTGAGGGGGTGCCCCAGTTCGAGGTGGCAAAGGCAGAAATCGCCGGAGGCGAACTCAAGCTTGCCGACCTGCTGACCGACCGCGCTCCGGTATTCCCCTCTAAGGGCGAACTGCGCAAGCTGGCGCAGCAAGGCGGACTGAGCATCAACAAGGAGAAGGCCAACGACATCAACGCCGTGGCCACCTCCGAGATGCTGCTCCAAGACAAGTACATGCTGGTGCAAAAGGGCAAGAAAAACTATTTCCTGCTCATCGCAAAGTAGAACATAAGCACGTAAGTTCAACATAAGCACACTATTGACGTTTATATTATTATAAAGTCGATTATGTGATTATTTTAAAATTTAAAATAACTTTTGGAGTGCTTACGTAAAGCTTACGTGCTTACGTTTACCTCACCGCTAAAACTATTTATTATGAAAAGATTATTGCTTACATTGTCGCTGATGGCGGCGCTGACATTCGGGGCCTCGGCCCAGTATTACAGCATGATCAACCAGGCCACCAACATGATGCAAACCGTGTTTAGCGGGGGCATGCGCTATCGTGGCATGGTCGACGCATCGTATGTGCAAGGCATAGGTAATAAGCGGGCCGACTTCCTGGAGTTCTCAACCACCCAAGGCCTGAAGTATGCCGACTGGTTCTTCATGGGCATAGGCGCTGGCGTCGATGTGATGTTTGCCCACGCTGGCGACCCCCAGTGGCTGCAGAATAGCGGCAAGTCGCTCACTACCACCGCCTGCATGATCCCACTCTTCACCGATTTCCGGTTTATCATCGGGGGCGAGAAGCAGATAGGTTTCTTTATCGACATCAAGGCCGGCTGCTCATTCTTGGTTGGCAAGAACAATGTGCAGATCGGCGATGGCTACCTCAACCGCAGTGAATGCTTCTACCTCAAGCCTGGCCTGGGTCTGCGCATCCCCGTATCGCAGGACAATACCAAGTGCGCCTTCAACATCTCGGCCGTCTACAATCTGGTCACCAGCAACTATTGGTGGCAGACCTCGAGCAGCAACATCACGCTCAACGGCTTTGGCGTCAGCATTGGATACGAATGGTAATGAAAAATGAAAAATGAAAAATGAAAAATACCATGGCTGGATTTTTCATTTTTCATTATTCATTTTACATTAAAAAGCGGGGGATGCGAGATGTGGCCACATCTGCATCCCCCGCTCCCAGCTGAGATAGATTACATAGGATTCGATTTAGTGGGGTAAGAGGGTGGCGGCACCTGGGCCACTAAGCTTGGAATTAAGCATAGTGTATGGAATAGGAAACAGTAGGTCCCGGTGCCGCTTAGCCTCTCTATAAGATGGCTGAAACCTCCTTGAAGGCGTAGGTGTGGAACCCTCCGCCCTGCGAGGCCAGTGTGAGATGTCCGGTCGGAGCTATGGCGGCGATGCGCCCGTGGAAATTCTGGCCGGTGATATTGTCGCGGTAAGGCCAGAAACCCTCGTTGCGCCACATCATGAAGCGATAGCGGGCCGCCAGGGATGTCGGTTCGGGATTGGTTTCGTATTCGTCAAAATCATTTACGATTTGGGTAACAAGGAACTCGAGCAGGTCGTCGAGGTCAAACAGATGTCCGGCTATCAGAGCCATTGAGGTTGGGTTGGGGGCGTCAGAGAGGAATTTCTCTTGGTTGACATTCAGGCCGATGCCCACGATCGACTGGTCGATCAGTGCGCCTGATAGAGAGTTTTCGATGAGGATTCCGCAGATTTTCTTGTCGCGATAGTAGATGTCGTTGGGCCATTTGATGCATACCTCGTTGGTTGACAATTGGTTGCGAAGCACCTTGACCACCGAGATGGCCATCAGTTGCAAGAGTTCAAACTGATGGGATGCCATAATGGTAGATGGCCTCAGCAATACAGAGAAAGTGAGGTTCTTGCCCGGCTCGGCTTCCCAATGGTTGCCCCTTTGTCCGCGCCCTGATGTCTGAGAATGGGCGGCAATTGCCGTGCCATGCTCGAATTTTTTGGCCGATGCTGCAAGCAATGAATTTGTGGATTCGGCCTGGTCTACATAAACAATCGTACACATAATCTGAGAGTAATCTATCTACACAGGTCCCCCATTTGCGTCCCCGAGGTCTCTACCTGGCGGGGAGGATTTGCATTGCGGGTGATGAAATGTATAGAAAAATGGTGGTTAAATAATTAGCAATTTCTTGTCATCAGTTACGCCTCTATACAAATCATGTTGAAAACAACCCCTGTAAGCGTTTGTATATATGTCACTGCACAAGCATCACGCCTCGGCCGACGGCCGCCATACCAATTCGCGCGAGCCGTCGTCAAGCACGTTGATGTCAATCTTTACAGTGTCGTCGGGCAGAATATCCTCAATTCGCTCTGGCCATTCCAATAAGCATAACGCACCCGAGTCGAAGTAGTCCTCGACCCCGATGTCAAGCGCCTCGCCGATATTCTCGAGGCGGTACAAGTCGAAATGATAGATGAGTTCTGCCGTCTCCGAAGAGCGGTATTCGTTAATGATTGAGAATGATGGAGAATTGGCGGCGTCCTCCTCCACGCCCAGGGCGCGGCACAATTCAGCTATGAACGTCGTCTTACCGGCTCCCATCTCGCCATAGAAGGCATAGACGGTCTCATCGCCCATCTCAGCCACGAAATCTTTCGCAGCTTGGGGCAGGGACTGGAGGTCGGGTATAGTTATTTTCTTCATCATCTAAATGGAAATTTATTTAAGGATGCAACCTTTGTAGCAATCCTGTAATTTCCTACTCTAAAAGTACACACTTTTTTCTCCCCCACCAAATTTATTTTAAGATTTCTTAGATTATTTGCAATAATTAAGGAATAGTGTTACTTTTAGCGCACGCTTTTAATAATTGTAGGTGTTTTTAGGTGATATGAATAGAAATGGTAATTTCAGTGCGTAGCACGACTCTTGTCTATTAACATTCCGTGCTACCGCACTCCATGTGGGGTTAACAGACAAGGGCAGTGCTACGCACTGACAGGGATAATGGGATTGTTTAATTGATTAATTTGTGGGGAGGATAAAATTTTTTTGATGTATGTTTGTTTTAGTATTTGTAACAACATCCAATAGGTTTGATGGAGGATAAGAGAGACATACCACAGGCCAAGCGACTGGGCTTGGCTCAGCTGGCGGCTATCGTGTTTGGCGCGGTGGTCGGCATCGGCATATTCAATATCGCGCAGAATATGGCTGTCGGGGCTCAGGTGGGGGCTGTCATCTTGTCGTGGGTCATCACCGGCGTGGGCATCCTGTTTCTGGTATTCACCTTCAAGACCCTTGCTGATGCGCGTCCCGACCTCAATGCCGGCATCTACCAATACGCGCAGCAGGGATTTGGCGACTATGTGGGCTTCAACATCGCCTGGGGCTATTGGCTGTGCACGGCTTTTGGCAACGTGGCGTATGCCGTGATGCTCAACGATGCCTTTGGCGCCTTCTGGCCCCGGCTACACGACCATGGCTGGCCTACGGTGGTGGTTGGGTCGGGACTGATTTGGACCATGTTTTTCGTAGTATCTCGCGGTGTGCGCACAGCCTCGCTGCTCAACTTGCTCATCACCATCATCAAGATTGCCACGATTGTGTTGATTGGGGTGATATTGGCGATATTTTTCCGCGCTGGGCTGTTCAGCAGCGATTTCTGGGGCCATGCGTCGCCCGAGCTTGGCTCTGTCGAGGAGCAGGTGCGCAGCACGATGATGGTGACCCTATGGTGCTTTATCGGCATCGAGGGGGCCGTAGTGATGTCGGCGCGGGCCAAAAGGCCGCATGATGTGGGCCGCGCCAGCGTGCTGGGATTCGCTTTGGCTTGGGCCTTGTATGTGCTGGTGTCGGTGCTGTGCTATGGGGTGATGTCGCAGCCCGAGATGGCCGAGCTGCCCAATCCCTCGCTGGCCTACATATTGATCAAGCTGTGCGGCGAGTGGGCGTATTATTTTGTGATCATAGCAGTGATAGTGTCGCTGCTTGGCGGCTGGGTAGCGTGGACGCTCATCTGCGCCCAAGTGCCGAGCGAGGCGGCGCAGGTGGGGATTTTCCCGCGCATCTTCTTGCGTCGCAATCATGAGGGGGTGCCGATTTATGGCCTGTTTATTTCGGCCATAGTGATGCAGATATTCATCGCCTTGGTGGTTACGGCGCAGCATGTATATATGGCGGCGCTTGAGATGACGGGCATGATGGTACTTCCGGCCTATTTCTTCTCGGGGCTGTTTTTGCTTAAGGCGAGCCTTAGGCCGCAGAAGTATTTGGTTGGGGTCAATCGGGGACGGCTGTGGCGCTACCGCGCCGTGGCCGTGGTGTGCGTGGCTTTTTGCTGCTGGCTCATTTATTCGGGCGGCTTGCTGTTGCTGATGTCGACCTCGCTATTTTATATCCCGGGCCTATATTTCTACATCAAGGCTCGCCAGGGCCATTACCCCAACGAGCCTCGATTGTCCGTAGCCGACCAATGCATCTTGGCTGGCCTGATATTATGCGCCATAATGTCGGTGATATTGCTTATCGGCGGCAAGATTGTGTTATAGCGCTATTTGGATTTTGTTGAGATTTTGTCTAAATAATGTTTACGCAGGTCGCTCCAGCGGTAATATGGGCCCGAGACCGGGTCGACTGGGAGGGTGACTTCGCGCTCGTTGAGCAGGGCTTTGACCAAGACATCATCGGGGTTGGTGCTCCCCTCGGGGCGGTAAAATATCAGCTGGATGTTGCTGCCCATCGGGAATATCTCATAGTCGCGCCATATTTGCTCGATGCCGTCGAGGTCGTTGATCTCGACACCATAGCCGTCGAGGTCAAGCAATACAGTCAGCGGCAGCAATATCACCTCGTGGCCGAAGCGCAGGTTGGCGCCATGGTTGGGCGATGTCATTGCCGAATCGGCGCTCTCGATGATGTTGCGCAGCAGATGGCTCTGCGCCATCGGGCGGATGCCCTCGGTGAGCTGGCTGTTGCCAGCGCGCAGAAACCAGCGCGTATTCTGTGTGCGCCAGCGATTCTCCATTTCCTCAGGGGTAAAGATGTCGTAGGGGGCGAAATTGGGGAATTGGCTGCGGTCGAGGCTCTGAGCATTGGCGGCTACATTGTAGAGGTAGTGGAACAGGTTGGCCACCGGCAGACTGTCTCTGGCGAATTGCGGATATTTGATTATCACATCGATGAAATCGTAGCTGTCGGGGTGCTGTTTGCTGTAATCGCGCATCAGCTGCTCGATCTTTTGCGAGGTGCGATACCAGGCCCCGGGCTCCATGCCCGTGGTGTCGTTGCGAGCTATATAGTCCATATCGGCCTCAGAGGCGTCGCTGGTGATGCGCAACGAGGGGTTGTGGGCCAGCATCTCTTGCAGCTCGTTGTCCATTGACAGGATGCATCGCACCACTGTGCTCGAGCGAGCTGTCACATAGCCCGAGTCGGCAAACACCTCCGGGAAATTGTGCACCATTCGGCGTGCTATGCCTCGGTGCTGTATGGCGCCGAGAGGCGACAACTCGCCATCGCGCCCAATCGAGGCCTTTTGCAGCTGGCGCAGCTGTGCCAGCAATTCCTCGCCGCGAGGGGTGAGCTGCTTGTTGCGTTCAGCGATCTCGAGTATCTCGACGGGCTTGTTGTAGGCCTTTTGTCCGATATGCCAGCGGCTGCCATGGCGCCCGTAATGCTCGATGTGGAATGGCTCGTATCCTTTGGGCGCGGGTGTCAGCTCTGGCACCTCGCTTCTCTCCAACGGATACGCATAGTAATTGCTCGCCTTCTGCCTCATATCCTCAGTAGGCTCAACCGCCCACAGGCTCAATATGATAGGCACGCTCAATAATAGGGTCAAAAATCTTTTCATGGTTATGTCATTTTTCATTTTTCATTGTTCGTTGACGAGGGCGGTGAGGTTGCGCTCTTCTTCGGAGATGAGGAGGAGCTTGTCGCGGAGGTAGAGGCGCGTCTTGCCGGTGGGGACCAGGTAGTGGCCGTCGCGCTTGATGAGGATGACCAGGGTGTTGGGCGGGAGGGTTATGTCGCGCAGACGGTCGCCATCGTGGAGCAGTTCGCTCATCACTTCCATCTCGCGCGTCACCGCCGTAATCTCATCAGGCAGGTCGAAGTTGAACTCACGATCCTTGTATTCATCAGTAAGGCCAAGCCATTCGGCCATTTTTGTCACCGTGGTGCCTTGCACAAGCAGTGACATCAGGGTGATGAAGAACACCATATTAAATATGTAGCGGGCATGCAGCAAGTCGGGGCTTACCAGCGCGTAGGTGGCAAAGATGATTGGCACCGCTCCGCGCAGACCTACCCACGAGATGTAGACGCGGGCTTTGAAGGTGTATTTTCTAAATGGGAGCAGCGAGATGAACACTGCCAATGGTCGGCCCACCATGATCATGAAAGCGCCGAGGAACAGGCCCGGCTCAATCACATGGGGCGTAACCAATTCGTGAGGATTGACCAACAAGCCCAGCGATAGGAACATTATGATCTGGGCCAGCCAAGTGAACCCCCCAAAGAAAGTGGTAATGGTGCGCTTGAGCGCCAAGCGGCAGTTGCCCACCACCAAGCCGGCGATGTAGACAGCCAGATAGCTGTTGCCGCTTATTAGCTCGGTGAGCGAGAAAGTAAAGAACACGCAAGCCAGCACCATGATGGGGTAAAGAAACTCGTTGGTGACCCTCAGCCGATTGACAACCCACACCGTGGCATAACCAATCGCCAAGCCGCCAACGGCGCCCAGCACAAGCTGCTTGACAAGCATCCAGCACGAGCTCAGGGCTACGGCCCCGGTAAATTCGGCTCCGCTCTCAATCACGCTAATCAGTATGATTACCAACAGATAGGCCATCGGGTCGTTGGAGCCGCTCTCCAGCTCAAGAGTAGGCTTGAGATTCTGCTTCAGCCCCACATGCGACGAGTTGAGAATCGAGAACACCGAAGCCGAATCGGTCGACGACATAATGGCGGCGAGCAGCAACGACTCGGTGAGCGTGAATCCGGCCTCGGGAGCCAAAGCCTGGAACATATAATATATGAATCCGCCAGTGATCGCCGTGGTGAGCAATACGCCAATAGTGGCCAGCACTACCCCTGGCGCGGCTATCGGCTTGATATCCTTGAGCTTGGTGTCGGCACCGCCCGAGAATAGGATGATGCTCAGCGCCACCATGCCGATAAACTGCACCGCCTCGGCACTGTCAAAATGGATGCCGAAGCCGTCGACGCCCCCGAGCATTCCCACTCCGAGAAACAGCACGAGGGTAGGGATTCCGTAGCGGCTGCCAGCTTTAGCCGCCAGTACGCTCACAAACAGCAGAGCCGCCGCGATGAGCATGATATTGCTAATGGTAATCGACACGATAGGTAGGTGTTAAGTATAAGTTATAAGTGATAAAGTGGGAGAGGAGACTATGAGACCGTAAAGACCATAAGGACATAAAGACCATAAGGACATAAAGACCGTAAGGACATAAGCTATTTAACGACATAAGCGGCATAAGGACATAAGCGGCATAAAGACATAAGCTATTTAACGACTTAAGCGGCAAAAGGACATAAGGCTTGGGTCCTTATGTAGCTTATGTCCTTACGGTCTTTATGTCCTTATGGTCTCTTTTGCTTCGTAAGAAGCGATGGCTTGGCGCCAGGAGTCGGGGATGATCATTTTTTCGGCTTTGAGGATGTCAAAGCCCACCATCACGCAGCGCGCCGCGGCCTTGACATCGCCATTGGCGCGGCTGGCCACGCGTTGAGTCAGGATGAGCGATGATTCGCCAATCTCCTCCACGCGGGTGTATACGTCAAATTCCTCGCCAGCCATGGCCGGGTGGATAAAGTCGACATCGATATGCACAATCACCATCGACTCGCGGCGGAAGTTGAACAGGCCGTCAAGCACCTCGCTGAAATAATTGACCTTGCCAAGGTCGAAATATTGCAGCATCATCGAGTTGTTGACATGGCCGAATATGTCGATGTCATTGAAACGCATCTGCACGGGTACCCTATTACGGTACCCTTCTATAGTTATCGTCTTATCAGTATTTTTCATTTTTCATTCTTCATTTTTCATTCCTAATGGATCACGATTTCGCTGATCACCTTTGTGCCGAGGGCGCGGTTGAGCATGTCGATGATGCGAGCGCGGTGAAACATCAGCTCGTTTTTGAGCACCGCCGAACTCAGGCACACGTGCATCACATCGCGCTCCACCCAGCGGCGCGTGGTGTAGCGGTTGATGGTGGGCCCGACTATCTCGGGCCACAGGTAGCAGGCTTGCTGGCGCTCGTATTCGTCTCGGTTGCCAGTTTGGGCGATCGCCTGCTCAATTATTTGGCCCACTGTCATCGCTTCATGCTTTTTCATGGGGTGGGGGATGGGGGTGGGAGGTTTTGCAGAGGGGCTAAGCGGTCTCTACAAAGGAGCAAAGGGGCAAAGGGGTGGGGGAGGGGTCAGAGGGGAACTGGGGTGAAACAGCCGTGGTCGACAGTAAATAGGGCATAGTCGCCCGCCGATCGGGCGAGGATTTCGTCGAGGTGCTTGCGATGGGTGTCGGTGATAAAGATTTGTCCGATTTCATCGCTCGATACCACCTCCATGATTCGCTCCACGCGGCTGGCATCGAGTTTGTCGAATATGTCGTCGAGCAGCAGCAGCGGCGTTATGCCCGTGGCTTGCTTCAGGAATTCGTACTGCGCCAACCTCAGGGCTATGGTGTATGTCTTGGCTTGGCCCTGCGAGGCAGTGCGCCGCAGAGGCATGCCCGAAAGCATCATTTCAATGTCGTCGCGGTGAGGACCCGCCGTGGTGTATTTGAGAGCGGCATCGCGAGTACGCCGCTCATTCATCAGGTTCATCAGCGAGATGCCCGGCTCGGCCAGATGCGAGGAATAGGATAGAGAGGGGATTTCCGCCTCACCGGCAATCATGCCATAGTAACGCTTGAAAATGTCGGAAAGTTGTGCCACCCATCTCCGCCGCGTGTCGCATATCTGACGCGCTGCGCCGTCCATCGTCAGTTCGATCGACAGGTACAGATTGGCATCCTCGATGCCGTCGCGCAGCAGCCGATTGCGCTGCTCGAGCAGGCGCCCGTATTTGATCAGTGCGTCGAGGTATTGAGGGTCGGTCTGTGAGATGACCATATCCATCAGGCGGCGCCGCTCCTCGCCCGAGCCGTTGACCAAGTCCATATCGGCTGGCGACACCATCACCAAGGGGAATAGGCCGATATGCTCGCTCAGCTTCTTATATTCCTTGCCGCTGCGCTTCAGCGACTTGCGCTTGCCTGGCTGTATGGCGATATTGATAGTCTCGGGCATGTCGCGCCTCAGATAGTCGCCCTGCAGCATGGCAAAATCCTCAGTATGCGGCCCAGTGCGCATCAGCATCAAAGCATCGGGGGCCCCGGTGTAGCTCTTGCAAAAGCTCAGGAAATATATGGCATCGAGCAGATTGCTCTTGCCCATGCCATTGTCGCCGAGCAGACAGTTGACATTGGCCGAGAAATCGAGCCGCGTATGGGCAATATTCTTGAAATTGGTGGCTGAGAGGGACTTGAGGATCATTTGCTGTTGTTGAAAGCCTGATTGAAGTAGAGCAGCTGATACAGTATGGCATTGCGCCAGTAGGGATGGGTGTGTGCCCCGGGGCGCGAGATATAGTCGTGGGGGATGCCAGCGGCAACCAGTTGCTCGTGCAGAGCGTTGTTGACCCCGGCAAAGAAATCATCCACGCCGCAGTCAAAGATGATATTTAACTGTCCAGGCTGTAGCTGTGCTGCCAGGGTGGGAATGGCATGCTCCTCCCATACATCCTGGTTGGTGGCTGCATCGCCAAGCCAATTGGCCATTTTCCAATTCTTAGGGAAGGCGCGTATGTCGAGGCCACCGCTGGTGCTCCCCACATTCTTAAACAGGTCGGGGTGGCGCATAGCCAGATACATGGCCCCCTGGCCTCCCATGCTCAGGCCGGTGATGGCTCGCTTGTCGGCCGATGGCAGGGTGGGGAAGTTGGAATCGATGTATGGCACCAGTTCGGTGGTGATGAAGCTCTCCATCTTCATCTCGGGGTGGGCCGGGCTGTCCCAGTACCAGCTGTCGCGGCCGTCGGGCATCACGATCACCATGCCGTATTGGTCGGCGAGTTTGCCCAGGTCGGGCTGGGTGCTGCTCCACGAGGTGTGGTTTCCGTCATAGCCGTTGAGCAGGTAGACGGTAGGGAACTGAGTGCCAGGCTCGTATCCCTCGGGGACAAGCACAGTCACCTCCATCGGCGAATTGGGAACCAGAGTTGTGTTGATTTTCTCAATAGTCTTTACGGCAGCCATTCCCATCAGGGACACGAGCAGAGCCGCAAGAAGCAAAGGCATGCGTTTCATACTTGTAGGATTTTAGAAAGTCGGGGATACACCAGATAGCCGCGCACAGTCTTGTAGCCCATGTCGCGCATCAGCGACATGTATTCGCGCACCTGGCGCTGCTGTTCGGGCGTGCCTGAGTGGGTATCGTGTTCAGTAAATTTATAGTCAATGACATCGACCGACCCGTCGTGATTGATCACAATGCGATCGGGGCGCCGTATGTAGTTCATATTTGGGATGTATATCGGCTGCTCGATGTAGACATTGGCGTAAGAGCCGTACCAGCGGGCCACACGCTCATCGCCGCAGTCGAGAAAACGCTCGACAGTGCGCCGGTAGGCCTTCATCAGATGCAGCGGCAGATGATTGCGCGCAGCGGCAGTGGCTACGGCTCGGCCCAAGTCGATGCGCGTGTATATGCGAGCCATGATATCATGCAGGATTAGGCCCTCGTATCGAGCCTCTTCTTCCTCCTGCCTCAGCATTGGATTCGGTATGTGAGGCTTCTGCACCGGTTCAGCCGCCGGAGCCGAGGCATCATCGATGTCGCGGTCAAGCTCGAATATGTCGTCGACGCTGATGATGTCGCGAGTGCGGTCGGTGCGGAAATTCACCGGATATTCCTCGAGCGGTTGCTCGTCGGCCTGAGCGGTTGTCTCCTCTTCTTTGGTCTGGGTTTTGACGGTAGGCTCGCCGAGCGTAAAGACCCAGGTTGCCGGGTCGAAATGCTCAGTCAGGTCTACTGCCAATCCCTCATCAATCAGTTGCTGGCCCTCTGGGTCGGATATGCGTTGGCTGAAGGCTTGTGACAACAGATGGCCTATCGAGTTGGTGTTTTCTCCATCGTACCAAGCTATGAGTTCGCTTTGGGCGCGGGTAAACGCCACGTAGGTCTTATTCAGATTGTCGACAGCCGAACTCTGCCACTCCTCAAGATAAGCGTCGTGGAGAGGCGAGTCGACATTGGCGGCTGTAGCGTCGAGGGTAACGTAGATGGCTGGCGGAGCGAGCTCTGAGTTGATGCCGGCTACTGGGGGTGTGGCCATCCACACCTTGGGGGTTTGGTTGAAATGGTGGCTCCACCAGCAGAATGGCAGATGCACGCAGTGAAACTCCAGACCCTTTGACTTGTGTATGGTCATCACTCTCACCGCATCGGGGTCGGTGGCGCCGGTGATGGTATGGTTTTTGCCCGAGGCCTCCCACCAGTCGAGAAATGAGTGGAGCGACCCATCAGTGTGGCCCGAGTAGTCGATCACCAAATCCTGGAATGCGGCCAGGAATGCGAATTGGTTTCTCCTCTCGTCCTCAGATATTTGTGTGCCGATGATGGCCTCGACCAGAGCTGGCAGCGACGATGGTTTCATGGCCTTGATGGCGCGTATCCCTTGGGTCATGGCGTCGGTGCCATCGCTGTCGAGGGCTTGACGCAGAGCCTGCATGGGCAGATTGTCTTCATTGCCTCCCTCTTCGGCCTCGCGCTTGGTGAGCAAGTACTCAAATCTGTTGATGGCCACGGCCACCTGGGCGCGGCTCATGTATTTGGGCTTTTCTCCCTTGGTTTCCTCGGGGGTGGGCAGGGTATTGGCATGCTCTTGGTCGATAATCTTAAGCATGCTTATGATTAGCTGTACAGCTGTCGAGGCAGTGATTTTCATAGCCTCGTCGGATAGCACCTTGATGTCTTGGAAATGGTTGCGCAGCAGATAGTCGACCACGCGGGCGGCTTCGCGGTTGGTGTATGTGAGCACGGCGATGTCCTTGCCTTGGTAGCCCGAGCGCAATTGGCGCAAAATCTCTTGTGCCATTTGCTCGAGAGCCCACTCGCTCAGGACCTCTTTGTTGAGCGATACAGTCTTTCCCTCCTCATCGGTGCCCTTTTTTGGCGGATAGGGGGTGAAGCGCACGTATCCGGGACGGTCAACATATTCATCTCTCACCTGTTGCACCACATTTTCAAAGCCCTCAACCTCCATCATGGGGGCGAGCAGCGAGAACACAGTGTTGTTGAATCTCACCACCGGAGCCGCGCTGCGATAGTTGGTGCTGCGCTGGGCCGTCGATGAGGCCGGGTCGATGAAGTCGTCAAAATCCCTCTGCACCTGACTATGCAGAATCGAGGAGTCGGAGTTGCGGAATCGATAGATTGACTGTTTCTCATCACCGATCACCAGGCTGTCGAGGCCGCGAGCCAAGCCGTTGCCGACCAGGGGACGCAGGTTCTCCCATTGCATGCGCGAGGTGTCTTGAAACTCATCGATCAGGAAATGGCCGAGCTGCACGCCCATGCGCTCGTAGATAAACGGGGCTTCATCCTTGCCAATAATGCGGTGCACCAGCTGGTTGGTGTCTGAGATGAGCAGGGTATTGTTCTCCTCAGTGAACCTCACCAGATATCCCCAGGCGTGGGCCAGGAATCCGAGTTGCACCAGGCTCTCCTCTATTGGGGCGATTGAGATGATGCTGGCGTAGGTGTCGCGCACGCGAGTCAGCACCTGGCGGATAGCCTGGCTCTGCGCTTCGGTGCCGTATTTGGTCTTCTTGACAAATGCCCAGGCATCGGGGTCCTCGATCAACTTGACTACAGTCTTGGTCTCTAAGTCGCGTTTGGTTACTTTCTTGCCCTCGATTGCTGACTGAGCTACCCTTGCTATCACTGTGGTGCAGCAACTCAGGTCGATGCCCTCGAGCAGCGATTGGGCCATGGTTTGGAGCGAGGACATCAGCGAGCGCTTGCGCTCCTTGATGGCTGAAGCGTATGCCTCGAGGCGCCCCGATTCCAAATACTCGCGCATATCATTGGCAAAGGGCTTGAAGCTCTCTTGGCTGATGTACGACACCTCCTTGACCAGATCGGTGTGGCCCTGCGAGCGGCGGTTGAGGATATTGGCCTTTTTGCCCTCGCTGATCAGCTCGTTGATGTACTGGAATAGCCACTTTTCCAGCTCGGAATCCTCGGTGGGTGAGGCGTTGAATTGGTCGAGCATCGAACCCACGGCCGCTTTCATGGCGGCGCGGTCATCGAGCTCGATGTTGTAGTCGCTTTGGCGGTCGAGTTCGCGCGCAAAGGTATGGAGTACCCTCTGGAAGAAGGCATCGATGGTTGATACCTGGAAGTTGCCGTAGTCAAACAGTATCTGGCTGAGGGCCATTGCGGCAGTCTGAGCCAGCTGCTTGCGCGAGCAGCGCAGCTCTTGCTGCATCTCGGCGGCGTAGGGGGAGTCGCCCTCCGGGTCGGCGAGCTTGTCGAGCTCGCTGATGATGCGGCTCTTCATCTCCTCGGTGGCTTTGCGGGTAAATGTGATGGCGAGGATTGCGCGATGTCGATTCTCAAAGCGCAGGCGCGAGCCGTCGGGAGCCAAGTTGAGGCGGTAAGTCTCCTTGCCTTCATCCTTGTATCCCAACAGTAGGCGTATGTAGTCTTTGGCCAGGGTGTAAGTCTTGCCCGAGCCAGCCGAGGCTTTATAAATTCTGAGCAAAATCGAGAATGATAAAAAGAATGAGTAATGTCGAGAATTCTCGAGAGCTCTCGAGAATTTTCGAGAATTCTCGAGGCCGAACGAGAATCGAAATTATCGATACTATCGAGATTATCGAAAATATCGATGGGTGTCAGCCGATGACTTTTACCTTGTAGCCCAGGGCGCGCAGGATTTCGGTAAGGCGCATGCGGCGGTCGCCTTGGATTAGGATTTCGCCATCGCGCACCGAGCCGCCAGCGGCGAGTTTGCGCTTGAGAGTCCCAGCCAGCTCGTCGGCGCGGGGGTCGTCAGGCTCAAAACCGGTGATGATTGTGGCAATCTTGCCGGCTCGCTTGCGGTCGACCTCGATGCGCAGCATAGGCAGCGGGGCCGGAGCGGCCTCTTGGCCCGGGGCCTCAGTCTCTTCCGGTTCGGGAGCCAGCGATTGTGGGTCAAGAGCGCGCAGGGCGTCGCGCCAGTCGGCAGGCGTCATAGCGGCTTGGTCTCGTTGGGGAGTTCGGTCGGGGTGTCCTCTTGGTCCTCAAATTCGTCGTGCAGCATCTCAGTGGGACTGCCGAGGGCTTGGCGCACATTGTGAATCATGTTGAGGGTGGCCAGGTTCTCCACATCGAGAGTTGCAGCAAAAGCCTCGACTGAGTCGGGCGATTCGGCCAGAGCCTTATCATAGCAGCGCGTGGCGGCGGCCATGTCGTCGGGGTTGTCGCCCCATTCCGAGATGTGGGCATAGATGATGGCTTCGCGGCACAATTGGCTCGGTGTGAGGGTGTAGCGGGTGCTGTCCGACAGGGCGCGGCAGCAGATGCGAGCCTCGTTGAAATCGCCGTCGGCCACAGCGGCCTCGGCCTGGTCCAGGATTTGATTGGGCGTGCCCTCAGAGCAGGAGCAGAGCGCCAGAGCGCTTATGAGCGCCAAAATGTAGTGTTTCATTGGTTGATGAGATTTTTAATGAAACCGAGATTTCCGAGGAACAAAGGTAAGGTTTTTTTCTTATTCCCACAATAATAAATATGAGAAATTTGGGCGCGTCAGCCTAAAAATTTTGAAATAAAACAAAAGAGGTGGGAGTTGCGTTATTAAAGGTGAAGAAATACATTTTAACGTTTCAATTTAACTATCATTGAATGGACATGCGCAGAAATCGTACTATATTGTTGGTGGCTACCGCATTGGCAGCCACGATGTCGTGGGCACAGGCCCCGACCCAAGTGAGGCAGCAGCAAATCGAGGCTGATGAGAAATTGATTTTCTTTGGCAATGGCGATGCCGACACCTCGGCTTATGCCCGCTTGATTTCAAGCTATTATGTCGACCAATTCCGCCACAGCCAGGACCCTCGCGCCCCGTATTTCATGCTGATGAGCCGCAATGGCAAGCTGGCAATGGGCTTGGGCGGAGCAGTAGAGGCCAACGTGGCATACGACTGGCACGGCTCAATCGAGGGCATCGACTTTGCGCCTTATGAGATATCTATACCGTCGAATCATGTCGATGTCAACCGCTTCCAGACTTATGCGGGAAATAGTTCGCTGTTCTTCACCGTGTTTGGTAACAGCGACCGCTTTGGCAATTTCAAATTCTACATCGAGGCCAAATTTGCCGGAGGCGATGACAGCAAATATCTGAAGCTCAAGAAGGCCTACGGCACCGTAGGCGACTGGACCCTGGGTTACACCAAGTCGACATTTAGCGACCCGGCAGCGCAGCCGGCCACTGTTGAGACCGAAGGCCCCAACTCTTGTGTCGACGATACCCGTTTCCTGTTGCGCTACATGCATGATGTGGGTAAGCATTTCACTTTCGCCCTATCTGCCGAGACTCCCGATGATGCTGTGCCCGATGCCACCACGTATTATGAGCCTGGGGATGACTATATGCCCAATTTCGCCGGCTTCCTGCAATGGGGCTGGGACGGAGGCGACCAGCACGTCAGACTGATGGGTATTGTCAAGGGAATGCGTTACCGCAACCTCTTCTTGGAGAAGAACAGCTACGCTACCGGTTGGGGCGTGAATCTTTCTACAGTGTTCCGGCCGGTTGATCCAGTCACTGTGTATGCAGCTGGATATTACGGCACTGGCATCAACAGCATGGTGAATGACTTGTCATTTGGCGACCTTGACTTGATGGCCGTAAAAGACCGCCCCGGCAAGATGGAGCCTCCGCATAGCTTTGGCTGGTATGCTGCCGTGCAGTACAATTACTCGCCAAGCGTGTTCTCGACCGTGGTGGTGAGCCAGGAGCGCCTGTTGCCTCGCGATCGGGCTGCCTATTCGAGCGATACCTACAAGTACGGCCTGTATGGCGTGGCCAACATATTCTGGGACATCACCCCGCGTTGCGAGGTTGGAGCCGAGATCGACTTGGGCAAGCGATGCAACCAGAATGGCGACCACCGCATGGCCTATCGCGCCAGTCTGGTGGGCACATTTAGCTTTTAAACCCATCGACGCGCCCCCAAAGGGCGCGGAACCGTGGCGCCCTACTTATTACTCATTACTTATTACTCATTACTTCTTACTTATCGAGATGCTTTGGCGGATTGTAATATTTGTGACTGTGCTGTGCTACTGCGGCTGGGTGTCGGCACAGTGGAAGATGTGCCGCGCTCGCATCCTCGGCGAGCGCCAGTGGCCTCACATGATCAGCCGCTCGGTATGGTGCGGCTCGATAGCCCTCGGCGTGTTCACCGTGGGGTGCTGGCGCCACTTCGGCTACGACACCCTGCTCAAGGCCTTCGGGCCGATGATAACCTTGGGATTCCTGATGCTGGTGGCGAGGATAGCGATTCCGGCCATCTTGCGCCTAAAGGTGCCTGATTGAGCGGAAGTTGTCTGTACAGACGAGTTTTGGAGTAAATTGATTTTCAGTCAATTTGTGAAAATGGTGGCAAAAGTGATTTTTTTTGAGTAAAATGGTTGGAATTTAGAATTTTGTGTGTATATTTGCCGTGCAAATCCACATTCAACTAATTTTACGTCAGGCTTATGAACAAAACAGAGCTCGTCAACGCCATCGCTGAGAAAGCCAAACTCAGCAAGGCCGATGCCAAGAATGCCCTCGATGCAGCCGTTGAGGCCATTTCTGAGGCCCTCGCCTCTGGCGACAAAGTGTCAATTGTAGGGTTCGGCACGTTTGCAGTGGCCGAAAAACCCGCCCGCACCGGATTCAACCCCCGCACCAAGGAGCCTATCCAAATCGATGCTCGCAAGAGCATTAAGTTCAAGCCGGCAGCTGCACTTGCCGACAAGATTTAAAAGCCCTCTCCATCCCCACAAAAGGCGCGCCCATCAACCTGGCGCGCCTTTTTAGGTTTATTTAAGGGTGAAATAGTCCAGAATTGGGGTTCACGCTTTTTTTTCTGAGGAAAAAGCATTAATTTTGCAGTTTGAAAAAATCAGGCAATAATAAACTACTCAGAGACGTGGAAACAAAATACATCTTTGTCACCGGCGGAGTGGTGTCTTCGTTGGGAAAAGGCATCATTTCGTCATCGCTCGCCTGCTTGCTTAAGGCCCGTGGTTACCGAGTAACCATACAGAAGTTTGACCCCTACATCAACATCGACCCGGGCACCCTCAACCCCTACGAGCATGGCGAGTGCTACGTCACTGCCGACGGCACTGAGACTGACCTTGACCTTGGCCACTACGAGCGTTTCACCAATGTGCATACCTCGCGCGCCAACAATATCACTACTGGTCGCATCTACCAGAATGTGATCGACAAGGAGCGCCGTGGCGACTATCTTGGCAAGACGGTGCAGATCGTGCCCCACATCACCGACGAAATCAAGCGTAACGTCAAGTTGCTCGGCAACACTGGCGATTACGATTTCATAATCACCGAGATTGGCGGCACCGTGGGCGATATCGAATCGCTGCCGTTCCTCGAGGCTGTACGCCAGCTGCGCTGGGAACTCGGCGACAACGCCCTCTGCATCCACCTCACCTACGTGCCTTTCCTCGGCGCCGCCAAGGAGCTCAAGACAAAGCCAACCCAACACTCGGTCAAGAAATTGCAAGAAGAGGGCATCCAGCCCGACATCCTGATTCTGCGCACCGAGAAAGACATACCCACCGACATGAGGCGGAAGATCGCTCAGTTCTGCAACGTTTCGCCTGATGCGGTGATACAGTCAAAAGATGCACCATCGATCTACCAAGTGCCTATTAAGATGCACGAGCAGCACCTCGATGAGATAGTGCTGCGCAAGACCGGAGTGCCAATCGAGGGCTCGCCCCACATGGCACCCTGGATGCACTTCCTCGAGAAGATGAAAAAAGCCGAAAAGACCGTAAAGATCGGTCTGGTAGGCAAATATGTCGAGCTGCAGGATGCCTACAAGTCAATCAACGAGGCCCTGTTCCAAGCCGCTACCTACTGCGACCGCAAGCTCGACCTGCGCTATATCCACTCAGAGAAACTCAACGTGCAGAATGTCGAGGAGAAACTCTCGGGCCTTGACGGCGTGATTGTCGCTCCCGGCTTTGGCCAGCGCGGCATCGAGGGCAAGTTTGTGGCTCTGCGCTGGTGTCGCGAGCACGATGTGCCCACATTCGGCATCTGCCTGGGCATGCAATGCATGGTGATTGAGTTTGCCCGCAACGTGCTGGGCATGGCTGATGCCAACTCGACCGAAATGGACCCGCAGACCCCCTATCCGGTAATCGACCTGATGGAGGAGCAGAAGAGCATCAGCAATCTTGGCGGCACGATGCGCCTTGGGGCTTACGACTGTAAGTTGCGTCCCAGTTCGCGCGCTGCCGAGGCCTACGGCTCTGAGATGGTGAGCGAGAGACACAGGCATCGCTTTGAGTTCAACGAGGACTATCGACGCCAGTTTGAGAGCGCGGGCATGAAATGCGTGGGCGAGAATCCCAAGACGCGCCTGGTCGAGGTGGTTGAGATTCCCGACAAGCGCTGGTACATCGGCACCCAGTATCACCCCGAATACTCAAGCACGGTGCTCAGCCCCAACCCCATCTTCCTGAGCTTCATGCGCGCCGCCATCGCCTACCAAGCCGATCGTAATATTTAACGTAAGCACGTAAGCTTGACGTAAGCACAGGCCAAAGTGCTTACTGATATTAAAAATTATTGATATCATTCTCAGTGTGCTTACGTAAAGCTTACGTGCTTACGTTAAATATTCGGCAACAGATTAGATTACTTATTACTCATTACTTTTTACTTATATTAAATTGGATAAGAACACCCTTTCCGGCCTGGCCCTTATGGGCTTAGTGATATTCTTCTTCCTTTGGCTCAACAAGCCCACAAAGGAGCAAATCGAGGCCCAACGCGCTGCTCAAGAGGCTGCCCAGAAGCAGATGCAGCAGGCTCAGAGCGCCAAGCCCCTCGACTTCAAGGTCGATGACAATTCGGCCATGGCTTTGGCACAAATCGTCAAGGCTCATGGCACACCTGACAATGAGCTGCCGGCTCTGTACCGCATGGGCAATCCTGCCATCAACGTCACCGCTGACTGGAAAGATTCCATTCCGGTACTGTCGGGCACTGTCAAAGTAGGCCATGACGATGTTGACGTCAACCGCATCCTCAACGATGACCTCTCAGACTACACCCCCGAGCAAGCCGAGGCTGCCCACCGCGCCTTGGCCAAGGTGGTCACTACCTACAGCAAATACAAAAGCTTCGGGCCCTTCTATTATGGTGAGAATGACACCACTGTGATAGAAAACGATGACATGCGCGTCACCTTCGCCTCCAAGGGTGGCATGATCCAAGAGGTTGTGCTCAAAAAGTATAAGAACGAGACCACCGAGCCGGCTCAGGACATTACCCTGTTTAATGCACAGACTGCTGGGTACCGCTTCGCCTTTGTCACCAGCGACCAGCGCATATACACCGATTCGCTCTATTTCCGCACCACCGAGGTCACTGATTCATCGCTCGTGATGAGCCTGCCTCTCGGCCGTGGCATAGAGTGGGGGATTCGCTACACCGTCAACCCCGACTATCTGGTCAAGATGGAAATCATCCAGCAGGGCATCGACGCTGTGATTCCCCCGAGCTGCACCACTATGGGATTTGACTGGCACCAGAAGTTGGGCCGCAACGAAGTCGGCCGCACCTTTGAGGAGCGCCAGAGCCGTTTGCTCTACAAGTTCTGGGGCGAAAAGCCTGACCAGCTCAGCGAGAGCAAGGACGATACCGAAAATCTCAAGGGCCGTATCAAATGGGTGGCTTTCAAGAATCAATTCTTCTCATCGGTGGTCATTCCGCAGGTATGTTTCACCACTTGCGATGTCACCTCGATCGACCTCAAAAACAATCAAGACTTTGTCAAGAATATGCGCATGAGCGGTGTTATGCCTTACAACACTGCTGATGGCACCCCCCTGTGGTTCGACTTCTACTTCGGCCCCAACGACTATCCTCTGCTCAGCTCAATCGACAAGAAGATTGAGACCCAAGGCGACAAGCTGTATCTCAATCAGCTGGTGCCGCTTGGCTGGTGGTGGGTGCGCTGGATCAACCAGATTCTGACTATCCCATTGTTCTCATTCCTGAGCAAATTCATCAGCAACTATGGCATTATCATCTTGATTCTCACTATCATAGTCAAGCTGATCCTCTTCCCGTTCACCTACAAGAGTTATATCTCTCAGGCCAAAATGCGCGTGTTGGCTCCCGAAATCAAGGAGATCAACGAGAAATACCCCGGTCAGGAAAACGCTATGAAGCGTCAGCAAGAGACCATGGCTCTGTACAGCCGCGCCGGGGCCTCGCCCTTCTCGGGGTGTCTGCCCATGATGTTGCAGATGCCGGTGCTGATTGCCCTCTTCTGGTTCTTCCCCTCGGCCATCGAGCTGCGCGGCCAGAGCTTCCTGTGGGCCCATGACCTGTCGGCTCCCGACTATATTTGCACCCTGCCCTTCACTATCCCATGGTATGGCAACAAGGTCAGCCTCTTCTGCTTGTTGATGACCGTGGTGAACATCATCTACATGCGTCTGAGCATGCAGAATCAGCCCGCCAACAACTCGATGCCGGGCATGAAGTGGATGATGTACCTGATGCCAGTGATGTTCCTGTTCTTCTTCAACGACTACGCTTCGGGCCTGAGCTACTACTATTTCCTGTCGCTCTTGATTACCATCGCGCAGACTTACGCTTGCCGCAAGTTTGTGGATGAGAAGAAGGTGCGCGCGCAGATGCTCGAAAACGCCAAGAAGCCCAAAAAGAAGAGTGGATTCATGGCTCGCCTCGAGGCTGCCCAGAAACAGCAAGAGGCCATGATGCGCCAGCAAGCCAAGGATCGCGGCAAAAAGCGCAAATAGACCATAAGGACGCAAGGACCATAAGGACATAAGAAACGTAAGGACGTAAGTTTTACGTAAGTACAAACAGGGCTACCCCGTAGGGGTTGTTTCATTAAGCAGGAATGATGGCTTCCACCTCTCTACCCCGTAGAGGTGGTTGGGGAAATCATACAAGTAATGAAACAACCTCTACGGGGTAGCCTTGTGGGTGTAATCCCTGGGGCTATGTGAAACAATCCCTACGGGGAGGCTGTTGATGTAAACCCTTATGTCCTTACGCTCCCTTATGTCCTTATGGTCCTTAAACAAAAGGGCAAGTTTCATTGTTTCTTGAATAATAGTGAAACAATTAATGTCTATATAATGGAAAACGGATTCAAATCAGGCTTCGTCAACATCGTCGGCAATCCTAACGTGGGCAAGTCTACGCTCATGAACGACCTTGTGGGCGAACGCATCAGCATAATTACCTCAAAGGCCCAGACCACGCGCCACCGCATCATGGGCATCGTTAACGGCCCTAACTATCAAATAGTATTCTCTGACACCCCGGGTGTGCTCAAGCCTAAGTATAAGCTGCAAGAGACAATGCTTAACTTCAGCGAGGGCGCCCTCACCGATGCCGACATATTGATATATGTGACCGATGTGGTTGAAGACCCTACCAAAAACGCTGAATTCTTGGCTCGCGTTGCCAAGGAGACTGTGCCGGTGCTGCTGGTAATCAACAAGATTGACCTCGTCAAGAGCCAGGCCGACCTTGAGGCTATCGTCGAGCGCTGGAAGGGCATCCTGCCCAATGCTGAGATTTTCCCCACCTCGGCCACCGAGAAATTCAACGTTGACAACCTGATGAAGCGCATCATCGAGCTTCTGCCCGAGGGTCAGCCTTATTTCGGCACCGATGCTCTGACCGACAAGCCGGCTCGATTCTTCGTGACCGAAATCATCCGCGAGAAAATCCTCCTCAATTATGAGAAAGAGATACCCTACTCGGTCGAGGTCATCGTGGAGAAATTTGAAGAGAAGGAAAACTCGATACACATCATGGCTGTCATCTACGTAGAGCGCGACAGCCAGAAGGGCATCCTCATCGGCAAGGGAGGGCAGATGCTCAAAAAGGTTGGCACCGAGGCCCGTAAAGACATTGAGGCATTCTTTGGCAAGAGCGTCTACCTTGAGCTCTTCGTCAAAGTCGAGCCCAACTGGCGCAATCGCGAAAACAAACTCCGCACCTTCGGCTATATCGAATAGTTGTGAGTTATGAGTTATGAGTTATGAGTGCTATACGGATGGCTCTCAAACCTCACAACTCATAACTATCAATAACTCATAACTCACAACTCCTACCTATTAACTATCAACGACTCATAACTCATAACTCACAACTCTTAACTATAAAGTGGGACAATTAGTAGCTATAGTAGGGCGCCCCAATGTGGGCAAGTCTACATTATTTAATAGGTTGACACAGTCGAGGGCCGCGATTGTCGACCCCACTGCCGGCACCACCCGTGACCGCCAGTACGGCAAGGTCGACTGGAACGGCCGCGAGTTCTCAATCGTCGATACCGGCGGTTGGGTGGTCAACTCAGAAGACGTGTTTGAGAGCGAAATCAACAAGCAGGTCGAGCTTGCCATCGAGCAGGCCGATGAGATACTGTTTGTCGTTGATGCCATGAACGGTGTCACCGACCTTGACGACCATGTGGCCGAGATTCTGCGTAAGAGCAAGAAACCCGTAATCCTCGTGGCAAACAAGGTCGACAGCAACGAGTGGCAATACAATGTGCCGGAATTTTACAGCCTGGGCTTGGGCGAACCCTATCCCGTGTCGGCTGTGAGCGGCTATGGCACCGGCGACCTGCTCGACGATGTGGTCAAGAAGCTGCCCGAGGCCAGCAAAGAAGAGGAGAATCTCGAGGACTTGCCCAAGTTTGCCATCGTGGGCCGACCCAACGCTGGCAAGTCGTCGCTCATCAACGCCTTTATCGGCGAGGATCGCCATATCGTGACCGATGTGGCTGGCACTACCCGCGACTCTATATATACAAGGTATAATAAGTTTGGCTTTGACTTCTACTTGGTCGATACCGCCGGTATCCGCAAGAAAAACAAGGTCAATGAGGATATCGAGTATTACTCGGTGATCCGCTCGATCCGCGCCATCGAGGCCAGCGATGTGTGTATCTTGATGATTGATGCCACCCGAGGCATCGAGGCGCAGGATGTCAACATCTTTTCCCTGATTCAGAAAAACCGCAAGGGGCTGGTCGTGGTGGTCAACAAGTGGGACCTGGTAGAAGACAAGTCGCAAGCCGCCATCAAGCATTTTGAGGAGGCAATCCGCGCAAGATTCGCGCCGTTCACCGACTTCCCGATCATCTTCGCCTCGGCTATGACCAAGCAGAGAATCCATAAGGTATTGGAGACTGCCGAGGAGGTCTATCATAACCGCAAGCGCATCATACCCACATCCGAGGTCAACCGAGTGCTGCTTGAAGACATCGCCGCCTATCCGCCGCCAGCCAACAAGGGCAAGTATGTCAAGATCAAGTATGTGACCATGCTGAAGGGCGCGCAGGTGCCGACATTCATATTCTTCTGCAACCTGCCGCAGTGGGTCAAGGAGCCCTATCGCCGCTATCTCGAAAACAAGATACGCGAGCATTGGGATTTCACTGGCACGCCGATCAACATCTACATGCGCGAAAAATAATCCACGCCTGATAGACAGGCCCCGACAAAGGGCCAAAGGCGCAAAGGAGCAAAGAGGGCAGCCTGAAAGACTGGCTCCCACAAAGGGCCAAAGGCGCAAAGGAGCAAAGATGACCCCACCTCTTTGCTCCTTTGCGCCTTTGCTCCTTTGTCGGGGCCGCTTTGACCCTTTGTCGGGGTCTCATTTTCACCTCGATTTTTCTCATAATGAAAAATTTGTGAAAAATTTTTGAGAAATATTATCGAGATACGAAAAATTATTCATATATTTGCAAATCCAACTCGGAACGTGAATTTGAATTAACATTATTAACTTAACAATGCTATCTATTACATAAGGAGACCAATATCATTATCAGTGCCGTCTTGTGGCCAAGCCATCGGTCGGCAGGGGTCTTTTATTTAGTTGCTATCGCCCCTCTGCTCACTGTAAATCAGGAATATACAAATAATCGTTCATAAAATCTATGTTTAATTTTCAAGTATGAAAAAGCTGTTTTTATTACTCGTTGCAGTGCTCACGCTTGGATTGTGTGCGTCGGCGCAGACGCGCACTGTCACTGGTGTCGTGTTAAGCGCGGAGGACAACGAGCCGATAATCGGCGCGAGTGTCTTGCCGTATGGAGAGACACGAGGTGTTTCGACAAATATTGATGGCGAGTTCTCCATCACTGTCCCGGCCTCGGTCACTAAACTCACCTTCGCTTATGTTGGCATGCATCCTCAGGATCTTGCTATTCCCGCCAACAATAAGATGACAGTGCATCTCGAATCTAATAGCAAAGTGCTCGACGATGTAATCGTTGTGGCCTACGGCACTACCACCAAAGCCGCCTACACCGGCTCGGCTTCTGTGGTAAAGGCCGACCAGCTCGAAGACGCCCTTGTCTCAAATGTTACCAACGCTTTCTCCGGCAAGATGGCTGGTGTGCAGACACTTAGCTCAAACGGCCAGCCGGGCACATCATCGACCGTGCTCATCCGTGGCGTCGGCTCTATCAACGCCAGCACCTCGCCTCTGTATGTGGTCAACGGTATGCCTTACGACGGTGACATCGCCGCCATCTCGGCTACCGACATCGAGTCGATCACCGTGCTTAAGGATGCCGCCTCCACCGCTCTCTACGGTGCTCGCGGTGCCAACGGTGTAATCCTCGTTACCACTAAGAAAGGCAAGAGCGGCCAAGCCAAGGTCAGCGTCGACATGCGCTGGGGCGCATCATCGCGCGCCGTGCCTGACTATGACAAAATCACTGACCAGCGTCAATTCCTCGAGACCCTCTACCAGTGTCTCAACATGACGGGCCGTTATTTCTATGGCTACGACGAGGCAACAGCTCACGCCTATGCCAACAACCAGATTTGGACAAGCCTCGGCGGCTACCAGACTTGGACCATCCCCGCTGGCCAGGACGCTTTCGGCACCGATGGCAAGTTCAACCCCAACGCCACCCCCGGCTACGTGTTAGGAAATTACTATCTGCAAGGTGATGACTGGACCAAGGAATCTCTGATCAACGCTTTCCGTCAGGAATACAATGTCAGCATTACTGGCGGTACCGACAAGCTCAACTACTATGTGTCAGGTTCTTATCTTGAAGATCCAGGTATCATCAAGGGATCGCACTTCAAGCGTCTCTCGACCCGCACCTCAGTTGACTACCAAGCCAAGCCTTGGTTGAAGATTGGTACCAACATGGGTTACATCTACACCAATTCAGCTTATCCTGACGAACAGACTGGCGGCTCGAGCTCGGGCAACGTGTTCTATCTGGCACAGACCATGGGTCCAGTATTCCCGATGTATATCCGCAAGGCTGATGGCTCAATCCTCTACAATGACACCTATGGCAAGAAGGTTTACGACTATGGCGACGGTGCCGACTACGGCCTGGGCCGCATGGGTACCTCTCGTCCCGTTATGCTTCTCGCCAACCCTGTGGGCGCTCTCGAATACAATGTCAACGACTATCTGACCGACATCTTCGATGGCAAGTGGTATGCTACTATTACTCCGATCGATGGCCTCAATGTCACCGGCACAATGGCTTTCTATGTTGACAACACTCGCTCTCACTTGCTGACCAATGGCGTATACGGCCAATTCGTATCGCTCGGCGGCCAAGCCTCCCAGGAAGCCGACCGCATCCGCTCAATCCAAGGCCAGGTGCTCGCTTCCTACTCGCGCACCTTTGCCGATGTCAACAACTTTGACGTGCTCGTTGGTTATGAGTCTCAGGACTACCAGACCGAATATGTCTATGGCTCGCGTACCAACCTCTACAACCCCAGCAACTGGGCAATCAGCAATGCTATCGACAACCGCTATAACGGCGGCGCTCAGTCGACCCTCGCTCACCGCGGTTGGCTCGGCCGTATCAACTACAACTACGCTGGCAAGTACTTCGCTATGGCATCTATCCGTCGCGACGGTAGTTCGCGCTTCGCTCCCGACAAGCGCTGGGGTACATTCTGGTCGGCATCTGCCGCTTGGGACATCAACCAAGAGAAATTCATGAAGGACTTGACTTGGATCAGCCTCTTGAAATTCAAGGTATCATTTGGCCAGAACGGTAATGACAATATCGGCTCGTCGACCTACAACGCCTACGCCGACCAATACACAGTTAGCGGTTCTGACGGCGTGTTCTCTGACGCAAGCCTCGCTTACAAGGGCAATCCTGATCTGACTTGGGAGAAGAGCAACAACTTCAACACCGGTTTTGACTTTGCATTCTTAAATGGCGACCTGCAGGGTACCATCGAGTTCTATAGCCGCCAAACTTCAGACATGCTCTACAATGTGCCCGTACCCCCATCGTTGGGTTACAGCTCGATTCCTATGAACATCGGTTCGATGCGTAACAATGGTTGGGAAATCGACCTCAGCTACACTGTGCTCAACACTCGCAACATCACTTGGGACATCAGCGCCAACATCACCATACCTCATAACAAGGTGATCAAGCTTGCTCCTGAGTTGCTCGACGAAGACGGTTACTATTGGGCCAGCACTTATCGCTTCCTCAAAGAGGGCGAATCAATGTATCAGCTCGCTCTGCCGGTCTACGCTGGCGTCAATACGGAGGGTTATGCTCTCTACTGGGCATCTAAGACTGCCACCGATGATGGCGGCAATCCCATCATCGAGAGCTATGACAAGAATGGCGATCCCGTATACAAGACAGAACTCTATCGCACTGTCGACTGGAACACCGCTCGCTCTACCTACAAAAAAGAAACTGGCAATCTGATGCCTAAGGGCTACGGCGGTTTCAGCACCGACTTCAAGGCTTACGGCTTTGATGTATCTCTCAGCTTTGCTTACCAATTCGGCGGCAAGATTATCGACTATGGCTATCAAGCCCTGATGGGCGCCGGCTCGGAATCATTCGGCTCGGCTTGGCACAAGGATATCCTCAATGCCTGGACCCCCACCAACACCAACACCGATGTGCCTCGTCTCTACACCGCCTCTGAATATGCCTACGCAAATGCGATGAGCGACCGCTGGCTGATTTCGAGCAACTATCTCTCGCTCAACAATGTCACCATCGGCTACACTATCCCCAAAAAGCTCCTCAAGCGCTTTGGTATCACCAATCTGCGCGTCTACGGCTCAGCTGAGAACGTAGCTCTCTGGAGCAAGCGCAAAGGTCTTGACCCACGCCAAGGATTCCTTTCATCCAACAATGATACCTATTCACCCATCCGCTCGATATGCGGCGGCCTCAAGGTTGAATTCTGATTTTTGGCATAGATTCTATTTCCGAATAAATTATCTTGATAAGAATGAAAAATTCATATAAAATAATGGCTGCAGCCTTGACTGCTGTGACACTGGCCGGTTGCGCCGACCTCGACACAGAGTATCTGGGCAGCGTAGTCACTACCCAACAGAAAGAGGAAATTCTGGCCATGAATCCCGACATGGCGCTCGCGGGCGTCACCGGTTGCTTCAGCAAATTCCTCACCAGCGGTTTTGACAGCAATGATATCCACTATGACTATGGCTATAGCTCGATGATTCTGGCCATGGACTGTATGGGCAACGACCTTGCCTCAAAGGACCTGGGCTACAACTGGTACTCGATGTGGGAGGGGTACACCTCATTCACTGAGAACGGTTACTATACCTATCTGATGTGGGAGTATATGTACGACCAGATCTTCACCTGCAATGCCGTGCTCGCATCAATCGACCCCGATACCGAGAGCGATGAGATGAAATTCTATCGCGGCCAGGCTTTGGCTCTGCGCGCATTCGACTATTTCGTGCTCGCTCAGTGCTACGCCCGTAACTACACCATTGACCCCACCGCTCTGTGCGTGCCTATCATCACTGACGAAAACTCAGATGAGGCCGCTACCAACGGCGCACCTTGCGCAACTGTTACCGAGGTTTACGACCAAATTCTCTCTGACATCAACTCGGCTGTAGAGATGATCGAGTCGAGTGGCATCAGCCCCAGCTCAGTGCTCAGCAGCAAGCCCAAGCGAATGTTCTCGACTGCTGCCGCTTACGGTCTGCGCGCTCGCATCTATCTGACTATGCACGAATACGCCAAGGCTGCCAGCGATGCCCAGACTGCTATCAACAACTTCTCTGGCTCTCCTTATTCACGCTCTGAGATGATGCGTCCAGCATTCATCTCGATGGATGACAGCTCATGGATGTGGGGCATCGCANNGAGAATGACCGCGTGACCACCTCGGGTATTGTCAACTTCCCCTCACACATGGGTTCGTTCGGCTATGGCTATTGCACCGTGGGTGCTTGGCGTTGGTGCAGCTACAACCTCTACACCCAGATTCCTAACTCTGACGTCCGTAAGGGTTGGTTCCTCAACACTGACTTCACCAGCGACCACCTGACCAGCGAGGAAATCGCTTATCTGGCCGACTTTATCAGCAACGATTCACCGACAGCTGACGATGGTACTTCGACCCTTATGCCTTACACTCAGGTTAAGTATGCCGTATATGGCGGTATCCTTGGCAACTCTACTCTGCCCCACGACATCCCGCTGATGCGTGTCGAGGAGATGTACCTGATTTTGGCTGAGGCTACCGGCATGAGCCAGGGCGTAAGCGCTGGAGCTACCATCCTCCAAAATTTTGTGCGCAGCTATCGCAATCCTAATTATGTATGCAATGCTACAGATTCACAAGAATCATTCCAGACTGAGTGTTATCTGCAGCGCCGCATCGAGCTTTGGGGCGAAGGCTTCAGTCTATTCGACCTTAAGCGTCTCTACAAGGGTGTCGACCGCGTAGGCGGCTTGTTCCCCTCGAGCTTCACTTATCAGATTGAGGCCGACGACGAGCTCTTTATCTACTGCATACCTCTAAGTGAAATTCAGACCAACAAGCAGATAGACAGTTCGATTAATGAACATCGTGGTGGCTCAACGCCTACTCCTGTAGTCTAATTGTCGTACAATTCTAAAAATTCCAGAAAATGAAAATATCAAAATATTCATTGTTGGCGATTGGCCTGGCTGCGATGGTGGCTGGGTGCAGCGATGATGACGATTACAAGGTAGGTGAGCTGTCGCCAGGAGCCTACTTTCCCAACACCTCGCCTGATGTGGTAGCCCTCACTGAGGGAGCATCCACAGTGAATGTGCCCATTTGCCGCACAGATGCTACGGGCACTGCCTCTTATACTATTTCATACTATGATGAGTCGGGACTTTTCACAGCTCCTACTACTGTGACATTCGATGGCACAGCAACTGAGGCTAACATCGTGTTCAGCTATAATCCCGATGAGATTATCTCAGATGTCGCATATCCTTGCGAAATCACCATTGCCGAGGGCTCTACCACTATTTATGGTGCAAGCACCTACTCATTCGACTTCAAGCTCGTGGCTCCTATGATTGAGGAGGAGATGGGTACAGGCACATATACCTACGTCAACTTCTTCTCGGGTGATGATCCTGGCTTGACATGTTACAAAGTGTATTCAGCTGCTGAAGATCCTGAGAATCTTGAGGAGTATCAGGTGAAAATCACTCACTGGGGATATGATGTTGACTTGTACATTACAGTGCTCAATAGCTATACCTATACCTCGGGCTCTATTGCAGGTCAAATCCCTGTATTGGTGTCAAAGCAATACATAGGTTATGAGCATTCTACCTACGGTTCAATCTATGTTGTAGACTATGCTTCAGCGTTGGCTGATGTCAATGGGGGTGAGCCTTTGGATTATATTGGTGGATATCCTTCAAGTTATGACCCAGAGACAGGTGTGTTCAACCTCTATGCAATTTATGTTGATGCAGATTGGGGCACTTGGGGCTTGAATGGCACAGAAACCTTCAAATTGGACGGTTTCCCAGATTACAGCGTAAGTGTCACTTATGATGGCCTCTATAATACCGCAGATCTCTCAGCTACCAGCGTAGTAGCATCAGTAAGCTCTGGCTCTGACGTTGAAGAGGTGCTTGTTGCTAACCTCGAAGGCTCATTTGATAGCGAGGTAATTGACGCTATTGTAGCAGGTACAGTCACTACTTATTCTGTAGCAGGAGGTGAAGCTGCTGAAGTTAAGATACCGGTTGAGCGACCGGGCAGCTATACCCTGTATGCTGTGGCAATGGCCGACGGCAACATGGCTGACTACTCTTACTATGAATACTCTGTCTCAAGCTTTGTAGTTGACCAGGGTACATGGGAGAGTATTGGCTATGCAACTTATGTTGACGGATTTATTGTTCCCTTCTTCGGCTCTTATGACTCCGATGGCGACTTCATGCCAAGCAACCCATTTGATTACGAGTACTCAGTGGAAATCCAGAAAGAGGTAAGCGGCAACTACGATGCCCTCTATCGTATGATTAATCCTTACGGACCTGGCTCGGGCAGCCCACTTGCCTCATCGAATGAGAACTTGACACAGACATACGATATCCAATTCGACATGAGCGATCCTGAGATGATTCAGATTCCCTCTCAGACTTCAGGATTCATGTATGGTGGAATTGACTTCTTGATATGCGATGGCACATGGTACGCCAAGTCGCAAGGTATTTCTGACCGCAATATTAAGAAGAATAATATGCAGAGCTACTATGATGAAAGCGAAAATGCTGTCATAGTACAATATCCGATGGTGTATGGTGGTAGTTATACTGAGGATAAATACTATTTGATGAATTCTTCCACTAAGATTCCCGCTATCATCTATATGCCTGGCTCATACAATCCCGTCAAGGCCGCTCAGGTGAGAGCACAAGCCGTAACACAGCAACAATTGGATCTTGTGTTCAAGCCCATTGGCTCTGAGGCAGGAATAAAGAAGTACGAACCTCGAGACTTTGATCCAGAGCCCTTCCAGTCGATTTTGGGTAAAACCACATCTAAGAACATCTGGGCCCAACAATGATATGCAGTACTGCAAACGACATCATAATGAGTAATAGATAGCAACTATAATCATTATTTCGAGCGGGGGTTCTCGCGAGAAAATCCCCGCTTTCTTAAATTTTTCATTATAGCGAGTTATCCATATACGATTTAGATATTCTGAGCAGTTGATAACATATAAATATTAATCTCTATAAAGAGGAACAAACAATGAAAAAAACAACCATATTCTTTAGCCTTCTGGCTCTGGGCTCCATGGCTATGCAAGCTGCGGTGCTTACTCCCGAACAGGCTCTTGAGCGTGCTATGGGACCAAGCGCTGCCACTGTGCGCGCTCTCTCGCAAGCCAAGCAGCAGCCACAACTGCTCTTCACCGCATCGTGCGATGAGCAGGCCGCAGCTTATGTGTTTGGCAACGGCGACAATGGCTACGTAGTGCTCTCGGCCGACGATGCCGCTCTGCCGGTGCTCGGTTTTTCAGATTCTGGTACTTTTGACCCGGCTCAAATGCCCGATGCAATGCGCTACTGGCTCGATATGTATGCCACCGAAATCGCTTACGCTCGCGCCAACGGCTATGCTGCCGCTTCGGCATCGCGTGCCAACGATTGGGCAGCTATCTCGCCCCTATGCTCGACCCTATGGGATCAGGGCGAGCCTTACAATGACCTTTGCCCAAGCTCTAACGGAGTGCATGCTTACACTGGCTGCGTCGCTACCGCTATGGCCCAAATGATGAAATATCATCAGTATCCATCTGTCGGTACCGGCACACTCACCAACACCTCGCTCAGCCAGACCACAATCGTCAACTTGGCTGACTATCCCTTCCAATGGGATCAGATGCTCAATAGCTATGGCCGCAACGCCACAGAGGCCCAGAAAAATGCTGTTGCCGAGCTGATGCTCTGCTGCGGTATGTCGGTTGACATGAACTACGGCTTGGATTCATCCGGCACTACTACCAATGTGATGCCTACAGCCTTGATTAATAATTTCAATTATGACAAAAACTGCCACTTGATGACTCGCGACTACTACACCGCAACCGAGTGGGAGACGGCAGTATATAATGAGATTAAAAACGTTGGCCCGGTAGTATATGCTGGCGTAACAGCCAATAGCGAAGGCCACTGCTTCATCGCAGATGGTTACAAGGATGGCTATTTCCATTTCAATTGGGGCTGGGGTGGCGTCAGCGACGGCTACTACCTGCTCACCGCTCTTGACCCGATCAACCAAGGCATCGGTGGCGCAACTCAGGCCAGCGACGGCTTCAACTATAGCCAGCGTATCGTGATTAATGCCAAGGCTCCGGTCGAGGGCAGTGATTACTACTATGAGATGTATGCGCCTTATGGCTTCAGTATCTCAAAGGTTCAACTTGGCTTTGGCATGCCCCTTACTCTTTCAGGCGGTTTCTATAATGGCTCGACTGTGCCTGTCAGCGGTACCCTTGGCATTTGGGCGGTTGATTCAAATGGCAATAAGCAATATATCCAGGGGCGCACTATTGAGGATTTGCCCCTAAATTCAGGCTTCAGCTCTTATGATGTGATGCTGCCTTGGGATATGGCCGATGGCACATACACTATCTCGCCCGCTTGGTGCTCAAAAGATCTCGTGTACAATGATATCCTCATGCCTATCACTGGAATCACCTCATACACCATGGTGGTTAAGGATAAGCTGGCTACATTCACCGCTAACACCAAGTCGCCGGCCATAACTATCACTAATGTAGCTCAGGTTACCAATCCCTGGTATTCTAATATGTCAGGTGAAATCTCGATGACCCTCAACAACAATTCTGACGGCGAGTATCTCAACGAGATTATGGGTGTGCTCTATCTTGGCGAGGACGAAGCCGAAAGCGGCCTCGAGCCCTATATCGAGGGTGCAGAGACCATGGTTGATGTGCCTGCTGGGACCTCGATTGATTTTGTCTACAAGACTTCGTTCAGCGGCATGTCAGCAGGTGACTACATCTTCGTAATGGTTGATCCGAGCGATTATGAGTGGCTGAGCGATCCAATTACTATTACCTTGAGCACTTCGCGGGTAGTGCTGTACTCAGTGAGCGATTTCACAATGTACGGTGCCACTGAGACTGCTTCGGGCCTGACTGTATCTGATACCTCAAATCTGGAATTTGAGTTTACACTCTCTTGCACACAAGGCATGTTTGATGGAGTGCTATACGTAGGCATTGTTCAAGGTGAGGATACCTATTTCCGCGCTTATTTCCCATCAGATTACATTGTATTGAGCGCTGGCGAGAGCCAAGTGATGACTGCGACAGGCGAACTCAGTGCTGTCAATGGCAAGACTTATCACGCTTATGTATACAGCGGACCAAACATAAGTTCCACCAAGCTGGCTGGCCCGATTACATTCACCTACGTAGAATCATCTGACAACGGCGGTGGCGCTGCTGGCATCGCTGGCGTTGAGGCAGATGGCGAGGCTGTAGCTGTTGAGTATTACAATCTGCAGGGCGCTAAGATTGTTGCTCCCGCACAGGGTCAGGCTTGCATCCGCGTAGCTCGCTATGCAGATGGCACCACCCGCGCCGAAAAGATAGTGAAGTAATCTACCCCATAACTACATGAAATTGGGCAAACGTCAAACGTTTGCCCAATTTATTTTGGTAGAAACAGATAAAATTACTACATTTGCAATGGCTAAATGAAACAACCCCTACGGG
>NWBJ01000103.1:35177-55146 GCA_002633115.1 Muribaculaceae bacterium Zag1
TGCTAAATGAAACAACCCCTACGGGATAGCATGGATGGTGCCATACTACTTGAAATTTCTTAATTACCTGTATATGAAAAAAACATTAATGATTATTGGCTGCGTGGCTATGGGAAGCGCCGCAATGCATGCTGATGTGATTACTCCGGAGCAAGCTCTGGAGAGAGCTGCAGCACAAGGCCCCACTGCCGTACGAGCTAAAGTTGCTGCTAAAACCCAACCCCAACTGCTGTTTACTGCTCGCGCCGCTGAGCGCCCCACAGCTTATGTATTCTCCAATGCTGCCGAGGCTGGCTATATGGTATTGAGCGCTGATGACAAGGCTCTGCCCGTACTCGGCTACAGCGACAGTGGCTCATTTGACCCCAACAACATTCCCGATGGCCTCAAATACTGGCTTGACCTGTATGGCCGCGAGATGGAGTATGCCAATGCCAATGGCTTAGAGCCAGCTACCCCGATGAAGGTTCAAAACGAGTTTGCTCCCATCGAGCCTATGTGTTCGACCGTCTGGGGCCAAGATGCGCCCTACAGCAATATGTGCCCGGCTTATGGTTCAACTCACGCAGTCACTGGCTGCGTAGCCACAGCTATGGCGCAGATGATGAAATATCATGAGTATCCAGCCGTGGGTACCGGCACTGCCAAGGTGACATTCTACGGCTCTACATATTCAGTGGCTTTTGGCGATTATCCGCTCGATTGGGCTAATATGACTGATACCTATACCTCAGCCTCAACCACTGCGCAGAAAGATGCGGTGGCTACCCTGATGTATCTCTGCGGCATGTCAGTTGACATGAGTTATGCTCTTGATGCCAGCGGCGCTGTTTCCAATAACATCCCTGCCGGACTGATCGACCATTTTGACTATGACAAGGGCACCTGGTATGCAGTGCGCGACCTCTACTCTCTGAGCCAATGGCAGCAGATGATCTACAATGACCTGGCTAATGTCGGTCCAGTGGTTTACTCAGGGGCAACAGCTGACTATGAGGGTCACTGCTTTGTTTGCGACGGTTATTCATCTGATGGCTATTTCCACTTCAACTGGGGTTGGGAAGGCATGAGCGATGGCTACTATCTGCTCACCTGCCTCAATCCTCTCGAGCAAGGCACCGGCGGTGCTACCATACTTGAGCCATTCTCTTACACTCAGGATGCAATCCTTGGCGCTCAGCCCAACAAGGGCACAACTGATGTGAAATATTACATGTACACTCTTGGCAACCTCAGCACTGATCGCACATCAGCCACCTGCGGCTCTACTTGGGTTACTATGCTGGGTGAGTACTGGAATGGTTCGACCTATACAATTTCAGGCACAATTGGTGCCTATCTTGACAAAGATGATGGGTCATCAGAATATATCCCCGGCAGCAGCATGAGCGATGTTATTCCCGGTGGTGGTTTTGGAGGGTACTATATCCGATTCCCCAGTAGTCTCGCTGACGGTACCTATACGATGGTGCCTGCGTGGTCGGATAGCGATGGAAACTGTCATCGCATGGTCAGCCCGCAGAATTGCATCAGCTCGTTTGAGGTTATGGTCTCAAGCAAGAAGGCCACCATAACTCCTATCCGCCCTGACTGCTATGTGACTGTTACCAGCGTGACTACGCCTTCAGGATTCGGATATGCTGGCGTGCGCAACAAATTTGAACTTGAGTTGGTCAACAATTCGAGCGTAGAGTTCAACAACTCTATTTGCGCTGGCCTTTACCTCAAGGGCTCAAGTCCGGCAAGTTGTACCGCTCCGGCCTATCTCGGTGCTGCTGACCAGCTGCTGCTCGATGTTGGCGACACAATGGAATATGAATATGTAACAGCTTTTACCGGTGCTCCCGCTGGCGAATACATATTGTATTTTATGGATCCAGATGATTACACTTGGTACAGCAATGGCTTCAACCTGGTGCTTCAAGAGGCTCCCGCAGAAAATGAATTTGTCGTAAGCAACTTCCAACTCAATGGGGGAGCCAACGAGGAAGACGGTGTGTTTGAAGTGACAGATCCCAACAATTTGGTATTCACCTTCGATATCGAATGTACAAGCGGCTTGATTGACCGCACTTTCACCATAGGTGTGCTGCGCGGTAGCGCCTCGACCTGGAACACCAGCTTTACCACATCGGCAGCGCTGGTTATGGAGGGCGAGAAGGTGAGTGTTAGCACCACGGGCGCTCTCCGCAACGCAAGCCTCAATAAGCAATACCACGCTTACCTGTATGCCGGCACCACGTCGAGCAGCGAGAAGCTTGCCGGCCCGATCGATTTTACTTACGTGAGCCAACTGGGTGTCTCGAGCATCGCGGCCGACGATGAGGCCGTATCTGTAGAATACTACAATCTGCAGGGCCAAAAGGTCGAGAATCCCACCCCGGGTCTCTACATCAGCGTATCGCGCTATGCCGACGGCACCACCCGCAGCGAAAAAGTAAAATTCTGATCCCAAGCAGCTCCCACAAAGGAGCAAAGGGACAAAGGTGCAAAGAGGGCTTGACAGCTATGGCCCCCTGAAGATAAAGGAGCAAANNTTTGCTCCTTTATCTTCAGGGGGCCTCTTTGCTCCTTTGTCCCTTTGCTCCTTTGTGTGATTCAGTTTGTCCAAATTTGCCGTTAATTGCCAAATGACAGGCAGGTGTAATACCGCAGGGCGCCATTGACGGCGGTGCCGGAATAGTAGCTGAGTTGCACGTATTGGCCGCCATTGCCCCACCAGGTGGCCGAGAGGGTGCCTCCATTGTTGCTGGTCGACAGCGGAGCGCCATACGAACGCACCAGCAGATTGTAAGCGGTGTCGTAGCGCTGCATGTCATAGTAAGGAGTAGAGTAGACAAACTCAGATGCAGCCAAGCCGCCATTTGAGTAATAGAGAGTAGCATTGGGCCAAAGCAGTCCGAGCTGCATGGCATCGGATACGTACACTGTATTGTCGCCATAGCCGGTGACATTGTAGCCGTGGTTGATCAGCGAATTGATGGTGAGGTTGATGGCAGTGCCAAAAGCCACGCCAAGGATGGTGCTGATCACAGGTCCACCCACTGGAATGTAAGCTGGGCGCACTGGGCGGCGCCAAGGATTGTTGACTGGCATCAATGGGCGATAAGGAGCTCTGGCCGGAACATGGCCGATGCTGGGTCGCGGAGTGTTGGGATGCACTGCCGGAGCACCCATGCCGTGATTATGGCCCGGTGTGGCTATTTGACCGGGTTTATGCCCGGGGTTGCCTACGCCGGGTTTATGCCCGGGGTTGCCCACGCCGGGATTATGGCCGGGGCGCATGTTGCCGTTATTTCCGTTGTTACCGGGTCGCTGTTGTACATTGCCGGTGCTGGGCCGATTGTTATTGTTGGTATTACCGGGCCCCATGCCGCTATTGCCTGGCCTCTGGCTGCTGCCGCTGTTGCCAGGCCGAGCAGTGGTGTTGCCATTGTTGCCGTTATTACCTGGGCGCGTGACAGTGTTGTTGCCATTGCCGCTGTTGCCGGGGCGCTGGTTAACATTGGTTATGGGGCCTTGCACTTGTTGCATCTGGCGCGGCTGAGTCTGAGATTGCTTGATGGCCGGGGTCTGCTGGCGCTGCACCTGTTGCTGCTGGCGCTGAGGCTGTTGCCTCTGCTGGGTCTGTTGGGTGCGCTGAGGCTGCTGGCCTCCGCCTCCCTCATTATTGTTGCGGCCGCGGGCCTCGATTATTGGGCAGGAAAGTGCGCCGCACAGTATCACGATTGAGATGGTCTTTAATAAACGCATAGTCTTCTGAGTTATTAGTTGTGAGTTATGAGTTATTAGTTGTTGGGGGTTGTCAATTGTGAATTGTCAATTATGAATTGTCTATTGACAATTGGTTTTTGTGTATATAGATAACAAACGAGAGGGGTGGTTTAATCGACTTATGGCCCGATTTTATCCCCTAAGAACTTTCAACCAACATTTCAGCAGATTCACCCAATTCCCATCAGCATGGCTAGTGCGTAGCACGATACTTGTCTGTTAACCACACATGGAGTGCGTAGCACGTAATGTGTGGTTATTAGGAATCCGCATGGCGAGTGCACAGCACGACTCGTATTACACAATCACACCTCTTTTTAATTTTTTTAATTAAGAAATGTGTGTAGTTAATAATTTTATAGCTAACTTTGCAAAAGAAAAACCATTTAGCTATACCTCAATGAAAACCGTCGACCGCATCATAGCAGAGAAGTTGCTCAAAATCAGAGCTATAATTCTCCAGCCGGCCAACCCATTCACATGGGCCTCGGGATGGAACTCCCCCATCTACACCGACAATCGCAAGACCCTCTCCTATCCAGAGATCCGCAGCTTCATCAAAGTGGAGCTTTGCCGCATGATTCTTGAGAACTTCGGACGCCCCGACGCTATCGCTGGCGTGGCCACCGGCGCTATCGCCCAAGGCGCTCTGGTGTCTGACACTCTCGCCCTGCCTTATGCTTACATCCGCGCTACCCCCAAGGATCATGGCTTGGAGAACCTGATTGAGGGCAATCTCCTGCCCGGCCAGAAAGTGGTAGTGGTCGAGGACCTGATCTCGACTGGCAAGTCGTCGCTCAAGGCAGTCGAGGCTGTGAGGGCTGCTGGGTGTGAGGTAATTGGCATGGCTGCCATCTTCACTTATGGTTTCCCCATTGCCGAGAAGCATTTCAAAGAGGCTCACGTGCCATTGGTGACCCTCTCAAACTACAACGCTATGCTTGAGGCTGCCGTTGAGTCAAACTACATCAGCAGCGACGATGTTAACGCCCTCAAGGAATGGCGCAAGGATCCCGAGAACTGGACCCCATCGCAGACCATCATATAATACTCGCAACCCTATGTCAACCTATTCTGGTACCCCTTTCACGGTAAATAAGCCCGCCGCTGAGATTTCTGAAAAATTCAGCAACCTCACCTCATTGCGTCCCTTGCTCGACAAGCATGAGGCAGAACTCAAGGACCATGTGGGCAACATACAGATTGACACTGACAGCATAGCATTTGATGCCAAGCCCCTGGGGCAAGTCAAATTCAAAGTGGTGGAGAATACTCCCCAAGGTGTCACTATGGACGCTCAAGGCACACCCGTGCCTCTCAAGCTCAAGCTCAAGCTTGATGAGAAGACTCCCGATACCACCGAGGCAACATGCTCGGTCGATGTTGAGATTCCGATGATGCTGCGCGGCATGATTGCCCCACAGATCAAGAAGATGACCGATATGCTGACAGGCGTGATGGAAAAGGCCCTCAACAGCGCACAATAAAACACCTGTACGATACGTATTATAAAAGGACGCACCTCACTGACTGATGTGCGTCCTTTATAATACGTACGCGAATGAAGAACATACTGATTATACTATCTGTGCTACTATGCGCTGTGGGGCTGAGCAGTTGCCACAGCATTGATGATGACCGCATACCGCCAGCCACTGTCTATGTGCCATTCTCTACGATTGGGGATTGGAATGTCTACGGTGTGGCTGGCGCTGGCTCGTACCGCTATTTCATCAAGTCGCAAAAAAAGCCCTCGGGCTATCCCTATACCGCCTTGTCAGGCACTGGCTTTGGCGGCGTGCTGCTCGTGGGCGATGTGTTTGGCAACCCCGTGGCTTACGATATGTGCTGCCCGGTAGAGTGCCGCAGCGACACGCGCATACGGGTGATCGAGAGCGAACTTATCGCCGAGTGCCCTACATGCCACAGCACCTATGATGTGTTTACCACCAACTATGGCTACCCGCTGTCTGGCACAGCCGCCGAGCGCGGCTACGGCCTCAAGCGCTACTACGTCATCTCCGGCTCAAACGGCGAGTACATGGTCATCACTAGGTAATGAAAAATGAAAAATGAAAAATGAAAAATATCCAGGGAATTTTTCATTTTTCATTCTTCATTTTTCATTTATAAAGTCCCGCCGAGCGGGCTTTAAGGGCCCGTCGGCGGGAGGGATATATAGAGGAGATTGGAGTGAATCAACCTATCTGCCCTCTTTGTGCCTTTGCTCCTTTGCTCCTTTGTAGAGGCATCTTGGCGCCTTTGCTCCTTTGCGCCTTTGTAGAGGCTTGGCATCTTTGCTCCTTTGTGCCTTTGCGCCTTTGTAGAGGCATCTTGGCTCCCACAAAGGGGCAAAGGGGCAAAGGTGCAAAGGGGGTGGGAGGGACTATTCAGCTACTGAGAAGACCACGATGCGGTTCCAGTTGTTGACGTTGTAGAGCTGGGTATCGCTGCCGGCAGCCACCATTGCGAGGCGGTCGGGGTTGATGCCGTATTCGTTTACGAGGATGTCATAGACTGCCTGAGCGCGGCGCTGCGACAGTGCCATATTGTAGTTGGCTGTGCCGGTGTCCTTGTCGGCAAAACCAGTGATCACTACATTCTGGTCAGGATTAGCCTTCATCCATTCAGCCACGTTGTAGACGTTGACCTTCTCGAGCGAGGTGACCTTGGCCGAGTTGATGGTGAAGCGTACGGTTGCGAGCAGAGGAGCGGCCTCGTTGACAATCACTGTCTCAGATGCTGTAACCTCGGGGCAGGGGAGCTGTGCGTTGGCTGCGGCCAGTGCGGCAGCGGTCTCGGCGAGTTCGCCACGCAGCTCATTGACTTGGCGGTTAGCTCCATCGATGTAAGCAGTGTAGTCGCAGGGGTTGAAGCTGTGGAACTCGCTGCCACCCAGATTGAAGGTAAAGCCACCGAGCACTGTGAGGTCCATATCCACTGGACGGCCAACTACGTAGTTGTTGTAGCTGTCGCCGTAGAATGCCATGCGGCCCTCAGCGAAGAAGTCGACATACTTGCACAGGCGGAAGCGCAGTTGCAAACCGGCTGATACGGGCAGCAGCACTTCGTTGTTCTTGTACTGGCCATGGCTCATCGGGGTGCGACCCTCGAATTGGTCATTGCGATATCTCCAGTTGACTGTTGCGCCCAAGCCAACGAATGGCACAATTGAGAACACACGCTTGGTGTTGACCCCGCCTATGGTGTTGAACATATCCCACATGATGTCGATGTTGCCATTGATGGTGTTCATCTTGCCCATCGTCTCGTTGACCGAGTTCCAGTGAGCGGCACCTCCGTTGAGCTCAAAGCGCCAAGCGAAGTAGGGTGTGAACCATTTGCCCACGCCTACCGAGTAGTTGGCGGTAATATGACGGGAGTCGCCTCCAGGGTTTTCTACTAACGGCATGTTCATGCCGGCACCGATTTGAATGAACCAGTTATCTGACCGTGTTGTGTAATAGGTCGTCTGGCAGGGCTGATCGGTAAGGTTTGGAACCGTCTCCTGCGCTGTTGCTAAATTTGTGGCAAAGAGCGTCGAAGCCCCCACAATAAGTAACAATTTTTTCATACTGACTTGAATTTTGTGTGTTTATAAATAGTGTTTGAAAAGGTGTGTTTTAAATAGTTGTCAATGGTAAAACACCTCTGAGATTTTTTGTGTTCAATTTTAACAATCTTTTAACCAGAAAGTGTCATAGCGGGCCCCACAAAGGAGCAAAGGCACAGAGGGGCAAAGAGAGGGGGCATAAAACAAAGGAGCAAAGATCCCTCTTTGCTCCTTTGTACCTTTGCTCCTTTGTGGGAGCCAATTCATTTAATTATTTCAGACCGCGATTGCGGAGGAGTGCATCAACTGTGGGAGCTTGGCCGCGGAATCGGGTGTAGAGCACCATTGGGTCTTCGTTGTCGCCCGGCTCAAGGATATTCTCTTTGAATGACTTAGCGGTCTCGGGATCAAAAATGCCTTTCTCTTTGAAGAGCTCAAAGCCATCGGCATCGAGCACCTCTGCCCACAGATAAGTATAGTAACCGCTGGCGTATTCATCGCTGCCAAACGAGTGCTTGAAATAAGGCGAGCGATAGCGATAGGTGAGTTCCTTGGGCATGCCCAGGTCTTTTGCCACCTTTTGCTCAAAAGCAGCAACATCGATGTCGCTGTCAGGATTGAGCTTGCCATACTGCAGGTCGAGCAGGGCTGCTCCAACGAGTTCGGCAGTGGTAAAGCCCTGATTGTGTGTTGATGAGGCTTCGAGTTTCTTTACCAAGTCGGCGGGGATGGGTTCGCCAGTCTGATAGTGGTGAGCGTATTGGCCAACAAAGTCAGGGTCAAATGCCCAGTGCTCATGGATTTGTGAGCAGAGCTCTACATAGTCGCGGTCGACATTGGTGCCGGCGAGGCTCTTGTAGCGAGCGGTGGTGAGCATTCCCTGGAGGGCGTGGCCAAACTCATGGAACATTGTCTCAACCTCGTCGAGGGTAAGCAGAGCCGGGGTGTCGCCTGAGGGCTTGGTCAAGTTGCCGACATTGTAGACGATTGGGCGCGAGCTGGTGCCGTCCGGATTCTCCCATGTGCCTTTGAACTCAAACATCCAGGCACCTTGGCGCTTTGATGGGCGTGGGAAATAGTCGGTCATGAACACAGCGATATGGTCGCCTGTCTGAGCATCAGTTACATTGTACACGTCAACCTCGGGGTTGTACTTGGGGGCATTGGGCATCGGGGTGAAGTTGATGCCATAGAGACGATTGGCCATGGTGAAGATGCCATTGCGCACCGAGTCGATGGGGAAATATTCGCGCACTGCGGCCTCGTCGAGGTCATATTTGTTCTGGCGCACTTTCTCAGCGTAATAGTAATAATCCCAGGGCTCAATCTTGATGCCAGCCCCCTCTTTGTTGGCAATAGCTTGCATCTCCTTGACCTCTTGAGCCACACGCTTCTTTGCCGGTTCCCAGATTTGCATCAGCAGATTCTCTGCGTTGTCGACTGTCTTGGCCATAACCTTGTCGGTCATCATCGAACCGAAGTTGTCGTATCCGAGCAGTTGTGCTTTTTTGGCGCGAGCCTTGAGGATATCGTTGATTACAGGATAGTTGCTGTATTGGCCTGATGAGGCAAGCGAGGTGTAACCCTCGTACATCTGACGGCGCAGGTCGCGGTCCTTGGCATATTGCAGCAGCGGCAGACGGCTTGGGGCATGGAGCGTGAATACATACTTGCCATCCAGTCCGCGCTCTTTGGCGGCGTCAGCAGCCTGTGCTACGCTCGATTGGGGCAGTCCCGCCAAACGCGAGGCATCGTCAACCACAATTTGGAACTCGTTGGTGGCCGAGAGCAGGTTTTTGTTGAATTTGAGATAGAGGTCAGCGAGTTGGCCATTGATGGCTTTCAGCTCCTCTTTTTGCTCGGGCGACAGCAGAGCACCGGCAGCAGTGAAATTCTTGTAGTATTTCTCTACGAGACGCTTCTGGTCGGGGGCGAGGCCCTCAGGATTGTCGTGGATGGCTTTTATGCGCTGGAACAGGCCATCGTTCATCATCACCTCATCGCTCTGGCGAGTGATAGCTGGCATGAAGATGTCAGAAATCGAGTCGAGCTCGGGGCAAGCGTCTGATTCGGTGAGGGCGCCCATCACCATAGTTACACGGTCGAGCGTAGGACTTGAGGCTTCGAGAGGCACGATAGTGTTCTCAAAGGTCGGGGCTTCGGGGTTGTCGATGATAGCCTGGATGTTGGCATTCTGCTCATCGATGCCGGCTTGCATAGCTGGCAGATAGTCAGCGTACCGGATTTGGCTGAATGGCGGGATCTGGTACTCGGTGGTGTACTCCGACAGGAGTGCGTTGTCTCGTTTTTTCTCGCTGGTGCACATAGTTGTAACAGCTGCCAAAGCAGCAAGGCATGCGATTGTTGATACTGTTTTTTTCATAAGGAGGGGGTTAAAGTAATAGCTAATATATTCTTATACCTGTTTTTTCTATCTCTTTTACTAAATCTTGATTTTTTATTTGGGAATAAATGGAAATATCATACATATTACATCCATATATCTGTTTGTGTTTATGGGTGATATACAGATACAAAGTTACGACATTTATTTGAGAAAAACAAATGTCGCAACTTTTACTTTTGATTATAAGACTGTAGAGAAAGCCTGGGTCTGCTATGCTTTCTTGTCGGGAGTATCGACACTGAGGTGGTCGGCGCTGAGGATTTCGAGGCCAAAGGTGGCGCTGGCCAGCATGGCATGCTCCATGACGGCGCTGAGCACACCCTCGAAGGCCTCCCATTGGGTTGTTACTGAGAAGCAGTAGATTTGCAATGGCACACCTTCGGGACTCATAGGCTGGATGCAAACCATCAAGTCTTGATCGTGAGCAATCATTGGGCTGGCCAGCAGATAGGTGACCATATAGGCGCGGAATAGACCTATGTTGCTCTCCAGGGTACCATTGACGGGCGCATTGCCTGGATCCCATGCCACGGTCTTGCCATCTTTTTTCATCTTGTCGACAAACGGCTGCACCTCGGGGAATTTCTTAGTGATATTCGCCAGCATCTCATCAGTCAGCGGTTTGATTGAGTCAGGATTGATGTATATTGACTGGGCCACGCGCCTAACGCCCGAATCGCTCATAGCTCTCCAGTTCTGGAAGGAATTGGATACAAGCGAGTATGGCGGTACCATCACCATGGTATTGTCGAAATTCTGTACCTTGACGGTAGTTAGCGTCACATCCACTACCACGCCATTGGCCAGTGTGTTTGGCACCACAATCCAGTCGCCCACGCGCAGCATGTCGTTGCTTGACAGTTGCACTCCGGCCACACAGCCCAGGATGCTATCCTTGAATATTAACATTACCACTGCGGCGAATGCTGTCAAGCCTCCCAGCAGAGCCGCTGGCGACTTATGCACGATAATCGAGACGCAGATGATAACCACTACGACCCACACGATGCCCATCGACAGGTTGAGGATACCCTTGATTGGCAGGTTGCGCTGGTTGCGTCGCTGATTGTATTGCATGAATCCAAACGAGAGGATGGAGTTGATGGCTATGCCTATGGTTAGGAACAGATAGATTACCGACAGATTGATAATGAAAGTCAGGATTTCTGACTTCTGCTCAAAGGCGATGGGCGCCAAGCTAAGGAATACCAACGGGGGTATGAAGTGGGCGCAGCGGCTGAGGGTTTGCTGCTTCAGCAAGTCCTGTCCAATCTCGGTGGTATGGAATTTGGTGATTTTGCGAGCAATGGCTACGATTATTGTCTTGATAAGCCAGCCTATGAAATATGAGGCAATGACAATTAGCAAGAAATACACTACTTGCTCGACAGCTGGATGGCGATTGAGACCCAGCAGATCGAGAAACCTATCTATCACATCTAGCAGCCACGCTGCAAAGGGATGTTCGGGGATGATTGTGAGTTGAAGCATGGTTATGACATCTATTCTTTATAAAGAATAACATTTGAGGTATGGAAAATTGTTTGTAACTTTGTAGAATAATTGTGGGACCACTCAGATTGACCAAGAAAATGAGAACACCAGGATAAATCAAAAACCACGGGTTACACGGATACCATCCGGATGGCCAATCCGTGTAATCCGTGTAATCCGTGGTTTTAAACAAGAAAGATGGTATCCAGATGGCCAATCCGTGTAATCCGTGTAATCCGTGGTTTTAAACAAGAAAATTGGAGTATGTCAAAAAAAAATTATAGTTTATTAATTGCTGTTGTAGTTTCCTCTGGTTTAAGTGCTATGGCTGGGGAGGGGATTCGGTGGTTGGAGACGGTCCACGACTTTGGCGCGTTCAGCGAAGATGACCGCATCGGGGCTGCCTTTAGGTTTATCAACGATAGCAGCGAGCCAGTGGTGATCACCAATGCCTCGGCTACCTGTGGATGCACAATACCAGCCTACAGCGACGAGGCTATTGCCCCAGGCGATACTGCCACAATAAATGTAACCTACAATCCTGTGGGGCGCCCCGGGAGATTTGAGAAATATGTGTATGTGCGCACATCGGCCGGCCCGGAGCGGCATAAGCTAACTATCAAGGGCGCTGTGATTGGCAATCCATCGACAGTGCAGAGTCGCTATCCGGTTGATATGGGCCCATTGAAACTGCGCAACGGCGCTGCCATGCTGGGGCGCATACCGGCAGGCAGCAGCAAGAGCGAATTTCTCGATGGCTACAATGCCTCGCGTGATTCGTTGCGCATCGCCTTTGCCGACATGCCTGAGTATCTCACTGTGAGTTCTACTCCTGAGGTAGCTCCTCCCGGCGAGATTGTCAACCTCAATTTCTTCTTCAACGGCCAGAAATGCAAGGAGTGGGGCATCCTCACTGATTCAATCAAGGTTTCGGCTGATGGAGGCCAAAATTATTATACTCTGCCAGTAGTGGCTATCGTTGAAGAGGATTTTCGGAATCTAACCCCCGAGGAACTGGCCAATGCGCCCCAACTGAGCATAGCTGACGACAGAATCGACCTTGGCGATGTGCCTAATGGTTCGACTACGCCTATCAAGGTTGAGGTCCAACTGACCAATCGCGGCAAAACGCCTCTCAAAATACACCGAATATATTCTCAAGACCGAGGCGTAAGCGCCACAGCATCGTCAATGACCATCAAGCCAGGCAAAACCGAGAAGTTGCATGTCGAGTATGACCCCACCTATCAGCCAACCGGCATCATCGACACTCGCCTTACCCTAATTGTCAATGACCCCTCGGCCCCAACGCGCTCTCTGCGCATAGTAGGCCTACGAAAATGAAAAATGAAAAATGAAGAATGAAAAAAGAAGAATGAAGAATGAAAAATGAGGTGATGTTCACATTCACTCATTACTCATTACTCATTACTTATTACTCATTACTTATTACTTATTACTCATTACTCATTACTCATTACTCATTACTTATTACTCATTACTCATTCCTTATTACTTACCATAGGATGTTTGAAATAACGATATTGGGGTGCGGATCGGCCACCCCATCATTAAAGCACATGCCATCGAGCCAAGTGGTGGACCACAATGGCAAATATTTTATGATTGATTGCGGTGAGGGCACCCAACTCGAGGTGCGTCGCCGCAGCATCAAGATGTCGCGCCTCAACAATATATTTATCTCGCATCTGCATGGCGACCATATTTTGGGACTGCCTGGGCTGTTGTCTTCACTCTCGCTCCATGATTTTACGGGTGAGATGCATGTCTACATGCTGCCCGAGGGCATAGATGTCATCAAGCAAACTCTCGCTACATTTGCCCACGAGCCAAATTATACTCTTACATTTCATCCACTCACCGTTGAGAATAAGGTAATTTACGAGGATACGACTATGACGGTCGAGACTTTTCCTTTGAGCCATACCGTGCCAGCTGTGGGCTTCCTGTTTAAGGAGAAGCCCAAGCCAAGGCGTATCATTGGCGAGATGGTAGAGTTTCACCAGGTGCCGCTGCGCGAAAGAGCGGCCCTGAAAGATGGAGCAGACTATATTAAGGAGGATGGCACCGTTGTGCCTAATCGGATGCTAACACGCGACCCAGAGCCGCCATCGATTTATGCTTACGCCTCCGACACAATGCCATGCCGCAGCGTGCGCGAGGCTGTAGCGGGGGTAGATTTGCTGTACCATGAGGCTACTTATGGCGATGACAAAGCGGCGCAAGCTCATGGCCGAGGCCACAGCACAGCACGCGAGGCTGGGCGCGTAGCACGCGAGGCTGGAGCCAAGCAGCTCGTCATAGGCCATTTCTCAAAAGCCTACAACAACACCGAGCAAGTCCTCCTCGATCAAGCCCGCGAAGAATACCCCACCGCCATCCTCGCCTACGAGGGCCTGCGCATCAAGTGTTAAATAGGAATGAAAAATGAAAAATGAATAATGAGGAATGAAAAATGAATAATGAATAATGAAAAATGGCCATCCGGAATTGAATCCGGATGGCCATTTTTCATTATTCATTTTTCATTTCTCATTTCACGAGTCGTTTCTGACCGTTGATGAGGTAGATGCCGGGACGGAGGGTGGAGAGGGCTGAGGCGTCGGTGGTGGAGAGGACGCGGATGCCCTGCAGGTTGTAGACCTCGTAGGTGCCATTGCCATCAGCGGCGATGCCGATGATGCTGTCTGAGCCATCTACGGTGTAGCTGAATGCCAAGTAGTCTTGGCGACCCTCGGTGACATTGCTCTTGACGAGCAGACCATCGTAGTCGTAAGCCTTGATGCAAACAGTAAATGCAGCGTGGTTGGCCAGGTAGTCGGCGCCGGGATAGATGAGCCAAGTGTTGGCGTAACCCTCGGGATCATCCTCATCGGCTACAGCCACTATACGCTCAAATGCCACGAGCTCGCTGTCAAGACCCTCAGACAGGCCTGATGCCTCGGTGTCGATGCTGACCATGCCGTTGAATTTCACTGTGAAGCAGAAGTCATCGGTCACTGTGATAACGCCAGCCTCGGGCGAGATGCTCTCAAACTCAACCGGGCTATTCTCAAATGCGGCAGTTGTGCCCTCGAAGATGAAGGTGAACGAGCCAGTAGCAGCCTCGCCATTCTCGTAAGCCTCGGCTGAAGCGTAAGCGCTAATCACCATGTAGGGGGTGAAATCGGCAAAGCAAACATAGTCGGCATTCTCGGCGCGCCAGTAGCCATTGCTCTGCTGAGTGAACTCGGCTCCGCCAACCCAACCGTCAGCATGCTCGAGTGTTACTTCGGCATAGAAGTCATAGCGCATGTAGCCGGGAGTCTCGTTGGTGCGGATCACAAAGTCGCTGGTGCCAGTCGATTCCATAGCTGTGCCATCGGCAAACGGCTCAATCAGCCAAGCCACGAATTGATCAAAGTAGCCCATCACCTGGCGCGAGTGGTCGTAGCCGTCGTAAGATACCATATTATAGAGGGTCACAGTGGTGGGTTGGCCTTTAACCTCATCGGGTACAGTCACGAGCAGTGTGGTCTCAGTACCTGAGAGTTCGATTTGGCATTCCTCCTTCAGCACCACGATTTCCTTGGTTTCGCCATCGGCGGGATATGAGAATACTACGCCATCGTAGGTAATCATGTCAGAGTTGGTGAACCAAATCTCCAGCTCGTCAACGCCCACGAGCGAACCGCCCGATACGGGATAGAACTCAGATACGATATCCATCGGCTCGATATAGTCGTAAACCAGCGAGTAGCTGTACGAGCCCACATTGCCTTGGCCCGAGCCGGCCGACATATTGCCCTCAGAGTCGCGCACGTTGACAAGCTTCATGGCCACGTATTCGCCGCTGCTGATCACGGTGATATGGCGCAGCTGGCCAGTGATGTCGCAAGTGACAGTGGCGCCATCGATCTCAACGGGGATTTGCTCATAGTATCCGCTCTCCTCGATGTTGCCAGCTTGGAGGGTGATGTAGGTCTGACCGTCATTGGCCAGGTCGGTGTCAAAAACAAACGTCCAGATGCCATCAGCATCGCCCTCGGGATAGTACGACTTGAGCGTACCGCCATCGACTACGCTGGTTGAGAGCAGACGGGCTGCATTGGGGCCAGCTATGTAGTTGATCAGCAGAGTGCCATCGGTGCCGTAGGGTATTTTTGCTCCGTTCTGGATTCCGGTGATTTTGATTTGCACGGCATCGCCGCCTTTCTTGTTGATTGTGCCGTTGTCATACAGGGTCTCCAGGGCGGTTTGCACATTCACAGCGATGCGGTTTGACACATCTTGGATTATGGTGAGCTCGATTTGCTCTTCGCCAGCGATCAGGTATGCCTTTTTGGCAGTAACCGATGAGTTGAACTGCACGCTGATTTCGCCAGTCTGATTCACCACCGGGGTGATGGTGCTACCCTCGGCCGGGTCGATATCGATAACCTCGGGCAGATAGTCTGAGGCCATGATGTACATCACCTGGCCGCCGTTGAGCACAAAGCTGTTGGATACGGTGTAGGTTTCGCCAGCCACCACGCTCCACTCCCACATCTGGCCGTATTGGCCGTAGGATGGCAGAGCCGAGTTGGTAACAGGCTCCAGACCATTGATGCGCAGTTCGGCCATGCCGTCCTGGATCAGGGTGCCAGTCGATGGGGCTACAAAGCTACCCTCGACTGCTGAGTAGGCCGTAATCTCATAGACCTCGCCGAGCACGATTGTGCCATCGGTGAAGGTGAAAGTGTCAGCCTGGGCTGCAAAGCCCACTGCGGCTGTGGCCAACAGAGAAGTAAAAAGTTTTTTCATGCTATAAATAAGTGAAAAGTGAAAAGTGAAAAATGAAAAATGAAAAATACAGAAACCAAAAGTTATTTTTCATTTTTCATTTTTCACTTTTAGTTATTTAGTAGATTATCTTGGTGGCTTTTTTGCCCTGGATGCGGATGTAGACCTTGCCGCTCTCGGGGTGTTGTACGCGCATGCCCTGCAGGTTGTAGTATACAGCCTCGACATTCTCGTCAGCTTCGATGCTGCCGATGCCGCTGGTGGCAAATGCGGTAACGTTGGCGTTGATCACCTTGCCGGTGCCATTGTCGATGACCATAACCACTACCTCGCAATTGTCTGAGTTGGTGAGGCGACCCTCGGGCACAGTGCCTGAGAGGGTGATGGTGTAAGTCTCATCGGTGGTGAAGTGGCTGTAGGGGAGCAGAGTGCCGGTGTATGAATCGCCGCACAGCGGGTAGCGAGCTACGTCGTCGGTCACCCAGTTGCGCACTGTGTAAGAGCCGTACATGCCGCCGAGACCCCATTCGCCGAACAGTGGATCATCGGTCTGGTAGAAGTAGTTGGTCTGACGAGCTGAGAGCTGGTTCTCAATCACTACGCCAAATACCGAGATGCTGCGGTTTGAAGTGTTGAGGGCGAAGTGGACCTCGCAAGGCACGCTGATGTCGCCAGTTGCGGTGTCGTATTCAACCGAGAGGTTGATTTCGGCCTCGGGGGTAATCTCCATTTCCTCGGCCATGGCATCGGCCCAGAGATATTGTTCGGTGCCGTCGCTGCTGTACAGGCCAGCGCCAACGAATGTGTAGCCGTCAGTGCCCTGATACATCGGGTAGCAAGCGGTGCCACGGTTGATGCGAGCTGAGGGGGCGCCCATGTTGTCGAGACCCAGAGCAGCTGAGTAGTCAGCCACGCCGGCTCCGAGCGGGTCAGTGCCTTGATATGAGCGGATAGCGATAGGAATCAGATTCTCGGGATAGAGCTTCTCGAGATATTCGATGGCCACGATGCCTTGTGGGCAGTTGCCGCAGTCCATGCCGGCGTATTCCTCAAGCACAACGCGCTTGGTGGGCTGGAACAGCAGGTCCTTGATCTGATAGGTGTAAACATTGTCGGTCTCGCCTGAGATTACCTCGATGGTGTAGGTGGTCTCGGTGCCTACCTCGAGAGGCAGAGCGGTCGGGAAGGCGAAGTTGTAGATGTCGCCATATTTGAGCTCAGCGTTTGCGTCTTCGATAGTGCTGACCACATTGCCGTCAGCGTCGACCAGACGGAAGGTAATGCCTTGGTAGTCGGCCAATTCGCCAACCACTGAGAGCAGACCCTTGATTTCTTGGCTGTCGAGGCCGACCACTACGGTCGGAGCTTGGTTGGTGAGCAGGAAGTTGAGGTCGCGCACCACCATCACATTGTCAAGGAAGATTGCGCTCTGGTCATAGTTGTAGTTGACAAAAGCGATGTAGATGTTCTTGCCAGCGTATTTTGCCAGGTCAACAGTGAAGTGTGTCCAGTCGCCAGCGAGGCCTTCTTCAGATTCGCCGGGGGTGAGCACCTCTTCAACCACGAGGTCGCCGTCTTCGCGCATGCGGTTGGTGATTTCCTCGCTCAGGTAGTTGTAAACAGCGTCGGTCGAGTAGATGTACACTCTGAGCACATCCTGCTTGCTCATGAGATAGCTCTGAGCGTCGAATGACAGGTAGGTGTTGGCATCGGGGATGTAGAGCTGCGGGGTCACGAGCCAGTCGTCGCTCTGGTTGGGGGTAGCGTACATCGAGTGAGCGGCATAAGCCCAGTCGTCGCTGTCTGAACTCTCGCGCACCAGAATCCACATGTTGTCGACATCAAAGCCCCAGTTGGTGGCTACGTCGCCCGGGGTGTGGATTTCATTCTTCCACTGCAGGAAGTTGTCATAGTCGCTGCAAGTGTTGTAGTACACGTATTGGTCGTCAGATGAGAGCTCGCGCACGTAGGTGCCTACGTATTCGAGGGTCAGTTCCTCTGAGCCGCCTTGGCCAGAGAGGTCGGTAACAGTGCCCTCAGCGATGACAACAGTGTAGGTGCTGCCATAATAGAGGTAGTAGGTCGAGAGGGGATAGAAGTAAACCTGATTGTCGGTGTACGATGCCGAGAGAGCAGCCACAGCGTTGCCAGCCTCATCATAGAGGGTAGCGGCGCCATCGTCGCTGACTGATACTGCGCAGTCGTAGGTAACGGTAATGTAAGAGGTAGAAGAGTTGAGTTGCGATACAGCGGCTCCGCTCACGGGGCTAACGCTCACCACTTGCACAGCGCCATCGGCACGGCCAATGTAGGTGAGCAGAATTTCTTCGCTCTTGAGCGATGGGTCGTCCTGCAGCCAAACCATCTCGGCGGGGATGCGCACGGTGTAGGTCTCACCGGGGGTGAGGTCGGTGCTGCGGAATGTCACAACCAGCTGCTTGGAGTTGGAGGTAGCCACTTGGAAGCCCGATGAGTTGCGTACCAGCGAGCCGTCGCTCTTGAGGAGCTCGGCGCAGCGCGAGTCGCCGTAGGCGGCGATGTCGCGGTCGAAGGTCAGCTTGATTTCGCTAATCTTGCTCATAGCGGTGCCGTCGGGAATGCTGACGGTGTAGTTGGTGAGCAGGTTGACCTTGGCGGCAGCGTCGGCAAACGACTCGGGCATCTTGATGATATAGCAGTTGTCATAAGTCACCATCGAGGCGATGAGACCGTCGGCCGAGAGGGCTTGGAAGGTGCCGGTCACGTAGTCGTTGATGTAATTCTCAAGCGACACGCCGTAGACTTGCTCAAGGATTTGGTCGAGCGAAACAAAGAAGTTGCCAGTGCGCACGTAAGCGGTGGGGTAGGGGTTGCCCGAGGGAGCGCAAGCCAGCAGGGTGCCATCGTTGGTGGCCTTGTCGCCAGAGAAATCCTGGTCATTGTCGCCAACAAAGAGCTGGAAGTTATCGGTTTCTACCTCATAGAGGTATGAGGCATATCCCTCTGAGCCGCCAGAGATCGAACCGCCGTCCTTGACGAAGTAAGCAGTACCGGCTACATAATTGCCGCTTGTGCTCATGTATTGCGATACGATGAAGTAGAGGCTCTCGTCGCGAGGAGTGTAGGTCTTGGTAGCGGCATCGTAGTCGTAACCGATTGGCCACCAAGTGCCATTGAGGGTGTCGTAGATGTAAGTAAGGGGTGATACGGGCATCCAGAAGCTCTGCGACATCTGGCCCAAGCAGTAGCGGCCGTCGGCTGAGATGCCATAGAAAAGGTTTTGGCCGGAATCCACGCCGTCAAGGTCAACCTCGGGCAGGCTCTTGATTTCCAAAGCCTCGCCAGTGGTGAGGTCATACATCATGGGGTGCACGTGGTACACGCTTGAATCATCAGAGTAAAGACCCACGGCATATTTGGCATCGGGGGTTACAGCCATGAATTGGCCACCGTCCCAGCCGGTGGCTACGCTGAATGTTGTCCATTCCTCTGTTGTGGGGTCCCAGTATCCGGGGAATCCGTCGTTGGCACCAACCACGATGCCGTTGTCGGCAACGTCGCTCACGCTGGCCCAGCCGTTGGGAGCGGCAATGTTGACCGAGGTGTTGGTCTCAAGGTTGATCAGTGAGCCGCCTTGAGCTTTGGGATTATCCTCATCCTCGTCGCCAGCGGTCTCGCTGATGCCGTATAGGCCATTGTCGGAAATAGCCGTCACCTTCACACCCCCTGCGGGCGTGAAAATGGTCGGTTTGTCAGCAGCGTAGGATGGCGCTGTAAGTCCAAGTCCTACGGCCAGCATGGCCGGCAACACAATGTTTCTTCTCATAGAATAGCAAATATAATTGGTTAAAAATGTTGTTTTCAAAGGGGTCAGCCGCATGGTATAGATTCAGCATTGCAAATATAGCAATAATAATTGAGACTGCTTGAAATCCAACATTTTTTAACTACAAAACGGGACTTCAGCAACAAAAATTGTT
>NWBJ01000104.1:0-2491 GCA_002633115.1 Muribaculaceae bacterium Zag1
AATTTTTGTTGCTGAAGTCCCGGGTTAACAATTTTCGGGCCTATTGGCAATAGGCGGTCAAATTTAAGCATAATTTTTGGAATAACAATCATTTTACTCAAAAAATGTGAAAGATTTTTTCAAATCACCCAAAAATAGACCAAAAAGTAGCGCCGAAATGTTGGCAATGTCGGGAATAATGAGTAAATTTGCTCTCAGAAACGTATTCAATCATTTATATTATGGAAAAACGAATTGACTTGAATGTGAGCCACGTTTATGGCACCGTGCCTCGCATCGATATCGATGCCATCAAGCCCGAAGCCGAGGCTGGCCTCGCTCACGTGCTCAACGGCGATGCCGCCGGCAACGACTTCTTGGGTTGGGTTGACCTTCCCTCCCGCACAACCGAAGGCCTGATCGACGAAATCAACGTAACAGCCGAGATCCTGCGTCTCAGCTGCGACTACGTGGTGTCGATTGGCATCGGTGGCAGCTACCTCGGAGCCAAGGCTGTGATCGAGGCACTCAGCGACAGCTTCGCCGCCTACGGCCATGGCAAGCAAGGCCCGCACATGCTCTTTGCCGGACAAAACATCGGCGAGGACTATCTGGCCGAGATGCTCGATTTCCTCAAGGACAAGAAATTCGGAATCATCGTGATTTCCAAGTCAGGTACAACCACTGAGCCCGCCATCGCTTTCCGCCTGCTCAAGGAGCTGCTCGAGCAGCAAGTGGGCAAGGAAGAGGCCTCGAAGCGCATCGTGGCCATCACTGACGCCAAGCGCGGCGCTCTGCGCAAGCTGGCCGAGGAAGAGGGCTACAAGACATTTGTGATCGAGGACAGCGTGGGCGGCCGTTTCTCAGTGCTTTCGCCCGTGGGTCTGCTGCCCATCGCCGTGGCCGGATTCGACATCGACTCGCTGATCGAGGGCGCTCAGGACATGCAGCGCGAACTCGGCAAGATCAGCCCCGACAACATCGCCATTCTCTATGCCGCCACCCGCAACGCTCTGTATCGCGCTGGCCGCAAGATCGAGATCATGGTCAACTACAACCCCAAGCTCCACTATTTCGGAGAGTGGTGGAAACAGCTCTACGGCGAGAGCGAGGGCAAGGACGGCAAGGGCATATTCCCGGCTGCTGTCGACTTCACCACCGACCTGCACTCGATGGGCCAATGGATCCAGGACGGCGAGCGCACTATCTTTGAGACAGTGCTGTCGGTTGAGAAGACCGAACTCGAACTCACCATCCCCGAGGACAAAGCCAACCTCGACGGCCTCAACTACATCGCCAAGCTGAGAGTTGACTATGTGAACAAGATGGCCGAGACTGGCACACGCCTGGCTCACGTCGACGGCGGCGTACCCAACATGCGCATCTCGATCCCCGCTCTCGAGGAGGCCTATCTGGGCCAGCTCATCTACTTCTTCGAGATCGCCTGCGGCATCAGCGGCTACATGCTCGGAGTGAACCCGTTCAATCAGCCCGGCGTTGAGGCCTACAAGCGCAACATGTTTGCCCTGCTCGCCAAGCCCGGCTACGAGAAGGAAACCGAAGAAATCAGAAAACGCCTCTGATGGGACCCATTGGAGTGTTTGACTCAGGATATGGAGGGCTGTCGGTGCTCAAGGAGTTCGCAGCCCTCCTTCCTAATTATGACTATCTGTATCTCGGCGACAATGCCCGGGCGCCCTACGGCACTCGGTCGTTTGACTGCGTGTATGAGTTTACCCTACAGGCAGTAAAGCATCTGTTTGCCGAGGGTTGCCCCTTGGTGATCATAGCGTGCAACACGGCGTCGGCCAAGGCGCTGCGCTCGATACAGCAGCGCGACCTGCCGGGGCTCGACCCTACGCGCCGTGTACTCGGCGTAATTCGCCCAACGGCTGAGGCTGTGGGCCAGCTGTCGCATAACGGCAAGATTGGCATCTTTGGCACTCCCGGCACTGTGGCTTCAGGGTCGTATGATATTGAAATCAAGAAGCTATACCCTGATTTTGAGGTGTATAGCCAAGGCTGCCCCCTGTGGGTGCCGATTGTCGAGAATATGGAGATTGGTACGCCCGGGGCAAAGTATTTTGTGAAGAAATACACCGATGCGCTGTTTGGCAAGTGCGCTGATATAGATACGGTGATACTGGGTTGCACCCATTATCCCCTGCTCTACGATGACATACGCGAGGCTGTGCCCGAGACGGCACAGGTGGTGAGCCAGGGAGCCATCGTGGCCAACAGCCTGGCCGACTATCTGAGGCGCCATCCCGAGATGGAGCAGCGCCTGAGCAAGGGTGGCTCGATCACCTACACAACCACAGAGCATCCCGACAAATTCTCTGACCTGGCCGAAATCTTCATGTCCCGCCCCGTCACCGCAACCCGCGTCGAGCTATGACTGCTCCGCAGTCATAGCTCGACCGGTATCTATGGCCCCACTCTATTGTCAGCCTGCCCCCTGGCCTCCTCATTGCGGATGGTGCACCTGCGTATCCGCATGGCGAGTGCGTAG
>NWBJ01000104.1:2599-19099 GCA_002633115.1 Muribaculaceae bacterium Zag1
CATGGCGAGTGCGTAGCACGACTCTGATAAACTAAAGGTAGAGATGAAATGTTATATATTATTGAAAAACTCATAACTCATAACTCATAACTCAAGACTCATAACTCAAGACTCATAACTCATAACTCAAGACTCATAACTCATAACTCATAACTCATAACTACTATGATAGGCATATTTTATGGATCAGCCACTGGCAGCACTGCCGACGTGGCATACAAGCTGGCCGAGGCCCTGGGCATCGATTCAACCAATGTGTTTGACGTGGCCAAGGTAGCCCCCTCAAAACTCGGCGATTACGATGTGCTCCTGCTTGGCACCAGCACCTGGGGCGTGGGAGACATGGAGGACGACTGGGAAGACTTCATCAACGGAGCCGAAGAGCTCGACCTCAAGGACAAGAAGATTGCAGTGTTCGGCTGTGGCGATGAATCGATGTCTGACTCGTTCTGCAGCGGCGTAGGCAAACTATACCAGCGCATGCAGAAGACTGGCGCCACCTTTATCGCTCCATACAATACCGATGGATACGAATACAACCAGACCGATGCCAAGATCGACGGCCAGATCGTTGGTCTGCTGATTGATAATGTCAACCACCCCGACCTCACCCAAGCCAAGGTCGACGAGTGGGCCAAAATCGTGAAGGAAGCTATCTAAGACCCTAAGGACATAAAGACCATAAGTACACAAGAAACATAAGAACACAAGAAACGTAGGTCTTACGTTCTACTTAAGTGCTTACATTAGAAGGACGCAAATTGATAATTATCAATTTGCGTCCTTCTTGCGTCCTTATGTTTCTTATGTACTTATGGTCTTTTTTACCTTAGTTTCAGCTTTTGACCGGGGGTGAGGCGCGAGGTGGTTTTGAGGTTGTTGAGCTTGCAGAGCTTGGCCACGGTGGTGCCGTTGCGGGTAGCGATGCGGCTCAGCGAGTCACCCTTCTTGACCACGTAGGTCGAACTCCCTGATGAACTCCCCGATGAGGCACTGGCGGTGTTGTTGGCGCCCTTCAGAGCCGACACATTGTTGCGAGTGTAGGGCTTGTTGGGATGCTCGGCCAGGTAAGCCTTGGCATACTCGGCATTGGCCTTGGGGTCGAAGTTGCGAGCATTCTGATATGTGCTCTTGTCAAACGTAAAGAGGTCGGTGTGAGTGGTCTGGTTGGCGAAGTCGAATATGGCAGCCGGGTTGATGGCATAGCCCATATAGCGAGTCTCGAAGTGGAGGTGCGGACCCGTGCTGCGGCCAGTGTTGCCGCCGAGAGCTATGGGGTCGCCCGCCTTGACGTATTGGTCAGGTTCTACCAGGAATGCCGACAAGTGGCCGTACACGGTCTCAAGGTCGTTGGTGTGGCGCAGCACCACATAGTTGCCATAGCCCTTGCGCTCAAAGTTGGTGATGCGCACACGGCCGTCAAACGCGGCGCGGATGGTGTCGCCGACATTGACCTTGAGGTCGATGCCCTTGTGCATGCGGCGGAAACGCTTGCGGTAGCCATAAGGCGAGGTCACATACCCGGGATGAGGCATGCTGAAGTTTGTTACATCGATGGTTGCGCGGTTGGGTACCTCAACGCCTGCGTAGCAGTTGACGAGCTTGCTGTCCCAGCCCTCGGTGTAGATATCCATTTCGGGCTCTTCTTCCTCCTCATAGTCAATATAATTGTTGACCGACAGGTTGAATTGCTCAGTGAGATGCTCTTGGTTGGCGAGGAGGTCGGCACTCTGCTGGTCGTGCTGGCCAGGCAGGCGGTAGGTCTGAGCCGCTGCATTGCCCCAGCCCAAAAAGGCCAGGGCGAAAGAAGCGGCAAATATCTTTGGAGTTGTGATAATCGAGGCGAGTGTCATTATTTAGGGTGAGTGATTGGCTGTAGAGGAGTGATATGTGAGAATTAAGCGGAAGCGAGTTCGTCGGGCGAATAGATGGCCGAGATGGTGAGCGGCTCGTAGTCGAAGATTTCTTCGGGCTTGAAGAAGCGACGCAGCTCGATTTCAGCGTTCTCAACCGAGTCGCTGGCGTGGATGATGTTCTCCTGTCCGCTCATGCCGAAGTCGCCGCGGATGGTGCCGGGGGCTGCGGCGCGGCTGTTGGTGGCTCCGGTCATAGCGCGCACCACTGCCACAACGTCCTTGCCAGCGAGGGCCATGACGATCACCGGGGTAGCCTGCATTGAGCGCAGGAGCGAGGGGAAGAATGGGCGGTCGACGAGGTGAGCGTAGTGCTCGCGCAGGATCTGCTCGTCGAGTTGCATCATCTTGCAGCCGGCCACGGTGAGGCCTTTCTTCTGGAAGCGGTCGATAACTTGGCCGATGAGGGCGCGTTGTATGGTTGATGGTTTCAGTATGATCAGAGTCTTCTCCATTGTGTTTTGATTTAAGTGTGGGGTTGTTTGCAATTCACACCCCAAAGTTAGTCATTTTTTCTGAGATAGAGAAATAAAAGTTCACCCTCGAAATCATAAATTTTGCTTATTAAGTGTTAAATCGTTTATTTTCAATTTATTACAAGACGATGTCGAAATGTTAAAAATTCATAGTGCTCGAGGCCATGAATCTTATATTTTTTCAATTTCATTAATTCGCTTAAAAATCGTAACTTTGCGTCATGAAATACGCAGTAATTGGCACAGGAGCCATCGGCGGCTATTATGGCGCCCGACTGGCCAACAATGGGCAGGATGTGCATTTCCTGGCCCACTCTGATTTTGATGTGATGAAGCGCGACGGCCTCAGGGTCGACTCGTGCCTCGGCGACTTTGTGATCCAGAATCCGCAGGTCTACTCGTCAACCCAGGATATGCCCAAGATGGATGTGGTGATCGTGGCCCTCAAGACGGTCAACAACCACTTGCTGCCCGAGTTGCTGAGGCCCATAGTCGGGCCCGACACGGTGGTGTTGCTGATACAGAATGGCATCGGCGTCGAGGAGGACCTGGAGCGCGAGATGCCGGGGCTGCAGATTTGCGGAGGCTTGGGATTCATCTGCTCGACCAAGGTTGGCCCGGCGCATATACACCATCAGGACTATGGCGCCCTCACCGTGGTCAACTACTCGGCCCACGACCAGGAGCGCGTGGATACCATCGTGCGCGACCTGACCGAGGCCGGCGTCAAGGTCGATGTGGTTGAGTATAACTTCGGACGCTGGCGCAAGGCCATCTGGAACATGCCCTTCAACGGCCTGACCGTGGTGCTTGACACCGACACCCAAAGCATCGTCAACAACGGCGCGGCCCGCAGCCTGGTCAAAACCATCATGATGGAGGTCATTGCCATTGCCAACGCCGCCGGAGTAAAGGAACTGACTGAGGCCAACGCCGACTACAACATCGACGCCACACTCAAAATGCGCCCCTACGCACCGAGTATGAAGGTCGACTGGGACCACCACCGCCCCATGGAGATCTACTACCTCTACACCAAGGCCCTCACCATCGCCCGCCGCCTCGGCGTTCCCGCCCCCACCCTCACCATGCTCGAGCAACAGCTCCGCTTCCTCGCCCGCTAACCCGATTTTCTTAACCAATCGGGATATGAAAGAGAGCCATTGCCAACCCTCGACCCCTCCATCCTCCTCGACCAAATCCATATCTACAATTGCTCAAAGATTTCTTCCTCTATCTATTTAACTTATTGAGTGCCTTTTTATTAACCCAGTGTTGTGAGATTTTGAACACGCTTGTCCAAAATCTCACAACACTATTCATTATTTCTCCATTTTCTCGAAACACCATTCTTCTTCCTATCTCCATAACCGTCATCCCTAAATCTTGGAAGGAAGAAACAAAAAATTAACTCCCTATACTCTAAGATAAAAGAACAATTAGTGAAATGAGTTACACGAAATTTACGCGAAATAGTATATCTCTATAATACAGGATGTTACAACAGTAAAAAACTACTTTTTCACGTAAAGTTCACGTAAAGTTCACGTAAAGTTCACGTAAATTGCATGGGTTTACGTAAACTTTACGTGAACTTTATCTTTTGTCACCATTATTGAGCATCCTTGACTAATCTCCATAACTTATTTTTCCCCACATAGATCCTCCCTGACTTACGTAGGCATCTCAAAAGATAATCTATGTGATTCTTCTTTTGATTCTCATTGAAAATCTCAGGAAGTTTCCCCATAAGCAGATTATTAATTTGTTTTCTATTTAACTGTTTATGGTCTTTGAGAAATTTGATAATCAAATCTTTATAATAACCATCATCAAAACCTTTCAAAGTAGTATATTCTACTTCATTATGTGTTATTTGGGCAACCCTACTACTTATTATAATGTGAGGATGCCTGCCCTCAATCAAATTAAGTTCACGTAATTTTATTCGAGCCTCCTTACTTATAGGTTTATTACGTTGTACCCTATCCAACAAGGCTACCGTGGTTAATTCTAAATTAGAATTTTCCATCAGAGCTGTTGAATACTCAACGTTAATAACCTGCCCTGGTATCTCTAAAACCACATGAGTTTTAGTAGACTTATCATAATCTGGCATAGGGAGGTATCGCACTCTTTGTCCTTCGAACATATCATGAATACCAAACCCCTGACTATCTATCATTTTAAGATTTACCATAGCCGTTTGCAGAAAGGGATTTCTATATTTTGTCGGCGTACGATCTCCTTCAATATAGTCAAAATAACGTCCTTCGTAGAAAGAGCCCACATTCTTAAATATAATACTATCCGCATTCTCAGTCACAATGATTCTTTCCCCTCGAATATAATCTTGGTGCAGTATGCAGTTATGCAAAGCTTCCAAGATAGATCTCTGGTCATACTTCATCACCTCAGATGGGAGGGATGAATTAGAGGGGTAAATCTTAATTTGGTAATTTCTTATAGCACTCCTTAAATCTACCGCTGTCAATAGGAAAGGTGGATAAAAAATCTTAGCGGCTCTCTCTTCTCCCGTTTGGAGACGCCATACCATTTCAGCCGGATGATTCAAGAAGTGCACAGACTCCGCCTTTCCCAAAAGTAGCAACGCTGTACGTGTAATCTTACCCTGTTTGGTAACTCGAGCCTTATCTAAAAACTTTGTCGTGGACCATTGTCGAGCCTGCTCGGCTTTGTCAGGATACCGTTCACAATATCCTGACAAAGCTTTTTGGATGGCTTCATCATCCAAATCACTTAAAGTAGCTCCTTCTACGATCTCAGCCGACCAATCATAAGGAACCATTTCTTCTTTGAGGATAACATCCTCACGTTCTCCTCTCAATTCTACTAATACGTCCTTGATGCGTTGCCATTTCTTTCGATGGGCAAAAACCGGACGTCTTGGCAAATGTTTGGGGATCACTATTACCCAAACGACTTTCTGGGTATCGTCGGTAACATATTCCTCTACGGTTAAGCCTTCGGAAGGAAGATTAGGACACAACTCTACCATCTTATATACCACCGAAGTAGAGGTATAGTTAAACTTAGACAGATCCGTTCCGACAATCTCCAATGTGGCATCCTTTACCCCAATCACCAAATTACCTCCCTCCATATTAGAGATGCCTGACAAATAAGAAATTACATCAGAACCCTCATCACTGGAAAAAGAGTTCTTGAGATTTTTCATTTCTTTCCATTCACAGTTAATATCCTCTTTGGGATACTTTTTTAAAAGGAAATGTTGTAATTCCTGTTCTGTCATACCTAGTAAAAGATTTTATTTTGATGAATCGAAATTCCTTATGATATAGAAAATTCCTATAGTTTTATTTCTTAAAATTAGAGTGCACAAATTTAGTAAAATTCTTTCATACTACAATACTATTACTATAAAAAAACTAATGAATGAAAGAACATTTCTAATTTTTTATTGGACTCCCCAGTTTTAAGCCCTACAATTTCTCATCGTCCTTCGGTTGAAGCCCCACTAAGATGCAGTCTATTACGACTGCCGCTCCGTTTTATTTTGGATATTTGGGGATTAATGATTAACTTTGCATTATTCAAAAGTGAATTATTTATAGTTGAATAATTTAAATGTAAATAATTCAATTTTGAATAATTATACTTTTAATGATTGAAAAGTTAATGATATGGCAGAGAGATTAGACAATCCGTTTGTGGTAGGGAGATATGTGGGAGGAGAATATTTCTGCGACCGCGAGGAAGAGACGCAACTGCTAATCAAGCAGATACGCAATGGGCGAGATGTTGCTCTCATGTCGCCACGCCGCTTGGGCAAGAGCGGTCTAATCCATAATATGTTTGACCAACCCGAGGTAAAGGAGAGATACAATACATTCTTTATCGACATCTTTTCATGCACCTGCCTAAAGGAAATGATATTTCTATTGGGCAAAGCCATCTACCAACAGCTAAAGCCTAAGAAAGAGATGTGGAAAGACCGATTCTTTCAGGTCATTTCCTCATTTAGGGCTGGAATACAGATTGACCCGATATCCGGTCTTCCAAGCTTTGAATTAGGATTAGGAGATATTACTTCGCCTGAGACGACGCTGGATGAGATTTTCCGATATTTATCTCAATCAGAAAGGCCTTGCATAGTGGCAGTTGACGAGTTCCAACAAATCCTCAAATTCCAGGAGAAAAACGTTGAGGGCATACTTCGCACCCGCATACAGAATTGTCCCAACGTGCATTGGATCTTCGCCGGCAGCCAGAGACATTTGCTGCAGGGAATGTTCTTCGGTCCGTCGCGCCCATTCTACCAAAGCGTCATATCTCTGACTTTGCAACCAATCCCTATTGCTCTCTACCGTGAGTTTGCTGTTGGCCTGTTTGACAAATACGGCAAGCGCATTTTCCCAACAATAGTAGAGGAGACCTATCGCCGCTACGAAGGCCTCACATGGTATGTGCAAATGGTGATGAATGAGATTTTCGACATCTCAGGGCGCGAAATATCAGACCCTAAGATCATCGACACCGCCGTTGGCAATATCTTGCAAATGCAAGCCGACAACTACCGCAATCAACTCTCGCTACTATCTCCGGCGCAAAAGACGGTGCTGCAAGCCATAGCTCGCTCAGGCGAGGTAGCCGAACCCACCTCGGCCGAGTTTGTAGGCCGTTTCTCCCTGGGTTCTCCCTCGACAGCGCAAAGCGCACTTCGCCGCCTCCTCTCCATCGACACCGTTACCCGCACCGACACCGGCTACCGCCTCACGGACCCCTTCTTCGCCCAATGGCTCCGCCTCAACTACTGACCAGATACTCTTATATTCAGGCATAAAATGAAAAATTTTTGGAAATTTACAGGAAAGTCACTAATTTTGTACTACCCTTGATGCTTAAACTCAAGGAATCAATATAGAGAATCATTTTCGTGGGTTCACGAAAATGATAGATAGGCCAAACTTCTTAAAGAGATTCCTCCACAATCAGAAGAGAAGAAATAATACCATAACCCATCTCTCATGAAGAAATTGATTGCTATTGCCTGCGCGGGGCTGATGCTGGCCAGCTGCGGAGGCGGACAGAAGAGCCAAGAAATGGCCATCCCCGAGGATGCCCAAGTAGAGGCCAAGGTGAAAGAGGTGCTAAGCCAAATGAGCACTGAGGACAAGATCGGACAGATGTGCCAGATTTCGCTCGACGTGATGCTGGACCAAACCCAGCGCAACACCATCGCCATCAGCCAACAGGCATTGCATGCCGCTGTGTGCCAAAAGAAGGTCGGGTCGTTCCTCAACGTACCGGGCGTGGCCCAGACCCCACAATGGTGGTACCAGACCATCAAGCAAATCCAAGACCTGTCGGTCGACTCAATCGGCATCCCCACCATCTACGGCTTGGACCAGAACCATGGCGCAACCTACACCGTAGGCGCAACCTTCCTGCCCCAGAATCTGTCGGTAGCCGCTTCGTTCAACACCGACATCGCCCACTCGGCAGCCGAGATATGCGCCTATGAGACACGCGCCAGCAACTGCCCCTGGACATTCTCGCCAACTCTCGACCTGGGCCGCGACCCACGCTGGCCCCGCATCTATGAGGACTACGGCGAAGACCCGCTGGTCAACGCCCAGATGGGAGCCGCCGCAGTGCGCGGATTCCAAGGCGACGACCCCAACCACATCGACAAAGACCACATCGCAGTGTGCGTCAAGCACTACATGGGCTACGGCGTGCCATTCTCTGGCAAAGACCGCACCCCGGCTTACATCTCGCCCCAAGACCTGAGAGAGAAACATTTCGCCCCATACCTTGAGGCCCTCCGCGCCGGCGCATTGTCGGTGATGGTCAATTCCGGTTCGATCAACGGCAAGCCCGTGCACGCCAACGCCGAACTCCTCACCCAATGGCTCAAGGTTGACCTGGGCTGGGACGGCGTGATCGTCACCGACTGGGCCGACATCGACAACCTGTGGAAACGCGAAAAAGTAGCCAAGGACAAGAAAGAGGCCATCGCCATGGCCATCAACGCTGGCATAGACATGAGCATGGATCCTTATGACATCGGATTCTGCGACATGCTCAAAGAGCTCGTTGACGAAGGTACAGTGCCAATGAGCCGCATCGATGATGCCGCCGCACGCGTGGTAAGGATGAAGGTTAGGCTTGGCCTATTCGACACCCCAAACACTGACCCAAAGGACTACCCCAAATTCGGCAGCGAGGAATTTGCCAAGGTTGCCTTGGCAAGCGCAGAGGAATGCATCGTGCTGCTCAAAAACACTAACAACGTGCTTCCCCTCAAGCCCGGCAAGAAAATCCTAGTGACAGGTCCCAACGGCAACAGCATGCGCGCCCTCAACGGCGGATGGTCATACACCTGGCAAGGCCACCTCACCAACCTGTATGCTGAGCAATACAATACCATATATGAGGCCTTGTGCAACCAATTCGGCGCAGCCAATGTCAAATATGTGCCGGGCGTGCAATACAATGAGACCGGCTCATGGCAAGACGAACTGGCTCCCGACTACCGCAGTGCTGTGGCCGCTGCCGCCGGAGTTGACTACATCGTGGCTTGCATCGGTGAGAACAGCTACTGCGAGACCCCAGGCAACCTCACCGACCTGCATCTCTCGGCCAACCAGCGCCAGCTGGTCAAAGAGCTCGCCAAGACTGGCAAGCCAATCATACTTGTGCTCAACGAGGGACGCCCGCGTCTGATCGCCGACATCGAGCCGCTGGCAGCAGCCGTGGTAGATGCAATCCTCCCGGGCAACTACGGAGGGGATGCCCTGGCCAACCTGCTTGCGGGCACCGCCAACTTCTCGGCAAAACTGCCATTCACCTACCCCAAGGAAATCAATTCGCTTGTCACCTATGATTATAAGGTAAGCGAAGAGGTTGAAACCATGGAGGGCGCTTATGACTACAATGCAGTAGTGGCCTCGCAATGGCCCTTCGGCTTCGGCTTGAGCTACACCACCTATAAATATAGCAACCTGACAGTCGACAAGGCTAAGTTCAAACCCGGCGACGCGCTGAAATTCAGCGTCGACGTGGCCAACACCGGAGCCGTAGCTGGCAAGGAGGCTGTGCTGCTCTTCTCGACCGACCTCGTGGCAAGCCAAGTGCCTGACGGACGCCGCCTGCGCGCCTTCACCAAGATCGACCTCAAGCCCGGCGAGACCAAGACCGTAACACTCGAAATCCCAGCTTCAGACCTGGCCTTTGTAGGCGCTGACGGCAAATGGGTGCTTGAGGAGGGTGACTTCCGCATCCAAGTCGGCGACCAAGTGACCACCATCACCTGCGCCGAAACCAAGAAATGGGAGACACCAAATAAATGAAAAATGAAGAATGAATAATGAAAAATGGCCATCCGGAGCGACTTTCCGGATGGCCATTTTTCATTTTTCATTATTCACTATTCATTCCCCATTCCCTAAATTTTGTTAAAACTGGGGGTATGGCACAATAAAAATTTGTGGGGTAAGATGAAAAGCCGTAACTTTGTAACCACATTTAAAACAACAGAGACCCAACCATTATATTTCTAACTTAATCCCAACTGCCTATTGCACATCTCTACTCTAACAAATAAAGAAGAATAGAATGCAACAAACCATCAAACCAACTGACGATCAGTTGGTAACTGCTTATGCAAAAGGCGATAACGCGGCTTTCGACACATTGTTGGGCCGTCACCAAGGCAATGTATACACCTACATCCTGCGTCTCGTCAAGGATAGCGACATTGCCAACGACATATTCCAGGAGACTTTCGTAAAGGCTATCGTCAATATCAAGCAACAGCGATATACTGGCGACGGACGCTTTGGCGCCTGGCTGGCTCGAATTGCCCACAATCTCGTAATCGACCACTTCCGCCAGGAGAAGTCGATGGGCTTGGTCTCGACCGACAATGAGGACTGCAACGTGCTCAATCGCAAAGACCTCAGCGAAGGCACCATCGAGGATGCCATTGTCGATGCTCAGATCCTCGACGACGTGCAGAGCCTGGTGAATACCCTGCCTGCCGACCAACAGGATGTAGTGAGAATGAGATACTACAAGGACATGTCGTTCAAGGAAATCGCCGAACGCACCGGAGTAAGCATCAACACCGCTCTCGGACGCATGCGCTATGCCATACTCAATATGCGCAAGCGCGCCAAAGAGGCTGACCTGGTGCTTGTCCGCTAACCTAACTATCAAGCGCCCGACTGGGGCGCAGATGCCAAACAATGTTTCAAAAAATCAGTGAATTCATAATAGCGGCTGCCGACTTTCTGGGAGGCTATCCGCTATTTTTCTTATTAATCGGCGGAGGCCTGTACATGTTTATCCGCTCAGGCATGGTGTCGCTCAGGCGCCTGCCCCACGCCGTGGAGGCCCTGCGTCACAAGAGCGACTCAAAGAATGGCCAGATCTCCTCGACCCAGGCCCTATGCTCGGTGGTAGCTGCCACAATCGGACTCGGCAACATCGCTGGCGTGGCCATCGCCTTGGTGATGGGCGGACCCGGAGCCATATTCTGGATGTGGGTCAGTGCCATCGTGGGCATGTCGACCAAGTACCATGAGGGCGTGCTCGCCATCATGTACCGACACCAGACCAGCGACGGCAAGCATGTGGGCGGACCCATGTACATCATCGAGAAGGGCTTGGGACCGCGCTGGAAACCCCTGGCCATATTCTTTGCCATAGCCGGAATGTTTGGCACCCTGTGCATTATGAATGCCAACCAGCTCACCGAGGCGTTTATGAGCGTGTTTACCACTCCCGACAGCATCGAGGGCAGCAATCTGCTTGGCGGCATATCCTCGGCTACGGGGTTGACCCACGTTGAGGCGTTCAAGTTGATATTTGGCATAGGCGTGGCTCTGATCGTGGCCTTGGTGGTGCTCAAGGGTATCACTCGCATTGCCAATGTGGCGTCAGTGATGGTGCCGTTTATGGTAATCCTCTACTTCGTGATGGTGCTGTACATCATCATCACCAACTACACCCATGTGCCCGAGGTGATAGCCAGCATATTCCGCGAGGCTTTCAACCTCAGGGCCGGCCTCGGCGCATTTGTGGGCATAGCCATCATCGGAGCCCGACGCGCTGCGCTGGTCAACGATGCCGGAATCGGCACAGCCTCGCTGATGCACGGACAGAGCCGCAACAACGAGCCGGTGCGCGAAGGATTGGTGGCCATGATGGGCCCCAGCATCGATTCGGGCCTGGTGTGCACCCTCACAGCCCTGGCTATATTGCTGTGCGGCGACATCGATGTCGAGGGAGTAAAAGGACTGCACGTGGCAATGGGGGCCTTCTCAAAGGGCATCCCCTACGGCGAATACCTGCTGATGGTGATTGTGGCGTGCTTCGCTCTGTCGTCAATGTTCTCCTACTCCTTCTACGGCACTCGCTGCGCCGCCTACCTGTTTGGAGAGAAGCATGCCAAATACTACACCTGGGTATTCATACTTACCATGGTGGTGTTTGCAGTGATACCCCTTGAGGCTGCCGTAGGCATGTGCGACCTATTCTACGCCTTGATGGCCATACCCACCATGCTGGCTCTGCTCCTGCTCAGCCCCAAGGTGAGGGAGGCAACAAGGAAGTATTTTGCGATGCCAGCCCCCCAACCCCCTAAAGGGGGAGTCCCTGAGAGCGACAGTCCTGCTTCAGGAATGTAATTTTTCCAAAAACTAAAAGCTAAAAACCAAAAACCCAATATGATTCTTGATTACATCGTATGGAATGCCGACCCGATACTGATACATCTCGGGCCGCTGCAAATCCGCTGGTACGGACTGATGTTTGCCATCGGATTCTGGATTGGCACCAACCTGGTGGCCAAGATGTTTCGCCATGAGGGCGCCCCTGAGAAATGGGTAGGCATCCTGCTGGTATGGGTTGTCGGCGCCACCATCATCGGAGCGCGCTTGGGCCATGTATTCTTCTACGAATGGGACTATTACAGCCAGCACCCCGAGAAGATCATAGCCTTCTGGGAGGGCGGTCTGGCCAGCCACGGCGGCACGATTGCCATCGTCATAGCGGTGTTTCTGTATTCTTGGATTACCACCAAAAAGAGCCCGATGTGGACATTCGATCGCCTGGTGATAGCCATAGCATTTGTCGGGGCTTTGATCCGCATAGGCAATCTGATGAACTCTGAGATCTACGGCCACGCCACCACCCTGCCGTGGGGATTCATGTTTGTGCGCTCACGGGAATGGCATGAGTTCTACGAGGGCGTCGCCTGCCACCCCACGCAGCTCTACGAGGCTTTGGCCTATTTGGCTCTGTTTGCAGTGCTGATGTGGATGTACTGGAAGAAGAATCTCGAAGAGAGGCCCGGCCTTATCTTCGGCGTATTCTTCACTTGGCTGTTCACAGCCCGCTTCCTGATTGAATTTGTCAAGAATCCGCAGGTTGAGTTTGAGCGCGATATGGCTCTCAACATGGGCCAATTGCTGAGCGTGCCATTCATCCTGGCCGGCATCGTGATGATTATCGTGGCGATGATACGTCCGCGCCAGCATCTGGAATTCCCCAACCGATTCGCTGATGAACCCCAATCAAGTCAAAAGTCAAAAGTCAAAAGTCAAAAGTAATTCCTCAACTCCCATCGGATCTATCCCGGAGGGGTTGGTTTCAAATAGCAACATGCCATGAGACAATTTATCTTAACCGCACTATTAACCGCTGCCCTCTCCCTGTCGGCGGTATCGCTCGAGGAGATGGGAGGCGTGTATTACGCCTACCCCGGCGCCCCCGACTCGGTGGCTATCGATCTGCCGGCTGGCTATAAGCCATTCTATATCTCCCACTATGGGCGACACGGCTCGCGCTGGCTCACTTCTGACGGCAAATACCAATGGATGCTCGACTACATGGATGGCCAAGAGCTGACGCCCACTGGCCAAAATCTGCGCGACATGATGGATATTGCCTGGGGGCAAGCACAGGGCCACGGAGGCGAACTGACCCAACTCGGAGCCGAGCAGCATAATGGCATTGCTCACCGCATGATTGGGCGTTTCCCCGAGGTTTTCCCGGATTCGGCTCGGGTGAGAGCCAAGAGTTCGACCGTTGGGCGCTGCATGATGAGCATGGCGGCATTCACCGAGGGCCTCAAGGAGGTCAATCCGTCGCTGCGCGTGACACGCGAGGCTGCGGCTCGCGATATGGCATTTATACATAACAATTCCGACGGATTGCTTGCCATCCGAGCCGATTCGAGCGAGTGGCAAAAGACTTACAAGGCCTACCGCGCAGCATCGGTGCCCACCGAGAGGTTTGCCGAGGCTATCTTTGTGCACCCCGACCAAGCCGTGGAGGTTGACAATTTCATGGAGGAATTTTTCTGGCTCGCTGAGAGCATGCAGAATGTCGGGCTTGACCTCGATTTCTTCCAGTTCTTCACCCCCGAGGAGATGGAGGCTGTGCGCCGCGCCATCGACTATCGCCAATATGTGGTGAATTTCCAGAACTTCCCCGATGCACTCGGACCGGGGCCCGAGAGCGCCAAGAATCTGTTGCGCCGATTCATCGACGATGCCGACTCGGCCATTGAGAATGGCCTCCCCGCTGCCGACCTGCGCTTTGGCCACGACACCAGCCTGATGCAATTGCTCTCACTGATGGATCTTGGCATTGCTCCCTCTACTCTCACCGACCCCGTAGCTATTGATGAAGCTTGGCCCGAGCATGAAATTGTGCCCATGGCAGCCAACCTCCAATTGGTATTCTTCCGCTCACCCTCCCAGCCCGACGCCATCCTCGTGCAAATCCTCCTCAACGAGCGCCCCCTTGGCGCCCCCACCCCCTGGGCCCAACTAAAGCAGAAATTCCTCTCCCGAGTATAAAAACGTAAGCACGTAACCTTAACGTAAGCACACCTAAGGTGAATAAAAATCCCTTAGGTGTGCTTACGTTTCTTAAGTGCTTACGTTTAATTGGTGATGCGGTAGATGCGGACGCCGAGGAATTGGCGATTCTTTTTCAAGAACTCGACAAGGGGTTTGTCAGTGATGACCACCTTGCCAGCCGATGATGAGGCGTGTATTACATAGGGCTCCCCATTGACCATCTTGATAATGCCGAGATGGGCCACATCGAGATTCTTGATGTTGGAGACAAAACCCACAATGTCGCCATTGCGAAATTCGCTCCTCACATCCTTATTTGCCAAATCGACGGTCTTGATATATGGGAAGCGGTGGCTGCGGTAGCCGCGCTCCACATTCTTGATTCCAGCCAGATTAGCGCTATCAGCCAGGGCTGCGTATTTGTCAGCATTCTCGCTCATAAAGTCGAGAGTGCGGGTCATATAGGTATACTTCGGGAATGTGGGGGTTGCGTCAGTGAAATTTCCGCGATGTATATTGTCGGCTGCCCAGTCGGAATTGTAATGCAGACGCGATGGATAGCCATTAAGCGTGCCGTTGCGGTAACGCACGCGCTCAAGGTTGTAAACATAGTCGCGCCATGAGTTGCGCCTCTCATCGAGGGTAAGGGTCATGGCAATGACCATCTCGACAAAGGTGGTGCAGTCCAGTTCGTCGAGGTTGACAGTGAGCATCTCGGGTTCGCCCTCCAAGGTCTTGGCCACATAAGGCTTGTCCATAAACTCCTCGGCCACAGCGAGGGCTATCTCGCCGGGCGAGCGCAGCTTTTTAGCTTGCACCTCGCTCAATATCTGGTTAATGAGCGTGGTATCAGTCGCTTCGTTCTTAAAACGTATCTGCTGCATATCAATAGCACTAGCCTCAAATGCAGCTACTGTCATAAATAATATTAATAAATATTTTATCATATCCTTTATCTATCCAATCACTTTACCATTCTCCAACAGGTATTCTGGAGCAAATCCTATTTCATTGTTCCAATCTATTGTAAATGGATCCAAAGTGAAATTCTTAAAATATTCTATATCTTGTAATTTTCTACATATACCTTTAGTATATTCAGTAGCGAAATCAAATAATCTCTCCATTCCGTTACTGAATTTTATTCTCAACGTATACCCTTCTACATACTGGGCATCCGTCACTGTTAACAGAATTGAACTAATTTCAGGCATTGTGAGTATTTGGTCACTTTGAAGTTAAACAAAAACACGGAGGGCACGGAGATTCACGGAGGCCACGGAGACTTTTCTTTCTCTGCTTTATTTGCGATCTGGAATCGGGCACGGAGACCGCTGAAGCGGTGCCAGAGGTCACGGAGTGCGGATGCAGTGTGAAGGTCTCCCTTGGATTCCGGGCTGGCGAGGGCGCCAGCCCCTTCCTCTGCAGCGTATCCACACTCCATGACCTCTGCTGCGGCTACACCGCCTCCGTGACCGATTCCAGAGCGCAAGAGGCAAAGAATGAGAAAATCTCCGTGGACTCCGTGGCCCTCCGTGTCCTCCGTGTTTTATTTATTCCCATCATAGTTTAATTTTAAATTGACCACTTACTTAGGAGTGGTTATTTAATTTGTTGCAAATATAGCAATAATATGTGAAATGACAAACACAACTTTAGAAATATGCCATACGTTTTATAGAAAAAGACAAAGAGACTATGGATTATACACGACCCACCGACGCTGAATTGCGCCAACAACTCACCCCGCTGCAATACGAGGTGACTCAGCATGCCGCCACCGAGCCCCCGCATGCCAATGAATACTATGATGAATACCGCCCCGGCATATATGTCGATGTTGCCACAGGCCAACCCCTGTTTCTGTCGGGCGATAAATTTTACAGCCGCTGCGGCTGGCCAGCCTTCTCCAAGCCCATCGACGACAGCCTAATCGACGAACATGAGGATCTGAGCCATGGCATGCAGCGAGTTGAGGTAAAGAGCCGCCTCGGGCAGTCGCATCTTGGCCACGTCTTCCCCGATGGTCCTCGCTCATTGGGCGGACTGCGCTACTGCATCAACAGCGCCGCCCTGCGCTTCATCCCACTCGACAAGATGGAGGAGGCTGGATATGGCGAATATATCCCTATGGTAAAAGAAGCAGAAGATGCCTCTGCCCAATCCTTCGGCCTCGACAGCTGCGCGCAATAGCAATTGACAATTCATAGTTCATAATTCACAATTCATAAGTAACCTCTCAATTTGAATTTA
>NWBJ01000105.1:0-14096 GCA_002633115.1 Muribaculaceae bacterium Zag1
GTCATATCATTTTAACACATACATCATATATGTTTCGAGAGACTTTAATGACCCACATGCTGCTTTATGGAAATGCATATGCGCAAGTCATCCGAAATGGACATGGTGATGTAACAGCATTGTATCCGCTCATGGCAAACCGAATGCGTGTAGACCGCGACAGCAATGATCATCTCTATTATGAGTATCAAAGGACAACAGGCGAGGCTCCCACGATGAAAGAAAATACAGTCATCTTGTCACCACATGATGTCCTCCATATACCTGCACTCTCTTATGATGGAATTCTGGGAATTAGTCCTTTAGCAACCGCAAAAAATGCTGTCGGATTAGGTATTGCAGCAGAGGAATTTGCGTCAAAATTTTTCGAACACGGAGCCACCCCGTCTGGTGTTTTGGAGCATCCAACCGTGGTCAAAGACCCTGAAAGGTTGTGCGACAGCTGGAATGCGGCTTTCGGAGGAAGCCGAAATGCACAAAAAGTCGCTGTGCTTGAGGAAGGATTAAAGTTCACACCAATCTCAACCTCTCCCGGTGATTCCCAGCTAATAGAAACCCGCAAGTTTCAGGTAGACGAAATTGCTCGAATTTTCCGTATTCCTCCGCATATGGTAGGAGATTTAGACCGTTCAACTTACAGCAATACCGAAGAAATGTCCTTAGAGTTTTCGGCATATACGCTGAGCCCATGGGTAACTCGCTGGGAACAGTCTATGTCTCGTTCTTTGCTAAAGCCAGAAGAGAAAAGCAAGTATTTCATCAAATTCAACATGGACGGATTACAAAGAGGAGCATATGAAAGCCGAATGCGTGGCTACCAGATAGCGCGGCAAAACGGCTGGATGAGCGCCAACGATATACGCGAGTTGGAGCAGCTGGATAGGATTCCCACTGAGCAAGGCGGCGACCTCTACCTGGTTAATGGCAACATGCTGCCGCTCAATAAAGCTGGCGCGTTTTACGACGATGAGGACAAATCCTCACAGGAAGAACAACCAACACAGACCGAAACGGTCGGAAAGGAAGAAGCAAATGGACAAGAAGAATCCAACGAATCAACCGATTCCAAAGAAGTTCTGGAGCTGGGCAGAAAGCCGCTGCGCTGATGAAGCCGACATCCCCACTCCGCTGCCAGAGGAATCCCCTCCCAGCGAAACTGTATCTGCTCCAACCCAGCGGACGCTGTATCTTTACGGCACAATCGCCGAGGAATCCTGGCTGGATGATGATGTAACCCCGGAGCTGTTTAAACAGGAACTGAACGCCGGAGACGGCGACATCATCGTGCAGATTAACTCCTGCGGCGGAGACTGTATCGCGGCGGCTCTCATCTACAATATGCTCCGCGCCTATCCCGGCAAAGTCACTGTACACATTGACGGCTTGGCTGCGTCCGCAGCATCCGTTGTGGCTATGGCTGGCGATACCGTCCTGATTTCCCCTCTGGGGCTCATCATGGTACACAATCCGCTGACCTTTGCCGCTGGAGACCACAATGAAATGCAGAAAGCCATCGACATGCTGGAAGAGGTGAAATCTTCCATCGTGAACGCCTATGCCCTCAAAACAGGGCTGTCCCGCTCCAAGCTCTCACACCTGATGGAAGCTGAAACGTGGATGGACGCTGGCACGGCAATTGAACTCGGCTTTGCCGACGGCATGATTGAGCGGGTGCCTGTCCCGGCAGTACAGCCACAGAACACCCTCTACTCCCAGCGTACTGCCGCCAACCGGCTCATGAACAAGCTGACGGAGCAGAGCAGTCATGCAGCACCAGACAATCCAGCACCCCCAGCCGTGACCACCACGGCACAACCCAAGCGTACTGTGTCGGATATTCTCCGACATTTAGATACGATAAAATCTTTTATTTAACAGGAGGAAATTATATTATGAAGACTATTTTAGAACTCATTGAACAGCGGAACAAGGCGTGGACGGCGGCGAAGAACTTCGCTGAATCCCACCAGAACGCACAGGGTGTCCTGTCTGATGAGGACAGCGCCGTCTATGACCGTATGGAAAAAGAAATCATGGACATCACCCGTGAAATCAACCGTATGCAGAGGGCTGATGCACTGGAAGCCGAGCTGAACAAGCCCACTTCCACTCCGCTCACCGGAAAGCCGGACAGTACCTCTTTCACCGGTTCCGGCAAGACTGGACGCGCATCTGACGAGTACAAAAACGCCATGCTGACCGCCCTGCGCACCAATTTCAAGCAGGTATCCAATGTCCTGCAGGAAGGCATCGACGCAAACGGCGGCTACCTTGTGCCTGCCGAGTGGGACAGCCGCCTGATTGATGTCCTCAATGAAGAGAACATCATGCGTAAGCTCGGCACGGTTATTACCACCTCCGGCGAACACAAAATCAATATCACTGCGACCAAACCCGCTGCGGCTTGGATCGACGAGGGAGAAAATTTGGAGTTTACAGATAGCACCTTCTCCCAGGTTGTTTTGGACGCTTATAAGCTGAGTGTTGCTGTGAAAGTCAGCGAAGAGCTGTTGTTCGATAACGCCTTCAATTTGGAGTCTTATCTTATCGAACAGCTTGGTTCCGCATTATCGAACAGCGAGGAAGAGGCATTTTTACTGGGGAGCGGCGAAAATAAGCCCCTTGGCATTTTTGTCGGAAACACGGAAACCGGCGTGACCACTGATGATGAGAATATCACTGCTGATAACATCATCGACCTTGTATACAGCCTTAAGCGTCCTTACCGCAAAAAAGCGTGCTTCATTTTAAATGACAAAACGCTGGCAACAGTGCGTAAGATAAAAGATGACACCGGGGCCTATCTCTGGCAGCCTGCTCTGACCGCAGGTGAGCCGGATCGTCTGCTGGGCTATCCTGTGTACACCTCCGCTTATGCTCCGACCGTGGAAGCCGGAAAGCCTGCCATTGCTTTTGGCGATATGAGCTATTACAATATCGGCGACCGCGGCACCCGTTCCTTTGCAGAACTGCGTGAACTTTTCGCCGGGAACGGTATGATTGGCTATGTCATGAAGACCCGCTGTGATGCAAAGAATGTTCTCCCGGAGGCAATTCAGCTTCTCGTCATCGGCGGCGGTGCCGACACCGAGGCAGACGGCTGATACCCCAGCATCAATTAACCCGCTTGCTTCTCAGCTGACATCTTACTCTGTCCGCTGATTTACCTCCAATGAGGGCATCTCCGTGAAAGGAGCTCTGCCCTCATATATTTTTGCTTTACACATTTTAACGGCGAAGTTCCCGACGCAGATATACACGACAACCACTGCCAACGATACTCTAATTTACTGCCAACAACGGGACAATGAATCTGACAACCATTCTCGAAAATACACAAGACGCAAAGAGCGCGGAAAGGAGCGGAATCACTGCTTTTGTACATAGGACACAGCTTTTGCTGAGCTCCTGAAAATTCAGTATGGGGGTTTTATTATTATGACTACGAAGCAAGAAAATCAGATTCATTTGCTCCGCTCAGAAGGCAAGGGATATACTGCCATAGCAAATCTGCTGGGCTTATCTGTGAACACGGTCAAGTCCTACTGCCGCAGGAACGACCTGCAGGGTGTCCGCAGCGGCGGCAATTCCAATGAGACACATGCTTTCTGCAAGCAGTGCGGAGCGGAGCTGCCGCAGGCATCCGGTCAGAAGGAGCGGAAATTCTGCTCTGACGAATGCCGCATGAAATGGTGGAACAGCCACCAGGAACAGGTGGAGCGCAGAGCCATCTATAACTTTACCTGCGCCAACTGTGGGAGGCCGTTCACGGCATACGGCAATGCCCACAGGAAGTATTGCAGCCATGCCTGCTATATCGAGGACAGGTTTGGGCATCGAGGTATCAGCTTAACGGAAGGCGGTGACGGCTATGGACAAAGAGCAGTTTGACCGCGAGAAGGACTACCTCTCCACCATGCTGTTCTTCCGCTCCATGAAGGACCGGCACCTCATCACCGAGGAAGAATACGCTGAAATTGATACAAAAATGCTCGAAAAATACCGCCCGTTATTGTGCTGTTTATTCTCCGAAAAGGCGTTGACTTAATGCCACACAAGAGGGAATATAGCACCGAAAGGAGACGTTTCTATGCGTAAAATCACGAAAATTGAACCAAAGAAAGCGGCGCTGCCGGAGCGCAAAAGGGTTGCTGCTTACTGCCGCATTTCCATGGTAACGGAGCGGTTGAGCCACTCCCTGTCCGCACAGGTCAGCTACTACAGCGGGCTAATACAGAAGAATCCCGCATGGGAATACGCCTGGGTGTTCTCAGGCAACGGCATATCCGGCACCAGCACAGACAAACGCAGCGGCTTCAACGCTATGATGGAGGAATGTGAAGCCGGACACATCGACATCATCCTCGTGAAGAGCATTTCCCGATTCGCCAGGAACACGGTTGACCTGCTGGATTCTGTCCGCCACTTAAAAGAGCTGGGTGTTGAGGTACGCTTCGAGAAGGAGCATATCAACTCCCTCTCCGGCGACGGAGAAGTCATGCTGTCACTGCTTGCATCGTTCGCGCAGGAGGAATCGATCAGCATCAGCAACAATGTGAAATGGGGAACCAGAAAACGCTTCGAGCAGGGAATCCCCAACGGACGCTTTCAAATCTACGGCTACCGCTGGGACGGCGACCATCTGGTCATCCAGCCGGAGGAAGCGAAAATCGTGCGGCTCATCTACGACAACTTCCTGAACGGGTTGTCTGCGGAAAGCACAGAAAAGCAGCTTGAGGAGATGGGTGTGAAATCCTACAAGGGGATGCACTTCAGCAATTCCTCCATCCGGCAGATTCTCGGCAACATCACCTACACCGGGAACCTGCTCTTCCAGAAAGAGTACACGGTCGATCCCATCAGCGGCAAGAGCCGCATTAACCGTGGTGAGTTGCCACAGTACTGGGTGCCGGACACACACGAGGCGATCATCCCCCTGGAAACCTACAACAAGGTACAGGCAGAGATTGCGAGACGCAGGGAGCTTGGGGCGCTTGCCAATCCGCACATCCCCACTTCCTGCTTTACCAGTAAGGTGAAATGCAGCAACTGCGGCATGAGTTACCGCAGGCATTCCTACAAACGGCAGAACGACACATTTGCCGTCTGGACGTGCAGGGGGAAGGAATCAAAAGGCGTAGCGTTCTGCCCCTCCAAGAATCTGCCGGAGCCCGCGCTCTTTGAAGCAAGCTGCTCTGTGCTTGGCTTATCCGAATTTGACGAGGATGTTTTCTCGGAACAGGTCGATTTCATCACGGTCTGCCCTGAGAACGTCCTCGTTTTTCATTTGACGGACGGCGGGGAGATTCCCTACACTTACAAGTTCAAATCTACGGCAAAGGTGGACTGCTGGACAAAAGAGCGGCGGGATGAATGGGGAAAGATGCACCTGGGGCAGAACAACAACAAGGTCAAGAACCCGTTCACTGGATTCCTGCACTGCCCTGTCTGCGGCGGCAGTTTCAGACGGCAGTCCAAAACCTACGCTGACGGCACCGACGCTACCTACTGGCACTGCGGCCACGATTCCTCCTGTGGGAACAAATGCAAGGTGCCGGAGACATTCTTAAAGCAGATGATTTGCGAAGTCCTGGACATCCCGGAATTTGACGAGAACATCTTCAAAGAGCAGATTGTCCGCATCGAGCCTTCCGGCAATCCGGAACGGCAGGCGGTGTTCCATCTCGCTGACGGCAGGACAATCACCAAAGAATGGATGAAGCCAAAGAAGCGCAGCGTTAAGCACACGCAAGAGTGGAAAGACCACATGAGCGAAGTCATGAAGGAGGTAAAGCGCAATGGCAAAGAATAAGAACGTTATCACGATTCCGGCTACCCGCCAGCAGTTCACGTCCGCTCCCATCAACGAGCAGAGAAAGCGCAGGGTTGCGGCTTATGCCCGTGTCAGCACAGACCATGAAGACCAGCAGAACAGCTACGAGGCGCAGATTGATTACTACACAGGCTACATCAATGGTCGGGATGACTGGGAATTCGTCAAGGTGTATGCAGACGAAGGAATCACGGGTACTTCCACCCGGCACAGGCTGGGATTCCAGGAGATGGTCGCCGACGCCCTGGACGGCAAAATCGACCTGATTGTCACGAAGTCGGTGAGCCGGTTTGCGAGAAACACTGTGGATTCACTCACGACCATCCGTGAGCTGAAGGATAAGGGTGTGGAATGTTACTTCGAAAAGGAAAACATCTGGACTTTTGACGGCAAGGGCGAGCTGATGCTCACCATCATGTCCTCATTGGCACAGGAGGAAGCCCGCTCCATCTCCGAGAACTGCACCTGGGGACAGCGCAAGCGTATCGCCGACGGCAAGGTGTCCATTCCCTTCGGACACTTTCTCGGCTTCAAGCGCGGACCGAACGGCGAAATCCTCGTTGATGAGGAACAGGCAGTCACCGTCCGGCGTATTTACAGCATGTTCCTGCAGGGGATGACGCCCTGTGGGATTGCCAAGCAGCTGACCGCTGACGGCATCAAGTCACCCGGCGGCAAGGATAAATGGAGCCAGTCCACGGTCAAATCCATCCTCCAGAACGAGAAGTACAAAGGAGACGCCCTCCTGCAGAAGACCTTCACGACGGATTTCCTGACGAAGAAGCAGAAAATCAACGAGGGCGAGGTTCCACAATTCTACGTTGAAAACAGCCATGAAGCCATCGTAGACCCCGCCGTGTTCGATATGGTGCAGAGGGAGATTGCCCGCCGCAGCCCCGGCAGGAACCGGCACAGCGGTGTCCACATCTTCTCCGGCAAAATCAAGTGCGGACAGTGCGGGAGCTGGTACGGCTCCAAAGTCTGGCACTCCAACAGCAAGTACCGCCGGATCATTTGGCAGTGCAACCACAAGTACGACAACGAAGAGAAATGCACCACTCCTCATCTGACAGACGGGGAAATCGAGCAGTCCTGCGTGTCCGCCATCAACAAGCTGCTGGAACGGCGCGACAGCGTAAGAGCAGACTACGAGGAAATCAAGCCGATACTCTTTGACACTGCTTCCTTGGAATCCGAGCAGGAGGAACTCCGTGAGGAGACACAGCTTGTGGCCGACCTGGTGCAGCAGTGCATCCGTGAGAACGCCAGCGTTGCCCTCGACCAAGACGAATACCAGAAACGCTACGATGCTTTGGTCGCTCGGTACAACAAGGCGAACGACAGGCTGGAAGCGGTCACAGCGGAAATCACCGACAAGGAGCTGCGGAGAGCGACCATTGAGGACTGCCTTGCCGCGATGGAGAAACTGCCGACCGCGCTTGATGCTTTTGACGAGACGGCATTCCACAGCCTGGTGGATTACATCACTGTGTATTCGAATGAAGATGTCCGAGTGACGTTTAAGGACGGGACAGAGATTCAAGCATAAGGGAGATGTTGAGATTTGGGGTGGCTGTGACGCTGCCCTTTTTCTCGTGTACCTATTCTCGCATTTCTCCCTGACAAAATCTAAATTTCCTCTTGACAGCAAAGAACATATGTTCTATGATATACACATCGGTTGCACATTACAACGAGAACAGCATAATAGGCTTTCAGTCTTTGCTCTTTCTCAATCCGGTTTGTTTCCGGATTTGACGTGGTTTGGCATGGTATGGCGTGGAAAGCTACCCTCCAATTAAAATCAAAAATTTTGAAACGGAGGAATTGTATTATGTACAGTGAAAAAACACTCAGACGCAGAGCGTCTAAATTAGGCTATCAGGTGGTGAAGGGACGCAGAAATTACGTCTCCGACCACAACGGCTTTATGATCCTTAACCCCGACCTGAACTGTGTCGTTCGTGGCGCAGATTATGGCATGACCTTCTGCATGGACGCTGATGATGTAGAAGATTTTCTGAAGGATGAGTATGAATCACTTGGTTTGAGCTGGTAAAATAATCATTTTACCTATAACGTGCAACTGCAACCTCCGGTCTCTCTATGAGGGTAGCGCCGGAGGTTTTTTATTTTACAGCTTTAAATGCTTTATAAATGGTTCTTCAAATAAGTCTAACTATAGATTAACGTATAATCCTTATATCTGACGAAGCCACAGACATTGAGGTTGCTAAGACTCCATTTCTCAAAGGGAAAATTCCCTTTGCTTCTCTTACAAAGTCATCACCAGATATCCTTCCACTATACAAATCTATCAGGAGCGGATAATAATCTTGGACTTCAAAAAACGCATCTGCATCCAACTCTCTAACATCAATAAAGTCAAACCCCGGCTCAACGATAACTTCTTTTTTATTGACACAATCAAGAATGCGTTCGAAATCATCATTCATTGGAAAATATACAAGCGGCACTTCATAGCGGCGGTTGATTAAAGACTTTTTAAGATAGTTCATACCGTTTCCGCTGACCTTAATCTGCAGTCCTGCCGTCATTCCCGCTGTCGTTCTCCCTCCAGCCGCCAAAGCATAATCACCTTTTGCATTTATCCATACAATATCACGCTGCGAGTCAGAAGGGTTGTACTTTTGAGGGTATCTTCGTTTCGTAGAATGCAATCCCGTCCCAATTGCCTGAAAACTGTCAGCTATCCTTTGTATAGTTCTATTTCTTCGCGCTTTAGCTAACCATACACGATTAAGCTGCGGATTGTCGTCACAATTCCTTACTATTACAGCCTCAGCAACCTTCCCGAGTAGTCGCATAGCAGTAATCTTGGGATTTGTTTGTATAATCTCTGTAAAAACAGCTCTATTATCTTCAAAACGAATAGAACCCGTTTCATCTACCAAAATGGGCAATAATCTTCTAGCTGGATTAAGATAAAGCGTCAGTTGTCGTTTCGGGAGATTTACCCGATCCGATAGATAGGCGTTTCCGTCAACTATATCAACTGGCAATTTACAACCAATATCCAAAACCTGTGGTTCTGGCATAAAATTCCTTGAATGATGAGGATGTTCTGAAATGTAAATATCCTCATCAAAGAATGCTATATCGACTCTTGGCGGTACTAAAATTTCTCCTCCTGAGCATTTTGGAAAGTCAACATACTCAACACAATTTATGGGATACTCAGATGCTCTTTGAATGAGAGCTATTCCTTGTTCACAATGTGGACAAGAACAGTGGGCTTGAAAATCATATTCGATCCTATCGCCCATCGGTCCACAGTCATTATATTCATCACAGTCAAATTCCTCTGGGCTAACGAAAAAAACACTTCCGCAGTTTAAGCAACGAAGCATAGTGTCATTCTGTATCTGGATGCCATGTTCTGTATAATCATAAAGCATATTCGCATCTCCTCCCTTGGAACAATGGCCAGCGTGTAACTCCATTTTTTCTTGATGTGTTGTCCTTTCGCCTGTCTATTTTAGCACACAATCCTGCTGCACTAAAGATAGCTGTTAAAAATAAAAGCCGGGAACTCCCGACCATCCTGCACACCCTCAAGCTCTCCTGCACACCCTGAAATCTGTTTGCACACCCCTATGCACACTCGCGCACAACTCCGTTGGATTGTATCAAATATGCGGGATAAATATCCAGATACGACACCGAGGCCAGCTTCTTCTGAAACTCTCGCAGTCTGCGCTCCTTCGTCTTTGCCACCGGCACAGCGCAGATCTCCGCAAATTCCTTTTTCAGATCATCCAAAAACAGCGGGTCGATGACCTTGTGAATGTTCTCGATGCTGGTGTAGTGCATCCCGCCGGAGCGCCGTGTCTCCGGGTTCAACGTGCTTTCAAACACAGCGCCGAAGATGGTGGGGCTGATCTCTGACCAGTCGAAGCCGGTGCTGGCCTTGTTCAGCAACAGCTCTCTGATCTCATCTGTGAAGGGCGGTATCTCGATGTCCTCATCGGAAAACAGACCACCATTGACGTAAGGGAACGCCGCCAGCTCCGGGTTGTCCTCGGCCAGATAGGGATCGCGTTCCTCCACCGGCGTGTCCAAAATCTGAAACAGCTCCATCATCGCCTTGCGCATATGCCGGGTGTCAGACTCTGCCAGATAGTCATGGAACATCCCGTGCCGCCCGAAGATGCCCGCGTCCTCTGCGTACAGACAGAACACCAGCCGAACGCACAGCACGTTCAGACTGTGCATCGCTTTCTTACTGGTTGGGTCACGGTACTGCTTGGCGAACGCATCATAAAGCAGACCGACGATCTCACCGGCGGCCATAGAGACTTCCATTTCACGCTTCAAATGCTCATTGCCCGTGTCCACCAGAAATTGCAGACGATAGTATTCCTTCGGCAAATCCTCCAGCTTGATGATCTCCGGTTCTCCGCCTGGCTTGTTCATGTCGTAGACCCAAAACTCCGTAAAGTTGCAGGTCACGACCCACCGGGGATGCTTGTCCACCGGCAGCTCAACAATATATCGTTTCGCCTGCTGGAAAGGCGTCAGAAATGTACCATCAGATTGCTTGATGGGCTTTTTTAAGTTCTTGCCCAGACCCTTTTGCTCGATCATCACTCTGGTGGACGGGATCATACCGTCAATAAAACTGGTGTGGTCGAGATGTACCTGTTCCTCAAAAACAATAAAGTGCGTCTGGCTTTCCACGCCGTACACACTTTGCAGCAGCTCCAGCCAGAATGATTGGCTTTCGCCCTTTTCATAGCCGCGTCCTTTCCAGTGTTCGGCAAAGGCTTTTGCAGCGGCTTTTTGTTCTGTATCTGTCATAAGCGGTTCCCCCATGCCCCGGAATTTTCACTGTTTATGATACCACAATCAGGAGGCTTTCTCAATCGGGCATTTTGCATTTCCTTTCCCCCTTTTATTCCTCATTCCCTTCTGGATAGACACTGTGAAACAGGCAGTCAATAATATGGGCTGTTATTAAACCACCCTATCACATGACTGCTGCTTCATATGCTGCTTAAATCTACAGTTTTAGAACTTGTAAAAAAGTGATGCGTCAAAATCGACGCATAAGCGTCAAACATGGGTCAGCACGGAAGGCTTTGAAATTGTATAATTTAAGTAAGAAATTCGGGAAGGAGGAGATACCGTCATGAACCAGCTTGATTTCTACGATTTAGCACCAGATGATGCGGTTTATACAGCTATTGGCAGTCGCCTGCGCTATTACAGATGCCTGCGTGGAATGAATCAGATTCAGCTTGCGGAAGCGTCGGGTGTGAGTCGCTCAACAATCGACAGGATTGAGAGTTATAATAATCAGTCTTGTTCTATAGCTGTTTTTATATCACTTGCCAGAGCGTTGCGCGTTCCACTTGAGAATCTCCTCTCCGATAAGATACTTACCTGATACCCATTGCAGTTATGTGATTGTGCTGAACGATATACAATAATTTATCCATCTGCCGCTGGTTGTTTGACCGGCGGCTTTTGCTTTTTGAGGGAGGAAGGTGTATTCCATGACTGAACAGGATTTTGAACGGCTTTGTGCTGTTGTAGACCAAACCAATGCGAATGATGCAGATAAGGAAGCGTTGAAACACGCGCTCAAATACCAGTTTACAGTTTCGTCCCTGGAGGCCAGTCTGCGGGGTGGGCATGACTACGATTATATCATCAACGCGGCTCTTACAGCGACCAGAGAGTTTTATGATGCAGACAGTGTGCTGTTTGCTAATACTGATGTAAATCTTCAGGTTGCCGGGAGTCTTATGAGAGAGCTGCCCAGAGAGGGATTTCCTTCGCTCAGCGGTAATGACCCCGTGTATCTGTCCAGATACCCGCTGTTTCTCAAGGCGATAGAGTACGGACAGCCAGTCGCAGTTACGGATATGAGCCAGATGTTCCCGACTAATTCCGTTGAATACAAGCGTCTGCGCAAAAGTAATGTCCGTTCTTTTATGGCCGTACCCTATAAGAAGCGAAACACAGGATTCGTGGGTGTGATTACCCCACATCGCTATCAGGGCAGGATTGACCTGCTTCAGGTTCTTTCTTATGTGGTCGTAGCGGAAATCAATGAAAGCACCCTGATGGAGATTCTGAAAAAGGATAAGCGGTTGATTAGGGGAAACAGCGACCGAGATGTGTATGTAAAGCTGATTGGAGGATTGGAGATACACAGTGCCAATGGCATACTGACTGAGGAGCATTTTAAGAGCAATCGAAATGTTCGCTTTCTGACACTCCTTCTGCTGAAGAATCACCGTGGATTTTCTACCGAAGAGATGGTTAATGCATTGTGGGAAACCGATGCCGCGCCCACAAGTGCGAAGAAGATTGTTTCCAATGTTTGCAGCGCTATTCGAGAGACGATGCGCCAGCACTTCCCTGATATGGATTTGATCGTATATGAAAATTCTGAATACAGAATTTCCAGCTATTACAATGTCCGCACCGATTATCAAGAGGTGCAGGATTTATATGCGGCAGCGAACGGGGAAAGCGATAAACAGAAGAAAGCGGATTTGCTGTATCAGGCGTTGACATCCCATCCAGGCAGACTGCTTCCCTCACAGGTTGACACGCCAGGGGTTATGCCGGTTATCGCAGATTACACCTATGAACGCAAGGACAAGATCAAAGAGTGTATGAAGCTGCTCTATGAGGTGGCCGATTACCGGAGGATGCTTCTGCTCGAATAAGAAGTTTTCGTTTTCTATTATGATGACCCGGAACTGATTGTATGGGTAATCCGTGTGTATATTGGCCTGAATCATCTTGGTACAGCCAGGGAATTTTTACAAAGCTGACACAAGAAATTACCAAAAGAAACCTATTGGGAACTGGAACGTGAAATCAAGGAAGCGAAAAAATAGTCATTCAAAATCGTATATGGCCTCTGCGATGTCGTGTTATAACGATGTTGCAGGGGCTTTTTTCATGTCTCCGTTCAACAGTCCAATGCCTATCTTCATATCGTTCCCGAAATCATACCCGAAACCATACCGAAAACGATACTGATTTTCTTCCCAAAATTCGACCTGAAATCGTACCGGATTCCTGCCAAAAAACATACTTGAAATCTGCCAAAAATTCGACTCCAGACGCGACCTCTCCTGAGGAAAGCGTCTGTTATAATGATATGCGTGTTGTGTGCAACAAATCGAGGAGACAGATTGAATCTGTCCAAACGAGGGAGGAAGGTTTCGTATGAAAGGGAAAATGTATAAGATTAGCTGCCCACATTGTTGGAACCGGCTGTTCGAGGGGGCCTATATCGGCGTATGCTGCCTGCGTTGCAGTAAATGCAAAAGCGCATGGAAGGTCGAGGTGGATGGTGACAAAATCAAAATGACACCTCAATATTGTCCTGAGTTGGAAGATACCCGGCCAGAATAGGCGTCGGTCATCAAAACTGAATAGAATGAGGCAAACTGTAAAGGCATCGGATTGGGCTTGAACCCTCATGTTCGTGAATCAGGAGCCAAAAGTTTGTGATTAGGTTCTGTACCGGTCAAGAGAGCCGGAGGAGAGCAGCAGACGGAAGCAATACCATAGGGATATTGCGCCCATCTGCTGCTCTTTTTTTGTTGCCTGGGATTGCTTCCGTCATGAAGGAGGAAGCCGATGCGGCAGCATTGGGAACCATACACGGCGGAATATCCGTGAGCTTCGGATTTTGGAACTCATCAACATTTTCAAAATTCGGAGGAAAGAACAAATGTATTATGATCCAATTTTAGTCGGCAAGAGAATCAGAGAATTACGAATCATGAAGGGAGTCACGCAGGAGCAGCTGGCCATGAAGGTTAGTCTGACGAGCGACCACATTGGGAGAATTGAAATCGGTAAGCGAGGATGCTCCATCGACCTTTTGATTGAGCTGTCCAGTTACTTTGATGTCAGCCTGGATTATCTGGTACTTGGCAAAGATCGCTCGACACCCATAGCAAAGCAAATCGTGCGCTGGTTGATTCGTGCGCTGACCGATCTGGAGCAGATTTTATAGAACCCGGCCTACAAAGCCGTCAACCCGGCCAGCAAGGCCATAAAAATTTGGCTTCGTCTCAGCTACAATTTAATCACAGCCGGGGAACACCGGCTGGCGGGAACTTTGAAAACTTCATAGTCATTCATCAGGTACGTTACCGTGTGACAAGCTGCATGGGCGGTACGCCATGACCTCCTGGCTCTGGCCGAGAGTGAGCGAACAATACCAGCTTTGAAATGCCGGATTGCAACCGGCACAGCGACGACACCA
>NWBJ01000105.1:14271-14428 GCA_002633115.1 Muribaculaceae bacterium Zag1
AAATTTACGGAGCCGGTATCAGGAAAATTTCTTTGGTATCGGCTCCTTTGAACATATCCAGGAAAGGAGCCTTTGATATGGATGGAGTTTCCCGACCGCTATGCTGTGCTGGCATGGATTTGTCACAATCAGCTGGGCCGTCGCAATCTGACGGAGG
>NWBJ01000106.1:0-7271 GCA_002633115.1 Muribaculaceae bacterium Zag1
CGACTTTTTAAAGCGGACTCAATATTGATTGATTGTTAAATAGTTGCTGTGTGGGAGGCGCATTAGCCCGGGCTCGGGCGTTGCGCGCAGGCGCATGGCTTTTTGATTTGGTAGTGGTTGGTTTGTCAGGGGAGAAACGTGGAGTGTTAGGTTGGGTTAGACGTTTGGGGTTAGAAAATAGTGTATGAGATTCTGAAGTTTAGCACCGGGTAGACCTTTAGGTGCTTGGCGAAGCGCACATAGCGGCCTACCTTGCCATGGATATCTTCGACATCGGTCGAGAGGTTTACGGTTGGCACATCGATCAGCTCTCTTGAGATCTCGTAGCCGTCCTCATCGTAGGTGATGTCGTAGAGCGCGTAATTTTGGTTGTTGTGGGTAATGATCTTGGGCTTGCCTCCCCAGAAGAGCGCTCCGGCATCGATGCCGAGCTTGAGCTTCTTGTCCTTGGTGAGGTGAGTCGAGTACCCAGCTCCGATATAGGGTTTGAAATGGTTGACAAACATGTTGGCCTTGACCATGCAATTCTCGTCGGGCTCCATTATATAGTTCTTGCCAGCCTCCCAGAACTCGGTGGTGTTGGTGAACTTGCCGAGGTTTACGCCGACGCGGCCGTATTCGAGGAACTTAGCCCTCAGTTCACCGCCCACCTCCGGGTCGATGTATGTATTGTTGTAGATGGGTTGGTCCATGTATTTCTTGCCCACAAAGTAGTCATACATCGCGTTGTACATCACTACTCCCACCAGGGTCGGCATCTCGTAGATGGTGTTCTCGATGTGGCCAATCTTTGACGAGCCCCATTGGAAGCCGGCGGTGATACGCCAATGGTCGTTGTTGGGGATGGGCTTGAAGTCAAGCATGAACTTGAAATCGATCATGGTGCACTTGGCGTTCATCTTGATGCGGTCGTCGATTTCAACGCCCATAAACTCCTTCATGAGCTCTTGCATGCGCGAGAATTTGCCGGTGTTGAGGCCCTCGGTGTCAAACGATTCGAGGCCGAAGGTCATAGGTATGTTGAATCGCGGCATGTAGCTGAAGCCGGCCCTGACATCGAGCCATTTGGTCACCGGGGTAGACACGTCGAGGCCGAGGCCGGTAGTGCCGACGTTGAGCCCGAGGTCCATTGTCGTGCAGAAGGGGCTGAACAGCGATTCCTTGGCTTTGGGCGCAGACACAGTCTGGGCGAAGGCTGCTATAGGAAGCAGTCCGATGAGCCAAGTCAATAATATGCGAGTGGTCGTGGTCAAGCGGTGAGCGGTTTTTGAAAAAACTACCTACTAATAAAACTTAATTGGCTAAAATTGTTTGCTACTGTTCAAAAATTGTCGTAATTTTTAAGTTATAGTTTTGGAATAAATCGATTCAACCGCAAAGGTAAGAAAAATATTTCAAACAATACATACCTTTTAAGAAAAAAAATGATTTTGTTTGCAAACTGTGCCATCGAGGGGTGATTTACAATTGCAAACGGGGCCGCTGGCGCGGCCCATGGAGACCGCAAGGACATAAGAGACATAAGGACATAAGACGATAATCGCATCCTTATGTCCTTATGTATCTTATGTGCTTGTGGTCTTATGCGCAGGCGCAAGAGGCGCAGGCGGCTGCCAGCGCCTCGCTGAGGGTGGGGTGGCCGTGGATAATCGAGGTGGCAATCTCGTCGACGGTGGCGCCTTGCGCCATGCAGGCGGTAGCCTCGGCGATCAGGTCGGCGGCGTGCGGACCAATGATGTGCACGCCCTGCAGCAGCCGCGTGGCCGGGCTGTAGATAACCTTGACAAAGCCTTCGCCCTCGCCCATCGACAGAGCCTTGCCGTTGGCGGCAAACATCGACTTGCCCACCGCATAGTGGATGTCTTCGCGTTTGCACTGCTCCTCGGTGAGGCCGACCATGGCGCACTCGGGGATAGTAAACACTGCCGAGGGGATATAGTCGATGTCGACATCATCGCCCATGGCGATGCGAGCCTGGGCTGCGGCAGCATGAGCCAGCATGCAGCGGCCATTGCAGTCGCCCACGGCGTAGACGCCGGGAGCCGATGTGCGCATCTCGCTGTCGACCTCGATGAAGCCACGCTCGGTGACATGGATGTCGCTCTCTTCGCAGCCCTGCGGCACCACCGGCTTGCGGCCTACGGCCATCAGCACGGTGTCAGCAACTACGCGCTCGTCGCCTTTCTTGCCAGCGTAGGTCACGGCGAGGGCCTCGCCATCGCGGCTGATTTCCTTGACTTGGGCTCCGACCACGATCTTGATGCCTCGGCGCGAGAGGGTGGTGCGCAAGCGCTTGGCAACCTCTTGGTCGAACGGCGGCAGTATCTCCTTGCAATACTCGATGACGGTGACCTCGACGCCAAAGGCTGCCATGATCGAGGCGAACTCCATGCCGATTACGCCGCCTCCGATTACGGCAACGCTCTTGGGGAGCTCGGTGAGGGCCAAGAACTGGTCGCTATTGATGGTCAGGTCGGCCCCGGGGATTGGCAGGGTAGCGGGTTTGCTGCCGGTGGCTATGATGATCTGCTCGCCGGCATATTCCTCGCCGTCGGCTATTATATAAGGTAGGCGCGTCTCTTCGCAGGTGTCGGGGCCGCAGACCTCGCTGGGCGCGGGATGCAGCACGGCCTCGTGGGGAATGACGGTGACGTCGCGCAACAGCTGGTCGATGCCCGAGCGCAGCTGGGTCACTACGCCCTGGGTGCGCTCGACGGCTGCGCCGTAGTTGAGCTTGAACTCGGGTACGTCGATGCCGAAGGCGGCATCTGACTTGAGGTGGAGGATGCGGCCGGCGCTGGCGAGCAGGCACTTGGTGGGGATGCAGCCTCGGTTAAGGCAGGTGCCACCGAGTTGCCCCTTCTCAAACAGGGCAACCTTCCTACCGGCCTTAGCGGCCTCAGCCGCTATCTCATACCCACCGGGCCCCCCGCCAACAACAATCAAATCAAAATGTATCATAATAATTTATCTTTACTGATTTTATATAATTATAGGCTTATACACAGATTACACAGATGCCACACAGAACCCTTAGGGCGTTAAAATTCCATAGAGGTGCTTAAGCACCTGACAGATTACATAGATGCCATCCGGGTATAATAAGAATAAAGTCAATTAGCGAACCGTTCTATTTTTAACTTCGGTTCTCCAAAATTTATTAGAAGGCCTCTACTCATTTTGCATCCCCTAAGATAATTCACAATCTGTGCTCTGTTTTCATCGATTATACCTTTGGTGGCTTTTGCCTCTACGATTATCTTATCATAGCATACAAAATCTGCGAAATAATCGTGTTTTAATTCATACCCCTTATAATGAACTTTAAGTGGCCTTTCTTTCTGATAAGGAATATTATCAAGGGTGAATTGTATGGCTAGTGCGTCCTGATATACATACTCAGAAAAACCAGGACCTAATTCGTAATGAACTTTCATGGCTGCCCCTATGATAGCATAGGTCAAATCATAATATTCATCCTTAATATAGGTCTTTGTCATAATAAAAATTATAGCGGATTGATAAGGCCTTATACCCAGATTACACAGATGTCACAAACTACATGGTAATTAATTTCATAGAAGAGTGAACTCACCTGACAGATGGCACAGATTTCTTCAGGGCGGTCTGTGCCATCTGTCAGGTGCTTCTGCACCTCTATGAAATTAATTACCATGTAAAGGTCTGTGTGACATCTGTGTACTCTGTGTATAAGGCCACGCGAGGGATTATAGGAGGGAGCGGTAGGTGGGGAGGGGGTGGAGGGCGGCCTCGGTGTCGTCGGGGTGGGAGATGGGGGTGAGGTGAGGAGCTGACTTGACTAGCTCGGGGTCAGAGGCGGCTTCGCCAGCAATCTGACGCATCACGGCGATGAAGCGGTCAAGCGTCTCGCGCGTCTCAGTCTCGGTCGGCTCGATCATCAGCGACTCGTGGAACAGCAGCGGGAAGTAGATCGTGGGCGCATGGAACCCAAAGTCAAGCAGACGCTTAGCCACATTGAGAGTGGTGACGCCGGTCGACTTGTCCTTGAGGCCGTCGAACACGAACTCGTGCTTGCACGGGCCCTCGATGGGCAGCAGGTACAGGTCGCGCAGCGCCTGCATGATATAGTTGGCGTTGAGGGTGGCGAGCTTGCCCACCATCATCAGATTTTCGCTGCCGAGCGACATGATGTAGCTGAGGGCGCGGATCTCGACGGCGAAGTTGCCGAGCCATTGCGACACGCGGCCCAGGGCCGAATCCTCGCATACGACATCGAATGTGCCGTCGGCCAGCTTCACCACGCGCGGGTTGGGCAGGAATTGCTCTAAGCCCTTGCGCACGCCGATGGGGCCCGAACCGGGACCGCCGCCTCCGTGAGGAGTCGAGAAAGTCTTGTGCAGGTTGATGTGCATCACGTCAAAGCCCATGTCGCCGGGACGGCATACGCCGAGCATCGGGTTGAGGTTGGCTCCGTCGTAGTACATCAGGGCGCCGCAGGCGTGGACAGCCTCGGCAATCTCCGGGATATGCTTCTCAAACATGCCCACCGTGTTGGGGTTTGTCATCATCACAGCGGCGATGTCGGGCCCGAGCTTGCTCTTGAGGTCGTCGACGTCGACAGTGCCGTCGGGCAGACTCTTGACCTCGACGATCTTGTAGCCGCACACAGCGGCCGATGCCGGGTTGGTGCCGTGGGCCGAGTCGGGCACGATCACCTTGGTGCGCGCCCAGTCGCTGCGGCTGTCATGGTAGGCGTGGATAGTCATCAGGCCAGTGAGTTCGCCGTGAGCGCCGGCAAACGGGTTGAGCGTAAATTCGGCCATTCCGCCGATTTCGCTAAGGGCCTGTTGCAGAGTATAGTAAATCTCGAGTGCTCCCTGGGTAGTGCTCACCGGCTGCAGCGGGTGCAGACGCGAGATTACCGGGTCGGCAGCCATCTCGTCATTGATCTTGGGATTGTACTTCATGGTGCAAGAGCCCAGAGGATAGAAGCCCGTGTCAACACCGAAATTGTTGTTGCTCGAGTTGGTATAGTGGCGTACCACGGTTGGCTCGTCGACCTCGGGGAGGTCGAGGGGCTGGGAGCGGCGCAGCTTCTCGGGGAGCTCGACATGCTTATAAGGATTGCGCGGGAGGCTGAAACCCCGACGTCCCTTACACGAATGCTCAAATATCAATGAACCATATAATTCTCTGTTCATAACTCAGATTTAAGTGAGGGTTAAAACCACAGATGTTTCTGTCTAAAAACCACGGATGGTTTTTTTCTAAAACCACGGATTACACGGATTACACGGATACCATCCGGAATGCACGTGGGTAATCCGTGTAATCCGTGTAATCCGTGGTCAAAAAAATATCTCTAAGTAGAAATTCCGTGGTTTTTAGACCCCTTCATTGTTTGTAGTAGGGATTTCTTATTCAGTGGTTAATTTGCGGATGATGTCGATGTAGCGGTCGATGTCGGCCTTGGACTGCATCTCGGTGACAGCGATGAGGAGCAGGTCGTCGGCCAACTTGACTCCGCCGAAGATGCCCTCGGCGAGGGTTGCGGCAAGCACTTGGTCGGCTGTTACCTTTTCGAGCTTCATGAGGAACTCGTTGTGGTACGGCTCGTGGGGATGCAGCAGGTGCATGGCGCCGGTCTCGGTGAGGTGATGGGCCATGTAGTGGGCGCCGTCGGCGCTCAGCTCGTTGACCTGCTTCAGGCCCTCGGGCCCCATCAGCGACATGTAGATGGTGACATACAGGGCCATAAGTCCCTGGTTGGAACAGATGTTGCTGGTAGCTTTCTCGCGGCGGATGTGCTGCTCGCGGGCCTGGAGGGTGAGCACAAACACGCGCTTGCCATCCTTGTCCTTGGTGGCGCCGACGATGCGGCCGGGCATCTTGCGGATCAGAGCGTTGGTGCAGCACATGTAGCCGAGGTACGGACCGCCGTAGTTGAGTGGCATGCCCAAGCTCTGGGCATCGCCGACAGCGATGTCGGCTCCCCATTCGCCCGGGGTCTTGATGGCTGCCAGGGCCGAAGCTTGGCAGTTCATCACAAACAGAGCTTTGTACTTGTGGCAGAGGTCGGCCCAGCCGGTGTAGTCCTCGACGATGCCGAAGAAGTTGGGGGCCGGAACGATGACACCGGCCACGTCGCCGGCCTGCATCATCTCTTCAAACTCGGCACGCGAGGTGACGCCATTCTTCTCGGGGATAACCTCGAGGGCCACGCCATGGTAGCGAGCGTAGGTGCGCACCACGTCGGCGACAGCCGGATTCATGGTAGCGGAGATGAGGACGCGATTCTTCTTGCGAGCTGCAGCAACGCACATCAGCATGGCCTCGGCGGTGGCGGTGGCGCCGTCGTACATCGAGGCATTCGAGACATCCAGGCCGGTGAGGCTGGTCATCATCGACTGATACTCAAAGATATATTGCAGAGTGCCTTGCGAAATCTCGGGCTGGTAGGGGGTGTAGGCGGTGAGGAACTCGCTGCGCGAGATGAGCGCGTTGATCACAGCCGGAGCATAGTGGTCATAGTAACCGGCGCCGCCGAAGCACACCAGTTGGGTGCACTTGGCGCGCATGGCAGCGAAGAAGTCGCGCACCTCCTTCTCGCTCATCTCGGCGGGAAGTTGGTAGGGGCGCTTCAGCTTAAGCTGCTCGGGCACATCGCTGTACAGGTCGTCGAGGCTCTTTGCTTGGCAAGCCTCAAGCATCTGCGCGATATCCTGCTCGGTATGCGGTAAATATCTGTGCATAATTATTAGTTGTGAGTTATGAGTTATGAGTTATGAGTTATTAGCGATGAGAACTCATAACTAATAACTCATAACTCATAACTAATTAGTGCTTCTCAGAGGCGCAGAGGGCTGCGTAGGCTTCTTCGTCGAGGAGGTTGTCGAGCTCGGCGGGATTGCTCATCTCAACCTTGATGATCCAGTTGGCGAGAGGATCCTCGTTGATGAGGCGAGGATTGTCGATGAGGTGCTCGTTGGCCTCGATGACGGCTCCGCTGACGGGAGCGAAGAGGTCACTGGCAGCCTTGACTGACTCGATGGCGCCGAAGTCCTCGCCGGCGACCACGTCGTCGCCCTCTTCGGGCATGTCGACATAGACAACATTGCCGAGCTGAGCGGCAGCGTAGGGAGAAATACCGATGTAGGCGATGTTGCCATCAACCTTTACATATTCGTGAGATGGGAGATACTTGATCATAATATTTTGATTTAATGATTATTGTTTGATTTAAGTCGTGGCCGCTCGTGATTATCGAGGGCATCGTGGCCGCTCGTGAT
>NWBJ01000106.1:7372-12974 GCA_002633115.1 Muribaculaceae bacterium Zag1
TTACCGAGGGCATCGTGGCCGCTCGAGGTGGCTAACGCGGAGAAGGGAGGCCATCCGGATGGCCACTTATTACTTATTACTTATTACTTATTACTTTTTGTAATTAGGTGTGTAGAAGCGCTTTTTGACGACAACAGCCGGGAAGGTCTTGCGACGGATGCGCACCTTGAGCTCGGTGCCGAGCTTGCTGTAAGGAGTCTCGACCAGGGCAAATGCCAGATTCTTGTCAAGAGTGATCGAGTGATAGCCGGTGGTGATCTCGCCTACCACTTGATCGTCTTGGTTGAGCACTTCGTAGCCGTGGCGCGGGATGCCCTGGCCTTGCAACTCGAGGCCCACCAGTTTGCGGGCTGTGCCCTCGGCTTTCTGCTTGGCGCAAGCCTCGCGGCCGACGAAGTCGGGCTTGTCGAGCTTGACAAACATGCCAAAACCAGCCTCGATGGGGGTAATCTCATCGGTCAGCTCGTCGCCGTAGAGGGGCAGACCGGCCTCGAAACGCAGAGTGTCGCGGCAGCCAAGACCGCAGGGCTGTACGCCAGCAGCCATCAGCTTGTCCCACAGTTTCTGGGTGAGGGTGTGTGAGGCGTAGATCTCAAAGCCGTCCTCGCCGGTGTAACCGGTGCGGCTCACGATCACATCCTCGCCGTCGAGCTGGATGTCCTTGAAGGTGTAGAACTCCAGGTCGCGGGCATCGATGCCGAGCACGTCGAGGAGCGTCTTTTCTGCTTCGGGGCCTTGCACGGCAAGCTCGCCATAGAGATGGCTCATGTGGTTGACGTGGACGTCAAAATTCTTGGCCACCTCGCGAATCCAGGCCACATCCTTTTCGATGTTGGCAGCATTGGGCACCATGAAGAACTCATGGTCGTTGCGCTTGTAGACGAGCAGGTCATCGACCACGCCGCCGTTGGGGTGGAGCATCATGCCGTAGTAGATCTTGCCGTCGGGGGCGCCGGTGAGGTCGTTGGTGAAGATGTAGTTGATGAACTTCTCAGCCTCGGGGCCAGTGACGAGCACCTCGCCCATGTGGCTTACATCAAACACGCCAACATGTTGGCGCACAGCATTGTGCTCTTCTACGATGCCGGCATACTGTATGGGCATGTCGAAGCCGCCGAATGGGCTCATCAAGGCGCCGAGAGCCACGTGGCGGTCGTGAAGACAAGTTTGTTTCATTGGATCCATGTTTTTGTTGGTATTATAAGGGATATAATTGCTATTTTATCGTGGCCGCTCGTGGAAATCGTGGCCGAGCGACCGATCGAGAGAACCGAATGTAATCGAGTGGCTAACGCACAGTCACTTTTGACTTTTGACTTTTGACTTTTGACTTTTGACTTTTGACTTTTGACTTGATAATCGGCATAGCCGATTATTTTATGTCTTCCCATTCGGCGTCGGAGATTTGGGGCTCGTCTTTGTCGGTGGGTTTCTTGGGGGGAGGGGGAGGAGTGGGCTCGTTGGGGTCGCGATAGGTGGGGATGTCTTCAAATTCGACGTATTCGCCATCGTCGGGACCGAAAATCTTGGTTTTGGGCTTGCGGCGCTGGGCTTGTTGTTGCTGTTGGCGCTGGCGAGCCGAACCAAAGGGGTTGTACGACTGGCGCTGACGCGAAGAGGTCTGATCTTCGTAGGGGTTGCGGTACTGCTGGCGCACCTTGCGGCGCATGTACCAATATAAGAGGCGTGGAAAGGCCCATTTGATGATGAGCCCCACCACGTAGATGAGCAGGATTATAAATAATAGCGATACTAACACTACTGGTAGAATGGGGGTGACGGGCCAGCAATCAGTCGTGCTGGCGGGTGAATACTGACAATAAAATATACAAAATGATGGTCCAGGCCAAGCCGCTGATGCCATTGAGTGCCACAAAGGCTATGGCCGCCAGGATGATGGCGTAGCGCTTGACGTTGGAATAGAAATCGAGCGACTTGAATTTGAGGGAGAACATGCGGATGTTTGACACCATGGCCAGCGAGAACAGGGCCACCAGCACCACCATCACCACATAGCCGGGATACTCGTATTTGGCAATCCAGTCGGCGCAGCCAATCCAGAAGATGGCGTTGGCCGGGATGGGGAGGCCCCGGAATGATGTGGTCTGGGTCTCATCGACATTGAACTTGGCCAAGCGGATAGCGCCGAGCAGCGGTATCATCAATGCCACGGCACAAGCCACCGGGTGGGTGCTGTGGGCAGCCATGATGTTGAAAACCAGCATGCCCGGGGCCACGCCAAAACTGATGAGGTCGCTGAGCGAGTCAAGCTCTTTGCCAAGAGCCGAGTAGGCGTGGAGCATACGCGCCGACATGCCATCGCAGAAGTCGAAGATGGCTGCCGCTCCGATGCAGATGTAGCACCATTGCTGGCCGGTGAGGCCACCAACCCGGTCATCGAAGTAGAAAGCCATAATCACCGCCACGCACCCCGACAAGAGGTTGAGGCAGGTGAGGGCATTGGGTACGTTGGAGATTATCTTGCGCATGACTTATAGTTTTTGGTTTTTGGTTTTTGGTTTTTGGAAAAAGTTACATTTAAATGATACATTTGTTTCCAAAAGCCAAAAACAAAAGACTGAGGGCCTTTAGGGGCGGAGGCGCGCTACCGGGGTGATGCCGCCGGTGGTGGTGTCGCCGATTTTTACATAAATCTCGGTGCCGAGCGGCAGGTATAGGTCGACGCGCGAACCGAATTTGATGAAGCCCATGTGGTCTTCGATGTTTGCTTCTTCGCCCGGCTGAGCGTAGGTGACGATGCGTCGCGCCATGGCTCCAGCCACTTGGCGCATAAGCACATACTGATGCTCGAGTGTCTCGATTACGACGGTGCTGCGCTCATTTTCGGTGCTCGACTTGGGCAGGTAAGCTGCCATGAAGCGGCCGGGATGGTGGGTGGAGTAGATGACCTCGCCATCGACCGGAAACCAGTTGGCGTGGACATTGAGCACGCTCATGAATACCGACAGCTGTATGCAGCGGCAGTGCAGAAACTCGTCTTCGTAGACCTCCTCGAGTGCCACCACCTTGCCATCAGCGCTTGATACCACCACATTGCGGCGGTCGCCCTGGAAATGGCGCTTGGGTGAGCGGAAGAAGTTGACTATCAATAGATAAAAAATTGCGCTGATCGAAGTAAGCACGATCGCTATGACCAAGGGTCTGACCCATAGCCATAGTGGCAGATTGATGATGGCGAGTGCTAAAAACGCTATCACCAATATGTTGGTGCCTTCGTGATGTATCTTAACTCTCATTACGGGATCTAATAGGTGTACACTTATAACGTGCAAAGTTACACCAATTTCCTGAAAAAATCAAAATAAAAACCACAAAACCGACATGATTGAGGCCCAGATGGCCCTCAGAGACCACAAAACCATAAGGACATAAGAAACATAAGGACATAAGTAGCACGCCTCGCGTAATACTTATGTCCTTATGTTCCTTATGTTCTTGCGGTCTTATTGGATGAGGACGGCTCCGTCTTGGGGAGCGAGGGTGAGCTGGTAACGGCCCTTCTTGGTGGGCTTGAGGGTAGACTTGCCATTGTGGACGAGGGTGGCTGGTTGGCCGTTGAGCATCGGCAGGTCGAGGTCGAGCTTGAGAGGCTCGTCGAGGGCTGAAATAGCGGCAACGTACCACTGTCCGTCATGCTGACGAGCCACCACGGCATAGCGGCCCGGATAGCCGTCGATGAATTTCACATCGTCCCAAGTGGTCGGCACTGCTTGCATGAACTCGATGGCCCAGTCGGGAGCATCCTCGAGGTTGTTGGGAGCCAGGGCGAAATTCTGTTGCGGATTCTGGAAGAGGATGGCGGTGGCGAGCTCGAAGCTGTCGGTAGTGCGGCGCTCGGGACCCTTCTGGTTGGTGCGGTCGAGACGCTTGTTGAGGAATGTGCCGCCAAACTCCATGCAGCCGATGGCGTTGCGGATAAAGGGATGCAGACAGGCGTTGAAAGCCTCGCCGTCGCAGAACGACTGGTTGAAGGTCATATTCTCAGATGCGAGCACGGCTTCAGAGCCGATATAGTTGGGGTACATGCGCTCCCAGCCCCTGGGGATGGTACAGCCGTGGAAGATTACCATCAGGCCGGCATCGTTGGCGTCGCTTAGGATTTCCTCGTAGAGGCGCATGGTCTCTTGCTTGTCGCCGCCGAAGAAGTCAACCTTGATACCCTTGGCGCCGATTTCTTTGAGCCATTGCATCTCATGCTTGCGGCGGATCGAACGGTCCATCACGTTGATGGGGCCCTGCTCGATGTCATTCCAGTAACCGCTCGAGCTGTACCAAATCAGCAGGTTCACGCCTTGGCTCTGAGCGTATTTCGAGAGTTCGGCCATGCGCTCGCGGCCCATGTTGTTGTCCCACCAGTTGTCGATAAGCACATACTCCCAGCCCATGGCTTTGGCGAAGTCGATGTATTTCTTCTGGTCCTCAAAGTTGATTGAGTCGTCGCCCCAGAGGATCCAGCTCCACACGCCGCGTGCGGGCTTGTAGTCCTTGGTGGGTCCGAATTGCGGCTTGACGACATCCCAAGGCACGGTGGTCTCGACGATGGGAGCGAGGGTCGAGCCGACGGTGATGGTGCGCCAAGGGGTAGCGCCGGGCAGAGCGAAGGCGGGTTCGACGGTGCCGTTGCCATTGTTCTCCTCGGGCATGGGGAATGATATATAATAGGTGTTGTTGGGGTCGATGTCGGTGAGGCGGCTGCCGCAATAACGGCTGTCAACGCCGGTCTCGCTGAGCAGCACCCAGCCATTGTCGCCGATGCGGAACAGGGCCGGGAAGGTGTAGCCGTGGCCATACATGCTCTTGGTCTGCAGCGGGGCATCAGCCTGGTAAGGCTCTTCGTAGCTGGGCTTGGTGCGCTTCCAGCCAATCATGGCATCGCTCTGCGGGGTGAGGAAGGTGGTGGCGAAGTCAGGGAAGCGGAAGCCAGTGGCCTCGCTCATGATGCGGATGCTGCGGGTGTCGCCCTCAACGGGGATTTGGTAGCGGTAAGCCACATCGTTGTCGCTGATGCGGAACTGAATGCTGAATTTCTGGCCAGCATCGTTGCTGAATCGGCAGGTGTACTCGTTGGCCGAGTAGTCGATGTGCGACTTCTTGCTGCGGCTGAGGGTGTAGGAGTCTTGGATGGGTTGCTCCTTGGTGTCAATGAGGGTGAGGCGGGTGGCAAAGTCGCCAATGTTGGCGATGAAGCCGAGGGGCGAGGGCAGGAGCATCTCCTGGCCGTCGTAGGCTACTGAGTAGGTGGGTGCGCCACCGTCGGGGCAGTCGAGTGTGACGGCGAGGCGCTTGTCGGGGCTGTACATCTCCTGAGTAGCAGCAGCGGCAGAGAGGCCGAGTGTCGCGAGCGCGATAACTAATGATGGCTTATTCATGGGGCAAATCATGGAGGAATAAGGTGATAAAAAATTTTCTACGGCAAAATTACGAAAAAAAGTCGTGGAAACTGTCTAAAAATGAATCAAAAAGGTATAATCTGGAAACAAAGTATTGTGCTGTCGCACAATTACACCACAAAACCATAAGGCCATAAAGCCATAAGGCCATAAATTGATAGGATATAGGGGTAGGCATCCTAGGCATCATA
>NWBJ01000106.1:13046-38096 GCA_002633115.1 Muribaculaceae bacterium Zag1
ATCCTACTGGGAGCAGAGGGGTAGGAATCCTAGGCATCCTAGGAATCCTAAACCACCATCTTTGGAATAGGTACAAAAAAATTAATCGTCATCACGACGACTAATCTTCTTACCTTAAATCTAATACCATGAAAAACTGATGCAAAGTTACGACTTTTATGTTATATAACATAATTTTTGAGAGGAAATTTTCTTGGAATTAGCATTATTTAATGTTTGAGACAATAACGTAAACTTTACTTAGACCAAAAGGACACAAGAATAGACCGTAAGGACACAAGAAACGTAAGCACATATTGGATGGTATCTATTTATAAAAAGTAGGAGCAAATCCAAAATTGAATATGCTCCTACTTAATTTATGTGCTTACGTAAAGCTTACGTGCTTACGTTTCTTGGGTCCTTACGGTCTATTCTTGTGTCCTTATGGTCTATCGAATGACGATCTTCTTGCCACCGGCGATGTAGAGGCCGCGCGGCAGGGCGTTGATCTGAGCAGCGTTAGCGTTGGTGAGAACGCGGATGCCCTGGATGGTGTAGACGTCGACGAGCTGGCCATCGAAGAGAGCATCGTTGATGCCAGTAGTACCGATGGTGTACTCTACGGTCTGACCCTTGTAGCCAGTAGCGATGTACTCAAAGCCAAGCGACAGAGCGAAGCGAGGCACATCGAGAGTGTACTTGCCGTTCTCGGTGATGGTAGGGTTGAGGGTTACAGTCACGTTGTAGTCGTCAACCTCGGTATAGCTTTCGCCGTAGGCAACAACTTCGCCAGCCTCATTGTAGAGTTTCACTTCGCTTACGCGCACTGTGCCACCCCAGGTGATACCGTCGGCATAGGTGAATGAGAACTCATGGAGCTCGCTAACCTGTCCGGCAGCGGGAGTAACCACAGCCACATCGCCCTTCTGGTAGCAGTCGTAGCGGGCAGCGATGCTGGTCATTGCGCCGGCTTCGCTATTATAATAGGTGTAGAGGTCGAAGGAAGCTTCGCCAGGAATGATGTAAGCGCCATCAGCGTCGGTGAAGGTCATGATCAGGGTGATGTCGCCCCAGATGCCCTCAACATAAGATGCGGGCACGGTGAGGTTCCAGATGGTGCCGTCTTCGTTGGATGAAGCAACGAGGTCGGTAGTCTCGGCCATTTGTCCGCCGTTGGTAGCATAGCCATCAACCAAGGTAGCGGGAGCGTCGAAGGTCAGGACAACGGTATTGGCCTCGGGAGTGAGCTCTGAGCCGGGCACTGGGTTGAAGCTGTCCTCAGATACGGTGATTGCGCTGAAGAATACAGTGTTGGGGGTGGCGCCTTGGTAAACAACCGAGTGCTCAAACAGAGTGGTGCGCGGAGCGGCATACTTGTCGAAGAGCTCGAATGTGAAGGTGTACTCATAACCCTCGTAGAAGGTGAAGTCCTTCTGAGCGTTCTCGAAGATAGCTTCGTTCTCGGTGAAGGTGACGTAAGCATCGTTGCCGAATTGAGTAACATAACCCTCAGGTCCGCCAGTGATGGTGAGGCGACCGTAGCCAGCCTGGTTGGCGTTGGTCACACCGAGCACTACGCTTTCGCCCTCGAGCAGAGCGTAGAGAGGCTCATCATTGCTCGGAGTTACGCTAACAAACTCCATCTCCTTGAGATCGCCAGTGCTTTGGCCGATCACATTGTAGAAGAGGATGATTTCGGGGTTGTAGTTGCCGTCGGGGTCGGTGAGGGTGGCTTGCGGGATAATCAGCTGGTAGTCACCGGTCTCAGTAATTTCATCGAAAGTGATGTTGACATAAGCGTAGCCAATCATGTTAGAGAATGTCGCGTTGTAAGCGATGTCGCAGATGGTCTCATCACCAGTCTCAACATTAATCAGCGAAACAACCTTGTTGGGGTTGACGGTGAGTTCAGCAGAAACGCCGCCGAACGACAGGTTGACAGAGGAGAATGAGCCCTCGATAGCCACGTCATATTCACCAGTGAGAGGATATGCGGCAGTGTATTCGATGTTTGCTTCGGGTTCGTCGCCAGGAGTTACGTCGCCAATGATCCAGGTGAATGTGGTCTCTTCGTTGGTGTATTCACCGAGCGAGAATGCGCCAGCGGGAACGAGGAGGGTGTAGGTGCCATCTTCGGTGATTTCGCTTTCGAATACGCTGTTGTCGATGCGCACTTGCCAGTAGCCAGTGCCAAAGAGGTTGTATTCCTCAACGCTGGTAGAGTAAGAAACCTCATCCTTGTAGAATGTGAGGGCTACGTTGTTGTAAGTAACGGTGCTGGGATCGAGGTCGAAGCGGATAGGATTGGAGATGCTTTCTACTTCGCCCAGGGTCTTGTTGTTCTTCAGGGCGATTTCAAGGCCGGTAACAGGCTCAACAGTTGCTTCGGGAGTGTTGTACACAACCTCGATGAGCTCGTTGGTGAGGCCGCTTTCGCCTACCAGGGTGCCCTCAGGGATAGTGAGGATGTAAGGAGTACCGTCGTAGGTCTGCCAGCTGTCGGGGTTGAAGTTGACTGCGAGCATGCTGCCAACGATGATGATGTCGCCATCAACATCGGCGGGAGCGAATGAACCAACATGGTTGCCACCAATCACGAAGCTGACATTGTACTTAGCATATTCATCAGCAAAAGCGATGCTTTCGGGGAATGAGAGCACGATCTGCTGACCCACAGAGATGGTAGAACCAGCCTCGGGGCTGATGCTCATAGGCTCAAGGGTGGTAGCTGTGGCCGATGATACCACGGTCCAGGTGAAGTTAGCCTCCTCATTGTAAGATGACCCGTCGGAGAAAGCTCCCTCGGGGATATAGAGGGTGTAAGAGCCAGCCTCGGTGATTTCGCCATTAGCGCAGCTGGGGGTGAGGCCGTAAGCAAAGCCCATGCCATAGAGATCCTCAACAGTTACGCTATACTCTACAAAGTCCTTGTAGAAATAGACAGCCTTTGAGGAATCGTAGCTATAAGTGCTGGGGCTGAGATTGAGGTTGATAGGAATAGAGATTGATTCTACTTCACCAAGGTCGGTGTTGTTCATTAGCTCTATGGTGAAAGTGCCTTCGTCGCTGCCACCAGTGTTGCCACCAGCCAGGACGTAATCAATAGCAATAGCTTCGTTGGTGTCGCCATCAGCGTTGATAAGAGCGCCAGCGGGGACATTGAAGGTGTAGGTAGCGCCAGCCTCTTGCTGCCAGGAGTCGGGAGCGAAGGTTACTGAGAGAGTAGAACCAGAGAGCTTGGTGCCTCCATCGTCAGAGGGAGTGTAGGTGTTGGTCCACCCATAGGATACGAAGGTGAAATTGACACTGGAGGCCGACATTTCGTTTTCAGTGTTGAAGCTCACCTCATCGGCAAATTGGACTTCAACGGTGGTGCCCACATCGATAGTGGACCCAGCGGCTGGACTCAAACTCTGATAAGAGAAAGTGCCAGCGTAAGCAGCGGTAGCTCCCAGGGTGAGAGCCGCTGTCAAAGCAAGGTTGGTAAAGATTTTCATTTAGTCGTATAGAATTGGTTCAACGTATAATCATCTATATCATCTTCTCATACAGCAGTGCTTATAGCAAGATTTCACAAGGTTACGAATTTAAACCAAAAGAATACCAACCTTAGCATTTTTTATGAAAAATAAATCTACTACTGGGACTAAAAACCACAGATTGCACTAAGAACTCTATATTAAACCACGGATTACACGCAGAGATATATAAAACCACGGATTACACGCGGAGATACATAAAACCACGGATTACACGGATTACACGGATACCATCCGGATGGCAATCCGTGTAATCCGTGTAATCCGTGGTTTTATGTATCTCCGTGGTTTTATATATCTCCGTGGTTTTATATATCTCTGCGTGTAATCCGTGGTTTTATATATCTCAGTGGTTTTAGTCTATCTTGCCGGAGTGGACCTCGTGGCGGAGGTTGTAGTGGTTGCGTAGTGATTCGAAGGAGGCTGGGTCGGACTTGAGGGCGGCAGTGTCGACGGCGGGGTCGTAGCTGCGAGCAATAGCCTTGGGATTGACTGAGGCGGCCGCACCCATCGGCGCATGTTGCTCCATCTCGATATGCGGAAGACCGAAATGCCGAGAGATGGCATCAAGAGCCATGCGCGTGCCGCGCACCTTGCCCTCGTAGCTGTATCCGGCGATATGCGGCGTGGCTATGGCGCAATGGCGCAGCAGCTCGAGGTTGATGGCTGGTTCGCCCTCCCAGCAGTCCATCACCGCATGATGCACTTGGCCCGAGCGCAGGGCCTCGAGCAGCGCCTGATTGTCGACCACCTCGCCACGGGCCGAGTTTATAATAATAGGTGAACGGCGCAGCGATGCGAAAAATTCAGCATCAGCCATGTGTCGAGTAGTCTCGTCGAGCGGAGTGTGGAAAGTGATGATATCAGCCTCGCGAGCAATGTCGGCGAGGGTGCTCCACCCATCGCCACCCTCGGCTTGCTGGCGCGGAGGGTCGCAAACCATCACCTCCATGTCGAGCTGGCGCGCCCATTGCTCGATGATCTTGCCCACGTGGCCCACGCCCACGATGCCGATGCGGTATTGCGACAGCGGACGGTTGGCCAGCTTGAGCAGCGAGGCAAACACATACTGGGCCACAGCCGGAGCGTTGCACCCCGGTGCATTCTCCACAGTAATGCCGTGGGCGGCGCACCAAGGCAGGTCGATATGGTCGGTGCCGATAGTGGCAGTCGCTACCATCTGGCAGCGGCTCCCCTCGAGCAGCGCGGCATCGCAGCGAGTGCGGGTGCGCACCATCAGCGCATCGGCATCTTTTACAGTTTCAGGGGTAAAGGCATTGGCGGCGAGATATTCCACCTCGCCATAAGGCTCAAGCAGCCCTTGCACAAACGGTATGTTTTTCTCAATCAGCAAACGCATAGTATTGTCCTCCAAGCGAACAATCCAAGATAAATTATCATAATGGCCAAGATGGCGTAGTAGGATTTCTGCCGGCGATAGATGACGCTGAACAGGTGTCCCTCTTGCAGAGCCACGCTGCAGTTGAGCAGCGGCAAGAACACTGCCAAGTGGCAATAGTCGGCTGCGCCAAACACCAAGGTGAAAAACAGCACCACCGTGATAACACTAAGCATAGCTCTCGACTGGGCATTGTAGCTGAGGATCCTGATGGCACTCTGGATCCAAGCACTGACGCCGAGGAAGGCCGAGAAGAGCCCCACGCCTATCATCCAGGTAATCGAGCGAGCGCCAAGCAGAGTATTAGAGGCGTAGAAATGAGGCACTTGCAAGTCAGATATGTCAACGATGCGGAAGCCCAATAGGATAATCCAGGGCGTGGCAATACCCATGAGCGAGGCCATAAACGAGCGCATCGAGAAGATGCGCATCTGAGCCGTCGCCAACCAGAATACCGGCATGTAGACTACAAATGAATAGTCGAGCGCGGCCCCGGCAGACAGGAGCAGGAACGCCAGGAACACCTGGCGCTGGGCCATGCGGTCGTTGTAACTGACAAACATCAAGAAGCACCCGAGCATCACTGTGGCGGCAAGCAACAGGCCCGGATAGAAATTGAGCATCAGCGATGGCGTGGCCAGGGTGAGCATCAAGAAAAATGCCCCATGCAGCCATGTCATCGAGCGCAGCAGGTTGAATGTGCGGTTGAGGGTGCCGATAAACACAGCCAGAGCCAGAGTGAGCAGCAAGCCCACCCACATACCCACGTGGCCGCGTTCAAGCCAGGGGCCTCCCCAGCCGCGCACAAAGCCGCCATCGCCGGCGGGATACACTACATCCCCGATTACGGCATACACCAAGGCGCAAGCCACGACCACCAGGGCCGTGAGCACCATGAAATATCGGGAATGTAGGAATCGGATCATGACAGTACGTCCTGGCCGATGTCGCGGCGGTAATACTTGCCGTCGTATTCAATGCCCTCGACAGCGCGGTAGCTGCGAGCCAGAGCCTCGGGCAGGTCCTTGCCAAAGGATGTGGCGGCGATAACGCGACCGCCCGAGGTGAGCAGAGTGCCGTTGGGGGTCAGCTTGGTGCCGGCATGGTACAGGATGGTGCCCTGGGGGTACAGGTTGCCAGTGATGGGGAGTCCCTTGGGGTAACTGCCGGGATAACCGCCAGATACAACCATCACCGTGGCAGCGGCGCGAGGGTCAGCTTCGGCCGGAATCTCGGCGAGGTCGCCGCGAGCGGCTCCCTCGAGCAGGTCGATCAGGTCGGAAGCCAAGCGAGGCATTACCACCTCAGTCTCCGGGTCGCCCATGCGCACATTATATTCAATCACCATAGGTTCGCCCTTGACATTGATCAGGCCCAAGAAGATGAATCCACGGTAGTCGATACCTTCGGCTTTCAGGCCCTCGATGGTGGGCTTGATGATGCGCTCTTCGACCTTGGCCATAAATTCGGGGGTGGCAAACGGCACTGGGCTGATGGCTCCCATGCCTCCGGTGTTGAGGCCGGTATCGCCCTCGCCAATGCGCTTGTAATCCTTGGCCTCGGGCAGAATGCGGTAACCGCCGTTGCCATCGGTGAGCACGAACACCGAGCACTCGATGCCGCTCAGAAATTCCTCAATCACCACAGTGGCCGATGATGCTCCAAACATGCCGTCGAGCATCTCGCGCAGCGACTTTTTTGCCTCGTCGAGGTTGTCGATTATGAGCACGCCCTTGCCGGCAGCCAGGCCATCGGCCTTGAGCACATAGGGCGGAGTGAGGGTCTCGAGGAAGGTGTAAGCCTTGTCGATATCATCCTTGGTAAAGCTCTGATAGCGAGCAGTGGGGATATTGTGGCGAGCCATAAAGCGCTTGGCAAAGTCCTTGCTGCCCTCGAGGGCGGCGCCGTCTTTGCCGGGGCCTACGACAAGCACCTTGGGTGCGTTTTCGGCAAAGAAATCGCGGATGCCAGCCACCAGGGGGTCCTCGTTGCCGACAACAACCATTTCGATGTCTTTGGCGAGGACAAAGTCGAGCACTGCAGGGAAGTCAAGGGGCGAGAGGGGCACATTTGAGCCATAAGAGCAAGTGCCCCCATTGCCGGGAGCGATGTATAGCTCCTCGCAGCGAGGGCTTTTGCGGATTTTGCGGGCAATGGCACATTCGCGGCCGCCAGAGCCCAGAAGTAATATTTTCATAGTCGAGAATTTTCGAGAATTATCGAGATTTTTCGAGAATTCTCGATAATATCGAGAGTATCGAGATTATCGATAGTATCGAAATTATCGAGAAGAATCGAGGGGAGTCGAGTAGAATCGAGAGGAGTCGGATAGAGGGGATATGAGAGGAGGCCGGGATATTAGGCCCCGGGATTAGGGTTTCTTTTTCCGGCCCGGGGATTATGGTTTCTTTTTCCAGCCTCGGGAGCGCATTACTGGGCCCTCGGTGGGGGGCAGCGAGGGTTGCTTGTTTTGGAGCATCTTCAGGGCGCGAGGATTGCGGCGCTTGGCCAGAGGATTGTCTGACTCTTCCTCCTCGTCATCGCGGTCGCGGCGCCAGTCGCGGTCATCGCGCCGGCGGTCGTCGCGGTAGCTCTTCTTGTCATTGTCGCGGCGCCGGTCATCGCGGTCAAATTTGCGCTCGCGGCGGTCGTCAAACTTGCGGTCACGGTCGCGGTCGCGATCAAACTTGCGGTCGCGGTCACGATCGCGGTCACGGTCCTTGTCAAATTTCTTGTCGCGGTCAAATTTGCGGTCGCGGTCAAATTTACGGTCGCGAGCCGGACGGTCGTCCCTCAGGTCGCGGAATTTGCGCTCCTTGGTGGGGCGGCTCTCTTGGCGCTCGCGCTTCTTGATGCGGCGCTCCTGGAAATCGTCGTCATCGTCATCTTCGATTTCGTCGCGGCGCTTTTTGAGGCTGCCTCCCGAGGCAAGGTATGATTTCTTGTCACCCTCGAATATGACATATTCGCGCAGCTCGCAGTCGAGCGCGCCATTGTACAGCTCAACCTTCTGCGAGGGGGCCAAGCCGATGCTTTGGAAATATTCGTCGCGGTATCCGATGATCCAGGCGTGGTAGCCCTGGAACACATTTTTCAGACGGTTGCCGATCATGGCATACAGGCCCTCCATGTCGGGAGCGCTGATGCGCTCGCCGTAGGGCGGGTTGGTGATAAGTACGCCAGCCGGTTTGGGAGCTTCCTCCCAATGGGCGATGGGCATGGTGCGGAGCTCGATGTATTTGCTCACGCCGGCGCTCTTGGCATTCTTGTTGGCAATCTCGACAGCTGCCGGCGAGATGTCGGTGCCGATGATGGGGAATGCCACATCGCGCTCGCCGCTGTCGTCGTTGTAGAGGCGGTCAAACAACTCGGCGTCAAAGTCGGGCCACGTCTCGAAAGCGAACGACTTGCGATATATGCCGGGGTTGATGTTGGCGGCAATCAATGCGGCCTCGATGACAAAGGTGCCAGAGCCGCACATGGGATCGACAAAGGGGCAGTCGCCGCGCCATCCGCTCATCAGTATGATGCCGGCGGCAAGCACCTCGTTGATCGGAGCCTCGGTCTGAGCCACTCGGTAGCCGCGCTTGTGTAGCGATTCGCCCGATGAATCGAGCGACAGGGTGACATTGCCGGCCGAGATATGCACATTGATCATGATGTCGGCATCCTTGAGGCGCACGCCGGGACGCTGGTCATCGCCGTAACGGTCGCGAAACCAGTCGACTATAGCGTCCTTAACCCTGTAGGTTACGAATTGCGAATGGGTGAAATCCTCACTGTTGACCACCGAGTCGATGCAGAAAGTCTTATCGACTGAGAGCAAGGTACCCCAGTCGTATTCCTTAGTCTGCTCATAAAGCTCGTCGGGTGTGTGAGCGGTGAATTTGTAGAAAGGCTTGAGGATTCTCAAAGCGGTGCGGCAGCAGAGGTTGGCGCGGTATAGCGTCTCCAGGTCTCCCTGGAAAGAAACCATCCTGCGGCCGGGCTCGACATTTTCGGCCCCTATGCCGCGCAACTCCTCGGCCAGCACTTCCTCTAAGCCGGCCAAGGTTTTGGCCACCATTTCAAATTTTTCCATCTCTTGGCAAATTTTTTGCAAAGATACTAATTTAGTTTCAAGTATGGAGTCTTACGGTAAAAAAAATTACACTTAATTTCCCTATGGTGGCTACCCCGTAGGGGTTGTTTCACATAGCATTGAGGTTGCCTCACCAATCTACCCCGTAGGGGTTGTTTCATTATTCCATTGAGTACCAGAATGAAACAACCCCTACGGGGTAGCCACCCGGTATAGCATGATGCTGGATGAAACAACCTCTACGGGGTAGAATTATGGGATATCCATACGGGTATGGCATTATGCTATTATTTCTTCTCAACGTAGCGCACCAGGAACACCTCGGTGGGGAAGTGGTCGCTATAGCCGTTGAGGAATACTCCGCCGCTGTATGTGCGCAGCGGGTAGCCCTGCCGAGAGCCCTCGTTCTCACGCAGGAAGTCCTTGTTGAGCACTTCGGCTCGATAGAAATGCCACTTGTCCTCGGGGCCGTTGGCCAGGTTGCCAGATAGGATGATCTGGTCAAAGAGGTTCCACGAGCTCTTATAGGCGAGCGAACCGATGCCTTGGTCGAGTTTCTTCCAGAATGGGTTGTAGAAACCATGGTCGGCAGCGTCCTTGGCGTCGCGCTTGGCATCAAGCACCACGGCGCACGACTTGTTCTGCGGGTCATCATTGAGGTCGCCCATGATGATGATGCCCATCTCGGGATGGATCTGCCACAGCGAATCGGCAATCTCCTTGCACAGCTCGGCAGCGGCCTCGCGGTGGGGCGATGACTGCTCCTCGCCACCGAGGCGCGACGGCCAGTGGTTTACGATGACGGCTATGCGCTCGCCGAGCAGACTGCCAACGATCACCATCTGGTCGCGTGTAGCAAATGGGATATTGTAAGCGCGGTGGTTGGTGACATTCTCGGGCTTGAAATATTTGGGGTTGTAGAGGCAGCCCACATCGACGCCACGCGAGTCGGGCGAATCGTGGTGGATCACTTGCAGATTCCAGCGCGAGATTTGCGGGTCGGCCACCAGGTCGTCGAGCACCGACTTGTTTTCAATCTCCGACACTCCGATAATGGCCGGGCCGATGGGAGTGGTGGTGGTTGTCATCTGAGAAATGGCATAGGCCAGGTTGTGGATTTTTTTCCAATACTTGTCGCTATTCCACTGGCGGCTGCCCTCGGGGGTGAACTCAACGTCGCGTCCCTTGGGGTTGTTGGGAATAGTGTCAAAGAGGTTTTCAAGATTGTAAAACGCGATACCGGCCACTTGCGCCTGTCGCTTTTTGTCCTGGGCGGTGGAGGCGAGTACCACGCTGAGGAAGAGAATGAGAAGTAATGTCTTACGCATGGGAGTTGTTATGGTTATTTGTTATTAAGGTTCAAAGGTAAGAATAAATTTCCGCATTTACAAAAATTGTGTCTTGCCACCTACATTAATTAACACATTCAATTGTGATTTGGTTGATAATAGAGAATTTTTATGAAAAATGCAAAAGGATTTGTTGGAATGGAAAATTATTAGTAACTTTGCAGTGAAATCCTGCGCATGTGGCGTAATTGGTAGCCGCGTTAGACTTAGGATCTAATGACTTAGGTCGTGGGGGTTCGAGTCCCTTCATGCGCACAACAGGGCGCAGCGGCCGTTGATAACCTCAGCGGCCGCTGCTTTTCTTTATCAATCATATTCACAGGCTTATGAAACATTTCGCTGTTGCCCTAATGCTCCTCCTCTCCACCTCAGCATGGGCCCAGAAATACTACTACGAAGGTGGATACTTTGAGCGCGACGGAGTGAACTGGTGCGAGTACCGCCCCGACAACCAGATGCCGTGCAACTACTATAAGCAGGTGGGAGCGCAAGAGAATTACTTTATCATAGCCGATGCCACCAGCAAAATCGCAGTGCCCAAGACCCCGAAACAAAGCTTCTTGATAGCCGACCCTGAGACCGGCGATTGGAAATTTCTCTGCTTCTCGGTCGACCCTAATGCGCCCAAGCGCAAGCCGGGCCTCTCGGCCGACCTGAAGGAGAAGGTGGTGAAGAATTTCCGCGCCACTACCCCTTATGATGGCATACACCTTTATACCTCGCCTTTTGGATTCCTCAACACCCCCAATGTGACATGCGACGAGGCTCGCACGATCCTCAACTCAAATGACTCGTTTGCAACCCAGCTGCAGCCTGATGGCACGCTGGTGGTTGAGCGCAAGGGCAACATAGGATATGAGAACTTTGGCGCCGCCTCCAACACCATGATTTCGGGCCAATTCGATGCTGGCAGGATCAAGAAATGCACCTATGTGTTCACATTTGATGACACTCGCCAGGCAGCCGCAGCCAAGGCTCATCTGGTCAAGCACATGGGCATAGCATCGTCGGGCCGCGACGGCCAGCGCTACAAGGTGGCTTGGCTCAAAGAGATCAGCTACTTTGACATGCGCACCGAGGAGGAGGCTGGCAAGGCCAGATTCATCGTCGATGTAGAATACAAATGACGCGCATCTCGGCCATAGCAGCGCTAATCCTAATGGCAGCCTGCTCAGTTCTGGCCAAAGACACAGCACAGACCATCGCACAAGGCATAACTCAAGCCGATAGCATCCCAGCCGGGGCGCTATCGGCTTATGTGCATGCGCGCGTGGGCAGCAAGTCGACCTCAGCGGCTGCCAATTGGGCCCTGGCTTGGGGCGTGGCTGATGCCGACAATTACACTATCGCGCATGTCAGTATGCCGCCGCTTGCCGACTTGGCTGGCCTGTACCCGACTAATATCGAGATTGAGGTACAGCAGTGGAGAGACGGGCAGTTGGCCTGGAGCGAGACGGCTCGGCAGCCTATGGACGACCGCTATTTCTCGCTCAAACTGGTGTACGACGGAATCGGAGCGCGCCTATACGGCGGCAGTAAGGAGCAACAGCTCATTTGCACCCCGCCTTTCAGCACAGCTGGAGGCGCTGTGGAACTCAGAGCTGAGTCAGAATTGCAGTGCGAGCGTTTTGAGAGCTACTCGACGCGTGGGGCCGCGATTGAGATGGCGCATTTCCCGACCATAGAGAGCATTGACCAGTATTTGCTGACCACTACCGACCCATTGGAGGGCAAATGGTGCTACATCGATCGCGATGTTGACCAAAACCGGGCCAGCATCGGCGGCAAGTACACTCTGGCAATCGTCAAAAGCCCGGATGGCAAGGGCTATGACATAGTGTATCTGGCTGGAGCCGACAAAGAACCAGAGAAATGGCCCGAGCTGCGCATCAAGGGACGGCTGGAGCCCACGATATTCGCCAACAATTATGATATGGTGTGGATTGAGGCCGGAGGCCGGACGCTCACTGATGACAATAATGCGGTGCTGAGCGCCGACGGAGCCTTGCTTACCCTGAAATTCCCTATCTACAAGTCACAACTGCGTCTGCGCCGCATGCCCTGACGCTTACCTTGCCAGCATCGGCCAAGTCGCGCACTGCCTCGATGACCATTTCGCGCTTGATGCCTAAGCGTGCGGCAAATTCTGACAGTCGCACGCTGGCCTCAGCGGCCAACGCCTGGCGCAGACGCGTTTTGGCAAACTCTACATCCTTGGCCTCCTGCTTATAGCTTACCTTGCGCATACGGCACACATCGCATGTGCCGCACTCGGCCACATCCTTCTCGCCAAAATATCCAAGCAGGGTCTGCACGCGGCAGCGGTCGGCATCGAAGGCAAATCTCTTGACAGCCTCGATGCGGGCAGCCATGCGGTCGCGGCGGTCTTCGTAGACAGCCCGGGGCAGGAGCAGATAGCGCGGCTCTTCGCGCGATGTGGTATAATATAGATAAGGTGTCTTTTTCTTCGGAATGAACAGGATGACCTTTTGTCGGGCCAGTTCGAGCAAGGCTTGGTAGACATCCTCCTCGCGCACCTCGGCTCGCCGGGCCAGTTGGCTCTCTTCGATTGGGGTGAAGTCGGCAAACAGGCCGGTGTAGGCGCGTTGCAAGGCGCTGAACACGCGGTCGGTCTTGTCGTCGAGCCGTAGGGAATAGAAGTCAGCCTTTGGCAGGATGATCATCACGCGGGTGCGCGATTGCACCTCGTCGACAAATTCGACATATCCGGCCTGGGTCAGGATTTTCAGTGCCGCGTGGGCTACTGCCGGCTTGAGGTCAAAGCGATGACAAAACTCGCCAAAGGCGAACTCATAGATATGGTCATAACCGCTGCCCACAGCTACCTCAAGGAAATTTCCGGCTAATTCGTAGACTCGAGCGATGTAATCTTTGGGCGGGAATGCCTCGGTGAGGCGTCGGGTGAGGGTGGCCTTGTCGGCCTTGGCCACTATTGCCACGGCATAAGAGGGTAGGCCGTCGCGTCCGGCTCGGCCAGCCTCTTGATAGTATTCCTCGAGCGATGAAGGCAGGTCGAAATGCACCACTGTGCGCACATCGGCCTTGTCGATGCCCATGCCGAAGGCGTTGGTGGCAACCATGACGCGCACCGCGCCGGTCTTCCACTGCTCTTGCCTCTCTTCCTTGTCCTGCGGGTCGAGGCCGGCGTGGTAATATTGGGCTGAGATGCCCTCGCGCAGCAGCAATTCGGCCAACTCGCGGCAGCGTCGGCGCGAACGCACATACACGATGGCCGAACCGGTGGTGCCTTGCATCACCCGCAGCAGGGTCCTCTCTTTGTAATCGTCAGCACGAACGATGTAACTCAGGTTGGGACGGTCAAAACTCTTGGCGTAGCTCTGCCATCCCGGCCGGAAGCCGAGCTGCAGCATTATGTCGTCGCGCACCTCGGGAGTGGCCGAGGCGGTGAGGGCCAGCACTGGCACATCGGGGAATATGCGCCTGAGTCCCTGAATCTTAAGGTAAGAGGGGCGGAAATCATAGCCCCACTGCGAGATGCAGTGGGCCTCGTCGACCACGATGAGGCTGACATCCCACTCGCGCAGGCGCTCGATGAATGATTCAGACTGCAGGCGCTCGGGCGATACGTAGAGCATCTTGGTTTTGCCGAGGCGGCAGCGGTCCATGGCCAAGCGGGCTTCGGCTCGCGACATGCCCGAGTGGAGGCAATAGGCGCGTATGCCGCGCTGACGCAGATTGTCGACCTGGTCCTTCATCAGCGAGATGAGCGGGGTCACAATCAGCGTCAGACCCGGCAGCATCATGGCTGGGACCTGGAATGTTATGGACTTGCCACCGCCCGTGGGCAATAGGCCCAGGGTGTCGTGGCCGTCGAGCACCGACTGTATGATTTCGGCTTGGAGCTCGCGGAAATTATCGTAGCCCCAATACCGCTTGAGAGTAGCGAGCATAAGCCTTAGTAGAGGCGTATCTGCTTCACCATCAGCTGCTGGGTGAAGTTGCTGTTGCGATGCTTGCTCTCCTCGATGGTGTAGCAGATGTCAAATGGCTCGCCGACATGGATGCGCGGGAAATACTGGGCCATGTTGAATGCTATGGCATTCATGATGCGGCCCGTGGTGTCATCGACCACCTCGAGCTTGATATGCTCCTCTTGGCGCCCCACCAGGCGGCTGGTGCCGCAGTCGCGCACCTTGCGGGTGCAGAAGACCGGCTTCTGGTTGCCCGGTCCGAAGGGGTTGAACAGGCGCAGGGTTGACACAAACTCGGGGGTAATGTCGCTGAATGTAATCACGGCGTCGATGTCAATCTGGGGGGTGAGTTGCTCGGGCAGGATGTTGGCTGCTACGTATTCCTCAAAGCGGCGAGTAAACTCGGGTATGTTCTCCTCCTTGAGCGATAGGCCGACGGCGTAGGTGTGGCCGCCGAAATTCTCCAACAGGTCGCGAGTGGAATCGACAGCCTTGTAGACATCAAATCCCTGGACCGAGCGCGATGAGCCGGTGGCCAAGCCGTTGTTGAGGGTCAGCACCACCGATGGCTTGTAATATAGCTCGGTGAGGCGCGATGCCACGATGCCGATGATGCCCTTGTGCCAGTCTTTGTTGTAGATGACGATCGACTTTTTGTTTGAGTTTATCTCGCCTTGGGCCTCGAGTATGGCGTTGGCCTCTTCGGTGATGCGCTTGTCGAGCTGCTTGCGGTCTTTGTTGTACTGGTCGATGGCCAGACTGAGCTTGGCGGCATCCTTGATGTCGCGGGCGGTGAGCAGCTCTACGGCTTCACGGCCGCTCTGCATGCGGCCCGATGCGTTGATGCGAGGTCCGATTTTGAAGATTACGTCGGTGATAGAGATTTCCTTGCCGCCGAGGCCGCAGGTGCGTATTATGGCACGCAGCCCCATGTTGGGGTTGCTGTTGATGCGCTTCAGGCCGTGGTAGGCGAGCACGCGGTTCTCATCGACCATAGGCACGATGTCGGCGGCGATGCTCACTGCTACCAGGTCGAGCATGCCTTCGAGTTCGGCTGTGCCTATGCCGTTGCTGATCGAGAAGGCTTGCATGAACTTATAGCCCACGCCGCAGCCAGAGAGATGGGAGCAGGGGTAGGTGCTGCCTTCGAGCTTAGGATTGAGAATGGCCACGGCCGGCGGCAGTTCGTCGTCGGGCACGTGGTGGTCGCAGATTATGAAGTCGATGCCAAGGGTCTTGGCATACTTTATCTCCTCGATCGCCTTGATGCCGCAATCGAGGATGATGATTAGTTTGACGCCGGCCTCGGCCGCTTCGTCGATCACCTTCTTGGTGATACCGTACCCCTCATCATAGCGCGTGGGTATGTAGTAATCAATCTCAGAATAGAAGTTCTGCAGGTAACGGTACACAAGGGCCACGGCCGTGGTTCCGTCAACATCGTAGTCGCCGTAGACCATGATCCTCTCCTTGGCCCCCATGGCATGGTTGAGCCGATCCACGGCTTCGTGCATCTGGGGCATAAGGAATGGGTCGTGAAGGTCGCGCAGCGAGGGATGGAAGAACCTCTCGGCCTCGTCGATGGATCGGATGCCTCTCTGCACGAGAAGCTCGGCCACCGTGGGGCATTTTGCGAATCGCTTCGACAGCTCATCTTCTAAGTTTTGATTTTCAGTAGATAGGGGCACGTAGTTCCATCTACTTGTCATTTATGTCGTTTTTTATTTTTTCGGTATCGAGCCGACATCGCCGAGGCTCTCTCGCGGGTGAAGAATGAGGGGAGTGCAGCCGCCAAGCCCTACTGTGGCAATATCAACCACAAAGGTAATAAAAATTCACAAACAATACACTCCCATTATGCTTTTTTAGCCGAAAATTTCACAAAATCTACTTTTACGACACATTATCATACTAGATTGGGGTGCGAAATCTGCTCCATAAGCCCACATTTCGCACCCTAATGCGCTGATTAGGGTGCAAAAAAGGAGAGGAATCTCGAAGGACTCCTCTCCTTTGTTTCTTTTTGCGTCACAATCTTTAAGCCGGGAGGAAGAAGATGGCGACGAACAGGCCGATGAGGGCGCAGAATGCTGAGATCCAGGCTGTGGTGTTCCAGCTTTTGTAGGGTCTCTTAGAGCTGATAGCGACAGAGATGATGGCGGTCAACAGAAGCACGCCAAAGAAGATGATACCCAGAGTCTCGCTGAGTACACTGCAAAAGATCAGTACACATACAGCTACAAAGCATGCAATCCAAATCCAGTTGAAAACATTGTAGCTGGTTCCCAATATTTTCTTGTCATTTTCCATAATAGTGTGTTTTTAAAAGTTTCTACTATAATAACACCTCAACTCACAAAATGGTCATCCACAGAATAAAAAAAGAAGCAGCCTGGAGGGTTACCTGTGTGTAATAGAATCAGAGTCTGATTCAATCAACGGGTTTCATAAATTTTTTAGGACAAAATTACCAATAAATTTGTTTTATTGGTAATTTTGTCCTAATTTTGTACTCTCAATTATGATTACTCGTAACGACATAGTATTATACGCTAAGGAACAAAAGGAATTCTCCTGTGCTAATCTTTGTAAGCATTTTGCCTCCAGTGGGGTAGAATGTTCAAAGAGTGCTGTGTTAAAACTATTAAAGCGTATGGTAGATGATGGTGAGCTGATAAAGCCATCAAGAGGATACTATAGGTATGAGGAGAGTTCCAAGAGAGTATTCTCTCCCTATTACGATGAAGAAATGGCTAAGATTGAGTGGCTGATTCGTAAGGAATACCCTTTTATGGATAATTTGTGTATTTGGAATATCAATGATGTCAAAAGTATATCTCATTATGTGATGGCTCTGGACGTGGTATATGTTGAGGTGGATAAGGATGCCGTAGAGGGGGTGTTTACTCTTCTTGATAGTACTATCAAAACCCGAAAATGTTTTGTCATGCCTACCTTTAATGATTATGCTCGCTATATTAAAGGTATACCAGCCATTGTGATCAAACCTATCGTATCCCGAGCTCCGCTCTTGAACTATAAGGGAGTAAAAACTCGCGTAAGCATCGAGAAAATCTTGGTAGATGCAGTCATAGACTCTGACTTTTCGGTGTGGCACGACTTTGAATCCCTCCGCTTGTACGATACCGCCTTTGATGGCTATAACATAAATGTCAAGCGTATGCTGGGATATGCTCAGCGCCGCGGACGCAAGCAAGAAATTACAGAAATCATAAATGACCGTCACCAAATCTACGAATAATAGTGGCCAAGGGCAGGGCGGTAATAGATAATTTACATTTGGAATATTGAGGGACAATTAGTAACTTTGCGGATATTTAGAAAACCATTGAAAATTCATGCCTTATATGAAGATAGAGGAAGTGGATATTAAGAATATGCGTGGGCTAAAGGATTTTAAAATCGATTTCAAAGATGAGAATGAGAATCCTTTGACCCTCGCTATCATTATTGGAGTAAATGGTACAGGAAAGACTACTTTGCTTGATTTCATAGCAACTTCTATTGAGGATATAAAGAACGAGACAGATTTACGCTCTGGAAATATATTGTGGATAGAGTCTGGGAAAAGCCCTATCTCTGAGATTGTGTCGTCTCACAATGCTTCGACCTTATTAAACGAAAGAAATAACCACCTAATAGAGTATTATCCTGCAGAGGCCTCTCCTCAAGACACTTCAGAAGTGCTTGAGAAATACGTTATAGACTACATCGACAAATTGGTGTTTGAGAATGATTTGAGAGCCCAGCAAGGATATGAAAAGGTACGTGAATATATTGAAAGCATTTTTCATGACTCTGAGTCTAATGTAAGATTCGAGGGGATAAGTGCCAAACGTAAACTCAGATTCAGCAACAGCACTGGGGCTGAATTCGGAACAGAGAATCTTTCTTCCGGCGAGAGGAAAATGCTTGCAAAACTTCTTCCCATATATTTAGGTGAAATGCAGGGAAAGGTCTTGCTGTTTGATGAACCTGAGAATTCTTTGCATCCGGCCTGGCAGCGAGAGTTGTTGCCAGCCCTTAGGCGTGCCTCCTTAGAAAATGATTGTCAAATAATCATTGCCACACATTCCCCTCACATCATCGGAGGAGCAAAGGGTGAAGAGATACGCATACTTATGCGCGAACCCGATGGCCAAATCGTAAGTAATTCCCCCGACGACGGGCCCTTCGGGTGGGAGGTTGACAGTATTCTCTTTTATCTTCAAGGCCTCCGCCAACAGCGCACTCCTGAAGTAGATGCAAAGTTGGAAAAATTGATGGATGAAGCAATGGAAGGGAAGGATGCCACCCAAAATCCTCTGTTTATAGAATTAGAGAATTTATTGGGAGTTTCGGACAAAGGTTTGATTGGCATCCGCGCTGAAATATTACGCCAACGTCGACATGAAAAGAATCAAGCGTCCTGAAATTCCACCCTTCTTTGCCGAAGAATTAGCTAAGAAGAAACCCCTTAACTGGGAAACTTTGAGTCCCGAGGTAAAGCATCGATTATGTGATTTCCTAATAGAGGTTCAAGAGGGACTTTGTGGATATACTGAGATAAGCCTACAGGGTAAGGGACGGCAAGAAGCCCATATAGACCATTTCTACAAGAAAGGAATGCCCGATTACAAAAAGTTCACCTTTGATTTTTCTAATCTTTTCGGAGCTTTTTACCATAAACATAAAGAGTTTGGGGCGTGTTTCAAGGATAAGGAGATTTCCTCTTCTAAAGAATACAGAAATCTAATAAAACCGGATGAGGAAGATCCAACTGAACATATAAGTTTTAATGTTGCTGGTCTCGCTATCCCAATAAACAATAGTGAAAAAGGGAAAAGTACGATAAAAATTTTCAATCTTAATCATGAGACCCTTGTAAGGAGAAGAAAGGAGATGATTCTCGAAGCCCTTTCCTACGCATGGCAACGCGATGAATTTGGTCAACGGATTTTTTCTAATGAAGACATATTGGCCATGGCCAGAGAATTTCCATCAGCAATAAAAAGTGTGCTTCCAGACCCATAATCCAGGTTTTGTATTCTTCTCCATATTCTGAGTATACTTAGCGATATTCAGTAAATGGGCCTAAATTTGGACAACTCAACCCTACGAGAACAGCCTCGTTGCCGTGGGGATTGCGCTTCTTTGTAGAATTTTCGATTCTCAGAGGGTGAAATCAGGATTTTGAGGCGTGGATCATCGGCCAAGGTGAGTCAACCATGGCTACAGAACCTTTTTTTCAATGCTACGCTCGATGCTTTGCTTTCTTGGCTTTCTCCTTTTCTTCCTCTTCCGCCCGGAGCCTGCGCGCGGCTAGGGTGGCGGCGTTGGCCATGTGGATCCCGAAGAAGAGGAGCAGCGTCTCGCTGAAGCGGTTGCGGGCTGCGATCATCCCGACTCCGTAATGGAGCTTCTGGTTGCCGAAGCTGCCTTCCATGACGGTGGCCCTGATGCTTCCCATTATGCGCCTGGCCGTCGCTGACTGCTCATCCTTGGGCTTGGGTCCCTTTGGCGCGAACGAGGTGGTTTTATTGTTGGTCGAGCGCCATGCGCGGTTGTCGTTGTTGGCGTAGATGGTGTCGGCTTGTTGCGGGGCCTGCGCTCGCCAAGCTCCTTGCACGTCTTGCAAATCAGCGCCCAAAGCCATTCGCAGCACTCCCAGAGCCGCTTGACATCAGTCGGATAGCGCATGTGGCTCTCGTAGCAGGTGGCGTCCACCATGCACTGGTCCTGGCCCTTGATGTCGCCCTTCCAACATTGGAACATCAGCTTTTGCATGGCCTTGATGTCCAGGATGCGGCCAAGGCGGTTGCGTATGGCGCTTACTATCTTGCCGTCCTCCAGAGGATGTGCCCGGTCGATGAGGACGCCGCAGAAGAACTGCATGTGGAGGCTCCCGTTGAGCGCCTCTATCAGCCCGTCGTCTGAAATGCCGTCCATGTACGCCTTCAGGAACATAAGGGCTATCTCGCCTTCTATCGGGAACACGGGCTTCCTCCCTTGGGGGCCCTTCTTGGGCGAACGCCGCTGGAACTCCCTGGCCATATCCTCAATGGGCAGAAGCTCCCTGATGCACCCAAGCTCGCTGTTTTTGAAGCCTTCCAAATATTTTTTGGAAAAATCGTACTCTGTCAGTGGCAAAGTAGGCTGAATGTCGGATATTTTTTGTAACTTCACGGCTGATTTTTTTAGATTTACCCCCGATTCAAGCCTGTGAAGGTCATTCGGGGGTTTTGCGTAAAGTTACGAATTATTTTTTAAACTGACAAACAATTAATTAGATATTTTTCTGAATATCCCTATATTAAAGGTATACCAGCCATTGTGATCAAACCTATCGTATCCCGAGCTCCGCTCTTGAACTATAAGGGAGTAAAAACTCGCGCAAGCATCGAGAAAATCTTGGTAGATGTAGTCATAGACTCTGACTTTTCGGTGTGGCACGACTTTGAATCCCTCCGCTTGTATGATACCGCCTTTGATGGCTATAACATAAATGTCAAGCGTATGCTGGGATATGCACAGCGCCGCGGACGCAAGCAAGAAATTACAGAAATCATAAATGACCGTCACCAAATCTACGACTAATGATACATCCAGATAGTCGCTCTTTGAAGTGGATCGAAGAAATCCACTCTAAGCATCCTAAACTCGACAAACCGCTGATAGAAAAGACCATCAGAGCATTATGTTTGCTGGAATCGCTTGCTCGTTCTGGCGGCCCTTTCTTGTTCAAAGGTGGCTCGTGTGTAATGCTTCACCTCAAAAGATGATATTCTAGGGGATAAACTTACGGCATTTGCACCTCACACGACTGGAGTGCCTTTCTACAAAGGAAATAGACCTACATCGCAAGAAGTTATAAAGCAGATGTATGATATAGCTTCTCTTATAGATTTGTCGGATGACTTCAAAGTAGTGAAAAAGACATTCCACAAGTTTGTCAAAGTAGAGCTTGGATACAGAGGATTAAAGGATTTGGAGGCTAAGGATGTGCTGGAGGATGCTATTCATACAGCACTATGCCTCACTCTCAAGGGAGTCGAAAAGCCAGAAGAGTTTGAACTACTTCTAAAGGCACACAGAGTTTTGATCGATTGGTGGTAGACACCAAATATGGGTTGGATATCGCTATTCGAGATGCCGCCAAGGTGGCATACGTCGCTGCATTGGTGATTGCAGATGAACCTGAATTCCGTAGCTTTGAAAAGGTCACATTAGATGAAATCAAGAGAATGACCATTACGACCCTCAATACTAAACTTAACAAATTGAAGAAATCTAATGTGAAAGCTTTCTATTATTGGGCTATGGTAGATAAACTCTTATCCACCCCATCTGTGTGATCAGGATACAAAAAACAGGAGTGCACAATCCCAGACCTCTCTCACCCTGAATAAGGCCTATGAATTCATATGCCCGATAAAATTAACCACCTTTTATTTTAAAATAAAAGGTGGTTAATTTTATTTCACGATTAATCGGCCAGAGGCTATGGGGCCAGAGGCGCTCTTGATGGAATAGAGGTAAGTTCCGCAAGGGAGGTCGGCAGTAGGGAGAGAAACAGTGTCATCGGTGACAGAGAGTTGGCGCACCAAGGTGCCGTTGAGGGCGTAGACAGCCAGGCTGACCTCCATCCGGCCCTCCAAGGCGATATCCAGAGATGCGCCTCGCTCCACGATTCGGTCGCTGGAGGTATCGCACGCTACTTCACGCACTTTTACAAGCTGGGAGCCGGAATCGCCAGATACATAGCGATAGAAATTGGAGGAATACGAGGAGGTTTCGGTAAGGGCATAGACATTGCCCTGCATGCGCCAAATGCAGCGTAGTGATTCCCCATTTACCGATGCCAGCTTAGAGCCATTTGTAGAACGGATCTGAAAGCCGTTGTCGTCGGTCACTACGTATTCGAAATATTCATCGTCGTTGAATAGGGCTTGGGTGAAGTAGATGTATTCTTGGTCGTACACATTGCCATCGCAATCTCTGATGAAGAATGAATCAAGATTGGTAATAGAGCCCGAGTAGACCTCGTTGAGGTCCTGATCAAGGATTTTATAGACGTACGTCTCGTCACCGCTTTTGCTGTAGTTGCTGTACGAAAGATAGGCGTTGCCTTTCACCGGGTAAGCTACCGGCGTTGGCTCAGTCGATATTGTCTTGACCAAGTCAAGGTTGGAGGCCGCCATAGCTCCGAGCCCCACCAGGCCCGAAGCAAGGAATAGAGCAAATTTTTTCATGAGCTATGATATTGTTATTTCACAATCAGTCGACCGCAGGACAGCTTTTGTCCATTGGAATTGATCTGGTAGATGTACAATCCTGATGCCATGTCGCCTGTGGGCACACTGAATTCAGAACCAACACTGTCAATTTGTCTAATCACTGTGCCATTAGTGGCCATAATGGTCAACCGGGCAGAAGCCCCGTCTACTTTTCCTATCATGAGATTCTCACCCTTGGTGATAACCAGGTCTTTAGAACTGTCTCTTGCCTCAGTACGGACAACTCTCAGCGCATCAGTGGTTTTATCGCGATTTACCTCGTAAATGGTGTTCTCATCATTCCCATCCACTATTAGATACAACTTTTTACCCATTAGCAGGAAGTCGAATTCGCCATAATGGGGCGCCGAGAATGAGGCAAGGCAGTTGCCGTTGCTTTGCATTATTTTGTAATTATGATTGCCTTCATTCGAAATATATTCGAAGAAATCGTCATCGTTGAACAAATGTTGGGTCACGTACGCAGATTCGTCATAGGGGGTGTTAGTTTCAACTCCGCAAACTCTTACAAAGTAACTTTCCATATCCCCCACTGAGAATGTAGCCACTGCCTCGAGATTCATATCCAGCACATTACATACATAATTTTGATAATCTAAAGAGCTGCAGAGTGGTTCACCAGCATAGCCGACTGGATACAGGCTAGATTCCATTGTGCCTTTGTAATCCAGGAATTGGTCGGCCTGGACAGTGAGCATGCCCATAGCCAAGGCAATGATTAACAACAAACTTTTCATTATTCGGTATATGTTTTAAGGGGTTATCTTACTATAAGTTTCCCAGTGGAGACTTCTTTGCCGTTGGTCGATACGCGGTACACGTAGTGGCCTGGGGCCAGGACGGAGGTGTCAACGGTCAACGAGGAGCCTTCGCCCTGAGCGGTTGTAGCGAGGCCACCGCGCACATCGTATATGGCTGCTGCGCTTGTGCCCTCTGCGTCAGCGCCGAGCTGTATAGTGAAAGGTTCGCCGCGATGCACAGGGTTAGGACGGCCGATGGCATTGGAGATAGTCTTGGATACCATCTTCAATGAACTGGAATCTTTTTCCCATCGATACCAGTAGTAACCATTATCATCATTAATTACAAAATACATCTGGTCACCCAAAAGGAAAATGTAGTCTAAATTGGCCCAACTGTAATCAGCCAATGAGATTTCTGCCAGACAATTGCCATTGGTTTGCATAAGACGCAACATAGAGAGTTCATATGAACCGCTCTTATAGACCTTCATGACGTACTCAAATTCCTCGTCGTCATTGAATAGGGTTTGAGAAAAATAGAAATAATCATCCATATATTCAGCCCCATTGCTGACTCTAAGAGTTGGAGCATAGATAGACCAAGAGTCATTTTCCGAGTTAGGGTAGAACACATTAGCGACTTGTTGCAAGTCTTTGTCATAGATTAGATAATCTCGGCCATCATCCAAACGTTTGGTTAGAAGCATATACCCTTGCCCCTCCTTTACGAAGGCTACCGTATGCCCAGGGGTTAAATTAAGGTCAGGGATTGCCGTGAAACTGTCAGCAATGGCGGTAGTGGCTATTGCCAAAAAGACAAGGCACACGCTTGCAATCTTGTAGATTTTTTCCATGTGGTATTGGGATTTGAGAGTTGGTTCCCCTGCAGCTCTAAACAGATAATATACTATCTATTATTGACTTACTAAAAAACGTGGGGAAACTTCATCCTGCTTATCCCACGTGTGAGGCCCTAGGATTGCCATATCTGAAGAGATAAGCAGTCGGTCAGCCCACGTTGGATTATACAAAACCTACACACCATATCGCTACGGCATGTTTGGCATAGATATAATCTGCCCTGAGCGTTTCCGCTGCATAATCTTCTCTCAGATACTGAAAATTTCCTAGGTTTTCACACGAAGAAGACTGCGCTTGGACAAACGCCTTTTAGTATGTCATTCGCCTCTCCATCAATCTCCTGACCAATGTGAGAACGCTACGGATTTTGCTCTCTTGCCAAATCCGATTGCAAATATATACATAATATTTCAGTTTTCAAAAAGTTTTAAGTATTTATTTAAACAGACAGATGATATTTATGAAAAAATCATTATCTTTGCTTACCCAAAGATAACGATTTGTATTAATACAAGGTTACCCCTTGATTGTAGAGAAGAAGATTTAAACAACCCATTAAGCTATCAGATATGACAATTGTACGATATGACCCGCGAGTTGATATAGTGTTCCGAAAGGTGTTTGGAGAGCATAAGACTTTATGCGTGAGCTTGCTTAATGCCTTGTTGCCTTTGAAAGACGGGGAAAAGATAGTCGAAGTAGAGTATTTACCGTTTGATACTCTTAAGAGAATCCAAGAGGGAAAGGAGTCGGTATTGGATATCAATTGTCAAGACCAACAAGGGAATACATTCATTGTCGAAATAGAATTGCATTGGATAAAGGAATTCCGGCTCATGCGCAAAA
>NWBJ01000107.1 GCA_002633115.1 Muribaculaceae bacterium Zag1
GATGGTATCTGTGGAATCTGTCGGTGCTCAGCACCTCTATGAAATTATTGGCCATTAAAAAGGGTAAATAAGATCTGTGTGACATCTGTGTAATCTGTGTATTGGGATATTAGTGGTAAGTTGTTGCAAAATTAGCACAAAAAATGGAAATGGGAGGGATTTCGTAACAATTTGTGGGAAATAAAATTTTTTTTTGTGAAAATAGTTGTAATTCTGAAAAAATGCGTAACTTTGCGCCATGATTTTGACGAGGCCAATCCAAGACATGCCGGCTGGGCGCTCAGATGCGCGCTCAAAGGGCTACGCCACCCTTGGGTTGGACTTTCTGTTTACTGGGATTGACCACCACGGATTCTATCCTATGGGTGTAAAAAACCACGGATTACACGGATTACACGGATTCCATCCGGCAGGTCTGAAAAATCCGTTGCTGTTTACAGCATCCAATGCGTTGTCAACCATCCGTGTAATCCGTGGTTTTGGATTAAAAGAATTTAAATCTTACTTTCTAAGGTAACAATAGGTTTCATTTTTAACACTAACAACTATGTCTTCACTCAGATTCAAGGTTGTAGAGGAGGCCTCAAACCGCAAGGCAGTGCCGGTAGAGATACCCGCCGAGCGCCCGCAGGCTTTCTACGGCAAGGCCGTGTTCAACCGCCAAAAAATGTTTGAGTATCTGCCTAAAGACGCCTATGATGCTCTGGTCTACGCGATCGAAAATCGCGAAACCCTCGACCGCAAGGTGGCCGACAAGGTGGCCGCCGGCATGAAGCAGTGGGCCCTCGACAATGGCGCCCGCCACTACACCCACTGGTTCCACCCCCTCACCGAGGGCACAGCCGAGAAGCACGACTCATTTATCGACCACGACGGCAAAGGCGGCGTGGTTGAGGAATTTGACGGCAAGCAGCTCGTGCAGCAAGAACCCGACGCATCCAGCTTCCCCAACGGCGGCATCCGCAATACCTTTGAGGCTCGCGGATATTCGGCCTGGGACATCTCATCGCCTGCTTTCATACTCGGCGAGACCCTGTGTATCCCCACGATCTTCATCTCCTACACCGGAGAATCACTTGACTATAAGACCCCGCTGCTGCGCGCCCTCAACGCTGTCGACAAGGCTGCTACAGCAGTATGCAACTACTTTGACCCCAACGTCAAGCACGTCAACTCATACCTCGGCTGGGAGCAAGAATACTTCCTGGTCGACGAGGCCCTCTTCGCCGCACGTCCCGACCTGGTGATGACCGGCCGCACCCTGATGGGCCACGAGAGCGCCAAGAACCAGCAGCTCGAAGACCACTACTTCGGCGCTATCCCCAGCCGCGTACAGGCATTCATGCTCGACCTCGAGATCGAGTGCCACAAGCTGGGCATCCCCGCCAAGACTCGCCACAACGAGGTGGCTCCCAACCAGTTTGAGCTCGCTCCTATCTTTGAGGAGGTCAACCTGGCCAACGACCACAACCTGCTGCTGATGTCACTGATGGACAAGATTGCGAGGAAGCACAATTTCCGCGTGCTGATGCACGAGAAGCCATTTGCCGGCATCAACGGCTCGGGCAAGCACAACAACTGGAGCCTCGGTACCGACACTGGCGTGCTGCTCTTCGCCCCCGGCAAGACGGCCGACCAGAACCTGCAGTTCCTGACATTCGTAGTCAACACCATGGCTGCCGTGCACAAGCACAACGGCCTGATCAAGGCCTCGATCATGTCGGCCACCAACCAGCACCGTCTGGGCGCCAACGAGGCACCTCCAGCCATCATCTCAATCTTCACCGGCTCGCAGCTCGCCAAGGTGCTCGACCTCATCGAGAACACCCCGACCGATGAGCTCACCGACCTGTCGGTCAAGTCGGGCTACTCGGTAGGCGTGGCTCAGATCCCCGAACTCGTGCTCGACACCACCGACCGCAACCGCACCAGCCCGTTCGCCTTCACCGGCAACCGCTTTGAGTTCCGCGCTGTTGGTTCGTCGGCCAACTGCGGCGCCCCGATGTTTGTGATCAACGCTGCCATCGCCGACCAGCTCAACCAATTCAAGGAGGCAGTCGACAAGCGCGTGGCCGAGGGCCAAGAGCTCAAGGTGGCCATCCTCGAGGAGATCCGCAAGCTCATCAAGGAGAGCAAGCCCATCCACTTTGACGGCAACGGCTATAGCGATGCTTGGAAGGAAGAAGCCGCTCGTCGCGGTCTCGACTGCGAGACCTCGGCTCCCAAGATCTTTGACTCATATCTCAAGCCCGAGACCATCGAGATGTTTGAGCGCACTGGCGTGCTCTCAAAGAAAGAGCTCGAGGCCCGCAATGAGGTCAAGTGGGAGATGTTCACCAAGAAGATCCAAATTGAGGCCCGCGTGCTCGGCGACCTCGCCATCAACCACGTGATTCCCGTGGCTACCCGCTACCAGTCGATGCTCGTCGACAACGTGGTCAAGCTCAAGAGCCTCTTCACCGGCCAAAAGGGTGCCGACATTGTGGCTCCCGACCTGGAGAACATTGAGAACATCTCAAAGCACATGCTGGTGATTAAGCGCCGCGTGAATGAGATGGTCGATGCTCGCCGCCAGGCCAACCGCATCGAGGACGAGCGCGAGAAGGCTATCGCCTACCATGACCGCGTGATGCCGCTGATGGATGAGATCCGCTACCATATTGACAAGCTCGAGCTGATGGTCGACAACGAGATTTGGCCTCTGCCCAAATACCGTGAGCTCCTCTTCATCCGATAAGCTGTCCACTCTAAACCACGGATATACATGAAATTGTATAAGTCTTAAAACCACGGATTACACGGATTTCACGGATTGCCATCCGGATGGTTCCGTGTAATCCGTGGTTTTCTTACCCTGGAATATCCCGGATTTTGATCCGTGAAATCCGTGTAATCCGTGGTTTTCTTCCCCATAAGAATCCATGTAAATAGAGTTTTCAACTAATCCAATTATCCCCGTGGAGACATTGAAGCATGAGTGCGGAATCGCCATGATCCGCTTGCGCAAACCAATCGAATACTATAAGCAGAAATACGGCTCCTACGGGTGGGCGCTCGGCAAGCTCTACCTGCTGATGGAGAAACAGCACAACCGAGGCCAAGAGGCTGCCGGCGTGGGAGTAGTAAAACTCAACGCGCGTCCCGGCCACGAGTATGTGTTCCGCGAGAGGGCCATTGGCGCCAACGCCATCACCGACATCTTCGGCTTGATCAATTCGCAACTCGCCAATGTCGACTGGACAATGCCGGTGAGGGAGATTGAAGAGCTGGTGCCATTTATAGGCGAGATCTATATGGGACACCTGCGCTACAGCACCACCGGCAAGAGCGGCATCAGCTATGTGCACCCATTCTTGAGGCGCAACAACTGGCGTTCGCGCAACCTGCTGCTATGCGGCAATTTCAATATGACAAATGTCGAGGAGGTGTTTGACCAGATTGTGCGCAGCGGTCAGCACCCGCGCATCTACAGCGACACAGTGGTGCTGCTCGAGCAACTCGGCTATGCCTTGGATAAGGAGAATCATCGCATTTACCGCCAATACCGTAACAAACTCAAAGACCCGCAGTTGGCCTACGCCATCGAGGACAACCTCGATGTCGAGAAGGTGCTGCGCGAGGCCGCGCCGTCGTGGGACGGCGGCTACGCTATATGCGGAGCCACAGGCTCGGGCGATGTGTTTGTGCTGCGTGACCCACACGGTATACGCCCGGCATTCTACTACATCGACGACGAGGTAGTGGTTGTCGCGTCAGAGCGGCCTGTGATCCAGACCGTGATGAATGTGGCGCAAGCCGAGGTCAAAGAATTGAATCCCGGTGCGGCGGTTATAGTCAACAAAAACAATGAGTGCCGCGTGGCTCAGGTGCTCAAGGAGGGCAAGAATGAGCGCTGCTCATTTGAGCGCATCTACTTCTCTCGCGGCAGCGATGCCGACATCTATCGCGAGCGCAAGGCCCTCGGCGTCAACCTGGTGCCGGATGTGCTTAAGCTAATCAATGGCGACCTTGATAAGGCTATCTTCTCGTTCATCCCCAATACTGCCGAGGTGGCATATATGGGCCTGATGCAGGGCATGGAGGATCATTTCGACGCTATGCGCCGCAAGGAGATACTCGAATTGCAAAAGCGAGGCGAACTCAACGAGGAATCGCTGACCCGCATCATGAGCCGCAAGGTGAGGATGGAGAAGATTGCCATCAAGGATATCAAGCTGCGCACCTTCATCGCCGAGGGCGGCGAGCGCAACGACCTGGCCTCACACGTGTATGATGTGACCTACGGCTGCATCGAGAGCGGGGTGGACACCCTGGTGGTCATCGACGACAGCATAGTGCGCGGCACTACTCTCAAGCAGTCGATCATCAGGATGCTCGACCGCCTGAAGCCAAAGAGGATAATAGTGCTGTCATCGTCGCCGCAGGTGAGATATCCTGACTATTACGGCATCGATATGAGCCGCATGGGCGAGTTCATCGCATTTCGCGCCGCCGTGGAATTGCTGCGCGAGACCGGCCGCCAGCATGTGCTCGACGAGGTGTATGAGCGCTGCAAGGAGCAGCTTGAGCTGCCGGCTGAGAAGCAGGTCAATTGCGTAAAGGCTATCTATGAGCCGTTTACCGACCAGGAGATATCAAATAAGATATCGCAGATGCTGACACCGGCCGATGTGGATGCCAAGGTCGACATCCTGTATCAGACCCTCGATGGCATGCACCGAGCTATCCCGGGATGCCCCGGCGACTGGTATTTCTCGGGCAATTATCCCACCCCCGGCGGCGTCAAGCAAGTCAATCGCGCCTACATCAATTATTATGAAGGCAACGCCGAGAAAAGGTAAATGAAAAATGAAAAATTAAAAATGAAGAATGAAAAATGGTCATCCGGATGGCGGCTACTGTTCTCGGCCAGTTTGTGGCCGAGCCATCCGGATGGCCATTTTTCATTTTTCATTTTTCATTATTCATTCGTGAGTCTGAGCTCGCTGATGACCTTGTTTTGGTCGGGGTCATAGTCGACGAAGATTTCGCCGCCGCTCTGCACTGAGGCGCCGATGATGAGCTCGGCCAGCTCGTCCTCGAGATACTTCTGGATGGCGCGCTTGAGCGGGCGAGCGCCATACTGGGCATCGTAACCCTTGTCGGCGATGAAATTCTTGGCGCGCTCGGTCAGGTTGAGCGTGAAGCCCAGGTCCTCGACGCGCTTGTAGAATCCGGCCAATTCGATATCGATGATCTTGAAGATAGCTTCGCGGTCGAGCTGGTCAAACATCACGATGTCGTCGATACGGTTGAGGAACTCGGGCGAGAATGCCTTGTTGAGCGCCTTTTGCAGCACACCGTGGGTGTATTCCTTGTCGACAGCCTGGGTGGTGAAGCCCACGCCCGAACCAAACTCCTTGAGTTGGCGGCTGCCGATATTCGAGGTCATGATGATGATCGTGTTCTTGAAGTCGATGCGGCGCCCCAAGCTGTCGGTGAGGCGACCCTCGTCCATCATCTGCAGCAGCAGGTTGAAGACATCGGGGTGAGCCTTCTCAATCTCATCGAGCAGCACTACCGAGTAGGGGTGACGGCGCACTGCCTCGGTGAGCTGGCCGCCCTCTTCGTAACCAACGTATCCCGGAGGCGCACCCACAAGGCGGCTCACCGTGAATTTCTCCATATATTCGCTCATGTCGATGCGGATCAGAGCGTCGTTGGAATCAAACAGGTACTGGGCGAGTTTCTTGGCCAGGTGGGTCTTGCCTACGCCAGTCGGACCGAGGAACATAAACGTGCCAATCGGCTTGTTGGGATCTTTCAGGCCGATGCGGTTGCGCTGGATAGCCTTGACAATCTTGTCGATGGCGTTGTCCTGGCCGATGATGGCTCGCTTGAGGGTCGGACCCATCTCGAGCAGGCGCTTGCCCTCGGCTTGGGCTATGCGCTGCACCGGCACTCCGGTCATCATGGCTACAACCTCGGCAACCTTGTCCTCGTCGACGGGCGAACGCTGTTCGCCGAGCGAGTTCTCCCACTGCTCCTTGGCGCGGTCGAGTTGTTCTGACAGGCGCTGGGCCTGGTCGCGGAACGAAGCAGCCGATTCGAAATTCTGCGACTGGGCAGCCTTGAGCTTATTCTGGGTAGCCTCGTCGATAGCCTTCTCGAGCTTCTCGATTTCCTCGGGTACCTCCACATTAGTAATATGCACGCGGCTGCCAGCCTCGTCGAGGGCGTCGATGGCCTTGTCGGGGAAGTTTCGGTCGCTGATATGGCGCTCGGTCAGCTTGACGCAAGCCTCGAGAGCCTCGGGGGTATAGTAGACATTGTGGTGCTCCTCATATTTATCCTTGATGTTGTTGAGGATTTGCAGCGTCTCCTCGGGGGTGGTGGGTTCCACCATCACCTTCTGGAAGCGGCGCTCGAGGGCTCCGTCCTTTTCGATATTCTTACGGTATTCATCGAGTGTGGTAGCGCCGATGCATTGCAGTTCGCCACGCGCCAGGGCGGGCTTGAGCAGGTTGGCGGCATCCATCGAGCCCGACGGGTTGCCGGCGCCCACGATGGTGTGGATCTCGTCGATGAATAGGATGATGTCAGGATTTTTCTGCAGTTCGTTGAGGATAGCCTTGATGCGTTCCTCAAATTCGCCGCGGTATTTGGTACCAGCCACGATGCCTGCCATGTCGAGCGACACTACGCGCTTGTTAAATAGGATGCGCGACACCTTGCGCTGGTTGATGCGCAGGGCCAGGCCCTCGACGATGGCCGACTTGCCGACGCCGGGTTCGCCTATCAGCACGGGGTTGTTCTTCTTGCGGCGGCTGAGGATCTGGGCCAGACGCTCGATCTCAGTCTCTCGGCCCACCACCGGGTCGAGACGACCCTCAAGGGCTGCGCGTGTCATGTCATGGCCGAACTTGTCGAGCATCGGCGTGTCGTTGCCGGCTTGCTTGCTGGTGCGGCGATTCTTGTTGGAGCTTGAATCGGGAGCTCCGGATGATTGCTTGTCGTCATCGTCATCGCTGAGGAAGTCAGAACCGGCTGTCGGAGCCGGGGCTTCGCCATCGGTGACGAGTTGGCAGAGGCGGCGATAGTCAACGCCTGCTGCGTGGAAAGGCTTGATAAACTCCATATTCTGCACTTCTGGATTGTGAAAAATGGCGAGCAGTATGTGCACCGGCTCTACTTCTTTATGCTTGAGCATGCGTGCCTCGAGGACACTTAGCTTCACTATGCGGTTGGTGATGTCGCTTACCGCGAGCGAGGTAGAGGGAGAGGCTTGGTTGAACAGCCAGTTGTCGAGATGCTGGTACAGCTCGTAAGCTGAGCCATCGACGGCGGCTTTCTCGATCAGCTTGAATTCACGGCTGTTCATGTCCGCAAGCATGGCCAGGAGGAGATGCTCGGGGTCGATGTTGCTGTTGTTGTGCCGGATGGCCTCTTTCTTGCACCTTTCAAGAAGGGCGGGCACTTCGGGTGAAAAATTATCCATAGTCTGTCGGTCTGTTGCAAATTGAGAAAAGCGAGGCTCGGGGGTTGAAATATTGGAGAGGAGAGCCCGATTCGCGTCATAATTTAATACTATAACAATTTACGCACCAAAAAACGCTAATCGGGATTAACAAAAAATTTCAAAATTTTCTCTGCCCCTCTCAACAGTGCTTTTTCACGACAGATTTTTTGAAATTAGACCGAAGAAATACCTCGTAATTCAAAAAAAATTCGTACCTTTGTAGGTTATTTCAAGAGACTACACCAGACACTGGGAGGCCAAAACGGGCCTCCCACCAAACGCTTAATTTTTAGTTACTTACAGTTTATTATGCTGGACCAAAACCGCATTTTAAAGATCAACATCGAAAACGAGATGAAGTCATCGTACATCGATTATTCGATGTCGGTGATCGTGTCTCGCGCTCTTCCTGATGTCCGCGACGGCCTCAAGCCCGTGCAGCGGCGCGTGCTATTCGGTATGAACGAAATGGGCAACAATTCTGACCGCCCTCACCGCAAGTCGGCCAACTGTGTCGGCGAAGTCATGGGTAAGTATCACCCCCACGGCGACTCGTCGATCTACGGTACTGTGGTGCGCATGGCTCAGGACTGGTCGCTCAGATACACCCTGGTCGACGGCCACGGCAACTTTGGCTCGGTCGACGGCGACAGCGCTGCCGCTATGCGTTACACCGAGGTGCGCCTATCCCGCGCCGGCGAGGAGATGCTCCAGGACATTGACAAAGAGACCGTTGACTTCCAGCCCAACTACGACAACTCGCGCCGCGAGCCGGTGGTGCTGCCTTCGCGCATCCCCAACCTGCTCGTCAACGGCACCTCGGGCATCGCCGTGGGCATGGCCACCAATATGCCGCCTCACAACCTGACCGAGGCCATCAACGCCTCGGTGGCTGTCTTGGAGAATCCTGACATCACTGTGCAAGAGCTGATGAAAATCATCACAGCTCCCGATTTTCCCACCGGAGGCACCATCTACGGCTACCAGGGCGTCAAGGATGCCTATGAGACTGGCCGCGGCCGTATCGTGATCCGCGCCAAGGCCGAGATCGAGCAGGACGGAAACCACGAGTGCATCGTCGTGACTGAAATACCCTACGGGGTGAACAAGGCCGAGCTGATCAAATACATTGCCGACCTGGTGAACGAGAAGAAGCTCGAGGGCATCGCCGACATCAACGACTTCACTTCGCACGAGGGCATGCGCATCGTGATCAAGTTGCGCCAAGACGCCAACGCCAATGTGGTGCTCAACAAGCTGTACAAGATGACGCAGATGCAAGCCGCATTCAGCGTCAACAACGTGGCCCTGGTCAACGGGCGCCCGCAGACCCTGAACCTCAAGCAATTGCTCAGCGAATTTGTGGGCCACCGCCGCGACGTGGTGACACGCCGCACCCAGTATGAATTGCGCAAGGCCCAGGAGCGCGCCCACATATTAGAAGGCTTGATCATCGCCTCGCAAAACATAGACGAGGTAATCTCGATAATCCGCAATGCCGATTCGGTCGAGGATGCCAAGCTGCAGCTCGGCGAGCGCTTCCAGCTCGACGACGCCCAGACCCAGGCCATCGTCGACATGCGCCTCAAGGCTCTCGCCAAACTGGAGCAAAACAAGTTGCTCGAGAGTTATCAGGAGCTTGAGAAGGAAATCGCCCGCTTGGAGTTGATCCTGAGTGATGAGAGCGTGATGCGCCAGCTGATCAAGGACGAGCTGATTGATGTGCGCGAGAAATACGGCGACGAACGCAAGACCGATATTGACTACAGCGCCGGCGACTTCAACCCTGAGGATTTCTACGCCGACGATGACATGATAATCACCATCAGTCACCTTGGTTATATTAAGCGCACGCCGCTCACCGAGTTCCGCGCCCAGAATCGCGGCGGAGTAGGGGTGAAGGGCAGCGACACCAGGGATGAGGACTTCATCGAGCATGTCTACACCGCCTCGATGCACGACACCCTGCTATTCTTCACCAACAAGGGCCTCGTGTACCGCCTCAGGGTTTATGAGATACCCGAGGGCGCTCGCAACAGCAAGGGCCGCGCCCTGCAGAACCTGCTCAACATCGAGCCGGGCGACAAGGTGCAAGCCTACATCGGCTATCGCCACACCGATGATGAGGAATTTGTGCGCACCCACTATCTGGTGTTCGCTACCCGCAATGGTCTGATCAAGAAGACCTCGCTGACCGAATATGTGCGCATTCTCGCCAAGGGCAAGAAGGCTATCCTGATTCGCGAGGGCGATTCGCTGGTAGGCGTGGCCTTGGCCAGCGAAGAGTCAGAAATCCTGATGGCTAACCGCAACGGCCGCGCAGTGCGCTTCCCGGCATCAAAGGTTAGGGCTATGGGCCGTGTCAGCTCAGGCGTGCGCGGCATGCGTATCGACGAGGACGGCAACGACCAGGTGATCGGCATGATTGTGATGGAGCCCAATACTCAGAACACTGTGATGACCGTGTCGGAGAAAGGTTACGGCAAGCGCTCAGATGTCGAGGCATACCGAGTGACCAACCGAGGCACTAAGGGCGTGAAGACCATGAATGTGACCGACCGCACCGGCAAGCTCGTGGCATTTGAGAGCGTCAACGATGACAACGACCTGATCATCATCAACGAGTCGGGCATCACCATACGCATACGCGTGGCCGATATCCGCGTGATGGGCCGTGCCACCCAGGGCGTGCGCATCATCAACCTCGACAAGCGCGGCGACACCATCGCATCGGTTTGCTGCGTTGATTCCGACCCCGAGGAAGAAGTGCAGGCAGTAGAGGCTGGCGAGGAGCTGCCGGGCCTGGATGACACCGAAATCGATGCCGATGCCGAAGAGGATGCCGAGGACGATAACACCCCCGAAGGCGCCGATGACGCTGAAACAACAGATTCCGACAATTAAAAAAGTTGGCCTTTATTCCATCAAAGATAGCAAATATGTCTTTGATGGAATACTAATTTGGTAAATTCGCGACTAATTGTTAACTTTGCAACGACAAATTAACTTTTGTAACAATCATATCGGAACATTCTACTAACCAAAACCAACCTATATGAAGAAAGCTATCTTTCTCGGCGCTTGCCTCCTGCTGGGAGCTGGCGCAATGATTGCCCAAGAGGCCGTGCTCAAAGAGGCCGAACGCGCAATGAAGAAAGGCGAAGACTACAGCGCTGTGCTCCAGATCGTAACTCCGGCTATGTCTGACCCCAACACAGCCAACGACGTCCTCACCTATTATATTCCCGGCAAGGCTGGCTACAACCAGTTTGACAAACTCTATGCCAAGGACCAGCTCGGCCAACTCGACGATGCCGGCCGTCTCACCAAGGCTCAGGCTCTGCTCGGCGGCTACAATTATCTGATGAAGGCTCTGCCTCTCGACACCGTAGTAGATGCCAAGGGCAAAGTCAAGACCAAATACTCAAAGGACATCGTCAACACCATCGGTGGCCACTACAACGACCTCTATGCCACTGGCATCGATTTCTGGAACGCTAAGGACTACCAGGGAGCTTATGACATCTGGCAGGCTTACGTGTCGCTGCCTAACAACCCCACCTTTGTCAAGGCTCTCAACGTAACTCCTCCCGACTCGACCCTCGCCGAAATCATGTACAACCAGGCTCTGGCTGCTTGGCAGATGGACAACATGCCTCTGGCCCTCGACGCATTCATCAATGCTAAGAACCATGGCTATCAGAAGAAGAACCTCTATGACTACGCTATCGCAGTGGCCTCAAGCGCTGGCAACACCGACGCTGTGACCATGCTTGCCAAGGAGGCTCAGCAGCTGTATGGCGACGAAGACCCCAACTACATCGGGTACATCATCAACAACTGCATCAGCGAGAAGCGCTACAAAGACGCTGTCGACATGATTGACACCGCCATCGCCGCTAATCCCGACAATGCTCAGTACTATGTGATCAAGGGTATCCTGTTTGAGACCGACGAGGTCGACGGCGACCCCGAGCCCCAGTACGCCAAGGCTGTTGAGCTTGACAGCCACAACGCACAGGCACTGTACAATCTGGGCCGTATGTACTACAACCGCGCCCTGACCATCTACAACGATGCGCCGGCTGAGAATGAGGCATTCAACAAGGTGTTCAACGAGGAGTTCAAGCCCGAGATGCTCAAGGCTGTTGACCTGTTTGGGCGCGCTACCGCTATTGACGAGAACAATACCGACGCCCTCAAGCTGCTTGAGCAAGCATACTATATGCTCAACGACGACGCCAACCTCAAGGCTACCCAGGCTCGCCTCGGCAACTAACCCCTTAAAGTGAAAAATTAAAAATGAAAAATGAATAATGTCCATCGGTATGGCCATTATTCATTTTTCATTCTTCATTTACTTATTACTTATTACTTATTACTTATTACTTACTACTCATTACTCATTACTTATTACTTATTACTCATTACTTATTACTTATTACTTATTACTCAATTTGGATACTCTAAAGCAATTTGACGATGCCTTGGCTCTGTGCCGAGGCGTGTTTGAGAAGAAGCTGCGCGACTACGGCCCATCGTGGCGTATCCTGCGTCCGGCTGCGCTCACCGACCAGCTATTCATCAAGGCCAAGCGCATACGCTCGCTGCAAGTCAAGGGCAACGCTATGGTCGACGAGGGGATACTGCCCGAATTTATCGGCATTGTCAACTATGCCGCCGTGGGCATAATCCAGCTCGAGCTCGGCTATGCCGACCATAAGGATATCGACAATGAGCGCGCACTGCAGTTATACGACAATGCCATAGCCCGCGCCCGCGAGCTGATGATTGCCAAGAATCATGACTACGATGAGGCTTGGCGTGGCATGAGGGTGCTGTCGTACGACGACCTGATCCTGATGAAAATCGAGCGCACTAAGGAGATTGAGGATCATCAGGGCGTGACCATCGCCAGCGAGGGCATTGACGCCAACTATTTCGACATGATCAACTACGCTGTATTTGCCATAATCAAACTTACCGAATAATAGACACGGTATGATTATCTCGCTCGTGGTGTGGCTGCTGCGAATCATCGTGGGTGGCACATTCGTATTTTCCGGTTTCACCAAGGCTGTCGACCCCTGGGGCTCGATGTACAAGATCCAGGAGTATTTGGCGGCTTGGGGATTTGAGGGAATGCCGCGCGAGGCACTATTCTTCACGGCATCCGTGCTGGCTATGATTGAGTTCACGGCCGGGGCTATGCTATTGCTCGGCTGTATGCGCCGAGTGAGCGTGTGGGTGATTGCCGCGTTGATGCTGGTGATGCTGCCATTGTCGATTTACATAGCCGTGGCCAACCCCGTGGCCGACTGCGGGTGTTTTGGCGATGCCCTGGTAATCTCAAATCAGGCCACGATGTGGAAAAACATTGTGCTGACCCTCCTGATTATCGTGCTGCTCAAGTGGAACACTTGGGCCGACGGTTCGATCGTGCCAATCATGCAATGGATACCCGCCTCGGCCTGTGTGCTTTACTGCGTAGTGTTGAGCTTTGTCGGCCTTACAATCCAGCCTGTGGTTGACTTCCGTCCCTACAAGGTTGGCGAGCCGCTGATGGCCCAGGATGATGAGGTTGAGGCGCCAGAACTGATATACGAGAAAGACGGCGAGAGGCGTCCCTTCACGGTCGATGACCTGCCCGGCGATGACTGGACTTATGTTGGCAGAGCCGAATCGGATAGGCCTGACAAAAAGACATTTACCATATACGATGGCGATGAGGATGTCACCGAGGATGTCATCCGCGAAGATGGCGACCAGGTGATACTGACCGTATCCAATCCGAGGTATCACAACCGAGCTCGCTCGAGCATGGCCAATCGTGTGAATGAGTATTGCCACATTGTTGGGGCCGACATGATAGGCGTGGTAGCCATTGCCCCTGAGAATCTGCATCTGTGGGAAGAGCTTGCCAATCCGGATTTCCCGGTCTACACAGCCGATGATGTGGCTATCAAGGAGCTGGTGCGCGGCGATGCCTCGCTGATATTCCTGCGCGACGGCGTGATACAGTGGAAGAGAGACATCTACTCGCTGCCGGGCGATTTCCCCGACTTTGACTCGCCCGACAATCAGCTGACGCTGGTCGAGGCGGTCGACGATGGCCGCTTGGTGAGGAAAATCACCTGGGTTTTCCTAGCGGTAATCGGTGCCTCATGGCTGCTGAGTCTGCCCGTGGTGGTGAAGTGGAGAATCGACCGCAAGCGTCGTCGAGCAAAATTATTGGCTCAACGGCAATAGAGTTTCAATTTTATTTCGTAACTTTGCAAAAAATTAAGAGGGCTTAGGCCCCCTGACCAATCATACTCTCTATAAACTTTTGAAAATGAGAAAGAACATCGTTGCCGGCAACTGGAAGATGAACACTACAGTGCCCGAGGGCGTAGCCCTGGCCAAGGAAGTAAACCAGTGCCTCGAAGGCTTTAAGGCCAATTGCGAAGTAATCATCTGCGTGCCTTTCACCCATCTGGTGCCTGTGTGCGCTGTCATCGACCAGCAGAAGCTCGGCCTCGGAGCTGAGAACTGCGCCGACCACAAGTCGGGTGCCTACACTGGCGAGGTTTCGGCTCCCATGGTGGAATCGACCGGTGCAACTTATGTGATCCTTGGTCACTCAGAGCGTCGCCAATACTACGGCGAGACCGCTGAGACCCTGCGCGAGAAGGTAGCTCTGGCTCTGGCCAGCAACTTGCAGCCTATCTTCTGCATCGGCGAGGTGCTTGAGGAGCGCGAAAAAGGCACTCACTTCGACGTAGTGCGCAAGCAGATCATCGATGGCCTCTTCAACCTCTCGGCTGAGGACTTTGGCAAGGTGATCCTGGCTTACGAACCCGTATGGGCTATCGGTACCGGCAAGACCGCTACCGCTGACCAGGCTGAGGAGATGCACGCATTCATCCGCCAGTGCGTAGCCGACCGCTACGGCAAGGAGGTTGCTGAGAACACTTCGATTCTGTATGGCGGCAGCTGCAAGCCCAGCAACGCTGCTGAGCTGTTTGCAAAGCCCGACGTTGATGGCGGCCTGATTGGCGGCGCATCGCTCAAGGCTGCTGATTTCATTGGAATCGTGAAGGCATTCTGATGACTCGACGTCACTTATATTCACTGCTTATCGGTGCGGCAGCGTGGGCTCAGGCCCTCGCTGCCCCTCCGACGGGCAATGGTGCCTTTACCATCGTTGAGGCTATTAACCAGGCTGACGGCACCATATACATCTACCAGCCCCAGGCATTAGACGCAATTGTGAGTCGCGACAGCGCCGAGGACCCCGAGGAGGAGAGCGCTACCGCCAAGCACACGGGATATCGCGTGCAAGTATTCTCAGACAACAATATGCGCACAGCCAAGGCCAACGCTGAGCATCGCAAGCGTCTGATTGAGCAGCAGACTGAATATCGAGCCTATATGACTTTTGACTCACCGTATTGGCGAGTCAGGGTGGGGGATTTCCGCACCCAGAGCGAGGCGGATGCAGCCATGCGGGAACTCAAGGCAATGTTTCCGACTATGGCCGATGATTTCAGACTGGTGCGCGAGCGCGTAAATGTCGCTGCTGAGTGAGCATTACACCTATATCTTAAATGGACAAAGACAAGACCATTGAGCAATTGGCCGAGCACATCGAGGCGATCATACGCCTGCTTGGCGAAGACCCGACCCGCGAGGGATTGGTCAAGACCCCTGTGCGCAGCGCCAAGGCTCTGTATTACCTCACCCAAGGTTACCGCGAGGATGCCGACCAGGTGATCAAGCAGGCTATCTTTGAGTATGCCGGCTCACGGATGGTGGTGGTAAAGGATATCGAGTTCTACTCGATGTGCGAGCATCACATATTGCCATTTTTCGGCAAGGTATCGATCGGCTATTTGCCCAAGGGGCAGATGGTGGGCCTGAGCAAGCTGGCCCGCATAGTGAATGTCTACGCACGGCGCCTGCAAGTGCAGGAGCGCCTCACGGCCGAGGTGGCCCAGGCCATAGAGCGGTCGCTGAGCACCGATGGCGTAATCGTGATGTGCACGGCTCAGCATCTGTGCATGAAGATGCGCGGGGTGGAGAAGCAGGATGCCGCTACCACCACGGTCGACTACACCGGTGCCTTTGCCACCGACATGTCGCTCCGCGACGAGTTCTACCGCGCCCTGCAGCACTAATATCGGCCTATGGCCGAATATGCTATAGCAATATGCGCTTTGCGCAATATCGGCCTAGGCCGAAGAGCTAACGCAAGAAATTCCAGATACGCATCCGGATGGTATTCGGCCATAGGCCGATATTGCCGCGTAGCCGCTATTGTGCCATCGGCACATATTGCGGCCATAGGCCGCTATTCCTCCAAGAAATCGTCGTCGAAGTCGAAATCCCAACCGTTGTCATAAGTGTCGGATGTGAATTTCTCCAATTCGCGTCCTTCTTTCTTTGTGGGTCGGCCAAGGCCCTTGCGGCGGTCGACGAACCCGGAGATTTTGACCACCTCGAGCAGGTCGTATTGCGACTGGGGAGTGATGTTTTCCATATAATCGGGCACGAGCTTGGCCCCGAGCCGATTCTGGCTCAGCTTCAGCACGCGGAACGTGTATGTCACCGGGGGTTTGCGCACATTGATGATGTCGCCAACCTTGATCGAGCGCGAGGGCTTGACCTCCACGCCTCCGTCGGGCCCAACGGTGATGCGGCCCTTTTTGCATGCTTCGGTGGCGATTGTGCGCGTCTTGAACACGCGCATCGCCCACAACCATTTGTCAATTCTTTCTTCCATAGTGCAAAGTTAGCTCTTTTCTCTAAATTTTTCAATAAAAAATTTTGTCAATTCAATAAAAAGCCGTACCTTTGCAGTGCAATTCAGAAATGAATGGCTCTTGATTCGCTAGCTCAGCTGGTAGAGCACAACACTTTTAATGTTGGGGTCCTGGGTTCGAGCCCCAGGCGGATCACCTCCCCAACCCGAGAGGGCTAGATATTTTCTAGCCCTCTTGTTTCTTTTTTGTACCACCTATTTGTTATAAAAGTAAAACACTTGCGTTATGACACAGATGACACTGACCATTAAGGATCCTAAGGATGCAAACCTGATCCGTAAGCTTCTCGCCAAATTCGATAGCGTGACTATATCTGTTATACCAAAAAAGAGAAAGTCGGCTTATGAAGAAGCAATGGAAGACATAGAAAAGGGTAGAGTCACTGAATACCCTGATGCAGAAACTTACTTTAAAGCAATTGGGGTAAAGTAATGTTTAAAAAATAATTGACCTATCTCATCATTTGACATCGGGTTCTAAAGATTGGATTCCGGACGAGTAAAAACCAAAGCTCCCAACTAATTNNAATTAGTTGGGAGCTTTGGTTTTTATTCGTCGGGGAGGAACATGGGGTCCCAGGCGGGGAGGAGGGTTGGGGTTTGGTTGAGGACGTCGAGGACGTCGGCCGAGGCGTATTTCTTGTTGACAGCGAGGCGGAACATGTATTCCTCAAACCAGCGGTCAGTCATAATCAAGTGGCCATCATTGGCGCCGGGCCCCCAGCTATTCTCCACCATCCATTTGCGAGGCTGCTCATTCTCATCGAGGTCGACAGCCATCAGGGTCATGGCATGGCTCGAGCCGGAGGCATGAGTCATAATGCGCTCGCGCTTGTCCATGCCGAAGTCTACGCCAAAGAGCGAAGCATAGTCATAGTTATCGAGATCCATGTAGCCACGATTGCGGTCGAGCTGCTTGGCCACATCGCATGAGAAGTACATCATCGTGCTGTCCTTGATTGAGGCAATAGCGAGCTTCTTTACCTCATCGATGGGCAGATTGATGTATTTCCAGTTGATGCCGTCGTAGACATGGCGGTCAAAGTCGATTTCGTAAAGCTTCCAATAGGGGCGCATAGGGTCGTTCATCACCATGATGAAGTCATTCTTGAGGTCTATGTCGCCCACATATTCCTTATAGAATGATTGCGGAGTGTAAGTCTTGGTTTCGATAGGTTTCCCCTTTGAATCGCAGCGCGTCCACTCAAATTCTGTTGGCGGTTGGCCGTAAGCCAGCACCAGCATGCGATAGATGTCGCTGAGCATGGCCTCTTTTTCCTTTTGTATATCAGCGGCCTTCTTTTTTTGCGAGGCCATTTCGCGCAAGCGCAGACCCTGTTCGCGCAGCTTCAGGCTGATGAGCTGGCGTATGGTGGAGGTGTTCTCGCTATGGGCGGTCTCGCGCATCGCGCTCGATGGCACTACGCCATATTTCATCACCAGGTCGGCGATGCCCGAGTAAGTGCCGCCATCGTTGAGGGGATTGGAGAATAGCCAGTCCACCATCTGATCATCCATAGGCTTGGAGGCTGTGTCGATCACGCCCTGCAGAAACAGGTTGCTCTTCTCGAGTTGGTCGTAGAAGAATTGATAGTTTTGCGACAGCGTAAGTTCGGGCAGGTCGTGCTGAGCCATCATTTGAGCCCTGAGCACATTCAGACCCGTGAAAGCCCAGCAACGACCCGACTTCTTCTGATTTGTGATGCCTTTGCTCTCGACGCGGTGCGAGAAATGGGTATCGATAGGCAGAGCATTGTCAGAGTTGAGGGCAAGCACGTTGATTTCGGAATTGTGCATGGCATTGCGCACGGCGCGGTCTTGGGGAGTGTTCTGATACGAAGCCCTGAGGCGCGAAAGCATGTCGGCCGAGATGCCTCCGTTGGGCGAGGCGCTTTGGGCGCTGACCGAGGCGGCGATGAATAGCGAAGCTGCAGCGAGCAAGTATTTTTTCATCATGGCATTGATTTAATGGATTTGATTGATTGTGGTGCAAAAGTAATGATTTTTTCTCCAATAAACAAATGGGTAGAGAGGAGAAATCGTTAAAAACGTTTGTCGTTCCAAAAACTTCTCGTAACATAAGTAGGGCGTCATTTTGAATTTAAACAAAAATGCATTTATCAGTGCGTAGCACGGCCCTTGTCTGTTAACCCCACATGGAGTGCGTAGCACGGAATGTGGGGTATTGGCGTATCCGGATGGCGAGTGCGTAGCACGGCCCTTGTCTGTTAACCCCACATGGAGTGCGTAGCACGGAATGTGGGGTAGGCGAACTTACCCTGTAGGGATGAGTGCGGTAGCACGGCTCTTATCAGGCGTGGAGCAACCCTCTGATAGCGAGAGCCGTGCTATCGCACTCATAATCACGAGGAATTTCCTCTTGGACCCCACATTCCGTGCTACGCACTCCATGTGGGGTTAACAGACAAGAACCGTGCTACGCACTTTCTGCATGGCTTTGGTGTTTTTACAGTTAAGATATCGGTTTCGAGTGGCCCGGATGGCTACCCCGTAGGGGTTGTTTCATCTAGCTATGGGCGCATACCCCTCCCCCTCCTACCCCGTAGGGGTTGTTTCACTAACCTTCTGAGCACTAGAATGAAACAACCCCTACGGGGTAGCCATCCGGGTGTTAACCTATATGCTAGATGAAACAACCCCTACGGGGTATCCATCCGGGCCGCAACCCACAATGGCCCGTATCCGGATGGCCTCCGTGTTCCCCGCGAAGGCCCTGCCGCCTCCGTGAAAAGGGAACCCCTCCGTGGCCCTCCGTCCCTTCGTGGTTAAAAAAATTCCCATATAAGTAAGTAAGTGGTCAATTTGAAATTAAACTATGATGAGAATAAATAAAACACGGAGTTCTCGGAGGGCCACGGAGGCCTCGGAGATTTTCTCATTCTTTGCCTCTTGCGCTCTGGAATCGGTCACTGAGTGTAATCTCCAAATTTATTTTCATATATTTTCGGTAAATAAAGTTTCGTCATTTTCGGTAAGATTCAATCGGCATTAAGATTGGGAAGTAAGCCCTCCCTCTGCGGGGGCTAGCCCCCGCAGAGGGAGGGCTTCACTTCAGCTTTCTGAACGATTTTCTGTGCTCCATCCTATGGCTGTTCCCTTCAAGCTTTATCACGTCGCAGTGGAACAGGAGCCTGTCCAATATGGCAGCAGCCAGGGCCGGATCCTGCATCGTCTCGGCCCATTCCGAGGGGGGCTTGTTGGTGGTCACTATTATCGAC